>CAYTJD010000078.1:0-9419 GCA_964438005.1 uncultured Solibacteraceae bacterium | reverse complement strand
ACGACTACACGCCGCATGCCGGCGGCGCGGCGTTCGACGATTCCCGCTGGGAAGCGATCGCGCCGACCAGTTTGACCGAGCGCCGCTCCACCGGACGGCTGTGTTTCGCGTGGTACCGGATCAACATCACGGTTCCGGAGCATCAAGGCAAGCGGCTCAACAGCCCCAACGACCTGGTCTACCGCTCCGACGGGACGCTCTATTTCACCGATCCGCCGTTTGGGTTGCCCAAGTTTTTCGACGACCCGGGGAAGGAACTCCCGGTCAGCGGCGTCTACTCGGTGTACCACGGCAGGTTGCAACAGATCGCGACGGACTTTACCGGACCGAACGGCATCGCGTTTTCGCCGGGTGAGAAGTATCTGTACGTGACGAATTGGGACGAGAAGAAGAAGGCGATTATGCGGTACGAGGCGCTGCCCGACGGCACGCTGGCAAACGGAAAGCTGTTCTTCGACATGACGGCGGCGCCGGGCGAAGACGCTCTGGACGGGATGAAAGTGGATCAGCAGGGCAACCTGTATGTTTCCGGGCCCGGCGGGCTGTGGGTAATTTCGGCCGAAGGAAAGCACCTGGGCACGATCATCGCACCGATGCATCCGCACAACCTGGCGTGGGGCGATGAGGACGGCAAGACGCTGTATTTGTGCGCCCGGACCGGGTTGTATCGCATGCGCCTGAACATCGCGGGGGTGCGGCCGTGAAACGGAATGAGGTGTTGTTGGTCTGCGCAACGGCGGAGGCAGGCGACACGCTGACCGGGATCCTCCGGAAGGACCGCTGGGCTGTGCAGCCGGCGCAGAGCGCCGAGGAAGCACTCGACCACCTGTCCCGACACACCATTCCCGTGGTGATCTGCGAGAGTTCCTTGCCGGACGGCGATTGGAAGGACCTTCTGAGCAAGGCACCGCGTCTGATCGTGACGGCACGCAACGCGGATGACGCGTTGTGGGCCGAAGTGCTCAATCTGGGCGGCTACGATGTGCTGGCGCAGCCATTCGACGAGGGGGAGGTCTCCCGAGTGGTTGCCTCAGCGGGGAGGAATTGATCGGCGGCGATTGGACCGAACGAAGCCAATTCCGTCGCGGGTGGAGGCAGTTCCGGGATTTCCAAATCGGGGACGCTTTCCGCCTGCAGGCGTTGTAACTGCTGCAGAGCGCGGAAGTAGGATCGTTCGAGGGCCTCGATGCGGCGATGAAGCCGCGTGAACGCTTGCAAGCCCTGGCCGAATGCCTGGCCGAGGTCCGAGTTCTCAGCCTTCACCGATTGCTCCCAAAGCCGGGCCTCGACCTTGCGATACCGACGAAGCTGCCACTCCGAGTCTGCCAGCGTGTCGACGAGGAAGCGCTCGACAGGGGTGGAGGGCTGAAACTGGAGATGGTAATCGGAAGCGAGTTGTTCGAGTTCGGCGGGGTCTTCGCCGGGGATGACTTGCGACTTCGCCTGGATGCCGGTTTTCAGGGCGTTGAAGCGAGAGATGGCCTTCCCCTCTTCAGAGCGGGGGCCGGTCGACCGAAGCGCGTTGCGCCGGTTGGCCTGGATCTGAGCTGCAGTTGCCATAGCGGTTTGTCCAGGCACAGAGTAGCGCACCGGCAGCGCGCGGCAAGGCTTGCGGTTTAGTTAAGTTACTGAGGATTTGGGAGATACGGGGTTGGGAAATGTGGTGAACGAAGATGCGAGTGGCGGCCATACCGGCGGGCGCTTCGGAGGCTCGAACTCTGGCGACCCAATTTAAGTCTGAAGCGAGATGGGGGCTTTTCGAGGCATCCTCAATTGCCCATCTTCTTGATCGCGCCGAGCTCGGTCTGCAACGTTCCGTCGTTGTTGATCTCCATCGGTTGTGTGAACGGCGTGAATGAGCCCACTTTATAGAGGGACACTTTTCCCTCGCCGATGAAGCAGTCCAGATCCGGCACTCTCTGGAATGCTTCGGTCACGGTCACCTTGCCCGAGCGGAAAATCACCTGGTTGCCGGCCTGCCCCGTGGTGCTTTCCCAGCGCCCTTCGTATTTTCCGACGCAACTGACGTAGCCCGGCTTGGGGGGCTGTCCGGCGGCCCGCTGCGCGGGGGGAGGAGGAGCGGGCGTGGTGGACATGCGGATATTTTCCGGGGTGGTGGAGACCAGGTCGGTATCGAAGTCGCCGTGGTAGCCGGGCACCTTGACCTCGTACATGTTGCCTCGCTGGCCCTGAATCGTGCCTTCGGCCCAGCGGCCGTTGATGCTGACCTGCACGTGGTCGTGGGCGTCATACTGTCCGGCGGCATGGTCGCCGGCGGTCAAAGCACCGAGGCGGCGGACTTCGGTGGGCCAGTCTTTCGACACCTCGATCCCGTTGGACAGGCGCACGTAATAGGAGCGCCCACGAATCTGCAGGATGGTCGCTTCCTGCCAGCCCGAGGCCAGCACACGAACTTGATCACCGACCTTGAATCCGGCCGCGCCTGCCTGGCCCGGTGCCGGCACGCCGGGGCCGCCCCGTGCACCGGCCGGGAGTTGGCAGAGTGTGAACAGCGCCATCACCTGGGGACGGGTCGATTTACCGCGCATGGCCGGCCGTCCCTGCGGCGCGGTCTGAACGTCGCACGTATCATTGGGCCCCGTTCCCGTGCACGAAAACACCTGCATGGTGGCTTGCACAGCCGGACACTGGTAAACCACGCCCATTTTCAGATCGGCAGTCTGCGCGAGTACGGCCGCCGGAATCGCGAAGATCAAGTTCTTCAGGGTAGGAAAGCGCATGCCAGTTTGACCTCCATCTCAGCGAATCGTCGCCAGACTCGAGTCAGGTGGCGGGGTAATGCTGATTCGTTTGTAGCCTTCGCTGTCGTGCGCCAGAACGAGCAGGCCGCTCGGCCCAATAGTCTGGAAGGTTTCCTTGGGGAGAGTTTGCGCAGACGGCGAGGCGCTGTCGAGCACCGGTTTCCCGTCGACAAACAGCCGGTAGTGTCCCGCCGAGTTCTTGATCCAGAACAAATGATTGCTATCGGCGCTGAAGGTGAGGTTGTAGAAGGTGGCGGAGTTGCCGGCCGCTATGCATTTGCCGTCGAGACAAATGCCCAAACTGTTTTCGGCTCGGTAGAAATAGGCAAAATGCTTGCTGTCGGGACTGAACGCATACGCGGTGTTGCTTCCGGCCGGAATGGCCACAGTATTGGGTTGCGCCACGCCGTCCAGGTACGCCGTCAGATTCGCATCGCGGCCCGTGAGCAAAAAGGCGTAGTGGTTGCCGTCGGGACTGAAGCCGAGATAACCCGCTGAGTTCGCGTACGGAAGCTGCAGATACTTGCCGTCTAAAACGATCCCGGCGCTGTTGGTTGCGTTCCCCGCACTGTTGATCATTACATGCCCGTTTGCCGAAACCACCACCTCACCGGATGCCCGGATCGTGGCCGATTCCTTATCGCCCACCACCAGGTATTGCTCGGCGGATTGGCTGTCGGCAAGATAGATGACTCGCCCGTCCGGCGTGAAATCAAAATAGCGCGCGTCGCGTTCCTCGCGCCCTTTAAAAGCCAGCAAATTGCGATAGGTCAGGCCCTTCTTGCCGTCCCACAGGACGAACCTCTGGTGACTGTTGTCTTCGTACTGCGCGGCATAGTGCTTGCCGTCCCGGCTGAAGGCCACGCTTTGGATCCCCCCTTGGCCACTCATCTCGCTGCCCGGAACCGGCCGATTGCCCGCGGCCAGGAACAGGCCCGGCGGCTGGGTTCGGGTGATCACGGCAACGGTCATGTCGCCCGCGGGAGGCACAAAGAGCCGAATATTATTCGCCCGCGTCATGGACTTGCCATCCATCAGGACATCCATGGTGCCCCCGCTCGTCACCGAGGAATACAGGTGTTTGCTGTCGCCGCTCCATTGCAGCGGCCCCGCCATATACGGCGCCGCTTTGCCGTCGATGATCAGCTTGTAATTGAAAACGTTGCCGCGGTTCGCCGGGTCGCCCCAGACGTAGGCATAATGATCGCCGTCGGGGCTGACGAGGACCGGGTTCGGGCCGGTCAGTGTGCCGGCGGGGTGGGCCTGGCCGTCGAAGACAACCCGTTGCGTATCCGTCGAGCCGACATGGTTCGCCGCCAGGAAATACAGATGTCTGCTGTTGGAGGTAAAGTGCATCTCCCCCCCGCCGCAGCTGCCCCAGTAGATCCCGCCTCCCAGCGGAGTCTCGGAGGTGCGCCACAGTTCCTTGCCGTCCTCGAAGACGACGGCCTCGTTGCCCTGCTGCCCGCAATACGCGAAATGGGAACCGTCGGGACTGAACGCGATTCCACTCGGTCCATCGGTCATGAGCTGATCGAACTTGGGCCCTTCGACGTTGTCATACAGCACCACCGAACGGCTGCCGCTGTGCGTGACGGTGGCCATGTGAACGCCCACGGGGCTGACGGTGAAACTCGCGCCGGGGAGCGGGGCAGAGAGCAGGGTGGCTTCGATCTTGGTTCCCGGCGGGGGAGTGAAAGCCCCGGTTTCGTTGGCGGCGGGACTGCCCGTAGCCGGCGCCTGAGGTCCCGCTTTTGCCTGCTGCCCTGGCTGAGCTGGCTGCCCCGGTTGCGCGGCCTGGCCCGGCTGTGGCGGCTGCCCGGGTTGCGCCGGCTGCCCGGGTTGCGCCGGCTGCCCAGCTTTTGTCTGCTGCTCCGCCTTCTTCAGTGCATCCTTGGCGGCCTGAATAGGGTTTTTAAATTGGGCCGGGAGCGACCCACAGGACAAGATCGAAAGAGCTGTTGCGAGCGCGAGGCGAACTAATTTGACCGTCATACCGGAATTCTCCTTTGGGTTTGTTGTTTGACAGCCGGTTACCTGAGATGGCGCAGACTCCGGAAAAATTGCGCGGAGGATTACTAGAACGGATCACGGTCCTAGGAAAAGAGTGGTAATATCCGCAGATGGGTCCGACGCCGGCAAATATCACGCAACTGCTGGCCGAGTGGCGCCAGGGCGACGAGACCGCTTTCGAGCAGTTGGCGCCGGCGGTTTATGACCGCCTGCACGCCATCGCCGAGTCTTACCTTCGCGGGGAACGTCCCACTCATACCTTGCAAGCCACCGCCCTGGTGAACGAGGTCTTCCTGCGGCTGGTGAAGAACTCGAGTATGCAATATGCCAGCCGGGAGCATTTTTACGCCTTTGCCGCCAAGTTGATGCGCCGGATTTTGGTGGATTACGCGCGGAAGGATGGGGCGAAAAAACGCGGGGAGCGCGCCGAGGCCGTCATGCTCGCGCCGGAGTTGGCGTGGGTAGATGCGGCTTCCCCGGAGTTGCTCGACCTGGACCATGCGCTCACCGAACTGGCCGAGCTGGATCCGGCCAAGGTACGCACGCTCGAAGTCCGCTTCTTTCTGGGCGCGACCTCGACGGAGACGGCCGAACTGCTCGGCCAGTCCAGGGCGCGGGTAGATCGGGACGTGAATTTTGCGCTCTCCTGGCTCCATCAGCGCCTGCATGGCGGCGCAGCAGCAGGGTCCAGCGGGCAAAATTCTCCCGAATCCCGCCATCCTTAAGGGGGCGCCATGGCGCAATCGGGCCACGCTAAGCCAAGCGAACCTAAAACCAGCCGATATCGTCAGGTAGAGGACCTGTTCCACGCGGCGCTCGATCAAGGCCCGGAGTATCTCGATTCGCCGTGTGCCGGCGATCCCGCGCTGCGGGCCGAAGTGGAAGCGCTTCTCGCCAGTTATCGTTCGTGGAGCGCCTCTCTGCCAGCTGAGGCCCCACCGGTATTGCCGCGCTTCGGAGCCTATCAGTGCGACGGAATCCTGGGTTCCGGCGGCATGGGCACCGTATATCGCGCACACCGCGACGATGGCCAGTTTCGCCATGAGGTGGCCATCAAGGTCCTGCGCGGGTCGCTGCGCTCGGAGTGGTATCGCGAGCGGTTTCTCGCGGAGCGCCAGATCCTGGCGCGTCTCAATCATCCGAACATCGCGCGCCTGCTCGACGGCGGCATGACCGGCGAAGAAGAGCCGTACCTCGTTATGGAATTGATCGAGGGAGAGCCCCTCGATGCTTACTGCGATTCGCGCCGATTGACACTGGACGACCGGCTGGCCCTGTTCGGCCAGGTACTCGATGCCGTGGATTATGCCCACCGGAATCTCGTAGTCCACCGGGACCTGAAGCCCTCGAATATTCTGGTGACAAAAGAAGGCCGGTCGAAGCTGGTCGATTTCGGCACCTCCAAGCTGGTGGAAGCCGATGCGTTGACCACTTCGCTGCACGCCATCACGCCCGCCTATGCCAGCCCCGAACAACTGCGCGGTGAGCCCGCCGGCGTCGCGAGCGACGTTTTTTCCGCGGGCGTGATCCTCTATGAACTGATGACGGGCGCGGCGCCCTACGGCGCTTCGCAATCGATCACAAGTGCGCTGCGGCGGGCATCGGGCGCAATTTCCGCAGCGCCTCCGGCGACCGCGCTGACCGCCGAAGCGGCCGAAGTTCGTGGTGGATCGTTAGACCGGGCGCGCAAGGTACTGGCGGGCGATCTTGCGGCGATCCTGCTCAAGGCGCTCGATCCGGAAGCGGCGCGCCGCTATGCCACCGCCCACGCGCTGGCGGACGACCTGACGCGGTACCGTGAAGGCCGTCCTGTCCTGGCGAAGCCCGCCGGCCGCTTGTATCACGCCGCAAAGTTCGTTCGCCGGAATCGGGTCGCGGTCGCTGTTGGGGTGGTCTTCACGATCGGCTTGGCGGCCGCCTCGGCTGTTTCCCTGTATCAGGCCGAGGTTGCGCGGCGGGAAGCCCGGCGCGCCGAGCAAATCAACACATTCATGAATGATATGTTGGGTGCCGCGGATCCGACCTGGGACCGATTGTTTCGAAACAAAGGAGCGTCCATCACTCTTCTCGACGTAGTCGATCAAATGCGCGACCGCATCGGCACGTATTTCAGCGGCGACCCGGAAATCGAGATCCGGTTACGCCGCACCATCGGGCGCATGTACGGCGCGCTCGCGAAACACGGCGAGGCGCGTACTCAGCTTCAGCTTGCCCTCCAAAAGCAACTTTCGATAGCCCGGCCGGACGATCCTTCGCTGGGAATCCTGTACACGGATTTGGCGGGGGTGGAGTACAGGAATCAGGAAGAGACCGAAGCCGAGCAGGACGCGGGAATTGCCGTTCGCATTTTGGAAAAGGCACCAGGTCGCCAAAACAGAGTAGCCCTAATGACTGCCTACAACTATCTCGGCGTTGCCCGGACCCAGAACGGCAAGGCCTTCGCCGAGCAAATGGAACCCATGCGGCGGGCGCTGGAAATCGGCCGGGAGCTATATGGAAATGAAGGGGGGACGCTAACGAATCTAAGCGTATTGGCAACCACCAATCTGAAGGCGGGACACTTTGACGAGGCGGCGCAGTATCTCGCCGAGGCGATCGCGATTGCCGATGCGCGGCCCGGTCCCAAGGCTTACGAATATGTAGCATTGCTGCGCGACCGCGCCCGGCTTTGCCTGGAGCGCAAGGATCTGGAGTGCGCCGCCCAGGGCTATCAGGCGGCACTCGATTTCATCCGCCCCTTCGAGCACGGAAGCGATTCCGTCTTTACAATCAATATTCGGGAATGGCTGGCGCTGACCAATGGGCTGCGCGGCAATTCTGCGGAGGCAGAGCGGGAGTTTCAGGCTGCCGGAGCGCAGATCACAGCCATCGGAGGCTCAGCCACGGAATCCTATTTGGCAGGTCTCAAGGAGCTGCGGGCGCAGGTCTACTTGGCTGCTGGAAAATTCGAGATGGCCGAGGGCGAATTTCGAAGTTCGCTGAACTTCTATCGCGAACATCGCCGGGACGAAGTTCAGAACGCGGTGCTGGCGAGCCGCCTCGGCGAATCCCTGGTGCGCCGAGGTAAGAATCCCGAAGCCGGACCGCTTTTGCGCGATTCGTACCAGACGATCTTGAAAGCCATGGGCGCGAATCACATTTGGACCACAGATGCGCGCGCTCGCATGGAACTTCTGCAGTAACAGCTTGGCCCTGGCGCGTGACTGTCGCTGCACGCGACGAACGCCGTTCTGTTGGCTCGGGGCGGATACGCACCCGGAGGCAAAGCGATTCGGATCTTACGTTGACTGGAAACGCCCGAAGGGTTGATGTGGAGCCTCTCCGGGGACACGCCGGCTGGGATGCGCCGAGCGGGCAACTCACGGTTGGGACAGCGAATCCACACCGAGCGGTACGAGAGAAGAGCCATCGCTCGGACTTCGTGTCACCGGTTAGAGAAGCCATAGGTGAGGAGCGAATTGTGCCGGAGGCAAAATCCCAGCGACTGATAGAGGCGGAGCGCAGCCGTGTTGGCGGGGTTCACTTCCAAGGCCAGAGCGACCGCGTCGAAGGGCTTCTGTTCGCCCAGGAATCGGAAGAAGTTCCTGGCGATCCCCCGGTTGCGCGCCTGCGGCGTGACGAACAATTCGTCCACAACCACCAGCGGGCCTCCGAACTCGTTGCTCCAGTACGGGACCAGGAGAGCGTAACCGCGGAGGGTGCCGCCTTCCTCAAATAGAACGATACGGCCGCGGGAAGGATTTGCGAGGAGGAAGTCAATCGTGAGTGGGAAACGCGACTCATCGACAGGCGATTCCCCCTTATCCTCGGAGTGAAGGCCGTGCATCATGGTCAGAAGATCTGCCTTGTGCTGCCGATCGTTCATCGTGATGAAATCAATGGCTGCCATATGGTGCGCACCGTGCGCAATCTAGAAGCGTGCTTCGGCCGCGCCGAGGATCTGTCTCGATCCGGGGTCCTGCAAGAACGCCACAACCCGCCAGGGCTGGGGATTTTCATTCTTCAAGGGAAGCGTCAGTTCCTTGGCGAATGCGCCATGCGCGGGAAGAGCCCCGACCCGAATCAGACTTCTCACCACCGCGACGTGCCGCAACGTGCGTCCGGAGTTTTCGCCGCGTGTCACGTGTGACTGCTCAGGGTCATTGGCGAGCGCCAGATACAGATCCGCCGGCCGCATCCGGTCACCGACTTCCAATGAGACCTTCATGTCGGGCCCGGTCCGCTGGGCGCGCACCACGATCGCGGATTTGGGGTGCGTCTCGGCACGCAGGATGCCGGCACGGATCGCCCGCTCGTCGCCGCCAATAAAATCCGCCTGTCCATCGATGACGATTTGCGGTGTGTACGCGCCATCCAGGCGCAAGTGCCTCACATACTCTTGCTGCCGCTCTGAGAACAAGGGAGACGAGTACGGGTCAGTCCAGCCCAGCCGGTTCCAATAGTCGACGTGCTCGCTCAGTACGATCAGATCGGCTCCGGAGACCGGCTGGGTTCGATCGAGCGTTTCCAGAAGACGGTCGGCGGGCGGGCAACTGGAACAACCTTCGGAGGTGAACAATTCCAGCAAGATCGGACGGCGCGGTCCGGATGTTTCCGCATTTTGCGCCGCGCGGGCCGGATGGGACTGGGCTGCGAACCAACCGA
>CAYTJD010000077.1:0-19907 GCA_964438005.1 uncultured Solibacteraceae bacterium | reverse complement strand
GTTTTGCCATTGCCGGCATCCTCGGGTCCGGCCGCCCCCATTTTCATGAGGATCACCGGGACATTCGCCTGCGGCTGGCCGGTCGTCCCGTTGAGCACCATGCCGCTGATCGCGCCCCATGCCGGCGCGCTCGCCAGCGTCAGCGCCAAAAGCCACTTCATGATTGCGCCACCTTCATCGGCTTGCCGCACTCGCCGCAGAACTTCAACTCTTTTTCGAATTTCGCGCCGCACGAGGGGCACACCAACCCCGACGCCTTCACCGGTTTCGGCGCAGGCATCGGCGGCGGCACAGCCCCGTTGACACCCAACTGCAGCTTCAGCCGGTCCACTTCCGCCAACACGCCCGCCAGTTCCTTCTGCAGGTCGCGCTTGGTGCTCTGGTAGTCTTCATCCGAGAGCTTGCCAACCCGGTACTCGAATTGCAAATCGCGGAGATTTTCATAGATAGCCGCCTTGCGATCATCCAGATGCTGGAACGGAGATTCGGGCTCCGGCTGCGGCAGATCTTTCGCCCGCACTCCCAAGATGAAAACGATTACCGCGATCGCGACGGCACACGTTATTGCGATGATCATTCCAGCTTCGCCAGATCCTTTTCAATCTGGTCTTTGTACTTCTCGAGAGCCGGGTCGTCGAGTTCCATCGGCCCGACTTCAGTGAGCGGCCGCGGCTTCCTGTATTTCTTCACGAACGCCCAGATCACCAAAAGGCCGGCGCCAATCGCCGCATACGGAATGATCCAACCGAAGGCGCTCGGCGGCGCCAGATAAATCCCGGCGCCGTTATCCCGGATGAACGCCTGGACAATCTGGTCGTCCGACATGCTGACCGCCTGCATTTTGGCAATCTTCTCTTTGGCGGGCTTGGAGAAACTGCACTCCAGCATGCTGCAGGTGGCCACGGAATCCTTGCAGCCACACTGGCATTGCAGCCGCGCGCCTACGCGCCGCACATCAGTGCTGGGCTTTTCGGCGGCGGTCTGCGCATCGCCCGAAAACGACGCCGCTACCGCTACCACCAGAACCAGAAGACTATTTCTCAACCGGTGCATGTGCCTTGGTAATCCCCACTACTTCGGTGCGGGCGTATTGCATTTTGACCTTGCTTGGAACCAGGCAGATCAACGTGCCGCTGATCAGCACCAGGCCGCCTACCCAAATCCACGCGACCAATGGAAAAACATAGGCTTGAATGACAGCCCGCTTGTTGTCGTCAGACATTCCAGCGAAATTCAAGTACAGGTCCTCGTTGGGCCTCTGCCGGATGCCGATTTGCGAGGTGCTCTCTTTGCTGGCAATGTAGAAACGCCGCTCCGGTTCGAGGCTCCCAAGCTGCTGCCCGTTCTTGGTCACTTGCAGGGTGGCGCGGTGCCAGGCGTAGTTGTCGTTCTCGCCCTGCTGCAGGTTGACCATCTTCAGGTCGTAATTTCCCACCCGCATGGTGTCGCCGTTGTTCAGCTCTTTGACTTCGCTCTGGTTGAATGCGTGGCCCGTGAATCCGATGAAAATCAGGACGATGCCCATGTGCACCAGATACCCGCCGTAGCGCCGCGTATTGCGATGCGTCAGCTCGACCAGGGCGCGCAGCAGATTCATGTCACTCTTGACAGCAATCGACCGGCCTCCCTTGTAGAACTCCATCATCACGGTCAGCGCCACGAACAGGCAGAAACCGAATGAGATCAAGGCATAGAAGTGACGCACGCCGCCGGCAAATAGCGCGCCGACCAGCACCAACGACGCCAGGCCCGGCCACTGGAAATTCCGCCGGAGGCTCTCGACCGAAGTTCTCCGCCAGGCAAAGAGCGGCCCTACACCTGTCAGGAACAACAGGAACAGACCGATCGGGACCATCAGCCGGTTGTACCAATCGGCGTCGAGCGAAATCTTGTCGCCGGTCGCGTACTCGGAAATCACCGGGAACAGCGTCCCCCACAGGACCGCGAAACAACTCGCCAGCAGGATCAGATTGTTGAACAGGAAGCTTGACTCGCGCGATACCACGCTCTCCAGTTGCGCTTCGCTCTTCAGGTAATCCAGCCGGTCGAGGATCAGGTAAATCGTCGCCGCGATGCCCACAGCCAGGAAGCTCACGAAGTACTTTCCAATTTCCGAGCGAGCGAAGGCATGCACCGACTGCACCACCCCCGACCGGGTCAGAAACGTGCCCAGAATGCAGAGGAAGAAGGTAGAGGACACCAGCACCATGTTCCAGACCTTCATCATGCCCTTCTTTTCCTGCATCATCACCGAATGCAGGAAGGCCGTGCCGCTCAGCCAGGGAAGAACGGAAGCATTCTCGACCGGGTCCCAGCCCCAGTAGCCGCCCCACCCGAGGACGTGGTAGGCCCACGCCATCCCCAGCATGACGCCGGTACTTTGGAACAGCCACGTCACCAGCGTCCAGCGCCGCGTGGTCTGGATCCAGCCCTCGCCCGGCTGCCGCGTGATCAGCGACCCGATGGCGAACGCGAACGGCACTGAAAAGCCGACATAGCCCAGATAGAGCATCGGGGGATGAATCGCCATCGCCGGGTACTGCAGCAGCGGGCTCAACCCGTTGCCGTCCCGCAGCACATCGGCGGCGATCACACGTCCGTCCGCGGCCAGCATCCGGAACGGGTTCGCAATGAAGTTGTTCAGCAGAAGGAAGAACGATTGCACGCCCAGCAGCACGGCCGTGACATACGGCATCATGTCGCGATGCCTGCGCCGGTTGGTGAAGGTTACCACCGCTACGTAATTGGACAGCAGGAAACTCCAGAACAGCAGCGAGCCTTCCTGGCCGCCCCACCACGCCGCAAACTTATAAAGCGTCGGCATGGCTCGGTTGCTGTGCTCGGCCACGTAGGCATAGCGAAAGTCGCTCGTCATGATGGCGTGCACCAGGATGCCCGCCGCCAGCGTGATCAGCGCCCACACCGCATAGACCGAGCGCTGCGCGCTAACGATCAGGAAAGGTTTGCTCTTGAGGCGCCCCACCACGGACGCTACAACCGCGTAGAGGGCTACGCAAAAGGCCAGAAGGATGGCCAGCGAACCCAGATTTTCCATATCACCCCTCTGCGTTTACAGACTAGACGGCGCCTTTGCCGCTACTGGCGTTGGTCGGAAGCTGCCCAGGCTTGATCTCGTACTTCGACGCGCACTTGGCTTGAATCTTCGCGGTCCGGAAAACCCCGTCCTTATCCAGCTTTCCGTCGGCGAGGGCTTGCGCGCCATCCTTGAAGGTATCGGGAAGAGGTTCGGAACCGTTGTAGGCGACCTTCAGGCGCATCTTGTCCTGAATCAAGACGAACTGCACCTCTTGGCCCACCCGATGGATCGAACCGGATTCCACATCACCGCCCACGCGCAGCCGTTTTCCGTAGGCCTGATCACCCATCTGCCCCAGTTCGGTGATGGTCTTATAGTAGGTCTTGGTTTCGTTCATCCCGGCCGTGGCCAGCCAGACGAGCGTTCCGATTACCACGATAATCAAGGCGGCGAATTTTCCGTACTTTCTCATGGTATCCCTCTGAAACCACAGTATAACCCGAAAGTGGCAGCCGATATTCAGACATTTAAGACTTTTTTCATCCAAATCCTGCCGATATTTAGACGCACGGAGCAATTCCTTTCTTCACAGAGATTTTCCCTGTGCCAGGTGGCACAGCCGCCCCCGCGGCGCCCGGCGTTGAGGCACAATGAAGAGGCAGCGAACATCTCAGTTACAGTGTGTCCGCTCCGGATGGCGGGAGGCAGGGGTCTGTCGGCAAGCCGCCCGGTAAATCTCAAGTTCGACGAGGCAAACGTGAAGCATTGTTTCGGTGGCTTAGTCTTTGTCTGCCTGCTCCTGACGGGGGCCGCATCCGCCGGCGCGCAGGAACCGCCCGCCCAGCAACCGGGTCAGAGTCCAGCCCCGCAGGGGCCCCGGACCCAGCAGCCCCCGCCCTTGCCGCCCCGGCCCCCCGATCAATCCATGCCCGATGAAGGCAAACTCTCCATCGGACTCTGGGGCTGGGAGGGCCGAGGCCAGCCGATTATCGACGCCGGCCCCGTCAGCGGACAAAACATTCTGGGCCAGACGGTCCACATCCCGGCCGCCACCCCGTCCCGCCTCACCTTTCAAGGGCAGCCCAATATCATCGAGGGCGCCGAGCTTACTATTCCGGCCATCAAGCGCAATGCAGTGCACGTGTCCTATTTCCGAACCAGGGCCTCGGGAAACACGACTATCCCCACCGACCTGATCCTGTGGGGCGGAAATTACAATAAGGGCGACTACCTCTCCACCAATTACCGGCTTCAGAATGTCACGGTCTCGTACGAATTCCTCACCTGGCCCTTTCCGATCGGAGCACGGAAAATCCGCTTGAAGACGCTCTATCAGTTCCAATACACGCACATGACCACGGGCTTCGACGCCCCTCTCAAATCCACCGATAACGGCCCCAACACCGCCAGTGGCAACAAGACCCTGTACGCGCCGGCACTCGGGCTCGCGGTCGACTACTACGTGACACGGAAGTTTCGCTTGGAGGCCGAAGCTTCCGGCTTCGCCATTCCCCATCGGTGGACCCTCTGGGACGCTGACGCCTCCATGGGCTACCGGATCGGCAAACTGGAATTACGCCTCGGCGCGAAGGCTTTCCATTTCCGAACGTCGCCGAAGCAGGATTATTATCTGCGCGGCACCCTCGCCGGTGCCTTCGTCGGCGTACGGTTCTTCTTGAACTAGGGCCGCTTACCGCGGCTGCGTCACTACGTCGATCAACGCCGGTTCGCCCTTCTTCACGCGCTCGATCCCGCGCTTCAGCGCGGCCACCAGCTGCGTGGGTTCGGTGATCGGTCCTTCGCCGTACAAGCCGTACGTCTCCGCCATTTTGGCGTAATTGATGTTCGGCTCCCACAGCTTGGTCCCGATGGTGGTGCGGTCCTGCCCGCGATTGCGCTGGCTGGCGCGGTTCTGCAGAATCATGACCTCGGCGTGATAGCCGCGGTTGTTGTGCATGATGGTCAGCAGCGGAATTTTGTGGTGCGCCGCCGTCCACAACACGCCTGGAGCATAGTTCATGTCGCCATCGGTCTGGATATTGATCGAGAGCCGGCCGTGTTTCTTGTTGGCCAGAGCCGCGCCCACCGACGCCGGGGCGTTGTAACCGATCCCGCCGCCACCCTGCCCGCCGATGTACTGGTAGTGCTTGTCAAAATTCCACAGCCGCCCCGGCCAGCCGCTGATGAATCCCTGCCACGAGACCAGCGACCAGTCGTCATTCTTGATCAGCGGCCACAACTCGCCGCACAGCCGGTTCAAGCTCACCGGGCTTGCATCCCAACCGTACTGCGCCGAATCAATCGCCTGGTTGCGCGCCTGTTTGTGCGCCGCGGCCAGCTTGGCGCCGCGATCCTGCAGCGCCCGTTTCCGGTCCGCAGTGATCAGCTTCTTGCAGGCTTCGGTGAGCGCCGGCAGGGTGGCTTCGCCATCCGCGCCCATGTCCAAATCCACTTCCGCATAATGGCCGAAATCCTGAATGTTGCTCTTCATGAACAGGTCGACCGATGAAATGTTGATGGTCTTGGCCCCGCGCGCTTTGGCGGCACGCGCCGGCCCGGAAACATCCGCCACTTCCAGGTACAGCACGGCGTCCGGCTGGTATCCCGCCCCGCCCGTCCCGGCCAGTGGATGGCGGTTCGGAAAATTCATGCGCTCCTGGCTGTCCACCGGCGCTTGCAGTGTCTCCGCGAGTTCGATCAGCAAAGGGATCGCGTTCGGTGTTCGGACCACCCGCTGCGTCACAATCAACGGGCGCTCCGCATCCACCAGCCAGCGGGCAGCCTGGCGGACCGCTACGTCATCGCCTTGCGGCGGCGCGGTCGGCGTCAGTTTCGGAACGCGCAGGTTCTTTTCGCGGTTCGGCTGCGTCTGGTTCTCGTGCGTGGCCACCAGAAGCACCGGGCCCATCGGCGGCGTCATCGCAATCTTGTACGCCCGCACCGCCGACTCCGCGAACGCGCCCAGCGAAATCGGCTCATCGTCCCATTTCACGAAATCACGCACCATCAGCGGCATGTCGTTCGCGCTGTGGTACGACTGCACGCCCGAGCCGCGCTCGGCCGCGTCCGCGTGATTGCCGACAATCATGTAAATCGGCACCCGGTCGGCATAGGCGTTGTAAATCGCCATCGACGCGTGCTGCAATCCAACCGTCCCGTGAATTACCGCCATCATCGGCTTCAGCTCAACTTTGGCGTACCCGTGGCACATCCCCACCGCCGATTCTTCATGGCAGCAAGTCAACCACTCGGGCATCGAATTCGGATTGGCGCCATAGTTGATGAGGGATTCGTGAAGGCCGTCGAATGTGGAGCCTGGGTTAGAGGCGGCGTACTCGATGTTCAGGGTCTTGAGCACGTCGACCATGAAATCGGAGCCGGGGTTCTCGACAATCCGGTCGGAGACCGCGGGCGGCGCGCCGCTATCGAGCGCCAGCGTCGTCTGGTTCGGGCGCGCGGTGGCGTTGCCGGCGCGGGCGCTTCCTTGTTCTTGCTGAGCCTGCCCCAGTTTCGGCGCACCCGCCAATGCCGCGGCGCCGGCCGCAGCGCCTTTCAAAAATCCGCGGCGGCCTACAGAATTCTTCCTGGGCTTCAGCATACAAACCCCTCCCTCTGACGTCCGGTAATCGGCTTCAGGTTATAGAGAAACGGCAGCCGTGTCAATGCCGGCAGCGGTTTATATGTCGTCCCGGCCGATGTTGACGATGAAATACAGCGCCCGCGTCGTGCCCACGTTTTTCGCGTTGTGAATTTCGTTGGAGCCGATTACGCCGACATCGCCCGGGCCGAGACGGTACGGCTTGCCGGAGATCGTCAGTTCCATCGTGCCTTCGCGAACCAGCATCATCTCTTCGCGCAAGTGCTGATGCGGCGGATGATTCACCTCGCCGGGCGCGATATCGCTGGAGTGGGACTCCATCTTGAACCCGGTGTGTGTTTTTGCCGTGAACATGCGCCGCGAAGTGTTCTTGCCGTTGGTCGTGACAGGAACCTCGTTGTAGATGAATGACTGCGTCTTCATCACCGGCAGTTTTTCGACGGAATTGGCGGTATTCTCCGCCGCCGGGGCGCTGCCGCGAGTCCCGCTCTGCGCGGAAGCACCGGCCGCCGCCAGGGCGGGCAATAACAGGCCCAAGTCTCTGCGCGAGTATTTCATGGACAGCCTCCTTCCGGCGCCGCGCGCCGGTCCCCAACACTATACACCCGGTCTACTTCTGCGGCTAGCGCGGCATCAGCCGCTTCACGTTTTCGACGTACAGATTGCAGAACGGCCGCCGCAAGCCTTCCCGTGCCACCGGGCCATTGTCCGTAAATTCGAGGTAGCCGCGCGCGGACGAGTCGAACTGCGGCCACTGCGGAAGACCGGCGCCGTTGGGATTCCCGGTCTTGGCGAAGTTGGTCCAGTAATTCTGCAAGGCCGCGGAAATCTCGTGATCGCCCGCGCCAGATTGCGCGCCCAGCGAGCCGAAGACATAAGGGACCTCGGTGCCATGGACGGCGCCGAGCGCTTCCCGGCCCGGCGCAGCATGATCGAACTGATACTCATAGCCGGTATTTCCCGCGGCCGTCTGCCAGTTCAACTGGGCGACCACCGGACAGCGGTACATCGTGTCCACCACCCATTGCGCGGCTCGGCCGCCATACAGCGGGTCCGGGGCGGCTGCCGTTGGATAAAGCGTCAGCGCCCGGGATGCCAGCGGCCCGTACATCGCATCCATTGCCGCGCTGACCTCCTCCGGCGTCGTCTGCGGCGGCGTTCGCTCTCGCGAATTGTTGCCGATGAGCAACGGAATGCGGTGCTGTTGGCCTCGGGCGAAGACTTCGGCCGGCGGCTTGGGAAGCACCCAACCATCGACGATCACGCCGTTGGCCGGTCCGATACTTTGATGCGGCGCCGCCACGATCTTGAGCAGGTCGGCCGCCGCTAGCGCGCGCAGCGATTGGAGGTTTCCCGAAACCATCGCTTGCCCGTCCTTCTCCGCTTCCTTCAGCTCTGGTGCATCGGAATACTCGACCGCGCCCGCTTTCACCGTCATGACGGCGCCGAGCGCAGTCATCCCGAGTGTGGCCGCGTCCGGGTTGCGGGTAACAGTTCCGCTTTCGGCGATCACGCGCTGGAACAATCCTTTTGTCAGCGGCGAGGTCATGAGCACGTTGGCGTCAACCGCGCCCGCGGACTGGCCGAAGACCGTTATATTGCCGGCATCGCCGCCGAACTTGGCGATGTTCTCATGCACCCATTGCAGGGCGGCGATCTGATCCATCAGACCGTAATTTCCAGAGGCGTGATGCGCGGACTCGCGCGTCAGCTCCGGATGCGCGAAGAAGCCGAAAACCGTAAGACGGTAATTCGTGGTGACAACGACAACGCCGTGCCGCGCCAGCGATTCCCCATCGAAATTGGCGCCGGACGCCGTGCCGCCATAATTACCGCCTCCGTGCACCCAGAACATGACTGGCTTCAACGACCGCGACGGCCATTCCGGCGTCCACACGTTCAGGTAAAGACAATCTTCGCGGCTGGTTTCCAGCATGCGGCCGCCGGCATTTTGCGCGCACGGAGGTCCGAAAACCACGGTATCCCGCACGCCTGCCCACGGTTTTACGGATGCCGGAGGCTGCCACCGAAGGTCGCCTACCGGCGGTTGCGCAAAGGGAATGCCTTTGAAAACGGCGCCGCCTTCTTTCAGAGCCGCCCCGCGAATCGGCCCGCCCGTCACCGCCGCGGTAGGATCGGCGGCCCATCCGCACACGGCCAGCACAGAAATCGCGGCGAATCGAAGGAGGTTGCGCATATCGGATTCCTCCGTTCCGTCGATTGTACCCGAGAAACTTAGTGCACGCTGATGGTAGCCGTATTACTGGCCGCCGATCCCACGAAGATCTGCACCGGATAATCGCCCGATGCCATTTGCGGCACGATCACGTTCACCTGGTCGAGCCCGGCATAGCCGGGTGCAGCGCCGGCAAACTGCACCGTCGCGGCGCGGCCGCCAATGGTCGCGGTAACTCCTTGCGTGGAACTCGAGGGTGGGTTGCCGCCCGCCGCCGCTCCCGTCGCGACCGGTGGATTCACCGCTCCCAAGCCCGTCGCGTAGAGCGATAAAACCGCGCCGCCCGCCACCGGCCGGGCCGAACTGTTAACCGAGGTATCCGGGTTGAGCGCGGCGGCGCGTCCTTGCGCCAGGGTGAACAGTGTCGGCGCGGCGCTCTTCACCGTGATGTTTGCCGTGCCTTGCGGAACACCCCCGACCGAAACCGCCACCGTGACCGGACCGGATACCGCATACGGAACCTGCACGTTCAACTGCCCCGGACTTGCATAAAAAATAGGAGCCGTGGTTCCATTCATCGTTACCGAAGCGCCTGCCACCGTCGCGCCGGGAATCGGATATCCGCTGGACGTCGACGTACCGCTGGCGAGGCCTTGGCCGTAGATGCTCGCGATCGAACCCGCGGCGATCGCGCTGGGATCTCCCGTGGCCGCGTTCGAAATCGAGATCGGGCCTCCCGCCGGTGCGATCAGCCCGTAGACCAGTAACGAATTCTGCGTAGCCGCGTACACTTTACCGTTCGCCACCGTTGGCACGGTGAATTTGACATAAGAACCAAACCCGTCGCGCTTCTTGTTCTGGTTGCTGTTGAACAATTCGTGGCCCAGGTTGGCCGCATCGTACGCATGAAGCGTACCCGAGGTTTCGAGGGTCCACACGATGCCATTCGCAGTTCCATTGGCAGAAATCGTGGGAACGCACCCAGGGTAGCCGTATTGCGTGGCCGACCGGGACGCCGCCTTGGTCGTCATTTGCGCGTTGGAAATCGGGAAGGCCATGACGCCATCGCCCGATCCACAGAAGTAGACAGTCTTATTGAAATAGGCCGGATTGCCAAACAGACCCGAAATCGCGCCCGGTATCGATTGCACGATCTGGCTATCGGAGCTCGCCTGGTAGCCGCCGAGTTGGTCGCGATCGAGCAGATAGATCCGCCCTTCCTTGCCGGCGCCGGCTAACAGGTGGGGATGCGTGGGGCTGCCGGCTTCGTCGCCCAGCAGCGCCACACCGGCCGAGCCCGTATCGGTATCGGAGTCGTTCAAAGCTTTCTGGTTGTAAGGTGTGAAGTAATCGGCTACCGAGAGGCCATCGCTGCTGGCAAGCTTGATATAGCTCTCTCCGAGATCCGGCCCGCCCGTGGCGTAATCCCAACTCCCGTTGCCGGTCACCACATAGATGTTGCCGGCGGCATCCGCCGCGGGCGCAGCACCTCCCGCCCAGAACGACCCCAGTCCTCCGTTGGGCGTGCTGTTGTACACGGAGACTTGGCCCAAGCTCTGCGCGTCGTAGCCTATCACCCAGCCGTGGTAGCGGCCGCCATCGCAGTGCGAGGACCACGTGGTGTAGACCACTCCGCTGAGCAGCAGCAGGCCCGGCCTTTGTTTGTAGTTCTTGGGAATCAGTGTGTCGACCGTGCCGCCGTCTCCCGTACCCGGAGTGGAAGCCTGAATTACCACCGGGCTGCCGGGGCGCTCCAGACCCGTGCTCACGTCGAGAGCGTGCAGCCGGTGTACATAATTCGTGGCGCTGCCGGTCTTCTCCTTGGTCATCGCCACCAGGTAAATGGTTCCGCTCTTCGGATCGATCACGGGTGTGCCGGTGATTCCAATCTCGGGGACGATCTGGTCGCAACCGGTATCGGACGCAGGCACCGACGTGACTCCCCCCGCCGGATTCAAGAAGTTCACCGCCCACAGCCAGGTGCCGTCTCCCACGCTATCCGCGTCGTAAGCATACACGCTGTCGTGCTCCGTAACCACATAGACCACGTTGTGCGTTCCCTTCCCAGGAATCAGGACGTTGGGAAGATACAGCGGCTGCGCGTACACATAGCCATCCACTGGGTACGAGAAGAGCTTCCCAAACTGGTTGACATTCACGTTGGCGGGCGTCAGGGCCACTTCTTGGAGATTGCCGCCGGCGCGCGAAACGTCATATTGATACGTAAGCACGCTGACCTGGGCCAATGCGGAAACCCCAAGACCGATTCCGAGAACGAACAGATTCCTGGCGTGCAAGCGCTCCCCCTGCCGGTATACCAGCCAATCCTAAGACGGGCGGCACATCGAAATACAGCCTCCGGATGGACAGGGTTTCTGACTACTTCGGGTATAGTGTATCTTCCCGCGCAATTCAAAATTGTTACAGGCGAAAGCGATAGCGGACCTGAACATAGATTTGGCGCGGCTCGGCGTAATGCGTGCCCCCGAAGGTCGGGCTGTTATCAAGCAGGAACCGCCGGTTGGCCGCGTTGAGGGCAGTTACGGAGAGGCTGAGATTCTCGGCGATCTGCTTACTCAGCATGAGGTCGAAGCTCGTGTGGCCGGGCAGATGTGCCGGTATCGGCGACGAACCATCGCTGAAGCCGGAGCCGTAATAGATATCGCTGCCGGCCGAGATGCGCGCCGGCAGCGTCCAGTGGAATCCCGTGTGAAGGGTTTGCGTCTGGTCGTGATCCAGTAGGAAATAGCCGCTTGCTGGAGGCGAGAAAGCGGTCAGACCGCCGCTGATCGCGCCGGAACCTTCGGCGTGCGCGTGCGCATAGCTGAGGTAGACTTCGCCGCGATGCGCGATTCTCGGCGAGCGAATCGTCAGTTCCCAGCCATACAGACGGGCGTTGTCGATGGTTAGTGGATAAAACACGTTCGAATTTCCGATCGCATTGTGATCGAAATAGTTCGTGGCGCGCTGATGGTAGTTATTCACCTCGAACGCCCATCCGCGAAGCGGAATAGTTAAGCCGAACTGGTGTTCCTGGTCGCGCTCGCCGCGTAACGGAATGAAGCCCAGGCCTTGAGTGACTGCGTAATCCAACAAGGGTCCGACCACGGTGGATAAAGGCGGCGCTTGGTAGTAGCGTCCCCAGAACCCCCGCAGCACCCAATTCAAATGCGGAATGCGCAAGGAACCGCCGGCGCGCGGACTGGCCGCCTTCTCCGAGAGGGCGCCGGAAAAGTGAGTCAGCCGAACACCACCCATTAGAGTGAGCCAGGAAAACGGCTTGTACTGATCCTCCAGGAAGCCGGCCTCAAGATGCCCGGTGGGCCGCTGGCTCTGTGCGAGAGGTGGCGCCGAGCCGTCGTTGGCGATCAGTTTCACAAACTCGTGATCGGCCTGGTCAAAAGCATAGAGCCCGGCAGTCGCCGCGTGTTGGGTGTTGACCAGGTTGAGCGCGATCTGCGCGCCGCCGTACTGAGACGTGCGGTGCTGCATGGTGCTGATGGGTTGGTCGTTTGGATCACCGTCATATTGCGCCGTGTTGTAGTGATAGAAGGGCGACACCGTCAACAGGACGCCCTGCCGAAAACTGTGCACCCAGGAAAAATCAGCAAGAGCGTCGCGTTCCCGCTCGGCATCGCGAACTCCGGCCGCCTGGGCATCCGCGTCATTGGGAATTTGATAATCGTCGCGCCGGAGCGACGTAACCAGTCGGAACTGATCGTTGGCATCGCGATTGTAAATCAGCGTCGCCATCCCGCCCAAACCCCAGACCCGGTCGTGCAGCACCGCCGGCCCCGGCGTTTCCAGCCCGTAGTCGCTGCGATTGCCGTTGACGCTGCCGAAAAATGCCAGATTCTGCGAGTGACTCCCGAAGTTCAACTGATCATTGGTCTGGTGAAATGTGCCTAAGGTCGAGGTCCATTCCGCCTCCCGGTCGCGCTCGAAGCCCGTTCGCGGAACTACGTTGAACACACCGTACGTCCGGTCTCCGTATGCGGACGTGTATCCGCCGCGATCGGCTTCCAGGTAGTCGATGTCCTTCGGGTCAAACTGCGGCCCCACGTTGCTCGCGATATTCGTGTTGGGGATCGGCACGCCGTCGACGGCCCACGTCACCTGGTGGCCGCCGCGAACGTGCAGCTGGTCGTGCGTCATCCAGGCGCCCGGAACGTAATCGGTTATCGCGCGAAAACTGTTCGTCAAGTCGGCGCCGGGGGTCTCGGCAATTTCGGTCCGGCTCACAATCGTGGAGGGCGTCACGTGCTCCGTATCCGTCGCCAGCGCGGATTCCGAGACGGTCACCTGTTCGCTGCGCGACCCAAGCACGAGCTGAAAGTGAACCACCGGCGCAGCGCCCGAGCTCACCACAACATCCTGCGCCGCCGGAAGAAAGCCGTCTCGCATGACCGTGACTCGGTACGAGCCAACCGGCAAGGCGGCTTCGAAACTGCCATCCGTTCCGGTCGTGAGTTCCTGTGAGTAGGCGGAACTGCTGGATTTCACGCTGATCTTCGCACCGGCGACGGGGCGATGGTCCGGATCATGAACCACGCCTCGTACCGGCCCAACCACCGCCGCCCCGAGAACGCGGCCGAGAATAACCAAGGCAACGAGTAGTTTCACAAGTCAAACCTCCGCAAGCGCGCCGCAGCCAACTGCGGATCGCTCCGTATCCGTCACTTCTTAGGGTTCGCCCCGTTCCCCTTCGACACGACTTGTACTTTGTGAAGCACCAGATCTCCGTCATACACAGTGGCCGTGATCTTATCTCCCGGTTTGACCTTCTTCAGAACGGCGGTGTCGTCGACTTTGTAGTCCATGGTCATGGCAGCCATCCAGCCCTTGACTTCTTCGCCATTGACTTTCACGCTCTTGGCATCCTCATCCACGGATTCCACTTTGCCCTGGAAGACATACGACTTCTTGTCCCCGGCCGCCTGCCCCAAAGCAACAGCGGCCAGCATGGCAGCAACGGCCGCAAGCACAATGCATCGATAAACTTGTCTCATCCTGCACCTCACGAGAGATAGAAATTATTGTCTGGCCGATGGTCGTCGAAGAACCTTCGCGGCCCGGCGCCAACGATGTCTATAACGTGAGTAAGGGAGGCCCGCGTTTCTGGCGCGTGCGGCTAAACGAGACGCGCGCGAGTGCCACTGTCCGGGCACGAACCGCCGAGAGAGAAACAATCGGCGCCCCGGGCGCCTCTGCGAGGCCCGTTGCGGCAATCTTGGAACATGCCGGAGCGGCGCCGGACTGCGGATACGCCGGGCAGACTGCTTGAATGATCGATCCTGCCGCGGATGGCCTCCCCACCGTCGCGCAATGGTGCATACCTTCGCGGCGGCAGCAGGCTGGTAACTTGGAATCGGTATCCGCCGCGAGTATCGGGACAATCAGCGCAAAGCTGAATATGCCGAGCAGCAAGATGGCCGGAACACGGCGCACAGCGGAATCATAACGGTTTCGCAGCGTTCGGTCAAGCCACAAGGGCAAAAATACGGTGTTACTCGTACAATAGAAGATTCTATGCAATTGCAGGAAGTGGTTGAGGCCGAAGGCCACCTGATCGACTCCCATGTCATGGAGGACATCTTCGACAAGGTGGTCGCGCACAACGCCCGGTTTGAAGTCGAGCAGTTTCGGATTGGACGCACCAATAGCGAGCCGTCTTATCTTCGTCTGAAAGTCGAAGCGCCGGATGAGGGCGCCATGGAGCACCTGCTGCAGGAGTTGTTAGGGCTCGGGTGCGCCCCGGTGGAGAGCGGCGATGCGGCGCTGCGGGAAGTCGAGCGCGACCGCTGCGCGCCGGAAGATTTCTATTCCACCACCAATCACCGCACCTACGTGCGCCACGGGCAGAAGTGGATCGAAGTGGAAAACCAGCGCATGGACGCCATGATCGTGGTGCGCGACGGACGGGCATATTGCCGCCGCCTGCGCGACCTGCGGCGCGGCGACCACATGGTGGTCGGCCTGCGCGGCATCCGCGTGATTCCAGAGTCGAAGGAGCGCGACCGGCTGGCGTTCGCCTTCATGTCGAACGGCATCTCGTCGGAGCGTCAGGTGGAGACGGCGGTGCGCCAAACCGCCGCGCTGGTGCGTCATGCCGTCGAACAAAAACAGAAGGTCGTGGCCGTGGCCGGGCCGGTGGTGGTGCACACGGGCGGCGTCGCCGGGCTCGCTGCGCTCATCCGGAACCGGTGGGTGCACACGGTCTTGAGCGGCAACGCGCTCGGCGTGCACGACCTCGAAGCCGCTCTGTTCGGCACGTCGCTCGGCGTGCGGCTGTCGGACGGCCGTCAGGAAGAACACGGGCACCGCAACCATATGCGCGCGATCAACGCTATGTACCACGCGGGTTCGGTGCGGGCCGCGGTGGAGTCGGGACGCCTCCAATCGGGCGTGTTGTATGAGTGCGTCAAAGCCGGCGTTCCCTTCGTCCTGGCCGGTAGCCTGCGCGACGACGGGCCGCTGCCGGAAACCATCACCGACATGAATTGCGCCCAGGACGCCTACGCCGAACAACTCAAGGGAGCCGGCCTCGTGCTGTGTCTCGGGACCATGCTGCATTCCATCGCCACCGGCAACATGCTGCCGAGTTGGGTAAAGATCGTGTGCGTCGACATTAATCCCGCCGTGGCCACCAAGGTAAGCGACCGCGGCACCGGCCAGGCCGTCGGCGTGGTCGCCGACGTCGGTTTGTTTCTAGACCTGCTTTCGAAAGCCCTGGCATGAAACGCGCGTACACCGACGAGCACGCCGCGGCCGGCGTGAAAGCCAAGCTTCCGGAAATCGAAACGTGGCCGAACCAGTACCGGGATTATGAAGTCGAGATCGTGATGCCCGAGTTCACTTCCGTCTGCCCGAAGACGGGATTGCCCGATTTCGGGCGCATTGTTCTGCGTTACACCCCCGACCGGCTCTGCCTCGAGTTGAAGTCGTACAAAATGTATCTGCTGGCCTATCGCGACCTCGGAATCTTCCAGGAGAACGCGGTGAACCGTGTGCTCGGCGACGTGGTGCAAGCGGCGAAACCGGTCAGCGCCACAGTCGTCGGAGAATTCACGCCCCGCGGCGGTCTGGCGACCGTGGTCACGGCTAGCTGGGGCCGGCGCGAGAAAGCATCTCGTGGAAAGCGCTGAGCTGATCGCTATCCTGCGCGAAGTACGCGACAAAGTGCAGGCGCGGCATCCGCAAGGCGCTGTCGGCGACCTGCCGCTGCCAGACTTAATGCCGCTGGTCCATGCGCGCGATTCGGCGCTCGGCAAGGTGGCCTCCATCGGGATGGTCAACCCCCGCGCGGGCGGAGCCCTCAATGCTCTCATCCAGGCATGGAAGCGCTTCCTCGCGCGCGTACTCGACTGGCATGTGCGCGAGCAGGTGGTGTTCAACCGGAAGATCGTCGAGTGCGTCGATGCCGCCATCGAAGCCCTGAACCAGAATAATCGCGCGATCAGCGAGCTGGCCGGCCACTGGGCCCAGCTGCGGCTCGGCTGGGAGCACCGCCTCGATCAGAGCGAGATCCGCTTTCTGCGCAGTGTGGCCGATCTGCAGGCGGCATTCCAGCACACCACGCGAACGCAGCACGGCGAGTTTACCGCGGCGTTGCAGAAGGCCGTGGAGAAGATGCGGCTCGACTCGGACCGGCTGATCCATAGCGAGCTGCGGCTGATCCGTCAGCGGATCGCGATGGAGCAAACGGCGGAGCATGCCGCCGCCACGCCTCCCGCGGCCGCCGCAATATCTCATCCGGTGTTCGACTACGGGCGGTTTGCGGAACGGTTCCGCGGCAACGAAGAATACGTCAAGGCGGGGCAGCGCGTCTATTTCGATGATTTCGTCGGCCGCCGCAACGTGCTCGATATCGGCTGCGGGCGCGGCGAATTTCTCGAGATGATGCGAGAAGCCGCCGTGCCGGCTCGCGGCATCGATCTCAGCGCCGAATCGGTCGCGCTCTGCCGCCAGAAGGGTCTCGCCGCCGAAGCCGCGGATCTGTTCGTTTTCCTTGCGCAGCAACCCGAAGCCGCTTTCGACGGAATCTTCTGCTCGCAGGTGGTCGAACATCTGCCCTCCGAGCGCCTCCCCGAAATGATCAAGCTGGCGGCCAGCCGTCTCGCGCCGGGCGGCATCATCGCCATCGAGACACCGAACCCGGAATGCCTCGCCATTTTCGCAACGCACTTCTACCTCGACCCGACGCACACACGCCCGATTCCGCATCCCCTGCTGATGTTCTACCTGGAAGAGTTCGGCGTGGGCGGCATCGAGGTACGCAGGCTTTCACCGGCGCTGGAAACCATGCCGGCCCTGGCGAGCCTGCCTGCCGATTTTCGCGAGGCGTTCTTTGGCGGCCTCGATTACGCGGTAGTCGGCCGGAAGCTGTAGAATGAGACCGTCGTGAAGACCGTTCCTTCCCTGCTCCTGGTATGCGCCGCCAGTCTTGCCGCGCAATGGCCGAGCCGGCCGGCCAAGGCGATCAATCTCTCCGCGCCGACCCCGAAAGCCGCCGATGGCAAGCCCGATTTGTCCGGCATCTGGCAGACCCCGGGGCCGAAGTATCTCGCCAACATCGCGGCCGATCTCAAACCGGGTGAGGTGCCGTTCCAGCCTTGGGCCGAAAAAGTCTTTCGCGAGCGCTCGCAGTTGCTCCACGCCAGCGAGGAATCCAACGCGCACTGCCTTCCGCCCGGCGTGCCGCGCATCAACGCAACGCCGAACCCGTTCAAGATCCTGCCGATGCCCGGAGTCACCGTCATCCTGTACGAGGCGTTTGGGCTCTACCGCCAAATCTTTACCGACGGCCGAGAACTTCCCAAGGACCCGCAGCCAACCTGGCAAGGCTATTCCGTGGGAGCGTGGCAGGGCGACGCGCTCGTCGTCGAGACCATCGGTTTCAACGGCGAAACTTGGCTCGACCAGGCCGGCCATCCGACTACCGCTGCGATGCATCTCACCGAACGCCTCCGTCGCCGCGACTTCGGTCATCTGGACGCGCAGATCACCATCGATGATTCGAAAGCCTATGCCAGGCCGTGGACCATCACCGAGACGTTCGATCTCCAGCCTGATACCGAGCTGATCGAGTTCGTGTGCGAGAACGAGAAAGACGTCCAGCACCTCGAACGGATTAAAGCAGCCGGAAATTCACCTCGATAGTGGCTCGCACCGCCACCGGTTCGCCGTCCTTCGCCCCAGGCTGGAATTTCCACTGGCTGATCGCCTTCAGCGCCTCTTCGTCCAGCCCCAACCCCAAGCCGCGAACCACGCGCATGCTCTGGGCCGTGCCGTCCGTGCCGATGTCGGTCGCGACCACGACGGTGCCTTGATACTTCGCAAGCCGTGCTTCTTCGGTGTATTGCGGCTCAACCTTGGACAGCAATTTCGGTGCTGTTACGCCTCCGCCGATGCGAACCCCGGCAATTCCCGAGGGCCGGTTGACTGCGAGCGTGTGAGCCCCTAATGCCTTGCGCGCCGCACCGGCTTGCTCCTGCCACGAACTCGCTTCGCTCGAGCGGTTCTGGCGGCTCAAGAACGACGAATAGAGCTCCATCGTCAGAGCCTGCTCGGCAGAGCCGGCAGATTCGAGCGCCAACGCCTGCTTGAAGAAATCCTCGGCCGCGGCGGGTTGCTTCTGAGTCAACGCCATCCAAGTGAGCGCCGGCCCCGCGTGCGCCGGATCGGCAACTTGCGCCCTCTGGAAGAACTCCACGGCCGCTTCCGGATCTTTCGTCGAACTCCAGGTGGAGATGCCCAGACGTATGAGAGCGGGCGCCGTCTCGGGCCGGCTGCCGAGCACGGAAACCGCTTTCGTGTAGAAGGCGGCGGCCTCCTTCTGATTCCCGCGGCTCCGCTCGAGATCTCCAAGCTTCACCAGGCCCACGCCGTACTCAACGCTCTGTGCGCCGGATTGCTCGGCTCGAATGTCGAGCGAGGAATCGAGGAGGCGCCGGGCCAGATCGTACTTTTGCAAGACCTCGGCGGCCTTCGCGGCGCTTTCCAGCATGTCGTGATTCTTCTGCGCGACGGCGGCGCGA
The DNA here is from genome assembly GCA_964438005.1 of uncultured Solibacteraceae bacterium. Lineage (GTDB taxonomy): Bacteria > Acidobacteriota > Terriglobia > Bryobacterales > Bryobacteraceae > PSRJ01. Next base: position 1,059 of record CAYTJD010000077.1, on the reverse strand, counting down.
ATGGTGGCATCGACATCCTCGGGGAGAATCGCCGCCGCCCGGTCTTGTGCGCGGAGAGCCGCAAACGGAACCACGGCGCCCAGCGCCAGCAGCGCGGCCAGTGCGACGGAGACACGCCGCGGGGCCTGGCGATTGGCGCCGGAGTCGAGAATCGCCAGCAGGCGCCCTTCCAGTTGAGAGCGGCGCGCCATGGCTGGCGCTGCGGACCCCAAGGCCCGATCCGGCCGCAGGGAGCGAGCGATTTCGAGCAGGTGGCCTGCATAATCCGACGGGCGCGCGCCGGCGTTCAAGACCAGGTCGTCCGCGGCCCGCTCACGCTCCTTGAGAAACTGGCGCCAGCCCGCCCACGCCAGCGGATTCCACCAATAGAAACCCAAAGCAGCACGGCCCACCAGGTGTAGCAACAAGTCGCCCCGCTGCACGTGAGCCAGTTCGTGCAGCACAACCACCTCCCGGCGCTCCGCGGTCCAGTGGACGGCGTCAGAAGGAAGGAAGATCGCCGCGCGGAACAAGCCGAAGGCCATCGGCATGCTGCCGCTGCGTCCTTGCAGCAATTCCACGCGCCGGCGAATTCCCAACAGGCGCGTGTAAGGAGAAAGGTCCATGCCGGAAAACGGCTCCGCCTTGCGCCGCATCACGAGCATTGCCAGCCAGTTCACGCCGATTTGCGTCAAAAAGAGAGCAACCCCTGCCCCCCAGAGCAAGAAGATCCACTCGCCGCCGGCGGTCCGCGAAACCGGCGGCGCCGGGAGCGCGGCGAGCACGGAAGCAGTACCGGATTGTTGCCTTTCCGCGGGCGCCTCGACGGCGGCTCGGAATATCACACCAGGCGCGAGCAGTTGCGCGGGCATGCGCACCGGCAACGCGGGAAGTGCAGCCGAAAGGAGCGGCAAGAGCAGCAACGAACCGAACGCGGACGTCCAGACCATGTGCCGCCAAGCCGCGGAGCGGCGTCGCAATCCAATCGCAAGGACCCACGCTATGCCCAAAACCACCGTGCCTTTGAGTGCAAGATTCGGCAGAAACATTTATTTGCCTTCCTTTCTGGCTTTCTCGATC
>CAYTJD010000076.1:0-50297 GCA_964438005.1 uncultured Solibacteraceae bacterium | reverse complement strand
GCTGCGTGGCTGGTCATACCGCCGCGTGAAGTAAGAATGCCCTTGGCGACTTCCATGCCGTGAATATCGTCCGGCACGGTTTCCTTGCGGACGAGGACCACCGGAGCTTTCTTGGCCTTCTCCACGGCGTCATCGGCAGTGAATACGATGGTGCCGACTGCCGCGCCGGGCGATGCCGGTAATCCTACCGCGAGTTTCGGCAACTTCTTCTTGGAAGCCGGGTCGAGCACCGGGTGCAGCAGCTGGTCGAGCTGCTGGGCTTCCACGCGCAGCACCGCTTCTTCTTTCGAGATCAGCTTTTCTTGCACCATGTCCACCGCGATGCGGACCGCAGCCGGCCCGGTGCGCTTGCCGTTGCGGGTCTGCAGCATGTACAGCTTGCCATCCTGAATCGTGTATTCGAAATCCTGCACGTCGCGGTAGTGCTTTTCGAGGCGCGTGGTGATTTCGCGAAGCTGCTGATAGACGCCGGAATTCCAGCTTTCGAGCTCCGAGATGGGATGCGGCGTGCGCACTCCCGACACAACATCCTCGCCCTGGGCGTTCTCCAGGAACTCGCCGTAAAACACGTTCTCGCCGGTGGACGGATTGCGCGTGAAACCGACGCCGGTGGCCGACGTTTCGCCCAGATTGCCGAACACCATGGCCTGCACGTTGACGGCGGTGCCGAGATCGTCGGGTATCTGGTTCATGCGGCGGTAATGGATGGCGCGGTCATTGAACCAGGAGCGGAAGACGGCGTCGCGCGCGCCGGCGAGCTGCGCCATGGCGTCCTGCGGGAACGGCTTGCCGGTCTTCTTCTGCACCAGCTTCTTGTAGCCGTCGATCACCTGCTGCAGGTCCTTGGCGGTCAGCTGTGTGTCGAGCTTGGCCTTAGCCTTCTTCTTCTGGCCGTCGAAGATGTGTTCGAACTCGTCCTTGCCGATGTCCAGGACCACGTTGCCGTACATCTGGAGGAAGCGGCGGTAGCAATCATACGCGAATCGCGCGTTGTTCGCCTTGGCTTCGAGCGCCTTCACCGTCCGGTCGTTTAAGCCGAGATTGAGAATCGTGTCCATCATACCCGGCATGGAGAACTTGGCGCCGGAACGGACGCTCACCAGCAGCGGGTTCTGTTCGTCGCCGAGTTTTTGGCCCATGCGCTCTTCGAGTTTTCTGAGGGCATCGATCATCTGCTGATTGATTTCGCCGGGAACCGCATTCTTGTTCTGGAAGTAGATATTGCAGACTTCGGTGGAGATGGTGAAGCCGGGAGGCACCGGCAGATTGGCCCGCGACATTTCGGCCAGCCCGGCGCCTTTGCCGCCGAGGACATCCTTCATTTTGCCGTCGCCATCGGCGGTTCCGTTGCCAAACGAGTAAACGTGCTTCTTCATGCTTCGCTCCTAAGAAGAGGTGACGATTTCGGAAAAATCCGCGATCGTGGAAAATTCCTTGAGCAGCGTGCCGAGCAGAGTCAGGCGATTCTGACGCGCGCGCTCGTCCTTCGCGTTGACCAGGATCTTGTCGAAGAACAAGTCTACTTTGGGCCGCAGCCGAGAAATGACATTTTCAATAGGCTGGCCCGCGATGCTTCTGTATTCGTCGTAGAGATCCTGTTCCGGACCCGGCTCCAGCAAACCGGTGTCGATGGCGCCGCCACCCGTAAACCTGGCCTGCTCGAGAATATTCTTGATGCGTTTGAAGCTGGCGGCCAGCGGCTCGAAATCGGGGGAATTGCGCAGGTTCTGCACACGCGCCAGCCGCGCTTCGAGATCCACCAGGCGGCTCCAGCCCGCCGCCATGCAGGCATTCACTTCGTCATACTTGAAACCGCGGATGTCTTTGAAGTAGTAGCGCACGCGATCGGCCAGGAACTCACGCAGGGCGGCGTCGGCCAGATACTTCTCCAGCGAGACTTCCAGCTTGCCTTCCGCGATGATCTTGACCACGCCTTGCGCGGCGCGGCGAAGCGCGAAGGGGTCGCGCGAGCCCGTCGGGATCAATCCCACGCGGAAGCAGCCCGTCAGCGTGTCCAGTTTATCGGCGAGGGCGGCGATGCGTCCGGCGTGGCTGCGTGGAATCGCGTCTTCCATGCTTTCCGGTTTGTAATGATCGTAAACCGCCTGCCAGACGGCGTCTGGCTCGCCCTGCACGCGCGCGTACAGGCCTCCCACCACGCCCTGGAGCTCGGTGAACTCCTTGACCAGCTCGGTGGTGAGATCGCACTTGGAGAGTTCGGCGGCGCGAACCGCGTGCGCGTCGCCGCCCAGTTCTTTGGCGAGCGTCATCATGCGTTCGGTTTTTTCCAGATAAGAACCAAGCTTGGCCTGAAACGTCACGTGCGACAGATCAGGTTTGCGGTCGGCCAGTTTCTTTTTCTGATCGGTCTCCCAGAAAAACCGCGCGTCATTGAAGCGCGCGCGGAGCACGCGCTCGTTGCCGCCGCGCACGTAGCCTTGCGGGTCGGCGTTGATGTTCATGACCGCCACGAACCGCGGCGCGAGCTTTCCCGACGCGTCTTCGACCGAAAAATACTTCTGGTGGTGGCGCATCACGGTGACGAGCACTTCTTCCGGCAGTTCGAGGAATTGCGAATCGAATTCACCGGTGATGGTGGTTGGATACTCGGTGAGATACACGAGCGTTTCCAGCAGCGCCGGATCGGCCTTCACGCGAACGCCATCGAATTGCGCCCTGATGCGGGTGCGCCGCTCCTCGGCCGAGAGGATCACGAAGTGATCGCGCAGGCGCTGCTCGTAATCGGCGATCGTGACCGCGATCTCGGGCGAGCCCAGGCGGCGGTGACCGGAGCTCAAACAGCCGGAGCGAACACCCGCCAGCTCGAACGGCACCACGTCCTCGCCAAGCAGCGCCACCAGCCAGCGGATCGGGCGAATGAACTGCGGCCCGCCCTTGCCGGTCCAGTACATCGATTTGGGGAAATAGATCTTGAGGATCACGCCCGGCAGAGCTTCGGCCAGAATCTCCTTCGTCTCGCGGCCCTTAACTTTCTTGACGAAGTAATAATACTCGCCCTTGGGAGTGGATTCGACCGACAGGTCCTCGGGCCGCACTCCCTGCTTGCGCGCGAAGCCGGCCACAGCCTGGGCGGGCGCGGACTTGGCGGGACCCGTGACGCGCTCTTGGGTATCCGGCTGGCGCGCGGGGAGGCCCTCAGCGCGAAGCACCAGGCGCCGCGGCGTGGCGTCCAGTTTGACGGTCTCATGCGGGACGCCGGTTTTCTCAAACAACAAATGCAGGCTTTCGAGCGCGCCCGGAATCATCCAATCGGGAATCTCTTCGGTGCCGATTTCGAACAGAAACGGGAGCGTCATTGCGCCCCCTGCGCGGCTGAGGCCGCTTGTTGCTGATCCAACCAGGCTTGCGCGACGCCCACCGCCAGCTTGCGCACGCGCTGAATGACTCCAACCCGCTCGGTGACGCTGATGGCTCCGCGCGAATCGAGCGTATTAAACAGGTTCGAGCATTTCAGGACGTGATCGTACGTGGGCAGCAGCGGAAACCGTATTTTTTCGGGAGCCTTGGCATCATAGAGACTGAGCAGCCGCGTCGCTTCGCTTTCATGCAGCTCGAACAGTTTCCAGAGCGTCGGGATGTCGGCCATCTCGAAGTTGTAGACCGAATACTGCAGCTCATCCCGGTAGCGGACATCGCGGTAGGAGAACCCTTTGGCCCACTCGATGTCGTAGACGCTGTCGCGCACCTGCAGGAACGCGGTGAGCCGTTCCAACCCGTAAGTCAACTCGGCCGGAACCAGGTCGAGATCGATGCCGCCGCACTGCTGGAAATAGGTGAACTGGCTGATCTCGAGGCCGTCGAGCATCACCTGCCAACCGACCCCCCACGCGCCGAGCGTCGGCGCTTCCCAGTTATCTTCCTCGAACTTGATATCGTGTTGCCGGAGATCGATGCCGATGGCTTCGAGGCTGCCGAGATATTGCTCTATGACATCGCTGGGCGAGGGTTTCAAGATGACTTGCAACTGCGAGTGCTTGTACAGGCGGTTGGGATTGTCTCCGTAGCGGCCGTCCGCCGGCCGCCGGCTAGGTTGAACGTAGGCGACGCGATACGGCTGCGTTCCCAGGACGCGCAGAAACGTTTCGGGACACATGGTGCCGGCGCCGACTTCGACATCGTACGGCTCCTGAATAATGCAGCCGCGTTCGGACCAGTAGTGCTTCAGTTTGAGAATGTTGTCTTGAAAAGATTGCATTCGTATCTCAGGCGACGGCGTTTTCCTGCAGGATCGGTGCGGTAATCAGCCGTCGTTCCACGTGCTCTTCGATCTGTTGGACGAGGAAGCGGCGGAGATCGGCGGCGGTGGTTTGATCCCAGGCATTCGTCGACAGTTCCGCAACCGGCTTCCGTAACATCTCCGCGGCAATTCTGCGCGAGTCCGCGCTCAGCTCCCAGGTATTTCCCACGCCCGGCAAGCGGCGGCAATGCCCGCACAGCAAACCGGCGCGGCCGCGGCCAAAAAACGCGCGCTCGGGAGCAGCCTCGTCTCCCGCATCGTCCAGCACGCTGCCGCAGCTCAAACACACGTGCAATTCCGGAAGCCATCCGGAGAGCCGCACCGTCCACAGCGAAAAATAGGTGACGGCACGCCACACCCGGCCCCCGTTTCCAGCCGCGCGCAGATTCTCGACCACGGCCAGCAACAGTCGAAAAAACTTCTCGTTCGGTTCGGCGGCGGGAAGCATCTGCTCGCTCACCTCCGCGAAATAGTCCAGCGCCACACTCGCCCAGTAATCCGACACCAGATCGAATTGGGAACGGATCAACTCGCAGGAATCGAGATTGACCAACTCGCGGGTTTCCCGCTGGAAGTACGCCATCCGCACGTGCGACAACCGTTCGAGTCCCGCCCCGAACGCGCTTTTCGGCCGCCGCGCCCGCTTGGCCACGCCACGCAACTTCCCCTGATCCCGAGTGAGAAAGCTGACGACGAGGTCGGCTTCTTTCAGCGGGTAAGTACGCAGAACGAAAGCTTCGCTGACACGCGCTGGCACACGTGGAAGTTCCAGAGTAGCACGGGTCCGGAGGCCCCGCGCGGCGCGTTATAGTGAACTGGAACCGATGGGCCGCATCCGCATTCTTCCCGATCAGGTCGCCAATAAGATTGCCGCCGGCGAGGTAGTGGAGCGGCCGGCTTCGGTGGTCAAGGAACTGCTCGAAAACTCGCTCGACGCGGGGGCCACGGACTTGCGAATAGAAGTGGAGGCGGGCGGCAAGAGGATGATCCGCATCGTCGACGACGGCTGCGGCATGCTGCGCGACGACGCCCTGCTGGCGTTCGAACGCCACGCCACCAGCAAGCTGCGCGACGTCAAAGACCTGCTCTCGATCGCCACACTTGGGTTTCGCGGCGAAGCCTTGCCTTCGATCGCCTCGGTGTCACGACTGCTGCTGGAGACGCGCTCGGCGGAAGAGACCACCGGGACGCGCATCGAAATCGCCGGCGGCAAGATGCTGCAGTGCGAAGAGGCCGCGCTCGGCGGCGGCACGGCGGTGACCGTGCGGGATCTTTTTTACAATGTTCCGGCGCGGCGCAAATTCCTGCGCACCGAGCAGACTGAACTCGCGCATATCGCGTCGCTGGCGACGCACTATGGCCTGGCGCATCCGGACAAAACATTCCGGCTGGTGAGCGGCGGCACCGAACTGCTGCACGTAACGCCGGTCGGCACGCTGGAAGAGCGTGTGTACCAGGTGTTCGGCAGCCAGGTGCTCGAAGATCTGGTGGAAATCGGTGCGCGGGAGAGAGAACTTTTCTTAGCAGCGGCGAGCGTTCCTCCCTCGCAGGCCATCGCGGAATACCGGAGCGAGCCGGATGAGCCGCCTTCTCGAAAGTTCCGGCTGAGCGGTTTTTTCTCGCGGCCGCAGGTGCAGAAGGCCAACCGCAACTCGATCTACATTTTTGTGAACGGGCGGCTGATCCGCGACCGGCTCTTGCTGCACGCGCTCTCGGCGGCATATCACAACCTGATGCCGCCGGCGGCGTTTCCGTTCGCGCTGCTGTTTCTGCAGTGCGCACCAGAAGAAGTGGACGTGAACGTCCACCCTTCGAAAACGGAAGTGCGGTTCCGGCACGGCTCGTTCGTGCACGATTTCGTGCGCGACACGCTGCGCGAGCGGCTGATGGAGAGCCGGCCGGCGCCGTCGTTCTCGCCGGCGTCGCGCGTTTCCACGGCACCACAGGCGGGCGCGCAACTGCCGTACTCCGAATTCAGCCAGATGCTGGAGAACGAAGGGCCGCCGGCGACCACTTTGGAACCGCCGGCGCCGGTCGAGACAACTCTGCCCGAGTTCACCCTGCGGCCTGCCGCAGGGCCGGCGCCGCGCCTCGACTTCAGCGCGCCGCCGCTCGAAGTGGCGCCGGGGCCGGCGCCTTCGGGAAAACTGTCGCGCCGTCTCGACGCGCACGGGGAGTTTCCACCGGAGGCCATTCCGCCGCCGGAGATGTCGCTCTCGGTGCTCTCCGACCTGCGGCCTCTGGGCCAGATTCACGAGAGCTTCATTATCGCCGCGGGGCGCGACGGGCTGTGGATCATCGACCAGCACGTGGCGCACGAGCGCATTCTCTTCGAGCAGGTCATGAAGCAGCGCGCCGCGGGGCGCGTGGAGGTGCAGCGCCTGCTCATGCCGCTAATCCTCCAGCTCACGCCCGAGCAGCAGATCGATTATGCGCGTATCGCCGATGAGCTGCACGCTTCCGGTTTTGAGACCGAACCGTTCGGCAACCGCACGATCGCGGTGAAAGCCGCGCCCGCCGCCGTCGGACCCACCGATCTGGAAAAGATCATCTTCGAGATTCTCGAGACCGCCGAAACCGAGTTACGCGGCGCGTCGCTCGACGATCTGCGCCGCAACATCTGCGCGTCGATCGCCTGTCGCGCCGCGATCAAGATCAACATGCGGCTGGATCATACGAAGATGGAATGGCTGCTGCGCGCGCTGGCACAAACCGATTGTCCGATGAGTTGCCCGCACGGCCGCCCGATCGCGCTGCACTATTCCACGCGCGAAGTCCTGAAGGCGTTTCACCGGATCTGAGCCGGCCGTTACGCCTGCACCAACTGGCGCGCCGCGCGGGCCTGATGCGCTTCGTAGGTGGCTTCCGCCGTCATATCGCGCATGCCGAACTGGATGCCGATTTTCTTGAGAAACTCGTTGGGCGGGATGCCGCCGGCAAAGACCCACACGAAATCGTTGGGAAGTTCCTGCGCCGCGCCGTTGACCTCCATCAGCACCGAGTCGGGTTTGAACTCGATGGGCGTGGAGTTGAACATTACATTGACCTTGCCCGTGCGCATGCACTCTTCGATGCGCTTGGCGTTGCGCTCCTTGATGCGGCTGAAGGCATCTTTCCGGTAGGACAGCGTGACTGTATTGCCGTGCTGGTGGCCGAGGCCCATGGCGGCTTCGATCGCGCTATCGCCGCCGCCCACCACCAGGATTTTCTTGCTGGTGTAGTGATCGGCTTCGATGAGCCGGTACATCACCTTCGGCAGTTCCTCGCCTTTGACCCCCAGTTTGCGCGGCGTGCCGGTGCGGCCCAGGGCCAGAATGACGGCGCGCGCGCGGTACCGGCCCTTGGCAGTTGTGATCTCAAAGACGCCGTCGGAGCTTTTGCGAATCTCGTCGACTTTTTCGCCGGTGCGCACTTTGAAATCGGCGCGCTCCATCACCTGGTGCCAGAACGTCAGCAGGTTTTCTTTCGACAGCTCCGTTTTTTTGAACGTGCCGTACATCGGAAATTCCACCGGACTGGTCATGACCAGCTTCTGGCGGGGATATTTGGCCACGGTGCCGCCCACTTCGTCCTGTTCCAAGGTCAGGTAATTGAGCTTGTTCTCGATGGCCCGCAACGAGGCGCTGATGCCGGCCGGACCGGCTCCGACAATTAGCACATCATAAACATCGGGAATCGGCCGGGTGGCGCCCATTGCGTCGAGGCGTTTGCCGATAATGTCGATCGATTCGCGGCCCTGGTTGACCGCATTCTTGATCAGCGCCAGGCCGCCAAGTTCGCCGATGATGAACAGGTTCGGGATGCTGGTCTCATACTCTTCGGTCATGTAGGGCATGTCGGCGCCCATGCTCGGCGTGGCCCGGACCATGGTCAGCGCGCCGACCGGACAGGCCTCCGCGCAGAGACTGTGGCCGATGCACTTGTACCCGTTGACGATGACGGCCTTGCCACCCAGCATGGCGAGGACGTCGCCTTCGGGACAGACTTGTGTGCAGATCTGGCAGCCGATGCAATGCTCGACATCGATGTGCGGGTGTTGCGCTTTGGGTCCTTCGGAATACACCTTCCCCTTTTCCGCGGCCGCGCGTGCCTTGGCCTCCCGTTTTTTCAGGCTGCGCAGATAATAGACGAGCGGAAATCCCAGAATCGCCCCGTACATCAAGGCGTAAAGGCTATAGGAAAGGAAAGTGTCGATCATATTCGAAGTCTTTCAGGCACACGTTGCCGGTTCGCGCACCACCCGGTGTGCGATAGGCAAGTGATTGACCCGAGATAACTTCGGTCAATCGAAAGCGAAATTAAACAGGTTGCCGGCGGGGGCGCGGGATGGGTGCAGGCTCGTGTGTAAGAAGTGCGGGCAATTCCGCCACACCCAGTGCCGTTTCGCACAGAGTTGACACCTTTCTGCCTCCTCTGTAAAAATCAAGTGTAGGCGAACAAAAGGCGAAAATGAGCGCCCCCGCGAATCTTCAAAAGCAGTTCGAATCGGTGCTCCAGTGGCAAATCCGGCCTGCGCCGGAAACGATCCGTTCGGGAGTATCGGAGCTGGATGCGGTCACCGGTGGGCTGCCGCGCGGATGCCTGACAGAGATCTTCGGGCCGGCGTCTTCAGGGCGCACCAGCCTGCTGGTTTCGATTCTGGCTGCGGCTACCGAGCGCCAGGAAGTGTGCGCGCTGGTGGACACCGAAGACTCCTTTGACCCGGTTTCCGCCGCCGCTGGCGGAGTGCGTCTGGAACGGCTGCTATGGATCCGCTGCGGCCACAATGCCGAGCACGCGCTGAAGTCCGCCGATTTGCTGATTCAAGGAGGCGGTTTCGGCCTGGTGGCGCTGGATCTGGGCGATACACCGCCGCGGACAGCGCGGCGGATTTCTCTGACCTCCTGGTTCCGGATGCGGCGGGCGGTGGAGAACACGCCGACCACTCTGGTGACGGTGGCGCAACAATCGAACGCCAAGACCTGCGCTTCGCTGATGCTCGAATGTTACCGGGAATGCGTGACGTGGCGGGGAAGCACGCCCCTGTTGCGTGGGATGCGTGTGCGGGTGGCGCGGCGCAAACCGGCGCGCGAAGTGACGGCCGCGTTCCAAGCCACCGCGGTGGAGTAAGCCATGTTCGCATCCCTTCACGGCAGCGGGAATTTGCGCGCATTGGCGTTCGAATTTTCTCCGGTGGTCGAGCAGACGGGCCCGGAGACAGCAACGTTCGACGCCTCGGGATTGGAACGCCTCTTCGGACCGGTGCAGGATATCGCCGCGGCGGTGATTCGGCGCGCGAGCGAAACGGGCGTCACGGCGCGCCTGGCGCTGGCCGCCAATGCCGACGCCGCCATTTGCGCGGCGCGGGGATTCGCGGGAGTCAGCATCCTTCCGCAAGGCGACGAAGCCAAGTTCCTGGCGCCGCTGCCGCTGCAATTGTTGCAGCCGTCTCCGGAATTGCAGGAGACGCTGGAGCGTTGGGGCATCCGGCGGTTTCAGGATCTGGCGGCGCTGCCACCGTTGGGGATTGCCGAGCGGCTGGGGCCGGAAGGGCTGCGCCTGCGCGAACTGGCGCGTGGGGAGGCGGAGCGGAAGCTGGTGGCCTTGGAGGATCCGCCGCGATTCGAAGAGGAACTCGAACTGGATTATCCGGTGGAGCTGCTGGAGCCGCTGGCGTTCGTGCTGGCGCGGTTTCTCGGCGGGTTGACGACGCGGCTGCTGACGCGCGGCCTGGCGACCGACGAGCTGCGGCTACGGCTGAAGCTGGAACCCCGGGGAATCCACGAGCGCACGCTGCGGCTGCCAGTGCCGTCGCTCGACCAACGGGCGTTTTTGAAGCTACTGCAACTGGACCTGGCGGCGCATCCGCCGGCGGCGCCGGTGGTGCACGCGCACCTGGAAGCGAACCCCGTGAAGCCGCGCGCGGCGCAGAGCGGGTTGTACGTGCCGGTGGCGCCGGAGCCGGTGAAGCTGGAGCTGACGCTGGCGCGCATTAAAGCGCTGGTGGGGGAGGAGAAGGTGGGGTCGCCGGAGTTGCTGGATACACACCGGCCGGGGGCGTTTCGAATCCGTAACGCCGGCGATCTTGCCGCCGGCAGACGCACCGGCGGTAAGGCCGCCGGAGTTACTGTTGCGTTGCGCATATTCCGGCCGCCGCGGACGGCGCGGGTGACGATCGCTTCGGGACAGCCCAGTTTCGTCGCCGCCGAGGGTGTCCGCGGACGGGTGCTCGAACTGGCTGGGCCGTGGCGCACATCGGGGGACTGGTGGACGGTGGATCCGTGGGAGCGCGACGAATGGGACATCGCGTTGAGCGACGGCGCGCTCTACCGCATCTATTGCGCGCCGCCGGGGTGGTTCGTCGAGGGCAGCTATGACTGATGGATATGTCGAGTTGCACGCGCGCTCGGGTTTCAGCTTTCTCGAAGGCGCGTCGGTGCCCGAGGAACTGATCGGAGCCTGCGCGCAATACGGGATGCCGGCCATGGCGCTGGTGGACCGCAACGGCGTCTATGGGGGGCCGCGGTTCCACATGGCGGCGAAGAAAGCGACTATCCGCGCGCACATCGGCTCGGAAATCACGTGCGCGCATGGCGTCTCTTACCCGCTGCTGGCGGAGACGCGCGAAGGGTATCGCAACCTGTGCCGGCTGGTGACACGGATGAAACTGCGGGCCAAAAAGGGCGAAGGAGCGGCCACCCTGGAAGAGCTGGCGGAATTTTCCAAAGGCCTTGTTTGCCTCACACGCCATCCCGACGAACGATTGATCGACATTTTCGGAAAGCACAACGTATATGCCGAGTTGCAGCGCCATTATCATCGCGAACAAGAGGCGCGCAATCAGGAGATTGTTGAGAAGTCGCGGCGGCTGGGGCTTCCGCTGGTAGCGACCAATGCGGTGGCTTACGCCACGCCGCCGCAGCGCGAACTGCTGGATGTGTTCACATGCATCCGCAACCATGTGACGCTCGACACGGCAGGGAGGCTGCTGGAGCGGAACAATGAGCGGCACGTGAAAACGCCGTCCGAAATGGCGCGTCTATTCGTCGATTTGCCGGAGGCGCTCGCGAATACGCTCGAAATCTCCTCGCGCCTGGAATTCACGCTGGCCGATCTCGGCTACGAATTCCCGCACTATCCGGTGCCGGAAGGGGAGACGATGATCTCGTTTCTGCGCCAGCGTACCGACGAGGGCGCGCGCCGCCGCTACCAGCCCTATAACGAGAAGGCGCGGCGGCAAATCGAGCGCGAGCTGGCGCTAATCGAGAAGCTGGAGCTGCCCGGCTATTTTCTGATCGTCTGGGACATCGTGCGCTTCTGCAAAGAGAACGGCATTCTGGTGCAGGGGCGCGGGTCGGCTGCCAACAGCGCGGTGTGTTATGCGCTCGAAATCACCGCGGTCGATCCGGTGGGGATGGAGCTGCTGTTCGAGCGGTTCCTTTCCGAAGAACGCGGCGAGTGGCCGGACATCGACATCGACCTTCCCAGCGGCGATCAGCGCGAGCGCGCCATACAGTATGTCTACGAGCGCTTCGGAAAACTCGGCGCGGCCATGACCGCCAACGTGATTACGTACCGCGGGCGCTCGGCGGCGCGCGAAGTGGGCAAGGCGCTGGGATTCGAAATCACTACGCTCGAGAAATTGTCGGGGCTGGTGGGCACGTGGGAATGGAAAGATCCCAAAGATACCACCGAACGCCAGTTCCGCGAGGCCGGGTTCGACCTTCACCATCCGCGCGTGCGCAAATTTTTCGAGCTTTTTCAAAGGGCCCAAGACTTACCGCGCCACCTTGGCCAGCATTCGGGCGGCATGGTGATCTGCCAGGGCCAACTCGATTCGGTGGTGCCGCTCGAACCGGCCACCATGCCCGGCCGCGTGGTGGTGCAGTGGGACAAAGAAGACTGCGCCGATATGAGGATCATCAAAGTCGATTTGCTGGGGCTGGGGATGATGGCGGTGATCGAAGAGTGCCTCGACCTGATCCCCAAAGTGTACGGCAAGACGGTGGACCTGGCGCACCTGCCGCCGGAGGACCCCGAGGTCTTCGCGGCGTTGCAGAAAGCCGACACCGTCGGCATGTTTCAGGTGGAGAGCCGGGCGCAGATGTCATCGCTGCCGCGCATGATGCCGAAGAAGTTTTACGACATCGTGGTGCAGGTGGCGATCATCCGGCCGGGACCGATCGTGGGCAAGATGGTGCATCCGTATTTGAATCGGCGGCAAGGCCGCGAAGCGGCCGACTGCCTGCATCCGTCGCTGGAAGAGGTGCTGCGGCGCACGCTGGGCGTGCCGTTGTTTCAAGAGCAGTTGCTGCGTATGGCCATGATCGCAGCCGGGTTCACCGGCGGACAGGCGGAAGAACTGCGCCGCGCCATGGGATTCAAGCGTTCGGAAAAACGCATGGCCGATATTGAAGTGAAGCTGCGCGCCGGTATGGAGCGCAATGGCATTACTGGGAAGGCGCAGGAAGATATTGTCCGGTCGATCACATCGTTTGCGCTATATGGATTTCCGGAATCGCACGCAGCGAGTTTTGCGCTGCTGGCGTATGCCAGCGCCTACCTGAAGTGCCATTACCTGGCGGCGTTCACGTGCGCCATGCTGAACAACCAGCCGATGGGATTTTATTCACCGGCAATTCTGATCAAAGACGTGCAGCGGCACGGGCTGCGCGTGCTGCCGGTGGATGTGACGCGCTCGGAGTGGGTGTGCACGGTTGTGGAGGCGGGGGGCCAGAGGCCGGGGGCCGGAGAGGTGTGCCTGCGGCTCGGGATGCGGTATGCCAAGGGGCTGCGCGAAGAGGCCGGGCGCGCGATTCTGGAGGCGCGCGCCCAGCTGGCGTTCAGCAGCGTGGACGATCTGGCGTTGCGGGTGCGGGAACTGCGCAAAGACGAGCTCAACCGGCTGGCCGAGATCGGCGCGCTCAATTCGCTCGACAAGCTGCACCGGCGCGACGCGCTGTGGCAGGCACAGCGCGCGATCTTGCCGGTAGGCCCGCTGCTGGCGCCGCTCGAGGAAAAAGATGCGCCCTCGCCGCTCGCCCGCATGAACACCGAAGAGCGCCTGTGGGCCGATTATCGCGGCACCGGGATGACTATCGGGCGGCACCCCATGGCCTGGCGCCGCGCAGAAATGAACGCGCGCGGGGTCACACCTGCCAATCGACTGGCTGCGGTTCCGGACGGCCGGGTGGTACGGATCGCCGGTTCGGTGATTGTGCGGCAGAGGCCCGGCACGGCCAAGGGATTCGTCTTCCTCAGTATGGAGGACGAAACCGGAATCATGAACGCCATCATCACGCCGCAGATGTTCGACCGCTACAAATTCCCGGTGCTGGGAGAGCCGTTCCTGTTGATCGAAGGTGTTTTACAAAACCTCGACGGCGTGATTTCGGTGAAGGCCGGGCACATCGAGGGCTTACCGGAGGGTGCGGCGGCGGAATCGCACGATTTCCACTAGCCTTCTACTGATTTGCCGCGCACGAAAGCTGGACTCTTCCGCCAAATCCCGCCTCGCCGGGGAGCTTCGTCACGTGGATCTCCTGGCTCTTCCCGCAGGTCCACTGGGCTTCGTACTCCTTCATGCAACCGGGCTTGGGATCGCCCAGCACGCTGACGTCGACGACGTAATTGCAGACTTGCTCGCCTTCGCACTTCGCCTTGAGATCCTTGGTCGCGTTACCCGCCACTCCGCCACAACTGGCGCCATAGGTGGCGGAAACGATCTGAACTCCGGATTTCCCGCCACACGTCGAGAGCGCCATCAAACCGGCGGCCACGGCAAGCGCGCGCCAGAACCGCTCCCTTCGTCCTGATCCCATCACGGCTCTATTCCGCATCCATTCAATTCTGCCAGAATCCGGGCGGCGACTTCTTTGCCGCGCTCGCCGATTTCGCCGGTGGGGCCGACGCACGAGGGACAGCCGGCTTCACATCCGCAAGCGGCCAGCAGTTCGGCTGTCTGACTCAGCAATTGCGGCGCCAAGCGGTAGAGCGGCGCGCTTTGGCCGATGCCGCCGGGATAAGTGTCATACAAGTAAAGATTGGGCTCGAAGGTGGCGGTAGGTTCCTCGCTGAGGGCGACACCGAGATCGCGCGGGTCGCACATCAGCAATAACGCCGCCACGGTGCGGAGCGCGTTGCCCAGGCCGGTGACGCCGCTCTGCTTTTCCGTGGGCGTGAACTCGACGAAGCGCGCCAGAAAATCCGCGGGGAAATGCAGCCAGAACGCGGTGGTGTGCATCTCCTGCTCAGGCATGGAGAGCTTGCCCGCGCCGACGTTTTCCATGGTGTAGAACTTGATCTTCTTGAAGCCGACGATCTGCCGGTTGACGCGGACGTCGCCGTGCAGGCGCCGCGCGCCGGCCAGATCTTCGCGTTCGGCCTCTTCGAGAATCTTCACCTGGGTGTAGTCGATGGCGTCGGTGTAGTAGTCGCAGTCCACGCGCCGCACGTACGCCTTGCGCTCCTCGTAATCGAATCGTTCGACGTGATACTGGCGGGCCTCATGCAGATAGATGGCCTTCTCGTGCAGCGTGGTGAGAGCCGATGTAAACGCCACCTCGGCGATCACCGCGGGTTCTCCGGTGATGTCCACCACGACGAAATTGTCGCTCGTTACCGCGCGCAAACCCGTGGCATCGGCGGGATAGGTGTCCGACGTCCAATGCCAGGCGCCGGCCGAATGGTGCAGGAATCCCTGCTCTTCGAGAAACCGGCACGGGGCGGCTGTGTCATGTGGTCCAAATTTTTCGCCATCGCGGATGGGCAGTTCAAAGGCGGCGCATTTCAGATGAGCCAGCAGGATTTCGAGGTTCTCCGGATTGACGTAAGCGTGTTCGGGCGAACGGCCGAAGAAATAGTCGGGATGTTCGATGACGTATTGATCGAGCGGAGCGCTGGAGGCCACGAGCACCGCGGCGGAGGATCCCTGGCGGCGGCCGGCGCGGCCGGCGCGCTGCCAGGTGGAAGCGATGGTGCCTGGATAGCCCGCCATCACCACGGCATCGAGCGAGCCGATGTCGATGCCCAGTTCCAGTGCGTTGGTAGCCGCAAGGGCGCGGATCTCGCCGTCGCGCAGGCTTCGCTCGATTTCCCGCCGCTCGCGCGGCAGATAGCCGCCCCGATAACCGCGCACGGTTTCACGGGGGGCCGGCCCGCGATCACAGGCGTCTTTCAGGTAAGTCACGAGGACTTCGGTCGCTAGCCGGCTGTTGGCGAAGACCAGCGTCTGCAGATCCCGCTCGATAAACTCCATGGCAACGCGGCGCGTTTCCTGGATGTAGCTGCGCCGGATACCCAATTGGCGGTTGACCACGGGCGGATTGTAGAAGATGAAAAACTTCTCGCCGCGCGGGGCGCCGTTGCGATCAATCAGCTCGAAGGGAAGGCCGGTGAGGGCTTCAGCCAGTTCGCGCGGGTTGGCAATGGTGGCGGAACAGCAGATGAACCGCGGGCTGGAATTATAGAACTCGCAGACACGCTGCAGGCGCCGGAGCAGGTTGGCGAGATGGCTGCCGTATACGCCACGGTAATAATGCAGCTCGTCAATCACAACATAACGCAGGTTCTCGAAGTAGCGCGCCCAGCGCGTGTGATGCGGGAGGATTCCGCTATGCAGCATGTCCGGGTTGGTCAGAACGACATTGGCGCGCTGCCGGACCGCCTTGCGGGCGTCCTGCGGTGTGTCGCCGTCGTAGGTGAAGGCGCGAAGCTCGGAGCCCATCTCGGCAATCGCGGCTTCCAACTCGTGCAACTGATCTTCCGCCAGCGCCTTGGTGGGAAACAGGTACATGGCTCGCGCCCCCGGGTCACGCAGGAGCAGGTCGAGCACCGGCAAGTTATAGCAAAGCGTCTTTCCGCTGGCGGTGGGAGTCACCACGACGAAATTCTTACCGTCCCGCACCGCCGCGAGCGCGGCGGCCTGATGCGAGTAGAGGCGCGCGATGCCGCGACGCTCCAGGGCGTGCCGGAGGCGCTCATTGACTTCGGCCGGCAGCTCCGCGAATTCACCGTTCGTGGCGGGTTGGTGATGAATCGCGCGTACTGGTGAGTCCGTTTGCTCGTGCACCGATTGAAATCGGGAAACCACGGTTTCGACGGCCGGCTTACGAGATAAATGCAGTTGCAGGGAAGCTTCGGTGAATTCTGACGAAGGATGCATGAAAGTGCTTTCGCCTTTTCTTTGCTACCACGGTACACGAAAGCAGCACTTCAAACAAGAGCTAAGAAGTATGGAGTGGGGGCTATCGATCGCGGACGAATTCGTAACGCTCGAGAGTGGCGGCGATCTGATACGCCGGGGGGTGTTCAAAGACGGCTTCCCGGACCCTTTCGGAGCGCAGAATCTTTCCGACACAGCGCAAGTTGACGGCCTGCGGCCCGTCGTGGTTCAGCGTGATCACATATTCGATCGCGCTGCCAAGATCCGGCTCGCTGTCCAACGTGAACAGCACACCACTGGAACTGATGTTCTTAGTGAGTCCGGCAAACGTCACCCGTTCGGCACCAAAGCGAACGATGGACAAAGGAAGCTGCAGCTTGAAACGTCTAGTTCGTCGCTGTTCCATTACAGTGTCGTTTCATGCTAAAGCTCGGGTGGATTCCGGTCAATAGACCCAGCGATTTAACCGATCCCACCATTCGTACTAGCAGGGAAGTTGTAGTAGTCATACAAAGAGGCCGGGCAAGCGCCACGACGTCTGCCAGGCCTCGATGCCTCCCGCGGCTACTTAATCAAGACAATGACGAGCGTGTAGAGCGCCAACGACTCGATCAGGGCCAAGCCCAGGATCAACATAATCCGAATGGCCCCGATCGCTCCAGGGTTGCGGGCCATGGCTTCCGTGGCGCCGGCGACGGCCTTTCCTTGCCCCAAGCCGCACAGGCCGGAGGCGATCGCCATCGCGATACCACCTCCGATGGCCCCGTAGGCTTTGGTCTGAGCCGCCACATCGGCGGATTGCGCGAACAACATCGGGCTGGCGACGAGCAGCAGGATCGCTAGCAAAATCATCTTCTTGGTCATTTGGTCTCCTTATAATTAGCCTCCAGGAGGTGGTCCCCGTCATCCTTGGGAGGTGGCGGGCTCACACTGAAGAGGCGCGATAAAGCCGGATTAGTGGTCGTGCGCCGTCGCGCCCGCCACGTAGATCATCGTCAACAGCATAAAAATATAGGCCTGGAGCAGGGCCACAAAAAAGTGCAGCCCCATGAAGGCTGCCGGAATGAGGAAATAAGTCAGGCTCAAGAAAACCATTGTCAGCTTCTCGCCCGCAAACATGTTGGCGTAAAGACGGATGGTAAGAGAGAGAGGCCGGGCCAGGTGGCTCACGATTTCAATCGGGATCATCAACGGCGCCAGCCACCAGACTGGTCCCGCGAAATGGGCGGCATACTTGATGACACCGTTGGACCGAACACCCACCGTGTTGTAGTACAGGAACGTCACCAGAGCGCATCCCGCCGGCACCGAGGGGTTCATGGTCGGGGCCTCAAACCCCGGTATGATTCCGATCAGATTGCAGAACAGAACAAAGATAAAAATCGTCGCGAAGTAGCCGAGGTACTTGCCTCCTCCGTGACCCAACTGATCTTCGGTCTGACCGTGGACAAATTCGTAAATCAGTTCAAAGGTATGCTGCAGTTTGCCGGGCCGGTCATAGGAGAGCACGCTCCGCAAAATCGCGAACAACACCACTAGCAGCGCCACCACGAGAATCTGCATGGTGATGAAATTGGCCCAGGGCCGTGCCTGAGCCGGCATACCCACGAAACCGAGAAAGGTATTGCCCAGCGAAGCGAGGTTGTCGTTGAAGATTCTGGTAATCCAGAGTTCGGCTTCCATAACGGAGTTTGCGTGATCCCCTTGGAGGAGGCCGAGCCTGCCTCAAGTTTGGCGCCAGACAAGGGAAGATAATAATGTAGCACGGATCAGGCGGCTGAATTTCTAATGCAATTTCCATCCGTGGATCAATTCGATGAGGATCTCAACAATGACGGCGGCACTTGATATGAGCAGGCCAACCACGGCGGCACGCAGATTAACGACGGTGTATTTCACAAGCAGATACGCGGCGCCAGCGATCAGAAGGTAACGAAGGACCGCTTTTTGGGGAAGATTCGGCTGCGGACGATCGGCGCCGAGAGAGCCCACCACCTGTTTCAGCCAGCGAAAACTGATCCAGGAGACGGTTCCTCCCAAAGCGAAGCCAACCGCCCAACTCCATCCCCCGATTGCAAAAGCGGCGACAGAGCCCGCCGCTACCAGCGCCAGGGTAATCCTGGTGATTCGCTGGACAACGCGTTCGTAGGAGAGGTCGTCAGGAACCATCATTGCCGGCATCCCGGGTGAGCTGGCGATACAGCTGC
Organism: uncultured Solibacteraceae bacterium; assembly: GCA_964438005.1. Classification (GTDB taxonomy): domain Bacteria; phylum Acidobacteriota; class Terriglobia; order Bryobacterales; family Bryobacteraceae; genus PSRJ01. Next base: position 31,690 of record CAYTJD010000076.1, on the reverse strand, counting down.
ACAAATCCAGAGGCAGTTCCCAGGATCAGAAATACGATGGTTAAGAAATGCGTGCCAAAGGCGCGATCGAGCAGGTAGCCAATGACGTAGCCGACGAAAGTACCGACAGGCAACAGAAGTGCGAGACCGAGATACTGCCCGACTTGCGCGGACAAAGGCTGCTTCGGCTCCGCCACCAATTCCAGTGTAGCCGGTCTACCGGAGCTCGGTGAGCATTCCGGGGATACTCCACTGCATCTGCAGGCCGTTCGCCTGCCAGCCGAATTCCTTGATCATGGCCTGAGCCAGTTCGTCGCGGCTCTTGCCCTGCCGGACCAGTTCCGTAGCGCGGGTCCGCAGCTTTTCCACATTATTCCGGTACGTGAGCAGGCCAGCTTTGTTGGTGACGGCGCCATGTCCCGGGATGACCGTGTCAAAATCGAGATCTTTCATGACGGCGTCGAGAGTCTTGGTCCATTCGACCAGGCTGCCGCCGCCCGGGTAGTCGATCAAGGGGGTGTTGCCGGCCATCAGGTCGCCGGTGTGAACCGTGCGCAGCGCGGGAAAGTAAATGACGGCATCGCCATTGGTGTGCCCGCGGCCGAAGTGGTGCGCACGCACTTCCTTGCCGCCCAGAAAAACCGAAGTCTCTTCGGTGAAAACAATCCGGGCCGGTGTCGGGACGATACCGGCGTTGGACTGGATATGGCTCACGATGTTCTTGCGCGCGTTCGCGGTGGAGATGATCTCGGCGCTCATCGCCAGCATCTTGGCGTTGCCGCCGCTGTGATCCTCGTGATAATGCGTGCTGAGGATATACTTTACGGGCTGGTTGGTGATGCCCTTGATTTTCTCCATGATGGCGTCATGGTCGCGCTCAAACTTGTCATCGACCAGAATGGCGCCTTCGTTGGTGACATAGACGGCCACGTTGCCGCCGTCGCCTTCGATCTCGTAGAGATCCTCTTTCACTTTGTTGACGTTCAACTGCGGCGGCCCGCCCTGGTTCTGGGTATAGGCGATCCAGCCACCCATCAGGAAGATGATCCCCACTGACATACGCAACAGAACTGTCCGGCTCATGCGGGTAAATATATCACTTTCCAATGCGGACGGCGCCAGGAAAAATCGGTTTATCGAAGTGGTGCAGCCGGGAAACGCTCGGCCGCTTCTTTGACGAGAAAACCCATCTTGGGATGAGAAGGCTCGAAATCGGGCTGGATGCCGTATTCCTCGAGCGCCTCGGTGGTGGTGGGACCGATGGAGCCGACAAAAGCTCGGCGCAAGCCAGCCAGCGCGGCCGTTTCGACGCCTTCTTCGGCGGCGATGCGGTCCAGGTGCGCGATCTGCACTGAGGTCGTGAACAGGACGGCATCGAAATCCTGCGACGCCAGCTTGCGCACAGCCTGGCGTAGCGGGCCGGTGTCTTCAGGCAGGTCCCAGCCATAGACGCGGACGGCGGTCACTTCGGCGCCGCGAGACCGCAATGCTTCCATAAGTTCGTGATTACTTCGGCCGTACTCCTGCACCGCGATGCGGCGCTCGCTGCGGCCGGCCGTGACCGCCAGGACCTCGCGCCACGTGTTCGGCTCTCCGGCGATGAGAGTCGCGGCAAGGCCCATCTCGCGCAAAGCGGCCGCCGGCTTGGGACCGCGAGCGACCACTGTGACACCCCGCAGCGCATCGGCAAACGGACTCTTCGGGTAGCGCTTCGCCAGCAGACGATCCAGTTGGCGCGCGCCGACGCCGGTGAGCAGGATCACCATGTCGAACTCGCCGCGAAAGAGGCGTTCGGCAAAATCGAGAGCTCCGGTATCTTCCTCTAAAGGCCGTTCCCGCATAGAGGGCGCCACAAACGGGACGCCCCGTTGCCGGCGAATCAATTCGGCCATTTCGGATGCGCGCCGGCTTTCCAGCGCCAGGACCTGCTTACCACCAAAGCTCACCGTTCGATTTTAGACCGGTTGAGCCGCTAGTTCGCTTACAATGGTTCACGCACACCCGTCAAGATCGCGATGGGGACACAACAGCAGGCCGGTTGGCAATACGGGTTGGAGTTCCTGGCAGACGCGCCAATTGCGTGCCATGAAGTGGATTTGAACGGCAGGATCGTGCGCGTGAACGGGGCGGAATGCCGGCTGCTCAGCATGGCGGAGCTGGAGATTCTGGGCCGCGCGATCTGGGACTTCGTGGCGCCTGAAGAGCAATCGCGGGTCCGCGAATCGTGCATGCGCACTTTAGGAGGCGCGGAACCGCCGGAGTTTCTGGAGCGGACCTGGTTCCGTCCGGATGGCGCGCGGCTACTGCTGGAGATCCATTCGATCCACCTGCATGATGCAAAGGGCGAGATCGTGGGCCTGCGCTCCTTCTTGTTCAACATTACGCGGCGCATCGAAGCCGAAGAGGCGCTACGCAAGACGCAGGAAAGCCTGGAGAACCGGATCAAGGAACGCACGATCGAGTTGGAGCTGGCGAACGAATTTCTCCGGCGGGAGCTCGAAGAGCGCCAGCGGCGGGAAGAAGAGCATCGCAGGCTCCAGGCCCAGGTACAGCATGCGCAGCGGCTGGAAAGCCTGGGAGTGCTGGCGGGTGGCATCGCGCACGATTTCAACAACCTGCTGGCGAGCATCATGGGGTACGCCAGCCTGGCCACCATGGACCTGCCGGATGAGTCGCGGGCGCGTAAGAGCCTCGAACAGGTGCTGGCAGCCGCGCGCAGCGCCTCGGACCTCACGCAGCAGATGCTGGCCTACTCAGGACGCGGGACTTTCGTGGTGGACCTGCTCAATGTCACGCAACTGATCGAAAGCGTGACTCGGCTGCTGGAAACAACGATTTCCAAGAAGGCGACATTGCGGCTGCACCTGGCCCCTGAGCTGCCGCCGGTGCAAGGCGACGCGAGCCAGATCCGGCAGGTGGTAATGAACCTGATTACCAATGCTTCCGAATCGCTCGGCGAGAATCGGGGGGAGGTTCGGGTCACGACCGGGGTCCAATGGGTGGAAGCCGGCGAGCTCGCGGCGTTGGAGCCGGGAAGAATCCTGCCGGAGGGCCGCTACGTGTTCATCGAAGTGGCCGATACCGGCGCCGGCATGGATGCGCAGACGCTGGCGCGCATCTTCGATCCGTTTTTCACGACCAAGTTCACGGGCCGCGGCCTGGGGCTGGCCGCCGTGCAGGGCATCATTCGAGGACATCAAGGAAGCATTCGCGTCAACAGCCAACCCGGAGGCGGGACCACGTTCCGAGTGATGTTTCCCGCCGCGGAAGGATCGGTTTCGCCTGAATTGGAGAAGATTCAAGAAGACGCGGCGTGGCGGAGCGACGGGCTGGTGCTGGTGGTGGATGACCAACCCGCAGTCCGCAATCTCGCGCGCACGGTTCTGGAGCAGGCGGGCCTCCGCGTGCTGACCGCGGCGGATGGACACGAAGCTGTCAGCGTATTTACGCAGCACGCGCAAGAGATTCATGCAGTGTTGCTGGATCTCAGCATGCCGGGCATGGACGGCGGCGAGGTATTCCGGCACATCACGCAACTGGTTCCCAAAATCCGCGTGGTGTTGTGCAGCGGCTATAACGAGCAGGACGTGAACACGAAATTGGGCGGACGCAAACCGTCCGGCTTCCTCCGCAAACCATACCACCCGTCGGAACTGGTGAACCGGCTCCGCTCGGTCTGGTAAGGTTTATTTGCCGCGCACCCAATCGGCGATGATCTTCCAGTCCGGATCGTCCTTGGAAGTGAACTGATCGCCGCCGTTATGGAACAAGTCGCCACCGGCATCGTGCGCGAGCGGATGCAGCAGGAGGCGGCTCTTGTCCGGATTGCCGGGACTGACCAGCTTCGAAACCACCTGAAAGTTCTTTCGCGACTGATCGTCGCTCCACTCGCCGCTGCCCTGCGGCCGCTGCTGCAGCCGGAACGCACTGTTGCTGGCCTCGTGGCAAACCACGCAGCGGGCATGGCCCGAGCGCTTCTTGAGGAAGATCGGCTCAACGCGGGATTTATACGCGTCGAAGTCGAGCGACTGCGCAAATAAAGGGGCAGCCATTCCGAAAAGCACTGCCATCGCTGGAAAGATCGTCCGCCGTGTACAACGCATGAGCACCTCGGTTTTTCAGCCGCCTATCATAACAAAGACTGGGACCCTGGTCACAGCCGGCCGGCGCTCCTGTCAATGGCGTGCGATTCGCGCGCTGCTACTTGGCGGCGGGTTGAGGCGTCTGAGAGATTTCGAGAAGCTCGATCTCGAAAACGAGGGTGGCTCCGCCGGGAATTCCGCCCCGGCCCTGGTCGCCATAGGCGATCTCCGACGGGCAAACCAGCCGGGCTTTGCCGCCCACCTTCATTTTTTGAACACCCTCGGTCCAGCACTTGATAACGCCGTTCAAGGGGAACTGCGCCGGCTGATTGCGCTTGTACGAGCTGTCGAATTCGGTGTTATTCGTAAACGTGCCTCGGTAGTTGACCTTCACGGTATCGGTGGCTTTGGGAGTGGCCCCGGTTCCCGGAGTCAGTTCCTTGTAGATCAGGCCGGAGTCGGTCTTGGTGGCGCCGGGCTCCGCTGCCGCCTTTACCAGAAACTCAGCCGATTTCGTTTTTTCCCGTTGCGCCACGCGGGCAGACCGGGTCTGGACCAGCGATTGAATCTTCGGCCCCCATTCATCGATATTCTCGCCGGGCTTGCCGGCGGCGGAATCGCTGAGAGCGCGCTTGACGATTTCCAACTCGGCGGGCGACAGATCAAACTGGCCGAGCTGACGCGCCATCACGAGGCCGACGGCGTAGACGATTTTCTGGTCGTCGGAAGTAAGACCGGGGGCGCCGGCTGGGGAAGCCGCCGGTTCCGATTTTGCAGGGCTGGCGGGTTGGGCCTGAGCGCTGGACATCAGCGCCACAACCGCGACCGCCCAACTCAAAGAAAGTACACGCATTTATTCAGGCTATCATTTTTTGGCCGACCCCCGCCCGGTTAACCGTTATCTCCCGCTGCTACAATGGCTTCGTGCTCCACCGTTTCATATTGCACAACGATAACGTCTGTGAGGCATCGGCTCTCAGGCTGTCGGCGGGACAAGTTGGTCTGCTCTCCGGATGGGGCGTGTTCACGACCTTGCGAATCGTGGAAGGAGTGCCGTTCGCCTTCGAACGCCATTGGGCGCGGCTGAGCCGGGATGCCGCGGCATTGCGCGTACCCATGTCGGCCGATTCCGAAAGTGTGCGGCGCAAATTGCTGGAGCTGATCGAGAGCAACCGCGCGCACCGTTCGACGCTCCGCCTGGTCATAGTGCGCAACGGGGGCGGGCTCTGGGAAGGACCGAGCGCTTCCGGCCGTCCGAGCGACCTGATCGCGCTCACCGCCGATTCAAAGCACTGGGGACCAGGCGTCAAACTAGCCTACGTGAAGAACGCGCGGCACGCGGCGAACGAATTTGCGGGCACCAAGATTCTTTCCTGGGCTATGAACCTGACCTGGGCGGAATCGGCGCAATCCCGCGGGTTTGACGAAGTGATCCTGTTGAATGAGCGCGGCGAAGTGGCCGAATGCACCTCGGCCAACATCTTTATTGCGAATGGAACCCAAGTCGCAACGCCGCCTCTCAGTGCCGGGTGCCTGCCGGGAATCACGCGCGAGCTACTGCTGGAAGCGATCCGCGTTCCCGGTATCGAGATCGTGGAGAAAACGGTTCTTCCAGCCGAACTCGAGTCTGCCGACGAAGTCTTCATTACTTCGACCACGCGTAACCTGCTGCCGGTATTTCGGGTCGAAGAGAAATCGGTGGGCCGGTCGGAGACGGTGCGGACTACTCTGGAAAAGGCATTCGCCGAGGTCGTCGCCCGCTACGTCGGGGAGCACAAACCGATACCCGCCGCGCGGTGAAGCGACTCCAAAAGGAAAAGGTTCCAAGTGACCCGACTCACAGCCTTGCCCCCCGCCGGCATGCACGGCACGGAACTTTGCAATTCGTAGCGCCGGACGCTTAGCCTGTCAACTCCCCAACCGATGTTTTCTCCACCGGCTGGATTAACGCCTACAGACGCGCCGCAGCCTTTTGTGTTTCTCCGAATTGGGACCGGAAGCTGGTAACGGCCTTTCGCTCGCCCACAACGGCTTCCACTCTCGCGGACTCCATTCCGGGGTCAAAGCTCCTAGCCTGCTCCTTCACTTCCTGCGCCGCGGTTCCCAAGCCCGTTCGGCTGTCAACTCCACCACCGGTACCGGTTTGCTCCGTTCCGGCTGCTTCTTTGCAACAGCCCGTTGCCTGTTCCCCACTGCGCTCGATTCGCCTGGACCCGATCTCCGCTCCCCTTCGGGGTTCTTACACCCCTTTGGATCAAAGCGTTCTACCGGGGTTCTGCGAATCAGCCCGCCTTCCGAAAACGCCCGATCGCCTCTCGCTCCCCGCTTCCGTATCTATTTCTAGTTTCGGAAACGGATCACCGTTCCTGGCTCGCTACATCTCGGAGGCTTGCTGCTCCTCAAACCTCTTGGAACCTTCCCCACTATGCGCCTGAATGAATTTTCGGTCAACAGCTTTTCGTGTGTTGCAACTCCGTTTTCATCAACCTTTTTCTCTTTGACTTTCATGATGTTGGACCGAGGACCGCGTGCATCTCTTGTGGAAAAAACGAAGCGTGGGAAGTTCGTTTTGGGATACTGGGAGCGAAGTGCGAAGGCTGGCAATCCGCCCCGGTGCGATCGGCGATTTCATCGTTTCGCTGCCTGCGTTGGAATGTCTGCGCGCCGCATATTACGAAGTCTGGACGGCCGCGGCGAACGTTCCGTTGGTCCGATTCGCGGACCGGGCGCGCGCGATTTCCGCGACCGGCCTCGATCTGCTGGGCATGGGAGAGCCGCCGGCAGCGCTCGTCGAATCGCTGCGCGGATTCGACTCGATCGTCTCGTGGTATGGTTCCAATCGTCCGGAGTTCCGCGAGCTGGCGCGCAGCCTCGGCCTCCCTGTCACGTTCTTTCCGGCGCTTCCCGGGGCGGGCGCCGGCCTGCACGCAACCGATTTCTACCTCGAGCAGGCAAGGACCGTGGGGCGGTGCGAGTCGGACGGCATCCCGCGCATCGCGTGTCCCGGACCGCGCGAGGACTTCGCCGCAATCCACCCGTTTTCCGGCAGCGCGAAAAAAAACTGGCCGCTGGAGAAATTCAAGATTCTCGCCGAACAACTGGAGCGGGTGATGCCGGTGTGCTGGTGCAGCGGACGGGAAGACCCGCCGCTCCCTGGCGCGATGCGTTTCGACGATCTCTACGAACTAGCCTGCTGGCTGGCGCGGGCGCAGTTGTACATTGGCAACGATTCGGGCATCACGCATCTGGCGGCGGCGGTGGGGACGCCGGTGCTGGCGTTGTTTGGTCCAAGCGATCCAGCTGTCTGGGCGCCGCGAGGCCGCCACGTGCGCATCGCGACATGGCCGTGGAGCCGATGAGCCTGGCTAGGAAGCCTGGGGCAAGATGCCCAGAGTATCCGAAAGATTCTGCACATAAGTACTGATTGTCCCGAAGATACCGCGGCGAGAGCATGACCCGTTGGCAGAATTGGGAAGCAGAGGAACACCGTCAACGGGATTTCAAGCTACCATGCCGAAAACGATTGTGACTGCCACCCCCACGGCATTTGAACTCGGGCCCGAGGCGGCGCCGGTTCTACCGAGTTGGGTTCTGAACGGATCGCCTGTCACGAAGAGCAAGAACCTGGTGCGCAGTCACGACTGGAATTCGAACATCGTAATTTGGGAGTGCACTGCGGGACAATTCAATTGGCATTATCATAAGGACGAAGTCGTGGTAGTGGTGGCCGGCGAAGTCTTCGTAACGAATGAGAAAGGCGAAGAGCGCCGCTTAGGCCCGGGCGACCTGGCATTTTTTCCGTCTGGAAGTTCCAGCACTTGGCGTGTGCCTATATGCGTCCGCAAGATCGCGATTCTCCGTGAGACGATGTGGCAACCGCTGGGAGTCGCCTTCAAGGTATGGAAGAAACTGCTCCGCATGGCCGGCGTAGGAGGCGAATCGCCGCTATAGAATGGCAGCCATGACGGGCAACGCGCCATTTCGCCGGGGCGAACTCGTGGAGGTCAGGCCTCCGCTCCACATTCTCCGAACTTTGGACGCCGACGGTGCAATCGGTGGCCTGCCTTTTATGCCGGAGATGCTCGGCTTCGTTGGCAAACGATTTCGAGTCGAGAAGAGAATTCTCAAAACCTGTGTCTCGATCGGCAATTCCACGAACATGCGCGTCTTTAACTCCGGCGCCATCGTCACGCTCGAGGGAGTGCGATGTTCCGGAGAAGGACACGATGGATGTCAAAAGCTGTGCGCTATCTTCTGGCACGAGGAGTGGCTGCGGAAAGTCGACGACTCCGAACCGGGAACCCGGACGAACCCGGAAGGCACCGAGCAGCTAGGCCTGCGGCTAAAGACCACTGTGGACTCCACAAAATATTTTTGCCAGGCGAGCGAGTTGCTGAGAATCACCAGACCTCTGTCGCGCTGGGAACGGTTTGGCCGGTGCTTTGCGGAAGTTCGCACGGGCAATTGCTCGGCCTGGGAAATGGCACAGCGGATCGGGATATGGCTGTATTGGAGAGCGCGCCGGAGACTTCTCGGCGTCTACGCTCGTGGAACGAACCGCACCACGCCCAGTGAGGCGCTAAACCTGCAGCCTGGCGAATTCGTCGAGGTGAAACCGATCGGCAGGATCACCGAAACCCTGGACCCGGCCGCGCATAATCGTGGGCTGTACTTCACGCCGGACATGGCACTGTTCTGCGGCAGCCGGCAGCGCGTAGCCCGCAGGCTCGATAAGATCATCGTGGATGGAACCGGGCAGATGAGATCGCTCCGCAATACGGTGTATCTGGAAGGTGCGCATTGCGGTTGCTCGCACGTGGCCTTTGGAGGCTGTCCGCGCGGAGAACTCAGTTACTGGAGGGAAATCTGGCTGCAGCGTCCGCAGCCTCTTCCTCCGGCGGCTTGATCCCGGCCGCATGAGGCCAGGCACGCGCGCTAACGCACGCTGTTGATGGCCAGATCGCCCTGCTGCTGCAAATCGGTTTTGGTCTGCCGTTCGGCCCTCTTGACCTGGCTGTCGATAACCCGCGAATGGAGCTCCGGCCGCAGGTCATGCAAGGCGCGGCCCAGGGATCCGTATTTCGATTTGCTCAAATCGGCCTTCAGCTCATTGAACGGGATGTTGAGGTTTCGCGAAACATGGAGGGCGGCAATGAACTGACCTTCGTCCTTGAATCCGGAAGCGGCCGCTTGCAGGCTGGTGCCTGGAGGCAGGAGCGACTGGACGCGCGAAGCCAAATTAGGATTGGTAGCCATTCGCTGCTCCAGGGTTTCGGCCGTGAAGTTCGAGCGGTCGGGCCGTGGACTCGCCGGCACGGCGGCACCACGATGTTGTGCCCCGGCTGTGGACACGAGACTGCCGGCCGTCGCTAAGGTGAAGACACAGATCGCGCGGTTCATCGGTCCCTCCTTGGTCGGATTCTGCACCAGTGCCCTGCGGCCGCGAAATATCCCGGTTAGCCAATATATTTTGCTTGAGGGATCAGCCACTTACAATTCCTCCAGCGGGCTATAACTGAATTTTTGAGGTCGTAAGAAGCGTTGCGTTATCCAACTATAGCTGGGGCTTTCCCCGATTAAGAGTCTTTCAGATCTCGATATCTGTTGTCGTTTTCTACAGAAACATGTATAATCGAATTTCGATGCGGACGGTTTCCAGCTCGATCATGGCGGCGCTCGTGGTGGTGGCGCTGTTTTGGGGAAACTGCTTCTCGTGTCCAGAAGCCGTGCTGGCCTACGCATCCCACCGACCGGCCCATCATTGCTGCCATAACTCGAAAGCATCGACTCCTGGCTGCGACACGCAAAATCTACAGCAGTTCGTGAAGACGCACGCCGACACGCAGGCGGCGGCGGTGCCGGTGGGGGTGCTCCATACCGTCGAGGCGCCGGCCATGGTGTTGGAAGCCCTGGCACCCCTGGTCCTCGAATATCCACCGCCTAAGCTACTCTCCTTAAATTCCATTCTCCGTATCTAGTCTCCACTCCCTGGCGAGTCATCTGGGAAGAACCCCGCGCTGAACGCGCGCGGCTGGGACTGTACTCAGGCCCTGGCCGTCGAGGTGGGGTTGATCGATTTGCGGCTAACAGCGGTGAAAGGAAAATGACCTTTCGATATTGGTATTGCCTCGCGGCGTTCGCCGTGCCGGCGGGGGCGCAGTCGCTGGCCTCGCTGGTAGAGGAAGCGCTGCGGAACAATCGCGAGATTCTGGCCGCGCAGAAGAAATATGAATCGGCGCGGCAACGGTCGCCGGTGGCGAGCAGCCTGCCGGATCCGACGCTCTCGCTTGGCTATGCCTCGAACGGAGGACCGTGGCCGGGCGCGGGGCTCGGGCGCGACGCCACCAGCAACATCGGCTTCGCGGTGTCGCAGCAGGTGCCGTTTCCCGGCAAGCGCAAACTACGCGGCGAGATTGCCCAAAAAGAAGCGGATGCCGAATTCGAAGCCTATCGATCCGTCCGGCTCAGTGTGACGGCGCGTCTGAAGCAGGCCTATCACGAACTGCATCACGCGGAGGAAGCAATTGCCTCCACCGAGGAGTCTCAGGAACTGCTGCGGACGATTCTGCGGATCTCGGAATCGCGGTACGCGGTGGGGGGCGGCACGCAGCAGGAAATCTTCAAGGCGCAGACGCAGTTTTCCATTTTCGAAGCTCAGCTGCTGCGGTATCAACAGGAGCGCGTCAGCAAGGAAATCGAGATCAACGCGCTGCTGAACCGGCCGCCGGGCACGCACCTCGAACTGGAAAAGGAGATGGCGGTCGGGGACTTCACGGTCTCGCTGGACGAACTGGTGACGCACGGGCGCACGGCGGCGCCGGCGCTGGCGCGGGAGCAAAAGATGGTGGAGCGCAGCGAGCTGTCTGCCAACCTGGCGCGCAAAGGCTACTATCCCGACTACACCGTGTCGGGCGGGTACTTCAATCAAGGCGGACTGCCGCCCATGTGGCAGTTCCGCGTCGACGTCCAGATTCCGGCCTATTACTGGCGGAAGCAGCGCGTCGAGGTGGCCGGAGAGACGTTTGCGCTGATGGACGCGCGGCACAGTTACGAAGCAGCCGATGTCGGCATTCAGGCACGCATCCGCGAGGACTACACTGTGGCGGCGACGGCGCGGAAGCTGATCGACTTGTATGACAAGTCCGTCGTTCCCGAGGCGCGGCTGGCGCTGGAGTCATCGCTTGCCGGGTATCAGACCGGCCGCGCCGATTTTCTCTCCGTGTTCGCAAATTTCATGAACGTGGTGGACAACGAACTCATGTACCACGAAGAAATCATGACGTACCACGTGGCCCTGGCCCGGCTGGAAGAAGCGACCGGGATGGAGTTGGATCGATGAAACCCCTGCTGATTATTCTGCTCGTCGGAGCCGCCTTTGCGGGCGGCTATGGATACGGGCGGTGGTACGGTAAGGCGCCGGCGCCCGCCGCGGACGCACACAAGCCGCTGTATTACGTCGATGCGATGCACCCCTGGTACAAGTCCGATAAACCGGGCGTCGCGCCCGACTGCGGCATGACGCTCAAACCCGTATACCCGGGAGAGCAGAGCCAATACGAAGACCGGCGGCTGCCTCCCGGGACGGTGCAGATCACGCCCGAAAAACAACAACTCATCGGCGTTGAATACGGCACCGCGGAATACGAGACCACCACCGAGGCGATCCGGGCGGCTGCCCGCGTGACGCTCGACGAAACGAGAATCGCCAAAGTGCAAGCCAAGCTGGAAGGCTGGATCGACCAGGTGTTTGTCGATTTCACGGGCAAACTGATCAAGAAGGGCGATCCCCTGCTCGCCATTTACAGCCCCGAGGCGCTGGCGACGCAGCAGGAATTTCTGCTGGCCGTCAAAGCCCAGCACCAGATGCATGACAACCCGGTGCACGAAATGCTGGGCAGCACTGACAACCTGGTGGCGGCGGCCCGAAAGCGTCTCGAGTTGTGGGACATCAGCGACTCGCAGATCGACCAGATCGGCCGCACCGGTGAAACACTCAAGAACCTGACGCTCTACGCGCCGATCTCCGGGTTCGTTATGGAACGCAATGCGTTTCCGAAACAGCGAGTGAATGCCGATACGGTTTTGTACACGGTGGCCGATCTCTCTAAGGTCTGGGTGGTTGCGGACATATACGAATACGAGGCGGCGAACGTGCGCCTCGGCCAGGAAGCCACGCTGCAGCTCGATTACCTGCCCGGACACGTGTTCCGCGGAAGCGTCAGCTACATTCTGCCGCAAGTGGATCCCGCCACGCGAACGCTGAAGGCGCGCATCCAGTTCGACAATCCGGATTTTGCGCTGAAGCCGGACATGTATGGGCAGGTCGAGCTGCGAACGGGCGGCGCGCGCCGCCTGGTGGTGCCGCCATCAGCCGTGCTCAACTCCGGCGAGCGGCAAGTGGTCTTCGTCGATCGGGGGAACGGCTTCTTTGAGCCGCGCAACGTGCAAATCGGCGAGCAAACCGATGGCAAGGTCGAAATCCGGAGCGGGTTGAAGCCGGGCGAGCGCATCGTGACTTCCGGCAACTTTCTCATCGATTCGGAAAGCCGGCTGAGGGCAGCCGCGCCGGCGGGAGCCGATCATGATCAACACGGTCATTGAATTCTCGGCGCGCAACCGGCTGCTTGTATTCCTGCTGGTCGCCGCGGCAGGGTTAACGGGATGGTGGGCGCTGCAGAACCTGCCGCTCGATGCCATCCCCGACTTGAGCGATACGCAAGTGATCGTTTACTCGCGGTGGGACCGCAGCCCCGACATCATCGAAGACCAGGTTACTTATCCGATCGTGACGGCGATGCTCGGCGCGCCGAAGGTCAAAGACGTCCGTGGATTTTCCGACTTCGGTTACTCGTACGTCTACATCATTTTCGACGAGGGCACGGACATTTACTGGGCCCGCTCGCGCACGCTCGAATACCTGTCGAAGATCCAGGGCCGCCTGCCCCAGGACGTGAAGACCGAGCTGGGCCCCGACGCCACCGGTGTCGGCTGGGTCTTCCAGTATGCGCTGGTCGATAGCGGCCACCACAGCCTCGCCGAACTCCGGTCGGTGCAGGACTGGTATCTGCGCTATCACCTGCAAGCCGTTCCGGGCGTGGCTGAGGCGGCGCCGCTCGGCGGGTTTGTCCGGCAGTATCAGATCAATCTCGATCCGAACCGGCTGGCGGCGCGCGGCATCTCCGTGTCGAAGGTGGTGGAGGCAGTGCGGGCCGGCAACAACGATGTTGGCGGGCGCCTGTTGGAATTCACCGGCCGCGAGTACATGGTGCGCGGTCGCGGCTATGCGCGCTCGACCGCCGATCTGGAGAGCATCGCGCTCGCCGCCAGTCCCACCGGCGTGCCCGTGTTGGTGCGCGATGTCGGCACGGTCACGCTGGGGCCCGACATCCGCCGCGGCATCGCCGATCTCAACGGGCAGGGCGAAGTGGTGTCGGGCATCATCGTCATCCGCCAGGGCGAGAATGCGCTGCGCGTGATCGACCGCGTCAAGGCCAAGCTGAGGGAAATCGAACCAGGGTTGCCGGCGGGCGTGAAAATCGTGACCGCATATGACCGCTCCGAGCTGATCCTCGCCTCGATCGACAACCTGAAACATACGTTGACCGAAGAAATGATCGTGGTGGCGCTGGTCATTCTCATTTTCCTGTGGCACATTCCCAGCGCCGTGATTCCGATCCTGACGATTCCGTTGGCCGTGCTGATCTCCTTCGTGCCCATGCGCATGATGGGCATGACGTCGAACATCATGTCGCTGGGCGGAATCGCGATCGCGATTGGCGCGATGGTGGACGCGGCCATCGTGGTGGTGGAACAGACGCACAAAAAGTTGGAAGGCGCGGAAGCAAGCTGGACCGCGGCCGACTACCGGCACGCCATCGTCACGGCGGTAAAGGAAGTAGGCGGGCCGAGCTTCTTCGCGCTGCTGGTGATCGCGGCGTCGTTTCTGCCGGTTCTGACGCTCGAGGCGCAGGAAGGCCGGCTGTTCAAACCGCTCGCTTACACCAAGACGTTCGCGATGATCGTGGCGGCGGTGCTGGCCATTACGCTCGACCCGGCCTTGCGGTTGCTGTTTTTCCGCAAGGACAACTTCCGGCTGCGACCGCGCTGGCTGGGCTCGCTGGTGAACGGCATTCTGGTGGGCAAAATCCATTCCGAAGAAAAGCATCCCATCAGCCGGGTGCTGATGCGCCTCTACGAGCCGGTCGTCGCCTGGAGCCTGCTTTGGAAATGGGTGATCATTCTGGGTGCCCTCGGGCTGGTGGCGGTGACCGTTCCGACTTATCAAAAACTCGGGTCCGAATTCATGCCGCCGCTCGATGAAGGGGCGCTGCTCTTCATGCCGACGACGCTGCCCGGCATTGCGGTGGACCAGGCGCAGAAGCTAATGCAGGTGCAGGACCGCATCCTGATGCGCTTTCCCGAAGTGGCCGGCGTGCTCGGTAAATCGGGACGCGCGGAAACGTCGACCGACCCCGCGCCGCTCTCCATGATGGAGACCATCGTCCTGCTCAAGCCGAAATCCGAGTGGCGCAAGGTGGCGACCTGGTACGACACCTGGCCGCAATGGATCCGGCCGTACTGCGCGCGCATCACGCCGGATCATATGTCGACCGATGAGCTGGTTGCCGAAATGGACCAGGCGCTGCGCATCCCGGGCGTCACCAACGCCTGGACGATGCCGATCAAGAACCGCATCGACATGCTCACCACCGGAATCCGCACCCCGGTCGGCATCAAGATTTACGGCCCGGATCTGGCCCGGATCGAGAACATCGGAACCGAAATCGAGCATGTGCTGCCGGGCGTCGCCGGCACCCGCAGCGTGTTTGCCGAGCGGGTGGGCAGCGGCTACTTTCTCGACGTCGACCTGAAGCGCGACCGGCTTGCGCGGTACGGCCTTTCGGTGAACGATGCCCAGGCTGTGGTCTTGAACGCGATCGGGGGCGACAACATCAGCTCGACCATCGAAGGCCGGGAGCGCTATCCGATCAACGTGCGCTACTACCGCGACTATCGCAGCGATATCCCGCGGCTGGAACGCGCCCTGGTTCCGGCCATGGACGGCAAGCTGCAAATCCCGCTGGCCGAGATCGCTACTCTTAAGATGACTACCGGGCCCAGCATGCTGCGCAACGAGAATGGCATGCTGAACGGCTATGTGTTTATCGACGTTGCCGGACGCGATATCGGAGGCTACGTCGCCGATGCGAAGAAGGCCGTCCTCAGCCAGGTGCATCTGCCGGCCGGATACACGCTGGCGTGGAGCGGGCAGTATGAAGCGATGGAGCGCGTGCGCGAGCGGCTGAAGATCGTGCTGCCGCTCACGCTCTTTCTCATCTTCCTGCTGCTGTATCTCAACACGAAGTCGGCGGCGAAGACGCTATTGATTCTCCTGGCAGTGCCGTTTTCGGCAGTCGGCGCGATCTGGCTGTTGTACCTGCTCGGCTACAACATGAGCATCGGGGTGTGGGTCGGGCTGATCGCGCTCTTGGGCGTGGATGCGGAGACGGCCGTCTTCATGCTGCTCTATCTCGATCTGGCGTTTGAAGAGCGGCGTGCGGCGGGCAGGATGCACACGCTGGCCGATCTGCAGCAAGCCATCGTGCATGGCGCGGTCAAGCGGATCCGCCCCAAGTTCATGACCGTGGCCACGATGTTCGTAGGGCTCGCGCCGATCATGTGGTCCACCGGGGCCGGCGCCGATGTGATGAAGCGCATCGCCGCTCCGATGATCGGCGGCATCTTTACTTCGTTCGTTCTCGAGCTGGTGGTATATCCGGCAATTTACGAGGTGTGGAAATGGCAATCTGTAAAGCGGCAGGCGGCTTAATTCTGGCGGGCTGGATCGCGGCGAACGCGGCGCAGTTCCCCATGCGGCATGAACACCGGCGCAAGGGCTGCACCGGTGTGATGACCGTCGATGACACGGGCGTCGCCTTCGCCGGGCCCAAAGGCCACTCGTGGAAGTGGACATACGCCGACATTCAACAGTTACAGCTGGACCAGGCGCGAATCCGTATACTGAGTTACGAGGGCAGTAAATGGCGGCTGGGCGTAAACCGCGAATTCGACTTTGCCGGCTCTCCTCCGTACGAAATGCTGGCTCAGATCTGGAAGGACGTGATGGATCAGCGGTTCGTGGCCGCGCTGCCGCCGCAGGCAGAAGTCGAAGGCGTCTATTCGATTCCGGTGAAGCACCTGAAACGGATCAGCGGATCCGACGGGATGCTCGCGTTCAGCGACAGCTCCATCGCCTATGCCGCGGCCGCTCCGGGCGAATCGCGCACCTGGCGGTATTCCGACATCGACAGCATCAGCAGTTCGGGCCCGTATCAGCTCACAATCACGACGTTCGAGCGAGCCAGGGCCCATTACGGAGACCGAAAAGGTTTCAATTTTCAACTCAAGCAACCCATCACCGAAGCCCGGTATAACGAAATCTGGCTTCAAATCGAAAGGAAAAACGGGAGAATTCAATGAAGAAGACAATCGTACTCACCATGGCAGCGGCGGGCCTGATGTTCGGCGCCTCGTTCACCGGTGTCATTTCCGATAGCGGATGCAAAGGCGATCACAAGGCGATGAACATGGGCAATGACGAGCAGTGCACCAGCGCGTGCGTCAAGGCACACGGCGCGCAGTACGTGTTGTGGGACGGCAAGAACGCGTATACCCTGAGCGATCAGAAGACGCCCGAAAAGCTCGCCGGCAAGAAGGTGACCGTGATGGGCACGCTGGCCGCCAACAACAGCGCCATCAAAGTCGATTCGATGAAGGCCGCTCAGTAGTCCTGCTCCATCACCAACGATAATGGCGGTATGTCCGATCGCGAGCATACCGCCGAATTCTACTGCCCCACCTGCAGCCGGCCCGTTTCCGATCCGCTGGTGTGCGGCGACTGCCACGCGGTGATCTGCCGGGTCTGCGGCACGCCCGTCGAGCGGGTGGATGACCTCGGAATCGGCTGATCAGCGAACGACCGCGCCCCGGCCCCCCGCCGTCGGCAACTTTTGATCCACAATCTGGTACTCCCCCGGAACCTGAAACAAGGTCGACGGCGGCTCTGCACGGCTCACATTGATCAACCGGAAGACCTCTTCACCCGTGCGCGGATCGTTGTGCACGCTCTTCACTAACGTTTGCAACTCTGTCGAGTACCAACTCTCGGAAGAGATTTGGATCGGCCGGTCATTGCCGATCGCGCCCGCTTCCAGCGTCGTGGTCGTCCGCGTGCCCTCAGCGTTCACTCCTTCGATCATCTGCTTGCCGAGCGACTCGCTCTTTGGAGCCGGCTTGCCTTCCGTTCCGAGCACCTGCACTTGCATCGGTCCGTCCTCGAGCGATCGCATAAACACTTTGTCACCGGCCGGAGCGCCGGTAATGCGCAAACCGGTTTGAAACGCGATCGTCCGGCCGGTGTTGACTTTCGTCATCGGCGGCCCCGAATAGAAATAGTTCATCCCCAGCGGCATTTTCCGGGCAGTCTGCGCCCGCGGATTGAGGAGGTAGCTCGTATTCGCCACCGGGTCCCAGATCATGATCTGATCCGGGCTCGTCTCGCGGCGCAACCGGCCTTCGCTATCTCGATACACCGGCACCTGGTTCTCGCGGTGAATGCGGTTGCCGTCAGAGAGCATCTGGGTATTCTCCGTGACTTCGACAGCGGAATAGGGGGCGTTTTTGACGGCAGACCCCATGACCGCGCCTCCGATCGAAATCACTTCCATTTCCTTTAGTTTGTCCTGCAAGTCCGAAAGCACGATTTTCATTTTGTCGGCGACTGGTCCATCTTGCGCCCAAACCTGCGGATTCACCAACGGAACAAACGCCAATACATGCCAGATTCGCTTCATTTGAGTTCTCCTGAGTTCTCACTAACCAGGCGGATCGCTCGCGCCCGCCCGTCCGGCCCGACGATGACATCGGCCGGTAGCTGCCCGCCGTTCAGCCCGACTCGCACCACCAGTCCGGTTTCGATCGGCTCATTGTCCAAGGCGACGAAATACTGGATCTGCGGTTTCAGCTTTACCGGAGCCGCCTGCGAAGGGGTCTCCTGCCGGATGATCGCCGGTTTGACGGAAACCGGCGCGGACGGTGACCCCTGGGGAGCCACTCCGGGAGGCTTCACGACGATTTCCACACTGCGCTTGGGCAACAACACGACACCGAGCAGCACAGCGGCAGCCAGTCCTACGGCTGCTCCTGCCCAGCGGCGTCCGGCTCGAGCACGCCGTGGAGTCGCGGGAATGCGAGTCGGCGCCGCTTCGTCCGGAAGCGCGTCCATCCACCCGCTCACCCGGTCCGCCCGAACTGTCAACTCACGGCATACACCGCCGCAGCCCGAGCACTCCCGGACATGCGCCGCGACACGTTCCATGTCCCGCGCGGGAAGCTCGTGATCCAGGTACGCGCGTAATTCCCCTTCCGACCAGCACTGCGTCATACGTCATCTCCGTAGCGAGCCCGGTAGCGGCGTTCGAACTCCCGCTCGGCCCGCGCCAGCAAAGTGCCGACTGAGCTGGCTGGAATGCCGAGCGCCTGCGCCATTTCGCGATACGCCATACCGCCCGATCGCAACAGCAGCAGCTCGGCGTCCCGGGCCTTCATCACGCCGAGCACGGCCCGCACGCGCTCGCAACGCTCCCGCCGCAGCAAATCCTCTAAAGCGCCCGGTTCGCCGCCGGTTCGCAGGCGTTCCACGCCGGCCGCATCCTCGTTCCTCCGTCGGCGCGCGTTGGCCCGCAGGGCGTCCAGACCGGCATTGATGGCGACGCGATAAATCCACGCGGTCAGGCTTTCGTGGCTCTGCAGCAGCAAGGGCCGGCGTGCCAGCTTGGAAAACGCATCCGCCGCGATTTCTTCGGCTTGGAAGCGGTCTCCCGTCAGGCGGGTCAGGAGCCCCACGATTCGCGGATAGTGCCCGCGGAACAGGGTCTCAAACCAATCGCCGGTCCTCAGAGCCGCTGCCGGCGCGCGGAGCGCCAATTCCTCGGGCTGCACACTTCCTATAACGGTGGTGCCCCCGGTTTTGTGACGAAAAATTTACCGGATTTCAGGTATTATGGCCGCCATGCCCACACCAAATGAGACCCGGGGACGCGTCATCGGCATCGGCGGAGTCTTTTTCAAATCGGCGGACCACGCCGCGCTCCGCGCGTGGTACGGCGAGAATCTGGGAATCCACCATGGGGCCGACGGCATGATGTTCCCTTGGCGCGCCGCCGATCAACCGGACGTCGAGCGCTTCACCATTTGGAGCGTTTTCCCGGACGCCTCGACGTACTTCGACCCGAGCCAATCCCGGTTCCTGATCAATTACATCGTCGACGACCTCGACGCGTTGCTGGCGAAGCTGGCGGCGACGGGAGTCCGCATCGATCCGAAGCGGGAAGATTTCGACTACGGGCGCTTCGCGTGGATTTACGATCCCGACGGCAATAAGATCGAACTATGGCAGCCGATGGGTTGATCCCTGAGGCTCAGGCGGCCGGCACGTAGGTTCGCAAAAAGCGGGCTGGGGAGTCGGCGCGCACAACAGGTTGCCGCCCGTCCTCCGGAAGCAGCCAGACTTCTCCGCGGCCCACTGGCGCGTCGCCGATCCGGGCGCTGCCTTCCAGACAGATCCACAACTGGCAGGCCTCGGCCCCAGGACAGAACTCCGCACCGCGCGCGAGTCTCACGCTCTCTGTTACGAAATGCTTAGACCTCACCAATAGGTCGCGCCCTTCCGCCAGCGCGACAGGCCGTGCCGCGCCCGGATGCACGGTCAAGTCCGAAATAGGCACGGCCTTCTCGACGTGGATCTCACGCGGACGGCCGTAGTCCCAAAGCCGGTACGTCACGTCGGAATGCTGCTGGATCTCGCACAGCACAATCCCCGCGCCGATCGCGTGCACCGTGTGCGCCTTGGTATAAAAGGTGTCTCCGGCGTGGACGGGAATCCAGTTCAGCAGTCGCTCGATTTCCCCCGTGCGTGTCGATTCCCGCAGCCGCTCTCGCGAAATCGGCTCGCGAAAACCCAGGGCGATCGCCGCTCCGGGCTCCGCTTCGAGGATGTGCCACATCTCACTCTTGCCGCGCGGTCCGTTTTCGCCGTCATCCGGATGCACCTGCACCGAAAGCCGCTCCGAGGTGAAGATAAGTTTTACCAACAGCGGCAATTCGTGATCCGCCAAATACCACGCTTCTCCGATCCGCTGAGGCGAGTCTGGAAACCAGGGCGCCAGCCGGGTCTGGCCCCACACCTTTTCGCGCAGAGATGGCGTGAGCCGCACCGGTCCGGCCGCCATTACGAATTCTTGACGACGAACTGGTGGATGCGTTCGAGACCGCGTTCCAATTCCTTCATCGAAGTCGCGTAGGACAGGCGGATGTGATGTTCGGTCCCGAACGCTTCCCCGGGTACGACGGCCACCTTCGCCTCGCCGAGAAGCCGTTCGCACAATTGCACCGAGTTCTGGATGCCCGGCTTGCCGATCAACACTCCCAGGTTCGGATACGCGTAGAAGGCGCCGCGCGGGTCGGCGCAAGTCACCCCGGGAATCGCGCGCAGCCGCTGGACGACGAAATCGCGGCGGCGGTGGTACTCGGCCAGCATGGTTTTCACCGATTCCTGCGGGCCGCGTAAGGCCTCGGCGGCGGCCTTCTGCGCGATCGAGGTCGGGTTCGAGGTCGAGTGGCTCTGCAGCTTCGTCATGGCCGTGATGACCGGCGCCGGCATCAAGCCGAATCCGATGCGCCACCCCGTCATCGCGTAGGTTTTGGAGAGTGACCCCACCACCAGCACGGTCTCCTTGGCGCCGGGCAGCGCCGCGATGGAGAACGGCTCACTGTCGTAGAGGAAGAAGCAGTAGCACTCATCGGTCATCAGATAAATGCCTCTCTCCGACGTCAGCTTGTAGATCTTTTCGAACTCCGTTCGATCGATCACGGCCCCGCTCGGGTTCGACGGCGAATTGACGATCACCATCTTGGTGCGCGCCGTTAGGTGCGAAGCGATCATGGCGGCGGTTACCGCGAATCCGTTCGCTTCCTCAGTCGGGACGAACACGCACTTGCCGCCCGCATAGTTGACCACGTCTTTGTACGTCACCCAGTACGGCACCGGAATCACCACTTCGTCGCCGGGGTTGATGAGAGCTTGCACGGCGTTAAAGATGATGTGCTTGCCCCCCACCGTGATCAGGCACTCGGCGGGCTTGTACGCCGTGCCGAAGTGGCGGGCGTGGTATTCGCAAACCGCCTGCTTCAGATCGGCCGTCCCGCCGGTATTGGTGTACTTCGTGAAATTTTCGTCCAGCGCGCGAATGGCCGCCTGCTTGATATTAGCCGGCGTCGGAAAATCCGGCTCCCCCGCTCCGAAATCGACGATATCGACGCCCTCGGCTCTAAGGCGCTCGGCCTCGGCCGCCACCTTCATGGTGGAAGAGACGCTGATCAATGAAATGCGGTCCGCGATTGCGTTTGCTACTGCTGGCATGTCTTTTAGTTTATGCCCCTCTTGGTTTCGTTTTAGCCATCCGGCGCTGCAGCCGCTCCTCGACCGAGTGCGGCACCAGCCCCTGGATATTTCCACCCAGCCCGAACACTTCCTTGACGAGCCGGGAACTGATAAATGAATGCGCTTCGTTCGACAATAAAAAAACCGTCTCCAACTCCGGCCGGAGCCGCCGGTTCATGAGCGCGGTCTGCAGCTCATATTCGTAATCGGAAATCGCGCGGATGCCGCGCAGCAACACCTGCGCGCCGCGTTTTTCGGCATAATCCACCAGCAGGCCGTCGAACGAATCGACTTCCACGTTCACGTAACCCTGCACCACTTCCCGCAGCATCTCCATTCGCTCCTTCACCGAAAACAGCGGCGACTTGGTTTCATTGCGAAGAATCGACACAATCAGCCGGTCAAACAGCTTCGATCCGCGCTGGATCAGGTCCAGGTGCCCGTTGGTAATCGGGTCAAAGGATCCGGGGTAGATGGCGATTACACTCGTCCCCTGGCGTGGCAATCGGCTCTCGCTTTCTGGTGGTCTTCTGATTCTACCAAGTCTCCGGCTCTGCCCCGGCGGACTCCGTCAAGAGTTCGGCGCCCCGTCCTTCACCGTGGGGTTACCAGGTCCGGAGAATCCACCTGCTGTCTTTCGTTCTATGCTCGACATTAATCAAAGAAATACGGGGTCTAATTTGTGCCGGAATTCTCACAAATCGATTGACATAAACGGTTATGGGAAGGTATTCTTTAGCAGATAGGGTATTTACTGGACAGGCGATGCAATTGACCCAACAACGCGACCCGGCGCCACGTGAATCGGCTCTTGAAGTTCGCCGTACACCTATCAGAATCAGCACTTCCGGGCGATTGAATCCGGCTGAAGGTCGGCCGTTCGGCGTACCATCTCGGGCAGTTCCGCGGGAGTCCCTACGGTTCTGCCGAAATTGATTGGCTGCAACCCGAGACAAAATCCGGAAGTGATTAGATCAAAAGAAATCGCTACCAGTTAAACGTTAATTATCTTAGGAAATCGACGAGGTCCGCATGAACAAACTCGAGGAAACCAGGCGTAACCCCGACTCAACCATCACAGTCCTCTCGATTGGCCCTCAGGAAGAAGACCACTCCGCCTTATCGCGCATCATCGCCGCCGCCGAGTGGCCCCTGTGCCCGGCTTCCCGGTGGAAGCTGCACGCCTGCTCGAATTTGGATTCCGGTATGTCGTTCTTGAAGGACCACCGCGCGCCGCTGGTGATTTGCGAGGGGGATCTCGGCGCTGCGACGTGGCGGGACTTCTGGGCACAGGCCGCCACTCTGTCCGACCCGCCGTTCTTGATCGTCACGTCCCGCCTGGCCGACGAATACCTGTGGGCCGAAGCGCTGAACTTGGGCGCTTACGATGTACTGGCGAAACCCTTCCATCCCGAGGAAGTGGTCCGTGCCCTGAGCCAAGCCTGGTTGCACCGGAACTACCGGCGCAGCGCAACCGCATCGCCTTCCGCGATCGGGCATCCGTACCAGCCCTCCCGTTCCGGCGTCGCGGTCTAGCTCCTACCGTACGGTAAACGGCGCCCAGGCCTCGGTCTTCTCCCAGATCAGTGACAGCTTCCCCTGGTTGGGGCCGCTCTGCGCCAGTTCGATGCGAAACCGCTCGACCGGCGCGGGCACCGCCTTCACATTGATCTTGACCCGCCCCAGATCCCGCCTCTCGTCATACTCGGTGTGCCACTGCCCGGTCTGCTTATTGACAATGAGCGTCCAGTCCGCCGGGCCGGGAATCGCCCACAGCGTATAACTGCCCTTCGGTACCTTGAGGCCGGCAATGTCCAAATCAGCTTCAGTGGTCAGCGTCGTCGCGTCGTTGGCCCCCGCGCACCACACGACTCCGTACGGCACCAGGCCGCCCATCACCTTGCGCCCGCGCATCGAGGGCGCACCGTAATCGACCTGCAGCTTCTTCCCCCCGATCGTCACCGATGCAGTCGTCGGCGGGCTCAACAGGCGTCCTTGGCCGAACAGGGATACCGCCGCGGCCGCCAGGAATAGTGCGGAACAACACCGGATCATTGCTCATCCTCCTTCCGGTTTTGATTGGAAGTATACAGGAACACCGCCGATCTTGTCGCCCGTGTCGTCACGCCTTTTCCAAAATCGCCATCAATTTTTCCTGCACCACCTCGGCCGTCGGGCTGTCCGGCACGATCACCAGGATGGTGTTGTCGCCGGCAATCGTCCCGACGATTTCCGGCCATTCCTCCTGATCGAGCGCCTGCGCCACCGAATTCGCATTGCCAGGGGCGGTCCGCATCACCACCAGGTTCTGCGCAATCCGCACGTCGAGTACGAACTCGGCCGCCAGTAACTGCAGCCCCGGACCTTTTTCCTCGGGCGCCATTTCCTGATAGCCCTCGCGCGTTTTGACCAGACGCAGATCGCGAATGTCGCGCGACAGCGTCACCTGCGTCGCGGAGATTCCGAGATTGCGCAACTCCTGTGCCAGTTCGTCCTGCGTCAAGATGCGCTTGCTGCGCACCAGCTTCAGAATCTGTCCTTGCCGGTAGCTCTTGCTCATCATCGTCCCATCTGTTCCAGCCGGGCGTGCGCCTGTTCCAACGCCGCCGCCACGCTCGCCGGCCCGGTTCCGCCCGGGATCTCGCGCGACTGCATCCCCGCCCTCGGATCCAGCAGCGCCGCCGCCTGTTTGCCGAACTCCGGAGCAAACCGCTGCATCTCTTCCGCCGTCCAATCGGCCGGCTTCTTTCCCGTACGCACGCTTTCCAACACAAACCGCCCGACCATCTGATGCGCTTGATGAAACGGCGTGCCCGTTCGCGCCAACTCCTCGGCCAGATCGGTCGCCACCACCCAGCTTTCTTCCGCTGCCGCCGCCGGCCGCTCCGGCCGCAGCCGCGCTGATTCCGCCACCGCGCGCGCCATCTCCAGCGATCCGCTGACCTGATCGGCCGCCTCAAACAGCGGAATCTTGTCTTCCTGCATGTCGCGGTTGTACGTCATCGGCAGACCTTTCATCGTCACCAGCAAGGACGTCAGGCAGCCCATCACCCGCCCACTCTTGCCCCGGATCAGCTCCAGCGAATCCGGGTTCTTCTTCTGCGGCATCAGGCTCGACCCGCTGGTCACATCGTCGCCCAATTCCATCCAGCCGAATTCCTCGCTCGAGTACAGAATCCAATCCTCGGCCAGCCGGCTCAGATGGACCATGGTAA
Organism: uncultured Solibacteraceae bacterium; assembly: GCA_964438005.1. Lineage (GTDB taxonomy): Bacteria > Acidobacteriota > Terriglobia > Bryobacterales > Bryobacteraceae > PSRJ01. The sequence goes on along the minus strand of CAYTJD010000076.1, from coordinate 6,914 downwards.
GCGTCGCCGCGTACAGGAAATCCAAGGCGAAGTCCCGGTCCCCGGACACATCCATGCTGTTGCGCGTCACACCGGCAAATCCCAAATCGCGCGCCATCGCTTCCCGATCCAGAGGAAATCCACTGCCCGCCAGCGCGCCCGATCCGAGCGGCAGCAGGTTGGCCCGCCGCCCTGCCTCTTGAAACCGCTCCCAATCTCGCGCGAACATCTCGAAGTACGCCAGCAGATAATGCGGCCACAGCACTGCCTGTGCCCGCCGCAAGTGCGTATACCCGGGAATCACCGCCTGCGGATGCTTCTGCGCTAGTCGCAGCAGGGCCTCCAGCAAACCGCGCAGCAGCCCCTGGATGTGCGCGCACTCTTCCCGCAGCCACAACCGCACATCGAGCGAAACCTGCTCGTTGCGGCTGCGGCCCGTATGAATCTTGTCCGCCACCGCGCCGGCGCGCTCTTTGAGCTTCCGAATCACCAGCGTGTGAACGTCTTCGTCGGTAGCCCCGGCGAAGAACTCGCCGCTCCCTGCCTCCGCGCGGATCTCCTCAAAGGCCGCGACGATCTTCCCCCGCTCGGCCGCCGTCAAAATTCCCGCCCGCTCCAGCGCCCGCGCAAATGCCTGCGAGCCGCGGATGTCGGCATCGATCAGCCGCCGGTCGAATTCGAGCGACCCGGAAAACCGCTCGAAGATCTCCGACGGCCCCGATTCGAAACGCCCGCCCCAAAGCTTCATTTCGCCTTGCCGGCCTGGGCTTTGTCCGTCAGCCCCGCCCTCACTTTGATCGGTAGCCCGACCAGGTTGATGAAGCCCAGCGCATCCTTCTGGTCGTAACTGGCGCCCATCGTGAAGCTCGCAATGTCCAGCGAGTACAGCGAATACGGCGACTTGCGGCTCAGCGGCTCGAGATTGCCCTTGTACAGCCGCAGCTTCACTTCGCCCGTCACCGGCTCACTGACTTTTTCGAAGAACGCGTCCAGCGCCTCGCGCAGCGGCGTAAACCACAATCCGTTGTAGACCATTTCCGCGTAATCGAGCGCCAGCTTCTGCTTGTAATGCAGCGTGCCCTTGTCGAGAGTCAGCGCTTCCAATTCGCGCGCTGCGAACAGGATCAGCGTCCCACCGGGCGTCTCGTAGCAGCCCCGCGATTTCATCCCCACAAACCGGTTCTCCACCAGGTCGATGCGCCCGATCCCATGCTCCCCGCCGATCTGGTTCAGCGTCTCGAGCAGCGCCACCGCGCTCATCTTCTTCCCATTTACGGAAACTGGCGTGCCGCCTTCAAACCCGATCGTCACTTCGCCGGCCTTGTCCGGCGCCTGCGACGGGCTCTTGGTGAGCATCCAGATATCGTCCGGCGCTCCGTTGGCCGGGTCCTCCAATGCCCCGCCCTCGTGCGAGATGTGCCAGATGTTGCGGTCGCGCGAATAGATTTTCGTCGTCGATTGCGAAATCGGCACGTTGTGCTGGCGCGCGTACTCGATGGCGTCTTCCCGGCTCACAATCTTCCATTCCCGCCACGGCGCGATCACCTGCAAGTGCGGCGCGATCGCCTTGTACGTCAGCTCGAACCGAACCTGGTCGTTGCCCTTTCCTGTGCAGCCGTGAGCCAGCCCGTCGCAACCGGTCTTCAGCGCCACCTCGGCCTGCTTCTTCGCCAGCAGCGGGCGCGCAATCGAGGTCCCCAGCAGATACTTGTGCTCGTACACGCCGCCGGAGCGCACCATCTTCCACAAATACTGGCTGACGAATTCCTCGCGCATGTCCTCGATGTATACTTCGGAAGCGCCCGTCTGGCGCGCCTTCTCTTCCAGGCCCGTCAGTTCATCGCCGCCCTGCCCGATGTCGCCGCACACGGCGACCACCTCGCAGCCGTAGTTTTCCTTCAACCACGGAATAATCACAGAGGTATCCAGCCCGCCCGAGTAGGCGAGCGCCACTTTCTTCGGTCTATTCATAACCCTGTAACGCCGGCGATCTGGTCGCCGGCCCTTTCCCGCCGGTCACCCGAGCATCATCAGCAGAAGCGCTTTTTGTGCGTGCAGCCGATTCTCTGCCTGGTCGAACACCACCGAGCGCTCGCTCTCCATCACCGCGTCCGTCACTTCTTCCCCGCGCCGCGCCGGCAGGCAATGCATGAACACGGCGTCCGGACGCGCCTGCGCCATCAACTCGGCGCCAACCTGATATTGACGGAACGCTTTCTTCCGCTTCGCCGCTTCCCGCTCCTGCCCCATGCTTGTCCACACGTCCGTATAGACCGCGTGGGCCCCGTGCAGCGCCGCCCCGACATCGTGCGTGATCGCCAGCGAAGCGCCCGACACCGCCGCCAGCCCTTCGGCCTCCGCCACCGTCTCCGGATTCGGCAGATACCCTTCCGGACAACCCAACACAAAATCCATTCCCAACCGCACCGCCGTGATCATCAGCGATTGCGCCACGTTATTCCCGTCGCCGAGAAATGTCAGCTTGAGCCCCCTCAGAGCGCCAAACCGCTCCCGGATCGTCTGCACATCCGCCAGCGCCTGGCAGGGATGATACAGGTCGCTCAGGGCATTGATCACCGGCACCGACGCCCACTGCGCCAGTTCTTCGATCGTTTCCTGCGCAAACACGCGCGCCACAATTCCATTGACCCACCGGTCCAAATTCCGCGCGACATCCTTCAACGGCTCGCGCCCTCCCACCGGCCCATCGCAGAACACCGAATTCCCTCCGAGTTGCCGGATCGCCAGCTCGAACGTGAGCCGCGTCCGCAGCGACGGCTTCTCGAACAACAGAGCCACTCCTTTGCCGGCCAGTACGCCCGCATAATCCTGCGGCGCCCGCTTCACCTCCGCCGCCAGGTCCAGCAGATGGTGCAACTCCTCGTCGGTCAGATCCAGATCGCGGAGCAGATCCGAGCCGCTGAATTTCAGAACCCGGTTCCGCACGGCACCCCGGCCCATGCCCCTCCTTCTGAATTTTTATTCATTAACGAGAATAATTACACAGATCGGGCCGAGTGTCAAGCGTCGCGGCCTCTTCCGAATTGTGAATGAATATTCTCAGGACTTGCCCGACCGCCCTGTTTCAGGGCTGGGCCGCCGCCTTCTTCAAATTGAGCTCGATGCTGTTGCCGAGCTGGGTCCCCGTGCCGGTCCGCTGGTTCTTCCCGGCATTGATCTCGCCCTCGTAGCTCCCGCCAACCGCTATGGCAGATTCGCGCGCCGCACTCGGCCAGTTAGTTTTCCGGGGGCTTTTCGGCGCTATCCATCACCAAGACCTCCACAGCCGCTCTACCCGCCTCCGCCCTCAGCCCGAGCCGATCCTGAACCCGCATCCAAATCACCGGAACTCGCATCCAGCAAATGAGGAAAAAGTATGGAGTACAGCCTGGACCAGACGATATCGCTTCTCACGCGCACACCTCCAACGCTGAATGTTCTCTTACGGGACCTGCCGGAAAGCTGGACGCTCCGCACCGAGGGCCCCGACACCTGGAGCGTTTTCGACGTGATCGGCCACCTGATCCACGCGGAACGCACCGATTGGATGCCTCGGGCGCGCACCATTCTGCAGTTTGGCGAGACACGGCCGTTTCCGTCGTTCGACCGCTCGGGACACGCGCAAGAAACGCAAGGCAAGTCGTTGCCCCAGTTGTTGGATGAATTTGTCCGCGTGCGCTCGGAGAACCTGGACGCACTGCGCGCCCTGCGCTTGAGCCCCGAAGACCTGGAGCGGCGCGGCCGGCATCCGGCCTTCGGGACGGTAACGCTCTCCCAGTTGCTGGCCACCTGGGCCGCGCATGATCTGACTCACCTGCACCAGATTTCAAGAATCATGGCCCATCAATACAGGCAGGCCGTGGGACCTTGGAGCGCTTACCTCGGCGTGATGCAATGCACGGGTCACAGTGCGCCGGCGTGACGGACGGCCAATCGCCCTCGCTATACTGGCCTCTGATGGCTCTGAATCCGTACGCGTCATTCCTCGGAAACAAGAATCCGCGCGAAGTGATCGCGGAAACCCCCGGCCGCCTCGCTTCGGTTTTGGATACGATCGGCCCGGAACGCGCGACTTGGTCTCCCGCTCCGGGCAAGTGGAGCGCGCGCGAAATCCTTTGCCATCTCGCGGACTGCGAACTCGTCTTCGCCTTCCGCCTCCGCCAGTCGTTGGCCGAGCCGGACCACGTCATCCAGCCGTTTGACCAGGACAAGTGGGCCGCCTCCTACGCGGTCTCTTCCTTCACCGCGAACGTCGCGCTCGAGATGTTCCGGGCGGCTCGCGGCTGGAACGTCCGCTTGATCGCCGCGCTTTCCGCCGAACAGCTGGAGCGCCCGGTGACCCATCCCGAGCGCGGCGCCATGACCATCGAGACCATCGTGGAAACCATGGCCGGCCACGACCTCAATCATTTCGGTCAGTTGCAGGCCATCGCCGCCAAAACAGCCGGCGCCTGATCGTCAGCGCCCCGCGGCCTGCCGGCGCATCCACTCGATGGTCTGTCGAATCCCGTCGTCGTAAGACGTCTTGTAGACGTTGCCGAGTTTCGCCAGCAGCTTGCTATCGTCGAGGATCACCGGTGTCTCCTCCAGGTACAGCATCTCCGGCAACTCGCGCATCAGCGGGTTGAACCAGCCCAGCAGCTTCAGCACTCCGCGTCCCGCCGTCCGGTATTTCGGCGGGTGGCCCGCGGCGCGATATGCGCGCGTGATGAAGTCGAGCGTGTTGATCGCCCCGGGGCCGGCAAAATTCCACGCTTCGCCGTAACAATCGTCGCGCGACCCCAGCTCCACAATTACCGGCCCGGTGTCGGGCACGAAGACAAATTCATGCGGCGTATTCACCGGCCCAATCCAATTGGCCGTTTTGTTCGCCAGCGCCCCCTCGAAGATGAGGTTCGCCAGCGCCTGCGTAGCCCCCGGTCCGTAGAAATCCGGGAGCGTCACAATCAGTCCCTGCAGTTTCCCGGCCCGGTGCGCCTCCAGCACCAGGTCTTCTTGTTCTTTGCGGTATTGGCCCTTGCGCGCCGCGGGTTCGCGCGGATGCGTCTCGGCCACGCGCGCCGTGTGCGGCACGCCGTACGGATACACGCTCGAGACCAGCACTATGCGCCGCACCCCCATCGCTGCGGCCGCTTCCAGCGCCGTGCGCATCAGCACAGGATGCAAATGATGCGAAGGATACGGCAGGCCGACGCAATAGAAGATCGTGTCCACCCCGCGCGCCGCGGCTCCGGCTGCCCGCCGATCCCCAATGTCGGCATCGAAAATCTCTGCGTGCGGCAGCGTACCGAATGCCGCTTCGAGCTTCGGCCGCGACCGGCCCACCACGCGAAACGGCACACGGCGCCGGCTGAGCTCCTCCGCCACCTGTGGCCCGATCGCCCCCGCCGCTCCGAAAACAGCAGCCCGTTCCATCGCCACTGTTAGAATAAAGGGAAAATGATCCAAACGCTATTCGGCTCGGTCGAGCAAGAGCCGTCCCTGCTGGAAAAACTGAAAGCCGGCGTGCAAAAAACGCGCAGCGGCTTGGTTTCCGCCCTCGAAGACGCCCTGCAGGGCGGCCGCGAAATCAATCCCGACCTGCTTGACGAGCTCGAGTTCGCCCTCATCACCGCCGATATCGGCGTGCGCACCACCGACGAGATCCTCGAAAGCATTCGCCGGCGCGTCGAACGCCACCAGTTGAATGACGCCGCCGAGCTGCGCGGTCTCATCCGCGAACAGCTTCTGGAAATTCTGCAAGCCAGCGAGCGCGCCCCCGCGCGCGTCGCCGAACCGCCCGCCGTAATTCTGGTGGTCGGCGTCAACGGCTCCGGAAAAACCACCACCATCGGCAAGCTGGCTCACCGCTTCAAGAATGAGCAGCGGACGGCTGTGTTGTGCGCCGCCGATACCTTTCGCGCGGCCGCCATCGAGCAGCTCGAAATCTGGGGCGACCGCACCAGCACCCGCGTGGTGCGGCAGAACGCCGGCAGCGATCCCAGCGCCGTCCTCTTCGACGCCTTGCAATCGGCGCGCGCCACCAAGGTCGATTACGTCATCGTCGATACCGCCGGCCGTCTGCAGACCAAGGAGAACCTCATGGCCGAGCTGCAAAAGATGAGCCGCACGGCGAAAAAGGTCATCCCCGACGCGCCCCACGAAGTGCTGCTCGTGCTCGATGCCACCACCGGCCAGAACGGCCTCGAGCAGGCGCGCAAATTCACCGAGACTTCCGGCGTCACCGGCATCGTTTTGACCAAGCTCGATGGCACGGCCAAGGGCGGCATCGTGGTCGCCATCGCGCGCGAATTGAATCTGCCCATCCGCTATGTCGGAGTCGGCGAAAAAGCGGACGACCTGCTGCCCTTCGATCCCGAAGCCTTCATCGAATCGCTTTTTGAAAAATGACCGCTGTCTTCATGAGGGAGGCGCTCGACCTGGCGCGCCGGGGCCGCGGCCTCACCAGCCCGAATCCGATGGTGGGCGCGGTCGTGGTGCGCGACGGCCACGTCGTCGGACGCGGCTTCCACACCTACAGCGGCCGCGATCACGCCGAAATCCTCGCCCTCGCCCAGGCCGGGGAAGCCGCGCGCGGCGCCACTCTCTATCTGAATCTGGAGCCGTGCTCGCACCAGGGCCGCACCCCGCCCTGCGCCGAGGCCGTCATCCGGGCCGGCATTGCCCGGGTGGTCGCGGCGGCCGAAGACCCCAACCCGCGGGTACGCGGCGACGGCTTTCGCAAACTCCGCGAAGCGGGCGTCGCCGTGGATAGCGCCGCCTACTTTACCGCCGAGGCCGAAAAGCTCAACGAAGCGTTCTTCCACTTCATGCGCACCGGCAGGCCCCTGGTGACGCTCAAGGCCGCCATCACGCTCGACGGCAAGATCTCCGCCCCCGATGACAACCGCGGCTGGATCACCAGCGAGCATGCCCGCGCCCACGTCCAGCAGCTT
>CAYTJD010000075.1:0-15778 GCA_964438005.1 uncultured Solibacteraceae bacterium | reverse complement strand
CGCCCAAATCGGGACGGTTTTCGTGGGCCTCTTTGCCGCCGCCGAACGGGCCGCCCGCCGCGGTACGATAGACAAAGTCACCCGCAGCAAAATCGTTCTATGTGGATAGTCAGGCTTGCCCTCGGTCGTCCCTACACCTTCGTCGTCATGGCGATCCTGATCGCCATTCTCGGCGGCGCATCCATCGTCAGCATGCCTGTGGACATCTTCCCTTACATCGACATTCCCGTGGTGAGCGTCCTATGGGTCTACTCCGGACTGTCGCCGGAGGAGATGGAAAAACGCGTTGTGACGGGTTTCGAGCGCAGCCTCACGTCGAACGTCAATGACGTGGAGCACATCGAGTCGCAGTCGTACTCCGGCTACGCCGTAGTGAAGATCTTCTTCCACCCGAACGTCAAGATCGATATGGCCGTGGCCCAGACCACTGCCACGATGCAGACCGCGCTACGCCAGATGCCGCCGGGGATGTTCCCCGCCAATATCCTCAAGTACGACGCATCGAGCGTCCCCATCCTCCAACTCGGTCTTTCCAGCAAGACCCTGCGCGAGCAGGACATTTTCGACCTGGCCAACAATTTCATTCGTACGCCGCTCGGCACGGTGCAAGGCGCCAACGTTTCCTATCCGTTTGGCGGCAAGAGCCGTTCGGTCATGGTCGATCTCAACCTCGACGAGTTGTACGCCAAACAGCTTTCTCCTATCGACATTTCCAACGCGCTCACCCTGCAGAACCTGATTCTTCCAGCCGGCACGGCCAAGCTCGCTGAAACCGAATATCACGTCAAAGTCAACAGCAGCCCGCTGCTGCTCGACGACTTGAATAATCTGCCAATCAAGACGGTGAACGGCGCCACCGTATTCATGAAGGACGTGGCGCAGGTGCGCGACGGCTACCAGGTGCAGACCAACATTGTGCGCACGAATGGCTCGCGCGGCGTGTTGATGACCGTCACGCGCACCGGCAAAGCTTCCACTTTGTCGATTGTGAACGCGGTGAAGTCGGCGATGCCCCGGATCCTCGCCACCGTGCCGCCCGAGTTGAAGGTTTCCACCCTCGCCGATCAGTCGCTCTTCGTGCGCGCCTCGATCGCGGGAGTGGTCCGCGAAGCCTTGATTGCCGCCGGCCTCACCGGCCTGATGATCCTGCTGTTTCTCGGCAGCTGGCGCAGCACGTTCATCGTTTGCGTTTCCATTCCGCTCTCCATTCTCGCCTCGCTTTCGCTGCTGAGCCTGATGGGCCAGACCATCAACGTGATGACTCTGGGGGGCCTCGCGCTCGCCGTCGGTATCCTGGTCGACGACGCCACCGTCGCCGTCGAAAACACGCACCGCAATCTGGCTATGGGCAAGCCTCTCGTCCGCGCCATCCTCGATGGAGGCGCACAGATCGCTGTTCCGACCTTCGTCTCGACGCTCGCGATCTGCATTGTCTTTGTTCCCGTGCTGCTGCTGACAGGCACGGCGCGTTACCTGTTTACGCCGCTCGCGCTGGCCGTCGTTTTCGCCATGGCGGCGTCGTACCTGCTCTCGCGCACGCTGGTCCCGACAATGGCCCATTCGCTGCTCCAATCCGAAGCGGATCTGTATCACTCGGAAAATAGCCGGGCGCCGCATGGACTCGGCGTTTTCTGGCGCGTGCACCATTTGTTCAACCACCTCTTTGAGCGGCTGCGCTTCCGCTACGTCGGCCTCCTCGATTGGTCGCTCAAGCACCGGGCCGGCGTCCTCGCCGCATTCATGGCCCTTTCCGTCGCTTCGCTGGGCCTGCTGTTCCTCGTGGGCGAAGATTTCTTCCCCGACGTCGATTCCGGCCAGATCAAGCTGCACGCCCGCGCCCCTGCCGGCACCCGCATTGAACAGACCGAGGTGCGCTTCGCCGCCATTGAAAACGCCATCCGCGCCGTCATTCCGCCGGCCGAGATCGATACCGTCATCGATAACATCGGCATCCCTAACAGCTGGTCCAGCCTCGCGCAGGGAGACATTCCTACCATCTCCAGCGCTGACGGCGAAATTCTGATCTCTCTCAAGAAAGACAAGGGGCTGTCGACGCACGATTACGAAGTGCGGCTCCGCCAGCTCTTCCGCCGGCAGTTCCCCGACACGGTTTTCTTCTTCCAGCCCTCGAACATCACCACCCAGATCCTGAACTTCGGCCTTCCTGCGCCCATTGATCTGCAGGTGGTGGGCCGCGATGCCGACGCCAATTACAGGATCGCCCAACAGCTCGCTGCCAAGATCGCCTGCATTCCCGGAGCGGCCGACGTGCATGTGCACCAGGTGATCGACCAGCCCGAAATCGAGCTCGATGTCGATCGCGTCAAAGCCTCTCAGTTGGGCTTGACCGAAAAGGACGTGAGCAGCAGCATGCTCATCTCGCTCAGTGGTAACGGCGCCGTCGCGCCGAATTTCTGGGTCAACTGGTCCAACGGCGTCAACTACAACGTCGGCGTGCAGACGCCCCAGTATAAGGTCGATACCCTCGACGCGTTGCTGCGCACTCCGATTTCCGTCGCATCCAATGCCGTCAATACGACCACTCCCGGCTCTCTCGCGGGCGCCGCCTACGGCTCCAATGCCTTTGTCGGAAGCTCTCCGAACGGCGCCTCGGCGGCCTACGGCAACCCCGGCGCTCTCACCGGCAGCACGCAGCTTCTTTCCAATCTGGTCACCGTGAAGCGCGGTGCCACTCCGGTGATCGTCAACCACTACAACGTCTGGCCGGTATTCGATGTGTACGCGAATGTCTCGCGGCGCGATCTCGGCGGCGTCGGCGCTGAGGTCGAGAAGATCATGCACGATGAGGAGTCGCATCTCCCGCGCGGCACGACGCTGGACCTGCGCGGCCAGATCGAAACCATGCAATCCTCGTTCTTCCGCCTCGGCCTGGGCATGGCCTTCGCCGTCATCCTCGTCTACTTGTTGATGACCGTGAACTTTCAGTCCTGGCTTGATCCCTTCATCATCCTGACCGCGCTGCCCGGCGCCATGGCGGGCATTCTCTGGATGCTGTTCGTCACCGGGACTACCTTGAGCGTCCCTTCGCTCATGGGCGCCATCATGTGTGTCGGCGTGGCCACCGCCAATAGCATCCTCATGGTTACCTTCGCCAATGACGAGCGGGCGTTCGGATCGTCCGCCCGTGACGCCATGCTGGCCGCCGGGCAGGCGCGCATCCGCCCGGTCCTCATGACCGCCACCGCCATGGTGCTCGGCATGCTCCCCATGTCGCTCGGAATGGGCGAGGGCGGCGAGCAGAATGCTCCGCTCGGCCGCGCCGTCATCGGCGGCCTGATGTTCGCCACCGCGACTACCTTATTCGTCGTCCCGATCATCTATACTTATTTGCGTACCAAGCCTCCCGTCGATCATGAAAGTCGGTTGATCGAAGCCGAACGCGGCGGCTCGTCCAGCAGGTTCTGAGCAATCGATGGCTGTCAGCAAACCCGATCCGTCCGGCGCCTCCCAGTCCGCCGAGACCGCGGAAGATCAGCTGCGCCGGGAAATCGAAGATCTCAAGCGTCAGTTGGAGCGGCAGCAGCCGCGCGGATCTTCCGCCTCGGGTGCGCTCTGGCGCCCCTCCCGCGTCACCGTCGCCGCCATCTTTCTCGGCGTTACCGTGCTGCTCGTGCTGGCCTTCTTCGCCGGCTATGTTCCGCTTCAGAAACGCACTACGCTCATCCGCCGCGAAGCCGCCGAGCGCGAGCGGGGCATCCCGCGCGTCGAGGTGATCGAAGTGGGGCGCTCTTCGGTGAAAAGCGAGCTCGAGCTGCCGGGAAGCATTCAGGCGGTCACCGAAGCTCCCCTCCTCGCCCGGGCGGATGGCTATATCAAGCAGCGCCTCGTCGACATCGGCGATCGTGTGCGGGCCGGCCAGTTGCTCGCCGAAATCGAAGCACCCGAAATGGATCAGCAACTCACGCAGGCCCGCGCCAACCTGCAAGTCGCCCGCGACGCACTCGAGCAGGCGCTCGCCAATTACGAACAGGGCAAATCCAATCTGGAACTGGCGCGCGTGACGGCCGATCGTTGGGGCCGCCTCGTCACCAAGGGCGCGGTCTCCCGTCAGGAAAACGATCAATACCAGGCTCAATACCGGGCCCAGCTCGCCAATGTTGCGGCGCTCGAGAAGGCCATTGCGGCGCAGCGCAGCAGCATTGCCGCCGCTGAAGCGAATGTCGCGCGTCTCGACCAGATGCTCAGTTACCGCCTGGTGAAAGCGCCGTTCGACGGCGTCATCACGGTCCGCAATATTGATACCGGCGCGCTGGTCAACGCGGGCAACACGCTGCTGTTTCGCATCGCGCAGACCGGCACCCTGCGCATTTATGTGAACGTCCCGCAGTCGAACGCCGGCGCCGTTCGGCGCGGCCAGTCCGCGCAGCTGAGTGTTTCGAACCTGCCCGGCCGCCGTTTTACCGGCACCGTCGCGCGCACGGCCAATGCGCTCGACCCCGCCACGCGCACGCTGCTGGTGGAAGTACAGGTTCCCAATCCCAATGCCGCCTTGCTCCCCGGCATGTACGCGCAAGTCGACTTAAGCAGTGCCCGCCCAACGCCGCCGCTGTTGATTCCCGGCGATGCGCTGGTTGTCCTGCAGGACGGCACGCAGGTCGCTCTCGTCGGTCCCGATCACACGGTTCACATGCAGAAAATCGTGGTCGGACGCGACTACGGCTCGCAACTGGAGGTCCTCGACGGTCTGCGGCCCGGCGACAGAATCATCCCCAATGCCGGCGACGTGGCGCGCGAGGGGATGAAGATTGATCCGGTGCCCGCCCCGCCGCAGTGAGCCCGGCTTTCGGTACTACGGCTAATCGCGCGGCGACTCAGGCCTTTATGGCGGGTTACAGGCGTCCCGCTAACCAACGGTAATATTGTCGCCTCCGCGTGACGGGCGGGACGATGGTTGTAGCCCGAGGGGCCCCGATGTCGCCCATAATCGCCGCCTGCAACGGGTTGTGGCGCCGTTACTCCGCCAGCGATCCGTTCGAGTCTTCTCCTCTGCGCAAGGCGCCTTACCTCGCCGTCGCTCTCTTCATCGCTCTGGCTCACGTCGGCTCCTCCTGGTTCGGGTATCTTCTCTTGTCCGGCGGCGCGCAGGTGACGCCCGTGTTTCCCGAGGCCGGGCTCGATCTGGTCATCGTTCTGGTGTTCGGCTCGCGCTATTGGCCGATTCTCCTGGCTTCCTATTTCGCGAGTTCGCTGTGGCGGCACGTGCCGTGGCTTCCGTCGTGCGGCGTCGCATTCGCCGGCCTGATCCGCACCTATGCTGCGGCGTTCGTGATCCGCTGGATTTCCGGTTTCCGCAAAACTCTGGGACATTTTGAGGACGTAGCCGCCATTACCTTGGCGGCTGCCGCGTCGCCGGCCTTGGCGTCCGGCTTCGGAACGATTTGTCTGGTGCTGGGCGGCCGCTTCCCGGCCGCTCAGTGGCCCACCGTGCTCAGCCGCTGGTGGATCTCCGACGCCCTTGGCATGTTGACCGTCGCGCCCGTCCTGCTGGCGGCGGCGCGCGGGGCCAGCCGGTCCCGGTCCAAACACGGACCCTGGTTCCCGATCCACTGTCTGCTGTACCTGGGTGTCCTGTCGGTTGCCTGCTACCTCGTCTTCTTCCGCAATACCGGCCCCGAGTTGCTCTTCTCCGTCTTTGCGCTCATCTTGCTTTCGGCCGCCGCTCTGGGGCCCACGGCTGCGCGCATCGCGGCCTTCCTCATCGCTTCCGCCGCCATCTGGGCCACCCACAGCGGCATCGGTTCGTTCACCGGCGGAACCGTCCGCGAAGACCTTCAGAACCTCGATCTGTTCCTTGCCGCTGTCGCTCTCACCGGCATGGCCGTGGGCGCCTTCCGCCTGACCGGCAACCTGGTCCTGCCGGGCGGTGTGCTTCTGGCGGGTTGGGCCTTGAGCGGCTGGCTCTATGCCTCCATGGACCACGATCGCGTGAACTACAACCAGGCGCGCCTCGACAGCGTGATCAGCTCCATCGAGCGCCATCTCGCCGACCGGTACACCGCCTACGAAGATGCGCTGTGGAGCGCCGCAGGACAGATGGCCGCTTCCCAACGGATCAACCGGCGCGACTGGAGCATTTACGTCAGCCATTCCGGCCTGCTGGAGCGGCATCCGGGCACCACGCATTTCTCCGTGGTCGAGCCGGTTCCCGATAGCGCGCTGGCCCGCTTCACCGAGGACCTCCGCCGCCGTGATTGGCCGGAGTTCTCTGTGCGCCCGATGAACCCGGCGCTTCCGCCTCCTCCCGAGCATTTCTTGGTCGTTTGCGCGGAGCCCGCTTCGGTGTCCCAGCGCGCCCTCGGAGCAGACCTGGCGACCGACGACCGCCGCCGGGAGGCCGCCGAGCAAGCCCGCGATTCGGGCCGCGCCACCATGACGCGCAACCTCGAGATGCGCGATGGCTCCGGCAAAGGTCTGCAGCTGTTTGTTCCGGTTTATCGGGAAGGCGCGCCCATTGACACCGTCGCCGAGCGGCGCCGCGCTCTCATGGCCTGGGTTTCGGTTGGCTTCAGCGCCGACGTGTTTATCCGCGCCGCGCTGGACGACCTCCAGAGCACGGTCAGCCTGCGCGCTTACGATGACGGGCCGGGCGCCGCGGGCAGCCTGTTCTTTGCTTCCGGCCCGCCTCCCGCGGGCGGCCGTCCGTTCGAGCGGACCACCGATGTCGCGTTGGGCGGCAGGACCTGGGTTCTTGGCTGGGAGCGGCTGGCGGGCTTCCCTTCGGTCAGCAATACGCCGTCCGCGTGGGCCGCTGGCTGCACGGCCCTGCTCTCCCTCTTTTTGGCCGGTCTCGTCCTCGCCTTGCAAACCACCAGCCGCCGCGCCGCGGACCGCTTGAAAATGATTCAGTCCGCCCTCGCGCTCGGCACCTGGGAAATCCACCTCGATTCCCGCAAGGTCCGCTGTTCGGGTCAGCTCCTCACCCTCTACGGCATTCACAATCACAGCGACCAGCTGGATTTGGAGGAGTGGCTCACGCGAGTTCATCCGGACGAGCGCGAACGCCGCATTACCCAGGCTGGCGCCACGGTGGAGGATCGCGCTCCCATTGAACGCCAGTATCGCGCCGTGTGGCCCGACGGCTCGGTCCACTGGCTGCATAGCAAAGCGATCGTCGTGTTTGATAAGCGGGGCAACGCCGTACGCATGGTCGGCGTCGATTTCGACATCACCCAGGACAAGCGAAACGAAGAGCGCGTCCGGATTCTTTACAATGCCGTCGACCAGAGCCCGGTCAGCATCGTCATCGCCGATCTCCGCGGCCGCATCGAATACTGCAATCCGCGGCTGACGGAGTCCACCGGGTACACGCTTGAGGAACTGAAGGGCCGCGACTCGCGCGTCCTGGTCTCGCAAGATACGCCCGCCGGGCAGCTCGACGAAATCGTGGAAGCCTTGAAGACGGGGTCGTGGAAAGGCATCCTGAAAATCGCCAGGAAAGACGGCACCTCGCTGGCCGCGGCCACTCACATGCTTTGGATTCGCGACGCCGCCGGCGCGCCCACACACCGCCTCTCCGTCGCCGTCGATATCACGGAGCGGCTCGAGATGGAAGCCGCCCTGAAGCTCTCCGAAGAGCGGTTCCGCATCGCGGCCGAAAGTTCCGGAGACTCGATTTACGAATGGGACCTGCGCACCGACGAAGTCGCGGTTCTGGGCGGGAACCGAGTTCAACCTCTCGTCGAGGGTTGGGCGCTTCCGCGAGGCAAAGATTTTCGCGCCATGCTCCATCCCGCCGATCGCGAGCCCATCGAGAAGGCCATCCGCCGGCACCTCGACCTGGGCGAGCCCTACTCGCAGGAATACCGGGTCCTGACTCCGAACGGGGAGATCCGCTATTATCTCGACACCGCGTCGGCACTGCGGGACGAGCAGGGGCCCTACAAGTGGATCGGCGTCTGTAAGGACATCACCGAACAGAAGAAAGTCGAGCGCGCCAACGCGGAACTGGCCAAGATTGTCGAGTGCGCCGACGCTGCGATGATCAGTAAAGACCTCGAGGGCCGAGTCCTCACCTGGAACCGGGGCGCCGAGCGCATCTATGGTTACTCGGCCGGGGAGATGACCGGGAAGGACATCAGCCTGCTGCTTCCCGCCGATCGCGTCGACGAAGAGCACCGCATCATGGAGAAGCTCCGCCGGGGACACGCCACCGAGCACTTCGAGACCATCCGCGTCACCAAGTCCGGCAAGCCGATCAATGTTCTGCTTACCCTATCTCCGATTCGGGACCACCGCGGCTCCATCCTCGGCGGCGCTCACGTAGCTTGGGATATTACGCAATTAAAGCAGCTTCAGGCGCAGTTGGCGCAGGCACAAAAGCTCGAGTCCATCGGGCACCTCGCGGCCGGCGTGGCGCATGAGATCAATACTCCCATCCAGTACATCGGCGACAACGGAAAGTTCTTGGAGGAGGCGTTCCACGACTTGATCAAGTGGTTGGATTCTCCCCAAACCGAGGACGGAGGGCTCGAATATCTGCGGAGGGAGATTCCCAACGCCGTTACGCAATTGCTTGAAGGAGTCCAGAACGTCGCCGGCATCGTGCGCGCCATGAAGGAGTTCTCGCATCCCGGACCGGTCGAGAAGATGCCCTTTGACGTCAACCGCGCCATCGAAAGCACCATCATGGTGTCGCGGAACGAGTGGAAGTATGTCACCGAAGTGACGACGGATCTCGATCCCGATCTGCCTCCGGTTCCCTGCATCGCCGGCGAATTCAACCAGGTGATCTTAAATCTGATCGTCAATTCGGCTCACGCGATCGCCAGCGTCGTGGGGAATTCGGGACGCAAAGGCGCCATCCACATCATCACGCGGCGGAAGGGGGCACTGGTGGAGATCCGGGTAACGGACACCGGCTGTGGCATCCCCGCAGAGATTCAGTCCAAAGTGTTCGATCCGTTCTTCACTACCAAACCTGTGGGCCAGGGCACGGGGCAAGGTCTCGCGATCGCCCATTCGGTGATCGTTCAGAAGCACGGCGGCACGCTGAGGGTGGAGTCGGAACCCGGCCTCGGTGCGACCTTCATTATCGAGCTCCCGCTCGAGCGCGAACTGGTAGGAGCGTGAGGCCGCCTCGCGTGTCATATCCTTGGTTATTTTTTGACAGGCCCGCTCCGGCTGCGTTAGCGTAAAAAGACCAGGGCAGGAGGAAACAACTGTGAAGCGCGTGCTCATCATCTTGCTGGCGGTGATTTCTCTGGCGGCGGCCGGGTTGGCGCAGCCGGCTCGAAGCTGCGAGAGTCTGAAGTCCCTGAGTCTGGCCGACGCCAACATCACTGCGGTGGAAGCGGTGCCCGCCGGGCCGTGGCAACCCCCGCAGGCTCCCGGCCGCGGCGCGCCCCCGCCCATCATGCTGCCCGCGCATTGCCGCGTCGCTGTCGTGCTCGCTCCTTCTACCGACTCCCACATCGAGGCCGAGGTGTGGCTGCCGGACACGGATTGGAACGGAAAATATGAAGAAGTCGGCAACGGCGGATTCATCGGCGCCATCGGGTTCCCGGCTATGGCCGCATCTCTCCGTGAAGGATATGCGACCGCAGGATCCGACACCGGCCACAAAGGCAACAGCGCGTCGTTCGCGCTCGGACATCCCGAGAAGATGGTGGACTTCGCCTACCGCGCCGAACATGAAACCGCCGTAAAAGCGAAAACGCTGATCACGGCTTACTACGGACGGGCGCCGAAATTTTCGTATTGGAATGGCTGCTCCACCGGGGGGCGGCAGGGCTTGAAGGAAGCGCAGCGCTTCCCCGACGACTTTGACGGGATCCTGGCCGGCGCCCCGGCCAATTATGAAACCCACCTGCACGCCTGGACGGTGGAGATCGGCATGGCGCCGATCAAGAACGATCAGAATATTCTGCCGGCTAGCACATACCCGGTGATCAATAAAGCGGTTCTGGCCGCGTGCGACGCTCTGGACGGCGTGAAGGACGGGCTGCTGAATGATCCGCGCCGATGCAAGTTCGATCCCGCGACCCTGGTGTGCTCGGGCGGCAAGACCGAGAGCTGCCTGACGCCCGACCAGGTGGAAGCGGTGAAAAAGATCTACGCTTCCGCCAAGACAAAGAGCGGCGAACTGATTTTTCCATCTTATGAGCCTGGAAGCGAAATGGGATGGGCCCTGCTCGCCGGCGGCAATACGCCGAACCAACTCGGCATCGACACGTTCATGTATCTGACTTACGCCGATCCCAAGTGGGATTGGCACACGTTCGATCTCGACCGGGATACCGCGGCAGCCGATCAGAAAGATGACGGCATCATCAACGCCATCGATCCGGACTTGTCGAAATTCAAGGCGCACGGCGGCAAGCTGCTCATGTATCACGGCTGGGACGACACGGCCATCGCTCCGGAGAACAGCATCAATTACCACGCCAGCGTGCTCAAGAAAATGGGCAACAAGCAGGACGACTGGTACAAGCTCTACATGGTGCCGGGCATGCAGCACTGCGGCGGTGGTCCGGGCCCGAACCAGATCAACTGGATGGGCGCGCTGGAGCGCTGGCGCGAAGCCGGCACGGCGCCTGAGCAGATCACCGCCACGCACGTCACGGGAGGCAACGTGGACATGACGCGGCCCCTCTGTCCGTATCCGCAGATCGCCACGTACAAGGGAGTGGGCAGCGTCAACGACGCGGCCAGCTTCGCCTGCAAGAACCCGTAGGCGGTCTATCTCGCCAGCGTGGTCACGACCTGGTACATGAACCCGATCGCTTCGTCGAACGATTTCACCAGAATGCGCTCGTCGCGCCCGTGCGCGCGCACGTCGTCTTCGTCCCCGAAGAGGCCGCTCACGCCATACGTCGGGATGCCGCCGGCGTTTAAATAGACGGCGTCGCTGGCGCCTGTGGCCATCTGCGGAATCACGGGCAGCCCCGGCCAGGTCTTGCCCGCGACCTCGGTCACCACGCGCATCACCAGAGGATTCATCGGCACGTAAGGCGCGGCCTTGGCCGGAGTCATTACCGAGACGCGGATTTTCGGATCCGCCAACACGGTCTCGAGCGTGTGCTGCACATCCTGCTGTTTGTCCACCGGAAGCATCCGGCAATTGACCACTGCGGTCGCGCTCTGCGGCAGAGCATTTTCGGCGTGCCCGCCCGAGAGCATAGTGGCGACGCAGGTGGTGCGGAGCCATGCGTTATAACGCGGGGTCGCCGAGAGGCGCGCCACGGCCGCGGCATCGTTCGGATTTTGGGTCACGGCTTTCAGGTCGGCGCCCACGGGTCCTCCGTAAAGCGGCGCCATGCGCTCGAAATTGGCGCGCGTAACATCAAAGAGGCGCACCGGAAAATCGAAGCGGGCGAGACGCGCCAATCCCTCGGCCAACTCGTAAATGGCGTTGTCTTTGGTGGGAAGCGAGCTGTGACCGCCTGGATTGGTGGTTTCGAGCTTGAAGGTGACAAAGATCTTCTCGGCGGCCTCCACACTCACGTACAGTTGTCGGCCCTTCTTGATGACTCCGCCGCCACCGTCGGAGTTCACGCAAAACTCGGCGGCGATCCAATCGCGGTGATTCTTGAGAAGCCAATCGACGCCGTTGGCGGGGCCGCCTTCTTCGTCAGATGTGAGCGCCAGAATCAGATCGCGGGCGGGCCGAAACCCTTCCTGCTTCATCCGCAAGAACGTTGAAACCAGGATGGCGTCGTCGGCCTTCATGTCCTCTGCGCCGCGCCCGTAGAAGTAGCCATCCTGCTCGCGGAATTGAAACGGATCGAACGACCAGTCGGCGCGCCGGGCTTCCACGACGTCGAGATGGCCGAGAAAGAGAATTGGCCGCGCGGTTCCCGTACCGCGAAGCCGAACCACCAGATTGCCTTTGCGCGGTACGGGACCGCCGACGTGAACGTCGCTCTCCGCGAATCCCGCCGCGCGAAACCGGGCCGCCATGGCCTCGGCGGCGCGTGTGTTGTCACCCACAGAATCGGTGGTGTTGATTTCGATCAGCTGTTTGAAAATATCGCGGGCCTGCTGCGGCGCAGGCTGCGCGCAGAGAGGGAGACAGAAAAACAAAGCCCAGAGACAGCGCATAACCTACCAGTTTCGCGCAGGTGGGGCCAGACGCGCTTGATATACTGATCGGGTCATGCGGCTCTTGGGGTTCCTGATGCTGGGCGCGACGCTGTGCGCGCAGACGGCGAAGATCGCACCCGGCGACTGGCCGGATTACAACCGCGACCTGGCGGGCACGCGGTATTCGCCGCTCGACCAGATCAACACGCGGAATGTCGCCAACCTCGGGCCGGCGTGGTCGTTTTCGCTGGCAAATCCGAACGCGACCACTGGAACGGAGGAGTCTCCGTTTGCAACGCCGGCGGGAGGGCGCGGGCCGCGCGGCATTTCCTCGGAAGCGACGCCTCTTGTCGTTCGCGGCATACTGTACCTGCCGGCGGGGAACCGCGTGATCGCGCTCGATCCCGATACCGGGGCCGAAGTCTGGCGCTACACATTGGCGACGAGCCAGGCGAGCTCACGCGGCGTAGCGTATTGGCCGGGCGATAAAGACAATCCGCCGCGCATCATCTTTACAGCGGGGCGGCGGCTGGTCGCGCTCAATGCGAATACAGGGAAGATCGACCCGGGCTTCGGCAAAGAAGGCGAAGTCGATATGGGCGTGCCGTGGAGTGGTGTGCCGGTCATTTACAAGAACGTCGCCATCGTCGGCGCTACCGTGGGTGAAGTGCCGACCGGGCCGCCCGGAAATTCGCGCGCGTTCGATGCCCGTACAGGCGCAAGGCTCTGGGAATTTCACACTGTGGCGCAGCCCGGCGAGGCCGGCCACGAGACGTGGCTCAACGATGGCTGGAAGGACCGCTCCGGCGTCAATGTCTGGGCCTGGCACATGACTGTGGACGAGCAGCGTGGCATTGTCTACATGCCGATCGGCGGGCCTGCCGCGAATTACTATGGCGCCGACCGGCCGGGCGCAAACCTGTTCGCCAACTCGGTGGTGGCGGTCGACGCCGAGACCGGCAAGTACAAGTGGCACTTTCAGGCCGTACATCACGACCTGTGGGATTCGGATTTTCCGCCCGCGCCGGGCCTGATCGACGTCACAGTGAACGGCAAGAAAATTCCGGCGCTGGCAGCGATTGGCAAGACCGCGTGGATGTTTATTCTGGATCGCGTGACGGGCAAGCCCGTGTTCGGCGTCGAGGAGCGCCCAGTGCCTGCCGGCGACGTGCCGGGCGAGTGGTATTCACCCACGCAGCCATTTCCTCTAAAGCCGCCTGCGCTGGCGCGCACCAGTTTCAAGCCGGAGGACATTGTCACGGCCGAAGACACAACGCCCGAGCATGCGAAGGCCTGCCAGGAGGTGTATGCGAAGGCCGGCGGATTCTATAATGCCGGGCCGTTCACGCCGTTCCTGCTGCACGAAGAGGGGACACCGCCGAAGAGCACGATCCAATTTCCGGGCAATGGCGGCGCGAACTGGGGCGGAACGGCGACCGACCCCCAATCGGGATACGTGTACGTGCAGACGCACGACACGGCGCTGTCGGGCTGGATGGAGAAGCGGCGCGAAGGCCTGAATTACGGCAATGGGACGAACGGCTCGACGCAGTTGTACGACCGCGGCAGCGTGGACGGCGCCGGTCCGTATCACGGCTTCAGCGCGACGGTGCGGGATGCCGACGGGCACGTGCTGGGCACCTGGCCTTGTCAGAAACCGCCATGGGGGCGCTTGTTCGCGGTGAATGCGAATACCGGCGAGATCGCCTGGCAAGTGCCGCTTGGGATCACCGAAGCGTTTCCGGAAGGCAAGCGAAATACCGGCGGGACCGGTAGCGCGGGGCCGATTGTGACGGCCGGCGGGCTGGTTTTCATCGGCGCCACGAACGACAGCCGGTTTCGCGCTTTCGACGCCAAAACCGGCAAAGAGCTGTGGGTCACGAAGCTGGCGCGCAACGCCAACGCGAACCCGCTGACCTTCCAAGGGAAGAACGGAAAGCAATACGTGGCCGTAGTGGCCACCGACACGCTGCGGGTGTTTGCTCTGCCATAGCCGCGGGCTTAATCCACAGACGCGGGTGCCTCATCGAGAGCGAGCTGCCGAATTTCGCCCGTCCGGGCCTCGCCGTTCGCATGGTTCAACACGCGGGAGAAGTTCTCCTGCGCTTTCAGCAACAGCTCCATGCCGCGGGCGGCGGTCTCGCGTTCCTCCTGCAGCTTGCGGTCGAAGCGGGAGACGTCGCTTTCGAGCCCGGCCACCTGCGCGGTCAGTGACTGCACGCGTTCCTGCTCGGCGCTCAGCTGCGCCTCGAGAGAAACGCGGCGGCGGTTTTCCTGATCGCGGAAGCTGCGCAAGGCGGCCAGCTCGGCAGTCAGACCGTCGAGGCGTCCGCTCAGCTCGACAACCTGCCTCGTCTTGCCTTCGAGTTCGGTTTCAAGAGACGAGATTTGGGCGGCTCGCTCGGTACCGAGACGCCTCTCCTCATCGAGGTGGAATTCGAGATCGATCCGGTCTTTCGCCAAGGCAGCGTTCTGCGTGCTCAGCTCGTGGCTGAGCTGCGAATCGACGGAGCGCTGCAGCTTCTCTTTTTCCGCATCCGCGGCGACCTTACCGATCAGTTCCTGCTTGGACTTGAGGTCCTCTGCCAGTTTCTGAATCGTCAAGTCGCGCTCGGCAAGCTGCTTGCGCAGATCGTCGGCGGCCATGTTGGTCTCGGCCAAGGCGGCCTCGGTGGCCTCGACTTTGGCGCGCAACGCGGCCAGGTCCGCGCCCGTGATAGGCAGGCGGACTTTGCGATTCATGAGAAGAACACCAACGATCGTGCCGACCAGGGCGCCAACCGCCGTGCACAAGAACACAGTATTGACTTCCATTACAACCCTCGCTTCACCGAAGGCAGCGAGTGTAGACCCGCTGCTGCATATGACTGATCGTAAGAGTTTCGAGTCGTCAACGCTAATCCCTAAAGGTTAATCAGGCGCACAATGTTATCCAGAGTTAGCGACTGGAGCGGAGGCGCCGGCAGATCTCATGCAGCGTGTCCGTGTTTTCGACGGGCCACTCGTTGCCTGCGCTATCAATCAGATAAAGCTGAATGAGTCCATCGAAGGACGGCAAGTAGCGGGTGTTGGCCCAGGCGAGACAGCGCTCGCCATCCTCGCCGAACTGGTAGGGCAGGCCGTGCATGGGGATGACAAAGCGCTGCCGCCCGCGGCCGAGAAAGCCCGTGGAGCGCTCGCCGACGCAGGAGGTAATCTCCACCTTGGGCCCAAAGGGGTTGGTGATGACCAGCATCAGGGCGTTGCCGGCTTCGGAGTCGACGGTGGAAATGGTGCCACCGACCTTGCCCAGCGAAACCCGGGCCTTGACCACGGAGGCTTCTACAGTGAGTAACAGGCTGGTAGCCATTTCAGATTCCAGTTGTCGTCGCATAGTGGATAGCACTTCCATAACCAAGTTGGATCTACTGCATTTACAGGAACGCGGATCTATTTGGGAGAGCGGCTGGTGGTTAACGTTATCTTCGTCCTTACATGGAGGAGTTGGCCAACCGGGTAAAAAACGCCTCGGCATCTATCGCACGAAGCCGGGAGACACTACGGCTGCGCGCTGCGGGGCGGCCGGGCTACGAGATCTTCAAATCCCGCGGACTTATCGCCGTGCGTTGTCGGCCGCCCAATGGTTTGAGTCGCATCTACAGGGCCAGCGGTCTCGCTTTTTGGCGCTACAGTAACCCTCGTTTCGATGCTCGACTCTCTGAAACCCGATGGGACGGCGACACTAGCTATCCGCACT
>CAYTJD010000074.1:0-19897 GCA_964438005.1 uncultured Solibacteraceae bacterium | reverse complement strand
CAAAGCTCGGCTTAGGGTGTGTCAACGGGAACCGTGAATTTCTTGGGTCGCCCCCACCCAGGAACGCATCGGCCACATTAAACCGAGGCAATGAGTTGCGGTGCCACTCAACAGCGAGGGTGGCGCCGCGTTTTTTTTGCGCGGCTAGCGCCTCAGAAACCCAAACCCTGACCCTGAAAACCGGCAGCCTCGCAGCCGATACGCTCCGATTTCGCGTTGCCACCGGGTATACTTGGACTTCTTCAATGAGCCGACTTGCGCGCCGTTTCCTGTTCCTCGTCTCCGCCGTCCTGGTGACACTGGCAATCGGCACTGTCGGCTTCGTCGTCGTCGCCGGGTATCCGCCGTTTGATGCGTTCTATATGACGCTCACTACGATGACCACCGTCGGCTACCAGGAAATTCATCCCCTCGGGCAGGCCGGGCGCATCTTCAATTCGTTTCTGATCGTCTTTGGCGTGACCACGATCTTTATCGCCATCGGGACCATGACCCAGACCATCATCGAGCAGGAATTCGGCGAGGTGTTCGGAAAGCGGCGGAATAAACGTATGATCGACAAATTGAAAGATCACTACATTGTGTGCGGTTACGGGCGCGTGGGCCGCGGGGCCGCTACCGAACTGCTGCATGCGCACGTCCCCTTGGTGGTGGTGGATATGAATCCGGAACGGGTCGAGATGGCGATCAGCGCCGGCATGCTGGCGGCCGCGGCCGATTCCACCCGCGACGAAACGCTGCGACATCTCGGCATCGACCGCGCGCGCGGGCTCGTCGCCGCCCTCGCCACCGATGCCGACAACCTCTTCGTCCTGCTTTCCGCCAAAGGGCTCAACCCGCGGATTTATGTGGCCGTGCGTGCGGCCGAAGAGAGTGCCGAAGAGAAGATGCGGCGCGCGGGCGCCGACGCTGTCTTCGCGCCGTATTCGATTACAGGGCATCGCCTGGCCCAGGCTTTGCTGCGCCCGCACGTCGTGCAGTTCCTGGATTTCACCACGCACGATATCGGCATGGATGTTTCGATCGAACAAGTGCGCGTTTCCGAAAGCAGCGAGGTGGTCTCGAAGACGATCAAGGAAATGCAGTTGAGCCGCGATCTCGGCGTCATCGTGATGGCGATTCGCAAAAGCGACGGCAAGATGCTGTTTAACCCGCCGGCCGATACCGCGGTGCACGGCGGCGATTATCTGATTGTGATGGGACAGTTGCAGAAGCTGCGCGCGTTGGAAAGCCTGGTGACGTAGAGAGAGCGGCCTGCTGGGTACGTGGCTCCGCGCCGGACCACCCCGGTGAGGGAGTGGCGCGTTACGCGATCAGGCGCGCCAGGTACGCCGCGCCGAATGCCAGCGTGGTTCCGATTGCGGCTCCGGCCAGCACGTCGCTGAGGAAGTGCATGCCGAGCAGGATGCGCGAGGCAGCCACACTCGCCGCACAGAACAGCAGGCCCACCGCCAGGCTCGGATAGAACTGGCTCAGGCACACGGCCACCGCGAACGCCGTAATGGTGTGGCCGGACGGGAACGAGAACTGGTCGGGCGGCAGCAAAGTCGCCCAGATGTGCGGCTCGATCGCGCACGGGCGCTTGCGGCCGGTCAGTTTCTTCAGACGCAGGAACAGCGCGATCCCGGTGCCCGCCGCCAGCGCCGCCGCCGCGACCGCCAGAAACCGCTGCGCGCCGCCAAACAACAGGATCACCAGCCCCATGCCATACCACAGCCAGCCGTCGCCGCCGCGCGTGGCGCAGATCATCCACAGGCGGATCCAGCGCGGTGCCGGCCAGCGGTTGATGCGGCGCATCAGGTTGTGATCGCTATGAGCGATAAACGTGAGCATTTCGGCTCTAGTCATAGTGTCTCCGTTGCATCGCCGCTGCCGCAAGCGACACCCCGTCCTCGCCCCAGTTGTACGCCCCCGCCCCTTACAACCGCGTGACAACTCGGAAAAACATTTGTAAATGCGGATGTTTTCCGTACCATAACTTTCGTCGCATGGCACAATCGAATTGGTGAAAAAGCTCGATTTCATCTTTTTCGACGCCGGAGGCGGGCACCGGGCGGCCGCCAACGCCCTCCGCGGCGTGATGCAAGCGCAGAATTGTCCCGTCGAAATCCGGCTCGTAAATCTTCAGGAAATGCTCGATTCCATCGATGTGTTCCGGAAAATCACCGGCATCCGGTTGCAGGATATTTACAATCTGGTCCTCAAGAAAGGATGGACGCTCGGTTCCCCCCAACTCACAGCCGGTATGCACTTGGTGATCCGGCTTTTCCATGCGCAGCAGGTCAAGCTGTTGGAGAACATGTGGCGCAAGACGCTGCCGGACGCCGTGGTCTCCCTGGTGCCGAATTTCAATCGCGCGCTGGCCGAGGGGTTACGGCGCGCGCGGCCGGGCGCCCCGTTTGTAACAATTCTCACCGATCTTGCCGATTATCCGCCGCACTTCTGGATCGAGCGGCAGCAGCAGTATCTGATCTGCGGCTCGGATAAGGCTGTGGAGCAGGCCTTGGCCATAGGCCACTCCGAGTCGATGGTGTTCCGTGTTTCCGGGATGATTCTGAATCCGAGCTTTTATGAAATCGAGCCGTTGACGCCGGCGCGGCGCGCGGAGCAGCGCGCGCGCCTGGGATTGGATCCGGAACGGCCCGTGGGACTGGTGCTCTTTGGCGGGCAAGGGTCCTCGGTGATGCTCGAAATCGCGCGCGCCCTGTCCGGCCGGTGGCAGCTTATCCTGATTTGCGGCCATAACGAGAAACTGGCGTCCAAACTCCGGGCCCTGCCGCGCGCGGCGCCAATGTTCATCGAAGGGTTTACCAAGGACGTGCCGGAATATATGCAGCTGGCGGACTACTTCATCGGTAAGCCGGGGCCTGGTAGCATCAGCGAAGCCGTCGCGATGCGGTTGCCGGTGATCGTCGAGCGCAACGCGTGGACTCTGCCGCAGGAGCGCTACAACACCGAATGGGTGCGCGAGCAGGGAATCGGCATCGTGTTGCCGGATTTCCGCCGCATTGCGCCGGCCGTCGCGGAACTGCTCGAGCCGGCTGCCTACGCGCGGTTCCGCGCCGCCGCGGAGCGGATGCACAATCGGGCTGTATTTGAGATCCCCGCCATTTTGGAGCAAATTCTCCAGCACTCGGCGCTATAATCGCCTCGGAGGGATAGCCGATGCGTGTATGGGTTGCCGCGCTGGGATTCCTGCTTGCCTCCATGGCGGCGCACGGGCAGCGGCTCGTGTTTACCATGGTCACGCCGGCCACCTGCCCTCTCGTGATTTCGTCCGTGTCCTCCTCACCGGACTACGGCTTCCAAGCGCTGACCATTCTCAACGACTCGGACCGGCCCGTCGAGTCGATTCGCTTCAAAGTGGTTTTGACGGCGGTGGCCCGCCGGGACGAAGTGGCCGACGGCGGCCATGTTTTCGTCAAACTCGATCCCGGCGACAAGAAAAACGTCGATGTTTTTCTGGGTAGAAGGAGCGCCTTGTCGCAACTTGCACGGGAGCTCAAGCTCGACATCGCGCGCGCCATCGTCACCGTCGAAGCC
Organism: uncultured Solibacteraceae bacterium; assembly: GCA_964438005.1. Classification (GTDB taxonomy): domain Bacteria; phylum Acidobacteriota; class Terriglobia; order Bryobacterales; family Bryobacteraceae; genus PSRJ01. Next base: position 16,354 of record CAYTJD010000074.1, on the reverse strand, counting down.
GTCGACTTCAGCGATGGGACGCAGTGGACGGGCGATCCGCCGGCAGTGGACATACCCATCGAGCCCCGGCCTATTCCGAGGTAGCTCACCGGCCGAAATCGATAAAACCCCGCTCGGGATCGGTGCTGAGCAGAGTGACGCGGAGGCGATCGCCCACGTCCAGGCCGCGTTCCCCCCGCATCAGCCTCCCTTCCACGGGCGGATCCAGGGCGCGCACAAAAACGCCTTTCGGCGTGACGCCGGTCACCACGGCCGAGAACGTCTCCCCCACACGCTGCTGCAACGCCACGGCCGCGATCCGCTTTTGCATGGCGCGCTGCACTTTGCGCGCGGCGTCCTCCTTCAGCGTGCAGTTGCTCGCGATGGCGTCGAGTTCTTCGTCCGCGTACGGCTTGGTCTTGGTCTCGAGCGATTTGAGCAGCCGCTGCGTTACCAGATCGGCGAAACGGCGGTTGGGCGCCGTCGAGTGCGTGTAATCCTGCGCGGCCAGTCCGAAGTGCCCTTGCGGCGGATCTCCGGGACGCGCCACTACATACTCGCCCGGCCCCATCAGCTTCAAAACGGATAGCGACACATCCGCATAGTGGACCGGATCGGAATCGCGCCGCTGCATCAGAAACGCGTTCAGCGCGGCGGGATCGGGTGCGACAGGCAATTGCTCGCCATACTGCCGCGCGAGTTCGACGATGCGCGGCCAGCGCTCGGGGTCTTTCACCACCCGGCGGATCGAGGCGACGCCGGCCTCGCGCAGCGCGCGCGCCATGGCTTCGTTCGCGGCGATCATGAAGTCCTCGATCAGCTGGCCGGCGCGATTGTGCTTCCGCGTTCCGATGCCGTGCACCTGCCCGTCTTTCATGAGCGGCTCGAGTTCCATCCGATCGAAGCTCAGCGCGCCATGCCGGTGCCGGGCGTCGCAGAGGCGCTGCGCCGCTTCATCCTGCAACTTGAGCTGCGCCTGCAGATCGGCCGAAGCAGCGATCTTCGGCGGCGGGGGCGCCGTGCTCTCGAGCCAGGGGCCGGTTGCGTTGTAGGTCAGTTGCGCCCGGTTGCGGACTACGGCGCGATAGCTGCTGCTCGATTGGAGGGAGCCGTCGGCGCCGATAGTCATGTCGATGACCATCGCGTTCCGGTCTTCGTTTTCCGCCAGCGACGTGAGATCGGTGGAGAGCCGCTCGGGCAGCATCGGAAACGTCCGCACGCCGGTGTACACCGTCGTGGTCTCCAGAGCCGCATAGCTGTCGATGGGAGTTGCCTTCGCTACCGAAGCGCTCACGTCGGCAATCGCCACCAGGATGCGGATTCCGTCCCCGGCGCGCTCCGCCCACTCGATCTGATCGAGGTCCCGCGAATCGTCGTTATCGATCGATGACCAGAGCAGCGAGCGCAGGTCGCGGAGCGAGGCATCGGGGCGGCCGTCGATCGACGCGACTTGCTGCGCCACTCCCGGAGGAAAGTCCGGTTGAAAGCCGTGATCGATCATCTCCTGGCGCGCCGCTCCTGCCAGGTCAAAGCCCGCGTGATTCATGTCAATCGAGCGTAGCATGCGAATGCGCGAACTATAATGTGGGCATGAACTGGACCACCTGGTGGCTTTTCCTCACCACCGAAACGGTGCTGTGCCTGACGCCCGGGCCGGCTGTGTTGTTCGTGCTGTCCAGCGCGTTGCGGGCGGGAGCGCGGCGCAGCGTGGCGTCGTGTCTGGGAATCCTGGCGGCCAATACCGTGTACTTCGCTCTGTCGGCAACAAGCCTGGGCGCCCTACTGGTGGCGTCCTATAACTTGTTCTTCGTGGTGAAGTGGGCCGGCGCGGCATATTTGATTGTCCTCGGCCTGCGGTCCGTGTTGGGGAAGTCCAGCGTCCTGAGCCTCGCCGATGTCCCCGAGAAGGGAAAGCGGCGCCTCTTCGCCGATGGGTTCGTGGTGCAGATGTCGAACCCCAAAGCACTCGTGTTCTTCACGGCGCTGCTGCCCCAATTCATCGATCCGCGCCATCCAGTCATCGAGCAGGTTGTGATTCTGGGCATAACGTCGGTGGTGATCGAGTTCAGCGTGTTATCCGGCTACGGTATGGCAGCGGGACGCGCCTCCGCCCTGGCGCGCCAGCCTCGCTATGCCAGTTGGACGAACCGCGTGGCGGGCGGCCTGCTGATCGGTGCCGGCACAGGGCTGGCGACATTGCGGCGCAGTTAAGCCACCAGCGCCAGCTTCTTGCCGACCTTACGAAACGCCTCCAACGCGCGGTCGAGTTCTTCTCGAGTATGTGTGGCCGTCACGATCGTGCGCACCCGCGCTTTCCCCTTCGGCACGGTCGGAAACCCGATTCCCGTAGCCAGCACGCCTTCCTCAAACAACGATCGCGACAGCTCGTGCGCCTTCTTGGCTTCGCCCACGATCACCGGCGTGATCGGCGTCTCGCTCATCCCGGTATCGAAGCCTGCGGCCGTTAAGCCCGCTTTGAAATATTTCGTGTTGTCCCACAAGGCCTGAATGCGCTCGGGCTCCTTCTCCAGGACGTCGAACGCCGCAATGCAGGAGGCCGCCACCGCCGGCGGATGCGAAGTCGAAAATAAAAACGGCCGCGCGCGATGATACAGGAATTCGATCAAGTCGCGGCTGCCGCAGACGTAGCCGCCCAGCACCCCGATCGCCTTCGAGAGCGTCCCCACCTGCACGTGCACGCGGCCGTGCACGCCGAAGTGATCGATGGTGCCGCGCCCGTTGCGGCCGAGCACGCCCGAAGCATGCGCATCGTCCACCATCATGATGGCGCCGTGTTTTTCCGCCGCGGCCGCGAGCCCGGGTAGCGGGCCGATATCGCCGTCCATCGAAAAAACACCGTCGCTGATCAGCAGTTTTCTTCCCGGAACGCCGCCCAACTCGGCTAGCGTTCTCTCCGCCGCCGCGACATCTTTGTGTGGGAACACGTGAATCTTCGCTCGCGAGAGCCGGCAGCCGTCGATGATGCTGGCGTGGTTCAATTCATCGGAAATGATATGGTCTTCGGGGCCCAGGATCGCCGAGACCGTGCCGGCGTTGGCGGCGAATCCCGATTGAAACACCACGCACGCTTCCACGTTCTTGAACGCCGCAATGCGCTCTTCCAGCTCCATGTGTAGCGACATCGTCCCCGAGATCGTGCGCACCGCGCCCGATCCGACTCCGTATTTGCGCGTCGCTTCGAGCGCCGCCTCCCGCAGCTTCGGGTGCGTTGTGAGCCCCAGGTAATTGTTCGACGCCAGATTGATGACGGTCTTGCCGTCAAATCGCGATTCCGCCGCGCTCTCCGATTGCAGCACCCGCAAATGCTGGTACGTGCCTTCCTGGCGCCACTGGTTGAGCTGTTCGCTGAGATAAGAAAGAGGATTGGCCACGAATTCAGTCTAACGCCAGCTTCCGGTAACGCCCGAAGTAGTGAACCAGAGGCGCGCCGTCCTCCAGATCCGTAGCCACCACCCGGCCGACCAGAATATCGTGATCCCCCGAACCAATCCGCTGGTGCATTTCGCATTCCAGGGCCGCCAGCGCGCCGTCGATCAAGGGGACTCCGGTGCGACCCCGGCGCCAGCCAATCCCGTTGAACCGGTCCTGCCCTTTGGTGGCGAAGCGCTGCGAAAGCTCCCGGTCCTGTTCGCGCAGGATGTTGATTCCAAAATGAGAGGCGCCGCGAAAAGCCTCGATCATCGTCGCTTCGTGGCCCAGACAGATCAGCACCAACGGCGGGTCGAGCGAAACCGACGTGAAGGAGCTCACCGTCAATCCGTGAGCGGCCCCATGCTGATCCGTCACCGAGGCCACCGCCACTCCCGTTGCAAAACGGCCGCAGGCGCGGCGAAACTCATCGCTGGAAACCCCTCGGGGAGATACCTTCAAACCGTCGCTTGACATTGAGATAAATTCAATCCTATCATGTGGTTGTCGATAGCGGGAACCAGCTCGCCCCGTGCCGTAGGAGGAGGCCTGATTTGATCAAGCTGGACATTATTAACGAAGTCGTCAACCGGACCGGAATTACCAAAACCAAGGCGGAAATGGCGGTGGAGACTGTCTTCGAGTCCATGAAAAAGGCTCTGGAGCAGGGCGATCGCATCGAACTGCGCGGCTTCGGAGTGTTCAACGTGAAGCCCCGCAAAACCGGAATCGGGCGGAATCCACGCACCGGCGCCGAAGTGTCCATTCCGCCGGGAAAGGCCGTGCGTTTCAAGCCCGGCAAGGAGTTGCAGACACTGCAGTAAGCTGCGGTTCGTCCCGAATCGTGTCCTCACCGGATTTTTCGTCCGCGCCTTACCCGTCTTACGCCGACGAGAGGGTGGGCCCGGCGTACCTATCTGCTGTAGCGCGCCCGCCTGACAAGTACTGGCTCCACGCCCTCCTGTTCTTGTTGACCATGCTGACCACCACCATGGTCGGTGTCGCCCTGCAGGCCGATTTTGACCGCAATCTTCCCTTCGATGCCGAACATAGCTTCGACATGTACGCGCAGGTGTGGCGGCACCCCGCGCTGCTCTTCGCCGGTTTGCCGTTTTCCCTGACGCTGGCGGCGATTCTGCTCGCCCACGAATTCGGCCACTACCTGGCCTGCCTGTATTACCGGGTGGATGCCAGCCTGCCCTACTTCCTGCCGGCCCCCTCCCTGATCGGTACCTTCGGCGCGTTCATCCGGATCCGTTCCGCCATCTATACCAGGCGCGTGCTGTTTGACATCGGCGTCGCCGGGCCTCTGGCCGGCTTCATTTTCCTGCTGCCCGCATTGGGAGTCGGGCTCGCCTTTTCCAAGGTGATTCCGGGCATCGAAAATCAGGGCAGCATTCAATTCGGCGTGCCGATTCTGCAATGGCTGTTGCAGCACGCGATCTTTCCCGCCGCCAAAACTACCGACGTCTACCTGCACCCGGTGGCGCGCGCGGCATGGATTGGCATTTTCGCCACCGCGCTGAACCTGTTGCCCATCGGCCAGCTCGATGGCGGCCACATTGTGTACTCGCTCGTGGGAGGCAGGCATCGTCTGATTTCTATCCTGGCGATCGTGGCCTTGGTGCCGCTGGGCAAGTTCTGGTGGGTCTGGTGGGTGTGGGCCGCGGTGCTGTTCTGGATGGGCCGTCGTCATCCGCTGATCTATGACGCCGCCGATGTCGGCGCGGGCCGCCGCAAGCTGGGCTGGGTGTCGCTGGCGATCTTCATCCTCTGTTTCATGCCCGCCCCGATCATGACCGGCGGTATCTGAGCCGCCCATGAAAATCACGGCGACCATCATCACGCTCAACGAGGAACGGAATATCGCGCGCGCCATCGAAAGCCTGCGCTGCTGCGATGAAATTCTGATCCTCGATAGCGGGTCGGTCGATCGCACCGTCGAGTTGGCGCAAAAGCTCGGAGCCCGCGTCATCGAAGCCGGCTGGCGCGGATACGCCGGCCAGAAGAACTGGGCCGCCGAGCAGGCCACCCACGATTGGATTCTGTCTCTCGACGCGGATGAAGCGCTCAGCGAAGCGCTCGAAGCCGAGATCTGGAACCTCAAGAAAAACGGGCCGCAATACGACGCCTACACCATGCCGCGTCTGGCGCGGTATCTGGGGCGCTGGATCCTGCATTCCGGCTGGTATCCCGATCGGAAAGTGCGCTTCTACCATCGAGCCAAGGCGAAATGGGTGGGCGACGTCGTCCACGAGAGTGTCCAGCCCGAAGGCCGCGTCGGCCACCTGGATTCGAATATCCTGCACTTCACGGTGGATTCGCTGTCCGAACACTTGAAGTCCATGGACCGCTATACCACGCTCGCCGCGCAGGACCTCGCCGCCCGCCACGCGTCCATCGGCCTGTGGCGTCTGATTGTCGATCCGCCTTGGACGTTCATCAAGACCTACTTCTTCCAGCGCGGGTTTCAAGACGGCCTGGAAGGCGTGATCATCGCCTACATGGCCGCGTTCTACACCTTTCTGAAATACTCCAAAGCGAGAAACATGAGCTGATGCGCGTCCTGCACCTCGATTCGGGCAAGCAGATGCGCGGAGGGCAATGGCAGGTTCTGCGGTTGATCGAAGGGCTGACGGCCGCGGGCGTGGAGTCGACGCTGCTGGCCCGGCGCGGTTCCCCCTTGTTTGCGGCGGCTCGCGCCAAAGGATGGTGCGTCGAACCGCTGGCGCTCCCGCGGACCCTCGCGCTGGCCGGCAAGCATGACATCGTCCACGCTCACGACGCGCGCAGCCACATCCTGGCGGCCCTGGCGCGACATATCCCGCTGGTGGTTTCCCGCCGCGTTGCCTTTCCCGTCCGCTCGCGCTGGAAATACGGCCGCGCCCGTATGTTCCTCGCGGTCTCTGAATTCGTCGGGGCCGTCCTGCGGGACGGCGGTGTGCCGCCGGAAAAAATCGCGGTCGTCCCCGATGGAGTGCCCCTGTTGGAACCGCGTTGGGGCAGTGCCGTGCTCGCGCTCGATAACCGCGCGGACCGCCAAAAAGGTGCGGCTCTCGCCGCCGAAGCGGCCCGTCTCGCCGCCGTGCCGCTCCAGTGGACCACCGATTTGGAGCGGGATCTCGGCCACGCGGGCGTCTTCGTCTACGTCACGCACAGCGAAGGTCTGGGCTCGGCTGTCCTGCTGGCCATGTCCGCCGGTGTTCCGGTGATCGCTAGCCGTGTTGGTGGCTTGCCCGAGCTCATTCGCCACGGTGAAAATGGGCTGCTGGTCGAGAATTCGGTGGAGGCGATCGCCGCGGCAATCCACGGTCTGGTCGAGCGCCCCGAGTTCGCTGCCTGCCTCGGCCAGGCCGCGCGCCGCAACGTCGCCGAACACTTCACCGCCGAACACATGGTTCGCCGTACCATGGAGATTTACCGACAGGTGCTCGCTTGATACCAGCCATCCTTGCCTTTCTCGCCGGCCTGATCATCGGCAGTTTTCTGAATGTGTGCGTGTATCGCTGGCCGCGCGACCTGTCCGTCGTGCGCCCGCGCTCCCACTGCCCGGCCTGCGAAAGAACCATCACCTGGCTCGACAACATTCCGCTGCTGAGTTACGCGCTGCTGCGCGGCAAATGCCGGCATTGCGGCGCGCGCATCTCCTGGCGCTATCCCGCGGTCGAGTTGCTCACCGCCCTCTTGTTCTTCGCCTTTGTCTGGATGCGCGGTCCCACGCTGCCCGCGCTCAAAATGTGCGTATTCGCGGCGCTTCTGGTGGGCCTGATCTTCGCCGATTTGGAAGAGCTCATTCTGCCCGATGAGCTGACGATCGGCGGCATCGTGGTGGGCGTGCTCTTCTCCATCTTCGCGCCGGTTCCCGAAAGCGTTGCCGGGTTCTTTCTGCTGATCGCTGGAATTCAAGCCAGCCACCAGGTTCAATGGTTCCTGGACTCCGTCATTGGCGCCGTGTTGCCCGCAGCCGTGCTGTGGTTGGCCGGCTGGATCTATGAGAAGATCCGCCACAAGGAAGGTCTCGGGTTCGGCGACGTGAAGCTCATCGCGATGGTGGGAAGCTTCCTCGGTTTCGGCGGCGCGTTGTACACGCTCATGCTGGGTTCGATTGCCGGGTCCGCCATCGGCTACGGATACATCAAGCTGACGGGAAAAGATCCCGACACTTACGAATTGCCGTTCGGCTCGTTCCTGGGCGCCGCGGCATTGCTCGTCGCCCTCGCGGCGCGCCAGGTGCTCGGCTGATTCTCGACGGACCCTGCCCACGTGGGAAGCCCCGTCGCGTAAGCGCGGGGTTATAGTGGCGCCGCTCAGAAGTGCTGCCGCAGATCCTCGAACCGCTCCACCACCAGCAGCCGTCCTCTTCCGGGGTGAATCTCTTCCTTCTCCAGCACCCACGTGTGCGCGTGTGGCACGAACACCGCGTTCAGGCCGGCCTCCATCGCCGGGTTGATGTCCGACTTCGGGCTGTTGCCGATCATCCACGCGCGGTCTGGATCGAGCTGGCGGTCCTGCACCAGGTCCCGGTAGGCCTTCGTGTCTTTCTCACGCACAATCGCCGTGTGCTGGAAGAACACGCCCAGCCCCGAGCGGTCCACCTTCAGCTTCTGCTCGTCCGGGTGCCCTTTCGTGAACAGCGTCAGGTCGTGCCGCAGCGCGAGATATTCGAGCGTCTCGGGCACGCCGTCGATCACTTCCATCGGACACTCCAGAATCCGCTCGGCGAATCCGATCACCGTCTTCACGTCCTCTTCGCGCACTTCGCCCTCCGCCAGGTGCTGGTAGCATTGCCTCAGGTTGCGTCCGAAGTTCAGCGAGCCGTACCCGTGAATCTTGGCATTCACCGCTTCAATCTCATCGAGCACATCGCGAATTTCGCGCGGCGTCATCGTCGAGTGGTCCAGGAACTCGACAAATTCATCGAACGCGCGCTCGAAGTAGATATTGTTCTCCCACAGCGTGTCGTCCGCATCAATAATCAGGTGCAGGCGCATCCGGCTTATTTAGGGACTTTCGGGGCGATATGAAAGGGAATCTCAAAAACGGCGTCCACGTCGATCGGCGTGCCGTTGCGGACCGCGGGCTCGAATTCCCACTTGGCCAGCGCCTCCAGCGAGCTCTGGTCGAGACGGGTATCGAGGTGTTGCAGCAGTTCGACGCGTTCCACGTGGCCGTCCTTGCGGATCACTGCCGCCAGCCGCACCTTCCCCTCCACCTTTTCGTCCAGGGCCGCCGGAAAGTACTTCGGATCCACTTTGCGCAGCGGGTGCGGCGCTTGCATGTTGGGCATTGGCTGGTCGCGTAGAGGTTCATGTTCCGCGAACCAGACGATCCAGCTTCCAGAATAGCTGGTGACATTCGGCATCTGAATGGCGATGCTGTAAACCAGGCGTCCGGCGAGGCGCGGGTCCGGCGCGGCCGTTATGCGGACCGGCGCATCGATTGAAGTTTCGGACCGCGCTACCGGGACCGAACGCGCGGCGGCGCGCAGGTTCGTCTGCGAGGTCGGCGGCTCCATCGCGGCCAGCAGCGTCGGCTGCGCGTCCTTCGACCCGCTGCGCACCAGCAGCCCCGGCACCGCCAGTGTCGCGCTTTCCCCGCTTGCATCGCCTCCGTCCGCGCGCGTCTGGGGACCTTGGGAGAATCCTGCTTTCTGCGAAGATTCGGGAACGGGAATCGCCGCCTCTCGCGCGGGAAACAGGCTCACAATCGCCAACGCAGCCGCCGCCCGAGGGTTCGCGACTGGCGGAGCCTCGGTGATTGCCGTGGTGGTCGGCGCTTCCGATCGGTGCGCGGGAGCGGAGAAATTTCGTAACACCCGAGCCGCGCGCATCTCCGGCAGAACGGTCGCGTCCGCCGCCGCTCGCGCGGCAATCTCCGGGGCGGCTGGGAAATCCGCCGGCTCGGTCACGGGCGTGTTTTGCCGGGAACCCGGCGTCGAGAACGGCCGGAGCACGCGGGGCGTGGGGCCCGCCGGCAGCGGTGTGACGGCTGCTCCCCGCGCCTCGATCGTCGGTGCCGCGGGCAGGTTCGTGGGCTGCGGAAGCGGCGCATGGGCTGCTTCCACCGGCGGAATGAAGGTCCGCCGCGCCGGCTGGATCGGCGGCAGCAGGGGGATCTGCGCCCGCTTTGGATCCATCGCCAGCGCCAGTTCCGGCGCCGCCGGCAGCGGCGCTGCCGCTGCCGCCGCACGTTCCTCGGCCCGCGGCGTGAACGGGCGCGGCTGGAGACGCGCGGGTGGCGCTAAGAGCACCGGCTTCAGCTCCACAATTGCGGCCGGCGGCGCGTCCGGCAGCGAGGCCGCGGCCGGCTGCGGGCGCACCAGGTCCGGCGGCACGGTAAAGTCGCGCAGCGGCCGCGCCGCCGGAGTCAACGCCACCACGTTCGGCGCCGGCAGCATCTGCCGCGCCTCAATCTCGGGAGCCGGCGTATAGATCAGTTGAGGCGGCCGGTCGCTCTCCCGTGGGCCCGCCACCACGGTCTTCTCCGACCGCGCCCGCGCGCGAGTCGGCCGCGGGTCCACCTGGGGCGCGCTGATATCCGGAAGCCGGTCGTTGAGGTTGTACCAGACGATTTGGTTTTCGTACGGCCGGATCTCCTGCTCGTACAAACTCGGCCGCGCCGCCGGCACCAGCGGCGCCAACGCCACCCACGCCAGCACCGCCCCGTGGATCAGCGCCGAGGTCGTGAACGAAAACGCGCTCCGCAGGCGTTTCGTTTCCCGAACCGCCACCAGCATCTCACATCCCAGCGGGTTTGCCGGCGTGGCCGTTGGTCGGCGCCAACGACTTCACCCGTTCAATCGCCTTCTGGCGGGGAATGTATTGCGAAAGGTATGTGTTCAATTCCGTGAGCCGTCCTGTCTCGGACCGTTGCCGCAGCAGCATGCTTAAGAAGTTCAAGTCCGGCATCGCATGCGCCAGTTGAAAACTGAGCTGCGGATCTTGCATATTCGGCGCCTCCGCCTCGTGCAAAACGCCGAGTTCGCTGAGAGTCCGATACTGCGAAACCGCCCGGTCGCGTAGTTCCGAGGGAGTCTCCGCAAAATCTTCGTCGTCAAAAAAGTTCACTTGCGCCTGCAGGTAGGTTTTCTCTTCATTCAGCGACTGGATCTCGAACCGCCGCCGGCCCCGCGTCAGAATGTCCATGCGGCCGTCCGGATACATCTGCTTCAATTTCTCGACAATCACCGTGCAACCCGCGTTCACGATCCCTTCTTCTTGCGCGAGTACGATGCCGAATTCCGAGCTGTCGCGAATCGCGTATCCCACCATTTCTTTGTACCGCTCTTCGAAAATGTGCAACGGTAACAGCGTCCGCGGGAAGACGACCACGGCCAGCGGAAACAGTGGGATCAACCCGGACGGCATGCTAATATTATGGCGTTTCCGGCGAATCAGCAGCAATGCGGTGCTTTCCACCATTCGCCCTACGCGCATGCGACTCGACGGCAAAGTCATTCTCATTACGGGCGCTTCCGAAGGGATTGGGGCGGCCTGCGCGGCCGAGTTCGCGCGCGCCGGCGCCCGGCTGTCTCTCACGGCGCGCTCCGAGTCGGGGCTTCGCCTGGCAGCTGCTGGTACGAACGCCTTAATTACGCCCGGCGATATCACCAACGAGGAGACGCGGCGCGACCTGGTCGAGCGAACTCTCGAACGTTTCGGCGCCATCGATGTCCTCGTGAACAATGCCGGCGCCGGGTTGTATCTCCCCTCCTGGAACGCGCCCATGGACGAAGTCCGCCGCCTCATGGAGTTGAATTTTTTTGCGCTGCTCGGCCTGACCCAGTTGGTCGTCCCGTCTATGCGCGCGCGCCGCACCGGCATGGTGGTGAACGTGGGTTCGATCGCCGGCAAAGTCCCGCTGCCTTGGCTCACGCTGTACAGCGCTTCCAAGTTCGCCGTCGGCGCGTTCACTGAAGGCATGCGGATGGAACTGAAACGCGACGGCATCCGCGCCATGATCGTCTGTCCCGGTTATGTGCGCACCGCGTTTCAGGAGCATGCGCGGGGCGGTCCGGCGCCCGAAGCCATCCGGAAAGCGCGCCGCTTTACCATCACTGCGGAACAGTGCGCGGCGGCCATCCGCCGCGGCGTCGAGCGCGACGCGCGCACGGTGGTGACGCCCCGGAGCGGTTGGATCTTCATTCTTGCCATGCGCCTGTTCCCCTCCTTTGTCGAATCGCAGATGGCTGCTCTCAACCAATCCACATGAACATCAGGCTCAAAGGCACACCCGGTGTGTATCTGGTCGGTTTCATGGGATCCGGGAAAACGACCATTGGCCGCCTGCTCGCGCGCCGCCTGGGCTGGAGTTTTTTTGATACCGACGAGGAGATCGAGTCCGCCGAGAAGACTTCGATTTCCGAAATTTTCGAGAACCGCGGCGAGGCCGAGTTTCGCCGCATTGAAACAGAAATCGTGCACCGCCACGCGCTCTCGGTCGAACAGGGCCGCCCGGCCGTTCTGGCCTTGGGTGGCGGCGCCTTCACCCAACCCGAGAACCGTCAGATCCTCGAAGACCGCGGGATCACGGTGTGGCTGGATTGCCCGTTCGATATCGTGTCGCGCCGTACGGCCCAGGCCGCGCACCGTCCTCTGGCGCGCGATCCGGAGAAAATGGCGTCTCTCTATCAGGCGCGGCGTGAGTGCTATGCTCTGGCCGATGTTCACGTCACCATCCAGAGCGATGATCCGGCCGAGGCGGTGGATGCCATCCTGAGCCATCCGCTTCTGCAATGATCCGGGCCGTCACCACGGCCGTGTTGCGCCGGCACGCGCTGTCCATCTTTCGCGCGGCAGTCGCGGCCGCGGATCCGGGCGCCGCCGTCGGCCGTCACTTGGAACGCATGGATTTCTCGCGCTTCCGCAACGTCTATGTCATCGGGGCCGGCAAGGCAGGCGTTCCCATGGCCGCTGCGGCGGAGCGCGCGATCGGCCGCCGCCTGACCGCCGGCTTTCTGAACGTGAAGGACGCATCCGGCGCCCGGCTCCGCCGCATCGAGCTGCACGAGTCCGGCCATCCGGTCCCGGACCAGCGCGGCGTCGAGGGCGCGCAGCGCATCGCGCATCTTGCAGAAACAGCCGGGCGCGACGACCTGGTGATTTGCCTGATCTCGGGTGGCGCATCCGCGCTCATGCCTTTTCCCGCGGCTCCGCTCACGCTGGAAGAAAAGCAGGCGGCCACCCGGCTCTTGCTGGCGTGCGGCGCCGATATCCACGAGATCAATACGATTCGCAAACACATGTCCGTCAGCAAGGGAGGCCAGTTGGCCCGTCTCGCCGCGCCCGCGCGCGTCGAAGCGCTGCTGCTCTCCGATGTCATCGGCGACGATCCGGGCGTGATCGGTTCCGGCCCGGCGGCCCCGGACGCCACCACCTTCGCCGATGCCTTGCGCGCTCTCGACAAGTACGGAATTCGCGCTCGCGTGCCGGCCTCGGTGCGAAACCGTCTCGAAGCCGGCGCCCGCGGCACGCTGCCCGAAACACCCAAACCCGCGGACCCGATCTTTAAACGCGTCCGCAATACCGTCATCGGCAGCAATCGCCTCGCCTTGGCCGCGGCGGCCCGCCGCTCGCGCGCGCTCGGGCTTCGGACGCTGCTGCTTTCCAGCGAGGTGCAAGGCGAAACACGAGAGATCGGCCGCATGCACGCCGCGATCGCGCGCGAGCTCGTGCGTACCGGCCACCCCGTTCGGCCGCCGGCCTGTGTGATTACCGGCGGCGAGACCACCGTGACTCTCAAAGGAGACGGCCTCGGCGGAAGAAACCAGGAGCTGGTTCTGTCGGCTGCGCTCGATATCGCCGGCCTTTCGAATACAGTCATCTTCAGCGCCGGTACCGATGGCATTGACGGTCCGACAGACGCCGCCGGCGCGCTCGCCGACGGCGACACGCTCCGCCGCAAACCCGATGCCCGTGCGTACCTCGACCGCAACGATTCCTACCACTACTTCGAAGCGCTAGGCGACCTGCTCACGACCGGCCCCACGCACACCAATGTGATGGACGTGCGCCTGGTTTTGGTAGGATCGCAGCAGTGAGCTTCTGGCGGAAAGAAGTTATCGATTTCGCGCTCGATCAAGAGACGCAGCGCCACATTGAGGAACAGCGGGCCGCGATTGCCCTCGACCCCTCGGACCCGCGGCCGTTCCACCACCTGGCGCAGCTCTACCGCATCCAAAACCGCCAGCAGGAAGCCCTCGGATTGCTGTTGGAAGCCGTGCGTCTCGACCCTGCCTATGCCGATGCGCATGTCGCGCTGGCCGAGATTTACGCCGTGCGTGCCGACAATGCCGCCGCCTGCCATCACGCCCGCGCCGCCGAACGCGCGGGCAACACCAAGGCTGTGGAGCTGCTAACCCGTCACGGCATCATCGCACCAAAGTGACTTTCGTGTACACCACCCGAAATCCCATGCGCTCGTAATTGCGCTGCGACTGCGAACCCGGCGCCGTGGAGGCCGCCGCCAGATCGCAGCTCAGCGCGACTGCCTCGTGCAACCGGGCCGCGATCAGCTCGCGCTGCAGGCCGCGGCCGCGAAATCGCGGGATGGTGCTGTCGGCGAACAGGGTCGCCAGCCCGCCGCAGACGGCCATCGCGCCGCCGCCGGTAGTCTCGCCGGTTTCCGAGTTCGTGAGAGAACACAGCGCGCCGGGCATCGCGAAGATCGCGCGGCCCACATCCATTTCCTCGGTGGTCAGCTCGGCTTGCTCGAAGAATCCGTGCCCCACCGTGTGCGACCAAAGATCGCGTTCTTCCGCCGTCGCGCGCCGCACGCGCGGCGTCAAGGTAATCTCAGCGCCGGCCAGCGGCCGCGCCAGGACATTATTGAATTCCGTCGGATGATAGCCCCGTCGCCCGAGCGATTCCACCAGCCCCGCGTCCGCCAGCGGGCACAAGTCAATGGTGACGGGAGCGCCGCGCGTGTGAAAGAACTCTTCCATCGCGTCCAGTTCCGCTTCCCCCACCGCGCCGTTCAGGCCGAGACCGACGGCTTGCGTCAGCGGCGAGTCCGCTCCTTGAAACAAGGCGATGCCGCCCGCAATCTCGAGCAGGGCCGAGCCGGGCTGCCCTTGCGCACAGCCGCGCGCGATCGCCGCTTCCCCTGCTTCGATACGGCGCGCCAACGCGGCGCCGGCTAAGATCATTCGCGCCTGATCCCCTCCTGTGTCAGTATACGGTTCCTCTTCGAAATCTTGGATGGCGCCGCGGGAACCTGCGGCGCCGCGTGTCGGACTGCAGCACCAATCTCATAAACCCCATTTCGTCACAAGGAGTCCACTATTCCACTGGCGGGCGGGGGCCAACGTCCCAGAGCAGTTCTCCGGCCTCCTCGGTTCTCAATTCCGCGACTAGGGTGTTTTTCGCCCAAGTGAATTCCGGCGAGGCCTTTACCAAGCCTTGGCGACTGCTATTGTGGTAGCGCTGGTTCGCGGCGATTACGAATCAACCGCGTAGTGATCCGGACTTCAAGCCACAGCCGGTAAAAAAGGAGTAGAGATGGGAGACAAGGGCGGCAAGAAAGACAAGGAAAAGAACAAGCAACAGCAGTTGACGAAACAGAAACAAGAGGAGCAGAGGAAGCACGACAAAGCCCCGGCCAAGAAGCCCGTGGCAGGAACCGCGTAGAGCCGGTTCGTGGGCGCGGCGAACGGTCTGATCGCCGAAGCTGCCCACTTCAACGGCTTGGGCGTGATGCGTCAACTTGAAATAGCCGCCCTGGCGAAATAGAGGCCACGGTCGCCTGCTCTACTGATATTGTCAAAGCATGAGTCCAGCAGCGCTGAGGAAGCGCCGGAACGGGCCGCCGCGCTGCATCATCGTCGCCGGGCCGAATGGCGCGGGAAAGACCACGTTCGCTCGGGAGTTCTTGCCTGCTTACGCCAAGGTGATCCATTTCGTCAATGCGGATCTGATGGCCGCCGGCTTGTCTCCGTTGCGCCCCGAGATGGCGGCCATCGCGGCCGGTCGGCTTTTTCTGAAGGAACTCGACCGCCTTGCCGGTAGCGGTAGAGATTTTGCGTTTGAGAGCACGCTCAGCGGAGTGGCCTATGCTGCGCGATTGAAGAAGTGGAAGATGATAGGGTACCGAATCGAAATCGTCTATCTGAAGCTGCCGAATCCGGGCATTGGGCTAAACCGGATTGCCGCACGAGTCCTCCAGGGCGGGCACGATGTGCCCACACGCGATGTGGCGCGGCGGTTCGAGCGCAGTTGGGAAAACTTCCAGAGGATTTATCGGCCCCTGGCGGATTCGTGGTGGGTTTATGATAGTTCCGGGGATCGGCCCCAACTGGTTGACGAGGGACCATGAAGCGGAAACGGTCAGCAGAAGAAAAAAGACGATCAGAGGCCGTCGCAAAGGGCATGCAGGCGGCGGCACGGGCAGCGAGAAGAATCGCACGCATGTATGGAACGCCGATTTACGTCTGGGAGAACGGCAAGGTCGTCGCGAAGAAACCCTAGCGTTATCGCTGGCGAATCGCTACGATCGCCGTCTATTGGAGGCCCGGGAACATGGAGAAGCCGACCTTGCCGCTGCCTCCCGGGCAATACCTCGTCACCGGCGACCGCCAGGTGACGACCGTGCTGACCATTCATCCCAAGGACAAGGACGGCAACGAGCGGTGGGAACTCGCCGACGGCGCGACGCTCTACGATGTCACCCATCTCGGATGCCGCTCCGCCCGCTACACGCCGGCGGCGGCGAACAACTCGTGCTCGCCCGCGAACGTTCGGACCACAGGTTTTCCGGTGAATCCCGGGGCGGCCATGCCCGCCGTGAACGGCTGCCGCCAGCAGGACTACGCGGTTCTCATCGTCGTTGGGCTGCCCGCCACTCACTGAGCGGCCGCGCGCAGGTCACCGCAGATGAATCTCATCCCAGAGCGCAAGGATATCAGGGAGTAGAGGATATAGCTTTTGCAGTCGTGCCTTGTTTTCCTGGA
>CAYTJD010000073.1:0-12799 GCA_964438005.1 uncultured Solibacteraceae bacterium | reverse complement strand
ATTGGCGGGGACGACGGGGCTCGAACCCGCGACCTCCGACGTGACAGGCCGGCGTTCTAACCAACTGAACTACGTCCCCGCAATGTCAACGTGGATATTCTGATGCTAACACGCCCGCATTCCCCGCGCAAAAGACCCGTTTGATATTGTTGTAGGGATGAAGTTTCGGGTGGTGTGCTGCGCGGCTGTGCTGGGGGCTTTGCTGGCCGGGGCCGATCGCAAACCGACCGCCGCGGATGCGCGCAAATTCATCGATGACGCGGAGCAGAAGTTACTCGCGCTCGGCGTCGACGCATCGCGGGCCGACTGGATCAAGTCCACCTTCATCACGGATGACACGGAGCTGATCGCCGCAAAGCTGGATCAACGCTCGATCGATGCGACCGTCGATTACGCGAAGCAATCGGTGCGGTTCGATGGCCTGGCGCTCGATCCGGTGACGGCCCGGAAGATCCATCTGCTGAAGCTGTCGTTGCCGATTGCCACGCCGGCCGATCCCAAGGAGAGCGAAGAGCTCACGCAGATCACGGCGCGCATGGAAGGAACCTACGGCAAGGGCAAATATTGCCCGAAGGGACCGGAGAGTTGCAAGGACCTGGATGCGCTGAGCAAAATTCTGGCCGAGAGCCGCGACCCAAAGCAGCTGCTCGATGTGTGGACCGGGTGGCACGCGATCGCCCGGCCGATGCGCCAGGACTACCTGCGTTATGTGGAGCTGGCAAACAAGGGTGCCCGGCAACTCGGGTTCGCGGATAACGGGGCGATGTGGCGGTCGAAATACGACATGCCCCCGGACGCGTTCGCCAAGGAACTGGACCGGCTTTGGGAGCAGGTCAAGCCGCTGTATCTTTCGCTGCACGCGTATGTGCGAAGCCGGCTGCGCGAAAAATACGGAGATCTCGTGCCGGCACGCGGGCCAATTCCGGCCGACCTGTTGGGCAACATGTGGGCGCAGGAGTGGGACAACATCTACCCCTTGGTGGCGCCGGCTAACGCCGATCCGGGATACGATCTGACCGCCCTGCTGAAACGGCGCAACACCGATTGGAAGCAGATGGTGAAATACGGCGAGGGATTTTTCGTCTCCCTGGGATTTGCGCCGCTGCCGCAGACGTTCTGGGAACGCTCGATGTTTGTGAAGCCGCGCGACCGCGACGTGGTGTGCCACGCCAGCGCATGGGATTTGGACAACGTCGACGATCTGCGCCTTAAGATGTGTATCGACATCACGGGCGAGGATTTCCTGACAATCCACCATGAGCTGGGGCACAATTTTTATCAGCGGGCGTACGATCACCAGCCGTCGCTGTTCCGCGACAGCGCTAACGACGGGTTTCACGAGGCGATCGGAGACACGATCGCGCTGTCGGTAACGCCCGAGTACCTGGTGAAACTCGGGCTGCTGGACAAGGCTCCGGACCCGTCGAAGGATATCGGCCTGCTGCTGCACAGGGCCCTGGACAAGATTGCGTTTCTGCCGTTCGGGCTGGTGATCGACCAATGGCGCTGGAAAGTTTTCTCCGGCGAGATTCCGCCCGCGAAATACAACGAGACGTGGTGGCAATTGCGCGAGAAATACCAGGGCGTGGCGCCTCCGGCGAAACGCAGCGAGGCGGACTTCGATCCCGCCGCGAAATATCATGTCGCGGCGAACGTGCCCTACATGCGCTATTTTCTGGCCGATATTCTGCAGTTCCAGTTTCACAGGGCGCTCGCACAGGCCGCGGGATGCAAGGGGCCGCTGAACCGGTGCTCGATTTACGGGAGTAAGACGGCGGGCAACAAACTGAACGCGATGCTGGCGATGGGGATCAGCCGGCCGTGGCAGGATGCGCTGGAGAAAATCGCTGGCACGCGCGAGATGGATGCGACGGCGATTCGCGATTACTTCGCGCCGCTGCAGAAGTGGCTCGATGAGCAGAACAAGGGGAAAGCGGTCGGATGGTAAAAGGGCGGACCAGGAGGTCCGCCCCAGTTGGGAGGTGGAGACGATGAGAAAGCTAACCGTGACGTTGGTGGGAGTCGCTGCAGGCATTTGTCTGCTAGTCGCCCAAGCGCCGAAACCGAAACACATCAACCGGGCGATCGACCTGTTGTCGGAAGGGCAGCCCATTTACTATACCGGCTCGCATTCCGGGACCGACGGCAGTTTTGAACAGGGGAAGAAAGACGCCCAGACGTACGCCGATTACATTAGCTACGACATGGAGCATGCTCCGTTCGACGTTAAAGGTCTCGCGGATTACATGAAGGGCCTGGTGGCGGGCGGGCCGACCAAGAGCGGGCACCGCACACCGGCGGTGATCGTCAATGTTCCGGTCAACGGCACCGATGAAGCGACGGTTCGTGCCAATGCCTGGATGTTCCAGCAGGTGCTGGCGACGGGCGTGCACGGCGTGCTGCTGACACACGCGGACACGCCGGGCGCGGTGCGCGCGTTCGTGGAAGCGATCCGGTTTCCGATCCACAAAGAAGGCGTGGGTCCGGCGTTGAGCGAAGGACGCCGCGGCGCGCACGGTACGCCGACGGCGGCGCAGATCTGGGGCGTCTCGAACCAGGAATACGAAGACAAGGCCGACGTGTGGCCGCTCAATCCGAACGGCGAACTGCTCCTGGGGATCAAAGTGGAAGACAAGTATGCGCTGGACAACGCCGAACAGAGCCTGAAAGTGCCGGGAATCGCTTTTGCGGAATGGGGACCCGGCGATATGGCGCTGTCGCTCGGTATCCGGACACCGAACGCGGCCGAAAAAGATCCCAAGATGCTGGCGGCGCGGGCGCGTGTGTTCGCGGCATGCAAAGCCAACCACATTTTCTTCCTGAACTCGATGAATCCCAGCAACGTCATCGACATGCTCAAGGAAGGCGTCATGGTCGGCCCGGCGAACCAGCAAGCGACCGAACTCGGACGCCAGTATACGAAGCGCAAACTGCCGTGGTGAGGCGGTCTCGCACGCCGGCGTGAGTGCATTGCTACAATCGCATTCATGGCAAACGAGATTTACGCGGCTTTCGACACCACCGAAGGCAAATTCAAAATCAAGCTCTTCGCCGACCGGGTGCCCAAAACAGTGGCCAATTTTGTGGCGCTGGTAGAGGGCGCCAAAACCGGGAAGCCGTTCTATGACGGGACGGTTTTCCATCGGGTGATTCCCGATTTCATGATTCAAGGTGGCGACCCCGAAGGGACCGGCCGCGGCGGGCCGGGTTACCAGTTTGCCGACGAGTTTCATCCGGACCTCAAACACACGAAAAAAGGGATTCTATCGATGGCGAATGCCGGACCGAACACCAACGGCAGCCAGTTTTTCATCACCGTCGCGGCCACGCCGTGGCTCGATAACAAGCACAGTGTGTTCGGCGAGGTCTCCGAGGGCTACCTGGTTGTCGAAAAAATATCGAAGGTCGCGCGCAACGCGCAAGACCGGCCTCTGAAAGAAGTCAAAGTCAATTCAGTCAAGATCGAGAGAGCTTAGACTGCTTGCGGCTGGCCCTACTCGGCGGCACGTTCGATCCGATCCACGAAGCGCATCTGGCGCTGGCCCGCGCGGCTCTCAAGAAGTTCAACCTGGATAAAGTGCTGTTTGTGCCGGCATCGAAACCGCCGCACAAATCGGGGGTGACGCACGCCGCATACGCAGATCGCGTGCGCATGACTGAGCTGGCCTGCGCGTCCGAGCCGCGTTTCGAAGTCTCGCGGCTCGAGCAGGACACCATCAGTTATTCCATCGAAACCATCACGAAGGTACGAGAGCCGCTGCTTCCCGGCGATGAGTTGTTTTTCATCATCGGAGCGGATGCCTTCGCGGAAATCGAAACTTGGCGGCGCTGGCGGGAAGTGGTGGCGGGAGTCACGTTTATTGTGGCAAGCCGGCCCGGGCACGTGTACCGGATTCCCGAAGGGGCCAAGGTCGAGCGATTGGAGTCGATGAAGCTGCCGTATTCGTCTTCGGACATCCGGCGGGCTTTGGCGGCTGGCGAGAGTCCCGCCGAGGTTCCGGGCGCGGTCATGGATTACATTCGACAGCATGGATTGTACGGAATGACGCAGCGACTCTGAGGAGCGCCCGGGCAACTCCTCTCCCTTTACGGTTCTGCGACGTCCTCTCTGGTGGCCGGTATCCCGCTAGTGGCGGGTTTGGTGGCCGGCGGCTTCCCACCGGCCTACCAGCAGATCGACCAGGCTCAACCAGGCTTTGTCGGGATGCTCCAGGCGCTGATAGAGCGCGATGTACTCGGGCTTCTTCATGCCCATTCCGGCGAAGGCCAAGAAGTAGAGCGCATCGGTTTCCAGATCGTTGGCCTGCTCCCGGCTCCACTGCCGCGGGTCCAGCAGATGAGGCTTGAGGTAATCGATCACTGTGCCGAGAGTTGCGCCGTTCTTACCGCGCACGCTCCAGAGATCGACTCCTTGCACCTCGGCGATCCGGCAGACCATGGTGTAGGCTTCGAGATTGAAAACGGAAAACCACGGGGTGGCGCGCGCCTCTTCACGCGGAGCGCTGCCATCGGGCCGGATCTGGCGCGGAAAAATGCGATCGCGGTAGAAATCGAATGCCATTCTTGCGGCTGCGTCGTCGCCGACGAAACTGGCAACGGCTGCTACCTGGGCTGTCCACCAGGAGGAATGGTCGTCGCCGCTCCTTCTCTCTTCCATGCCATTCCTGCTTTGGGTGAGCCAATGCAGATAGTCTTCAAACCACTTGCGAACGGCGGACTGCTCTCGGGAGTCCCAGGCGCCCGTCTCCTGCAGAAACTCCATCCCCTGAATCGCGCGGATCAGAGCGCGCCCCTCGATGATGCCTTCGGGCCGCCCGATATTCCAGTTTCGGACCCCCTGCGCATTCTCCAGGTTGGGATTCATGCGCGTCTTTGGATTGACAAACCAGGTGTTCACTAGCAGGGATGCGCGCTGCGTATACCGGCCGTCATCGAATAAATAAGATGCTGTGCCGAGGGCGAACACAGCGTCGGAGAAAGAATTCAGCGCCACGCGGTTGGCGCTGAACCGGTCCGGGTTCGCACGACCGTCGCGGAACAGGTACGGGCCGCCGGGATCCTCGGGATTCGGCCACCAGTTGGGGGCTTCACTATAGTAGTCGTGCGGATCCAGATCGAGGCCGCGCGGCCGTTCGAACGTGACGCTCCACGGGCCTTCTTTCAACCGGCGGTCGGCGGCGGCTCGGAGACGGCGGGCCGCATCCTGCGTCCAGACCTCTTTGCGCGTAATGGCGCTGCGCAGTGGGTCGGCCTCCGCCTCGGAAACCAGGGTCATCGGCGTTGGGGCCGCCCGGCCCAGCACGGCGGCCAGGATGAAAAGAGGGGCGCTCCTCACTATTGCGATTGTACCTGGAACGGCGCGGCGGTACGAGCGTGCGCGGAAGACTCGGGGTTACGGCTTTTTGGGTTCGGTGATTTCGCGCTCAGAGCGGGCGGCGAGTGAGACCGCTCACACTTGAAGCGATACATCTGTAAAAGAATGCAAGCCGTCAATAGTTGGTCACAACAATCTTCCTATACTGGCGCCAGGGAGGGAATCCATGCGAGCGTTTATTCGAGTCGCCGGTTGGGCATGCGTATGTCTGGGCGCTGCCGCGGCTGCCACTGCGCAGCCGGCATTCACCGGCAAGTTCACTTCATCTGCCATAGTCAGTTCCACGCTGCCTGCCAACGGAGATGAGAATCCCTATGGCGTGGCGGTGGTTCCGCGTAGCACTGGAGCGCTCACGCAAAACGATATTCTGGTCAGCAATTTCAATAATTCCGGCAATCTGCAGGGCACCGGCACCACGATTGACGAGATTAGTCCGGACGGCAAGCTGACGCTGTTTGCAGCGATTCCGAAAGATCTGAACGACTGTCCTGGCGGTGTGGGACTCACGACCGCGCTGGTCGTTTTGCGCGCCGGCTGGGTCATCGTGGGAAGCCTGCCCACCACCGATGGCATGGCCGACACAATCAACGCCGGTTGTCTGATTGTGTTGAATCGTTGGGGTAAGCCCGTCAAAACGTTTGCCGGCGACGGCATCAACGGGCCTTGGGACATGACCGCGCTCGATTTGGACAAGGCCGCCGTGCTGTTTGTGACCAACGTCCTGAACCAGACGGTGGCGGCCGGGGGAAGCGTAGTGAAGCATGGGACCGTTCTGCGAATCGTGCTGGCCATGCGAGATGACGAGGATGAAGAGGAAGGTGCGCCGCGGATCCTGGCGCGCACCGTGATCGCGAGCCGGTTCAGCGAGCGGACCGATCCGAATGCGCTGGTGATCGGGCCGACCGGTGTGGGGCTGGGACTAAACGGCACGTTGTATGTTGCCGATTCGGCGGCGAACCGGATTGCCGCCATTCCGGATGCACTCTTCCGCTTCAGCGACGCCGGGGAAGGGAACACGGTTACCGTGGGCAATCACCTCAACGGCCCACTCGGTCTGGCGATTGCTCCGAACGGCAACATCCTGACTGTGAATAGCGGCGATGGAAATCTGGTCGAAACGACGCCCGGCGGCACGCAAGTGGCGGTAACAGGCGTGGACACCAGTGGTGCAGGTGCGGGTTCTCTGTTTGGACTGGCCCTGGCGCCAGGCGGACACGGCGTGTATTTCGTCGATGACGGAAACAATACGCTGGATCTGTTGCACTAAGCAGGTGTTGGAGATCTGCTACCGGCGGCCGGCACGCTCATATTCGGCGTTGAATTCGCAGCCGATCAAGGCGATCGCGGCGATCAGATACATCCAGACCAATAACGCGATACCGGCTCCGATCGAGCCGTACATCAGGTTGTAGTTGCCGACGTGGCGCACATACCAGCCGAAGCCGGAGGTGGCGGTCAGCCAGAGGATGGTGACGAGAATGGCGCCCGGCCAGACGTTCCGCCAGCGCTGGCGGCGGTACGGTCCGAAGTAGTAGAGAAGAGCCGTCACCAGCACGGTCGTGGCGAACGCCACGGCGTAGCGGAATACCCGGCTCACCCAGAGCCAGATCCAGGGCGGCGGTTTCCAGAGCGGATCGGCTTGAGTAGCATGCAGGACGGTCCGTTCCAATTCGGTGCCGAACAGGATCAGCAGGGAAGCGGCGACTAAAGGCACAGCCGCCAGCAACACGAGGACGATGGCGACGGCGCTGCGATGAAAGAAGCCGCGGTTCTTGGGAATCCGGTAGGCGGCCTGAAAGCCTTCGATCAGGCTTTTGATGACGCTGGAGGCGGCCCAAAGGGAAATCAATCCGGCCACGATGAGCACGGAGACCGGGCGCGCGCCGCTAATGCGGAACTGGCGCACCACGAGATCCTCGGTCCCGGGAGGCACTACCTCGGAAAGAAATCCTTCGAGCGTGCGCGACACGAATTCGGCGCGCGTCTGCACCAGGATCGCCGCCGCGGATGTAAGGACCGGAAAAAACGAAAGCAGCGCCGAATACGCCGCGCCCTTGGCGATGCTGAAGCAGCCGTCATCAAAGGCTGCGATGAAGCTGCGGCGGAGCAGCCAGAGCACCGTTCGCGGAGTCCAGCCTGCGGGGCGGGGCATCGCCGGTTCTACTCCGGAGTGCCCACTAGTGGAGGACCAC
Source organism: uncultured Solibacteraceae bacterium (assembly GCA_964438005.1). GTDB lineage: Bacteria > Acidobacteriota > Terriglobia > Bryobacterales > Bryobacteraceae > PSRJ01. The sequence goes on along the minus strand of CAYTJD010000073.1, from coordinate 5,233 downwards.
TTTGGCGACTCCATTGTTATTGGCGCTGTCTCCCGCGCGCAAAACGACGACATGCTCGCCGGGTACGAGATTGTTCAAATCGAGCGAGAACGACTCTCGCAGCGAATCGATGACGCCATCGGCGGCCTCGACCGGGAACCAACTCGACGCGTCCAGTGAGTATTCGCAACGGCGCAACGGCGAAGCGGCATCGGCGGCGGTGAACTCGATATGCGCGGAGCCGCCGGCATACCGCACCGTCCCGAGCGTAATCACCGGCGGTGTGTTGTCGATCATCACCGGAGAGCTGACCAGTTGCGACTCGCGGGCCGAAGGCGCCGGATTGGATTCGCGATCGGAAGCGACGACACGGAAGTAATACTTGCCATCGGCGAGCACATCGGCGTCGAAGGTGACAGAGACTTCGTGGAGATCGCCTTTGAACAGCTTCCACTGGGTCTCATCATCGCCGCGGAAATAGAGGGCATAGACCAGGCGGTCGCCGTCCGGGTCTTCGGCCTGCCAGCTTACCGTGATCTGCTGGGCGGAGGCGCGGGTCAGGGTCTGCGTGGAGGTGCCGGCTGAAGTTGCCGAAGAATCCGTATCGGTAACGGTTACCGAGTACGCGGCCGATGAAGAAGTCGAACTGGATTTGCCTGCTTGTACCCCGGCCGTGTTCACAACATTGATGCTTCGAATGACTGGCGGAGAGTTCTGCGGCAGGTACGCGAGCGAGACGCTGGCAATGCCGGGAGTCGCGCCGTTGGCGCCCGTGAGTTCCGCCTTCCACTGGATGTAGCGCGCGTTGGGGCTGGGAACGCGCGAGCCAACCGGGTTGGTGAGGGGCTCGGACCAATCGCTCCATGTGCGATCGGGCTTGGCGGAATTGCCGGAGCGTGTGCGGAATTGAATCCTGGCGGCACCCGTGGCTTCTCCACGCCAGCTGATACTGCCCCAGCGGGCGGCCGTGCCGGCGTCGTGAACCGGAGCCTCGTAGGAGCCGCTGGCGCCCGGAGTCTCTCCCAAGCGGAAAATGCGGCCCATGTTGCCGGTCGCAGCCAGGACGGATTTGTCGGCGGATAACAGACGCGTGGTTTCGCCCTGCCGCGTCTCCAGCATCAGGGTCACGCGGCGATCGGGCGCGAGACTGTAGATGCGGCCGTTCTCATCAGTCGAGAAGACCAGTTCCCGTTCGAGCGCCAGCAGGTCGTAGACGTTCTCTTCTTTGGAACTCCAGAGAGTCTCGACGGTGTTGTCGGGATTGATGCGATAGACGGCTGATTTCTCGACTCCGCTGACGTCCGTGACCGGCGTGAACTGGGTGGTGACCTGGGTGGCAGGCGTTGCCGCGGCCGCCTGCTTGGCCGGATCAGGCGGCTTGACCTCGGGACCGGGCCCCGTTTCCTGCGCTTCCACCGTGATGGTGGTGGTGGGAGCAGTGACGGTCACGTTGGAGCCGCCGGACTGGCCTTGCTGCGCGCTCTGCAGACGCTTGGCGATCGAACCGCCGAGGGCCGCGGCATAGACCGTGCCATCCGCCATGGGCACGATGGCGCGAATTTCCGGCAGGCTGGAATCGTACAGCACAAAGGCCTTGTCCTTGGCCGTGACCCGGTACAGAATTCCATTCGGTTCGCTGCCCGCCAGGAGACGGCCTTGCGAATCGACCGCGAGACCGGTGATGTGCGACTGGCCGGTCTCGTAGTAGACCTCGCCTTTGCCGCTGCCTTCGACGCGAAAGATTTTGCCTTGATCGCCCGTGCCCACATACAGCACGCCGTTGGGGCCGGCGGCCAAAGACCAGATGTAGCGCGCCTTGGGCGCGAAGTATTCAGCCGCCTTTCCGTTTTCGAAACGATACACCTTACCGTCCGGCGAGGTGCCGGCATAGAGGACGCCGGCGCGATCAACGGTGATCGCGAAGACTTCCGGCTGATCCGCGGTCCATAGTAAGGTTGCTTTGCCGCTGTGATCGATGTGATAGATGCGGCCGCGGTGGCCGGTGGCCGCGTACAACGAGCCGTCCGGCGCCTGCGCGACGCTCCACACGACGGGCTGGTCGGAGGCGAAGACGGTATCCAGTTTCGGCGCGATGGACAGGCGGCCATCCCGGCTGAGCGAGACGCCGTCGAAACGGCCGCGGATGAAATCGCCGTAGGAGTTCATTTCCCAGGCGGCCGTGCTGCTGGCCCGGGCGGCCGGCAAGAATGCGGCGGCGAGGGTAACGGCCCAACCGAGGGAGCGGGTTGCACACTTCATTCGGTCACTTCCACCTGAATCGTTTTGTTGCCGGAAATGAACATGTCGCCGCCGTCGATCTCCATATCCGCGACCTTGGCGTTCTTCGTTTGTGCGAGGCCGGCCACCGTTGATTGTGATCCGGATAGAACCAGCGCCACCGATGCCGGGGGATCGGGAAGATCGGCGCCTTCCAGTTGAAACGCCGGCGTGGCGCGCCACACACGCACGAATACCTTATTGTTGGGATGAAGATTGTTGACCGTCGAAACCACCTGCGCGGGGCTGTGCGCGTTCGCCGTCAGGATCTGGCGAAAATCCGAAATGTTGGCGACGTTTGCGTCGGAAACCGTGAAATAGAGCGGTCCCGCCGGCGCGCCTACCGGGACTTCATAATCGACCTGCCGCGTGATTTCGGAGCCGTTCTGGCCGGTGAGGGTCACCTGCAGCTGCAGCTTTTCTCCGGGCCGTACCCGGCGGCGCGAGGCGGAGACCGAGTCGATATTGAACAGCTTCTTCTGGTCGGACACTTCCACGCGCAGCGCGACGCGGTTCAGTTGCAGCGTGTCGAAGCCGCTTTGCAGCACATAGGCCAGCGGCACCGCGGCGGAAAGCGAAACCTGGGCGGCCGAGCCATTGTCGGAAGAGTACGTGTTGTTCAACCGCACAGGCGTCGACGAGTTCCGGAAATCGAGCTCGCCGGAAACGCGCAGGCTCGCGGCGCCCACCGTGCGTTCGGTGGCGTCGATGGCCGAGTAGACGGCCATCTGCAGCAGCAGGGGCGAAAGCAGCGTGTCGTGGACCATCTGCATTTGATACGACTCGATCTGCCGGCCCTCACGGGAAATGCTGATGCTCACCGGAACGAGAGCGGCCCGCTTGCCGAGTTCACCGGCGATCGCTGTATCGCGATCCTGATAGATGGTGCCCATCCATTCCTTGGCGGTGGACAGCTTGAAGGAGGTGTTCAGGTTCGGTAACAGCGTGACTACTTCCGCCCGGGCGAACGGGAGGGTTGTGGGACCGACGTCGAGAAACCGATGGCCGAAGGCGTAGATGCGGTTCCCGTCAATGTGGGTCACGGTGCCGTCGGCGCCGACGCTCAGATCGCCGGACATCAGCTGGACGCTGATCATCGAGCCCGGCTTCAGATCGGCGGGATTACCCATGCGCGCGCCGATGTCGGACCCGCCGGTGATGCCCTGGCGCGGTTCCAGGCCAAGTTCTCGCAATTGCGGCGCGAACGCCTCGAGAGTGGCGCGGCTGAACCCGCCGAACGAAACCGGGGTGGCAATGTCGATCAGGCGGCCGTCTCCCGCCAGGGCCGGTTGCGGCCTCGAGAACCCGCGGGTCAGGTCGCGCTGGTCGAGCGAAAGCCCCGCGCGTTGGACGGGGTTCGGCGCCGCGGGAGCCGGCGCCGTGGGGACTGCCATCATGTCTTGGATCGGCCGGATACCGGCGATCGGATCCTTGGAGAAGGGAAACGCCATGGCGACGGCTCCGAGCAGCCGCCCATTGAGATACACGGGGCTTCCGCTCATGCCTTGCATGACGCCGGTATGATCAAGCGGGCCGCCCGACAGGCGCGCGAGGATTAGGGATTGCTTAGGGCCTACGTTATCGAGTACGCCCAGGATCTCAACCTGGAATTCCTGAATCTGGTTGCCCGAAAAAACGGTGCGGCCGGTCCCCTTCATTCCGGGCTTGACGTCTTTTAATGGGAAGAGGCCGGTTTGCGCGCCCAGGATACCAGCAAGCGCGAGGGTCGCAGAAACCGCCAAGCGTAGCACAACCCCATTGTACCTAGCGCCCACCGCAAAGAACTGAAACGCGACATTGACCGGCGAAAGCCGGACTGTTACGATGGGACTGCGGGGTGGAGCAGTCTGGTAGCTCGTTGGGCTCATAACCCAAAGGTCGGTGGTTCAAATCCACCCCCCGCAACCAAGACTCTACGCACTGGCTCCACTGTCAAATCCTGAGGCATCAATTTGATCTCTGTCGCAGCGGGCGATCGCGGCTATCGATCATAGACGCACGCAGACACGCCGAAATGCGATCCACTGGCGCGACCTTTTGGAGAACCATGACCCGCGCTTGCCAGGGATCAGTATGGCCCGCTTGGAATGGCGGTGGATGATGTATTCCCGAATTTCCGAGGAGTCCGCCTCCGCAGCGAAGTAGAATAGCCTGTGTGGGAAGGGGTAGCCGCAGGAAGCATCGATTTGCCGTTCCGGTAGCTACCGACGTTCGGGAAGGTCTTCAACAGCAAATCGAATCCTTTCGCAACAAATTTGGGGGAGGCCGTGGACCCGACGAGCCTTCTTCGATCCGAACGCCGACACTCCGGTCCTATCTCGTTCGCCGAAATCCACAGCAAGATGGTACACGCGGCTGCGAAAGCAGAGCGGCCCCGAACTGATTTACGCCAGGCGAGCGCCACCGCAAGGTAAGAATGATCATGTCTGAGGAAGCGAAAGATCGGCCCTTCAAGACGATCGCGGAGCTTGCGACCGTGGCGTTCTCCTGGGTCGCAATCTGGCATTGGCGGCCTAGGCTGCCGTCGGTGGATTCTCTGCGGCACCACTTTAACGAAGGGCTCCAGCACGTCATCAGGCATCGAAAACTCTACGGCCTGGCGCTTTTGACGGCGATCGTGAGCGGCGAGGTCTTGCTGGATGCGAGGAAACACATCGCGATTATCGATCCCATCACGTGCGAAGTGGAAATGCTGGCCAAATACGGTTACAAGACCGGCACGACGGCGGCCTTGGTCGTGGACCGGATTCGGTCCATCGAAAAGGATGCGCGCGAAGCGCCTCGGCGTGGCGATTTTCGTTCTCCGGAGCCGGCCCAGGCCCCCACATTCGAAGATCCGGGCAGCGCGTTGCCCCTTCAATGGCTCCTGCATCTGGCTCAGGATCTCCTGCGGATCGGTCCGGCGCACATGGGCGGCGAGATCGTTCAAGACGAGCGCTTTATGGCCAGCCCTTCGAGGAATCCCTCCGCCGGAACG
>CAYTJD010000072.1:0-30520 GCA_964438005.1 uncultured Solibacteraceae bacterium | reverse complement strand
CATCACGAGGATAAACGAAGTCCGCGCCATGGACTGATCGTAGAGTCCCTCGAGCGTGCTGACGAGGAACACCGGCTGCCTTCCGTTCACGGACCAGATGATTTGCCGAGTCGCGGCCAGGAGGCCCTCGGTTCCCGTCCGATTGGAGCGGATCGCGAACATACCCTGGCTCACGGCGAATTCGCGGTCGAAGACCAGGTATCGATCCATCAGTGCCGGCAAATATGCAAACTCAGGCGGCTTCGACTGCACGCCGGTCTCGTAGACGTTTTCAACTACGCCCACCACTTCGCGCCACGGATCAATGGAGGCTTCCCGAATCCTTTTCCCGAGAGCCGCGCGCGGATCGCCCCACCACTCTCGCGCCAGATTCTCCGAAATGATCGCTACGTGGCGTTCTTCATAAAGATCGGGCCACGTAAAATCACGTCCCGCGATTACGCGCGTTCCCATCGCTTTAAAGAAGCCCGGTGCAACCAAGCGATATCGCCGGCTCCGAGTGACCTGGCCTGGTTGGAAGTTTTTGTCTTCGGCATAGAGAGGGTTAATGGGACTGAACCCTTCCAGAGGCGCAGAGTCTGCAAACGCCACCGAGATCACGCCGGGAATTTCCGCGAGTTTGTCCAGAATTTCGTGATTCATTCGCATCACGCGCCGAGGCTGGTTCGCGATGGCCTGCGGAACGAAAGTATGCAAGATCTGAATCTGTTCCGGATATGTGAATCCGGGCTGTACGCGCCGCAGCTGCTGAAACGTGCGAATCATGAGGCCGGAACTGACCAGCAGGACCAGCGCCAGGGCCACCTGCACCACCACCAGCGTGTTCCGCGCGCGGTGGCGGTCCCGGCCTTGGCTGAACGTGCGGCCCACGCCTCGCAGCGCGGTCGCCACCCGGGGCCCCGCGTATTTCCAGACCGGGACGAGCCCGAACAGGATTCCCGAAAGCAAAGACACGCCCCCGGCGAACGCAAGAACGAGCGGATCGATTCCGATTTCGCCCAGCCGCGGCAACGTGGCCGGACCTTTCGCCACCAGGACCCGCAGCGCGGCGTATGCGAGGCCGAGAGCCAAAACACCGCCGATCGCTCCCAGCGTCATGCTTTCCACCAGCATTCCCCGCGCGATTCGCCGCCAGCCCGCGCCCAGCGCGGCCCGGATCGCGAGTTCCTGCCGGCGGCCTTCGCCGCGCACCAGCACTAAATTCGCCACGTTGGCGCAGGCGATCAAAAGAAGCAGCGCCAGCGTCCCCGTCACGACCCAGAGGGCTTGGGCGACGTCTCCCACGACCTCCTGCTTCAGGGGCTGCACCTTGGGTCCCACGACAGCGTTTTGAAAGATCGCGCGGTCGAAACCAGGCGGCGCGGGCCATGCGTTCAGCCAGATTCCCAACATGCGAGCCACATCCGCATTGGCTTGCACCAGCGAGACACCGGGTTTGAGCCGCGCAATCCCCTGGTAGGAGAACCCTCCCAGGCTGACTGTATTCCGTTCGAACCGCAGGGGAAGAATCAGCTCGGGATTGCGTTGAAAACGGAATTCCTTCGGCATCACGCCGACTACAGTGTGGGGCTTCGAATTGACCGTCAGCGTGCGCCCGATGATGGATTGGTCGCCTCCGAAGCGTCGCTGCCAATAGCCGTAGGTGAGAATCACGGTTTCTGCCGTGCCGGGCGTGTCGTCGCCCGGCGAGAACCAGCGGCCCAGAAGAGGCTGCACGCCGATGGCATCCAGCACGCCATAGGTGACCACGAGCGCACGAGGCAACTCAGGCTCGGCCCCTCCGGTCACGCTCGCGCCGCTGGAACCCCACACTCCGAACTGCTGAAACGTCCGGTTCTCTTCGCGATAGGTGAAATACATGGAGGGAGTACAATTGACGCTGCCGCCGAACCCCGCCATCCCCGGCCCCGTGTGCCAAACACCCACGAGGAGCTCCGCGTGCGGATACGGTAGCGGCCGGATCAGGATGCTATCGATGACGCCAAAGATCGCGATGTTGCTGCCAATGCCTAGGGCGAGGGTTAGAATGACGGCTGCTGTAAATGCGGGAGTCATTCGCAGGTGGCGGATCGCATGGCGCGTATCGGACAGAAGCGTTTCGATCAGCGGTAGTCCTCCCTGGTCTCGATAAACTTCTTTGATGGATTCGACGCTGCCGAACTTCAACCGAGCGTGCCGCCGGGCTTCGAGGGGCGAGAGGCCGGCGCGAAGATTTTCGGCCGTCTGCATAGCGATGTGTTCTTCGATTTCGGCCCGCAGGATTTCTTCGTCCCGCGCGGACGTCGTCCACGAAGTCAAACGCCGGAAAAGCCGCATTAAGGTTCTCATTTCCCGTTCCTCAGTCCGCTCGCAGCGCGTTCACCGGAGCGACCAAACTCGCTCGGAACGCGGGAATCAATGACGCCGCCAGCACCGAGAATACGAGGGCCAAGACAGCGGCCGAGATCACCACAGGATCATAGGGATTTACTCCGTAAAGCTGACCGGCCAGGAAGCGGGCGGCCGCCAGGGTCAAGGGAAGGCCAATCAGCACACCGCAGGAAATCAGAGTGAACGATCCCCTGAGAACGAGCCCGACAATATTGGCGCGGCCGGCTCCGAGCGCCATCCTGACACCGATTTCGCTGGTCCGGCACGCGGCGTTGTAGGCCGTCACGCCATAAAGCCCAATGTAGGCCAACAGCAGAGAAAGGATTCCGAAAAAGGATGTGAGGCGGGCGATGAGCCGCGGCTGTGTGAACTGAGTGGCCACCTGCTCGCGCAGCGTACGAATGGAAATGACGGGCAGGTTTGGATTGACCGTTGCCATGGCCTGGAGCACGGACGCGGCCGATGTGTTCGCACCTGGCTTGCTCACAATCACGATGTCATGCAGGAAAAGCGCCCCCGCGCTCCGCGAGTAATCGGCTTGCGCCTCGGGGAGGAAGTACATCGGACCGGTGGGATGGTCGATCCCCCTCGTGAAATACCGCGCGTCGCGGACGACGCCGACAATCTGGAATTGACGGGCAATCGCAGGTGTGGGGCCGAAGTATTTGCCGACGGGGTCTTCGTCATGGAAAAACTTGCGGGCGAAGGATTCATTAACAACCGCTACCTTCGGTGAATCGGCGGTGTCCTGGTCCGAGATGCTTCGCCCGCGCCGGATGGGAGTCGCGACAGCCTCGAAATAGCCGGGTGTGACGCGGTTCCACGAAGAAGAGTTATCCTCTCTGGGCCCCGGAGCGGGACGCCCATCCACGTAGACTCCGGAGCCCCAACCTCCGCCGGGAGGCGAATACAGGCCGAGAGCCACCGAAGCGACGCCGGGAATATTGGCAATCGATTGGCGGATATGCCGGTAAAGCAGCGGCAGTTGGCCGGGCTGATAGCCGGCCAGCCGCGGATTGATATTCGCCACCAGCCGCCGGTCTTGTGCGAATCCGAAATCCTGGGTCGCCAGCCGGCCGAAGGCGGCCGTGAGCAGTCCCGCCGCGGTCAAAAGAACCAGCGCAAAGGCAGTCTGGAGGACGACCAGCGATTTCTGGGAGAGCGAACCCGCGCGGGAGGTAGCACGCCCGGAGCCGCGCAGGGCCTCAATGGGATCCACTCGCGCGGCCATCCATGCCGGAGCTATGCCGAAGGCAACACCGGTCAGCAAGGAGGTGACAAAGGCAAACAACAGGACGGGCAGGGAAGGCGACGCGCTGATGGGTATGCCGGCCAGGCCCGGCAAGGGCGGAAACGCCAATTGTAAGATCAGGCGGGTGGCTGCAAACGCGATTGCCAATCCCGCGGCGCCGCCGAACAACGAGAGCAGGATGCTTTCCAGAAGAGGTTCCCGCACCACTAGCGAAAGGGGAGCGCCCAGAGCCCTGCTGAGCGAGTTTTGCCGCCGCCGTCCCAGGCCGCGCACCAGCATCAGGTTGGCGATGTTGGCGCAGACCACCAGCAGCACAAAGCCGGAGGCCATCATCAGAATCTGCAGCCAGCGTTCGTAGCGTTCGCGCATACTCGTGATGCCAGCGCCGCCCGGGGCGAGGTAAAGGGTCTGGTCGGGGAACCTGGCGCGGTCGTTGTCGCTCATGTCGCCCCAGTGCGACAGAAGCCATTGCTTCAAGTTGACGCGCATCTCCGCCTCGATAGAGGCGGGATTGGCCCCCGGCTGGACGCGGCCGATGAGCGCGAGCCAGTGCTGGAAGGGTAGGGCGAGATCCGCTTCAACGTCCACGTACGGCTCCGTGTTCAGCGGCAGAAAGAAATCCGGCGAGGGGTTGCGCAAGCTGTCGCCGAAAAAGTTCGGGGGAGCAATTCCGACGACGGTAAACGGTTTGCCGTCGAGATCGAAGACGGCGCCGAGGATGGATGAATCCGATGCGTAGCGTTCCTGCCAGAGGCGGTAGCTCATTACCGCTACCGGCGGAGCATTCGGCCGATCGTCGCCGGGCGTGAGCACGCGCCCCGCATACGCGCCGACGCCGAACATCTGGAAGTAATTGCCGGAGACGAATTCGCCGGGATAGCTCTGGGCAGGGTCCACGCCGCCGGAGCGGCGGACGCCCAGGATCGGCGTCAGATCCTGGAATGCCGCCAACCCGGCGAAGCCTTTGGTGTGGTCGCGCAGGTATTTGTAGAGAGCGTACGAGACAATGCTCCACTCGTCTTTCTGGCTGAAGCCGTCGAAATAACAGCAATGCGATACCCTCCCCATGCGATACAACGCGGCCGGATTCGCTACGGGGAGGGATTTCAGCAAGACGGCGTGTACCAAGGTGAAAATCGAAGTGGTGGCGCCGATGCCCAGCGCCAGCGTTAGAACGGTGGCGCTGGTGAATGCCGGCGCTAACCGCAGGCGGCGGATCGCGTGACGCAGATCGGACAGAAGCGTTCCGAGCAACGGGAGCCCTCTCTGGGCGCGATAAATTTCTTTGACAGCTTCCACACTGCCGAACTTCAGCAGAGCTTGCCGGCGGGCTTCGGCGGGCGGCAGGCCGGCGCGAAGATTCTCGGCGGTCTGCATGGCGATGTGTTCTTCGATTTCGGCCCGCAGGATTTCTTCATCCCGCGCGGATGTCCCCCTTGAGGTGAAGCGCAGAAAAAACCGCTTCAATTTTTTCATTTCAGGTCCTGCGCTTTCACGGCGAAGAACCGTCCGATGATCGCTGCCGTCTGTTCCCAACTGCGCGCCTCCTCATGCAATTGCTTGCGGCCTTGCCGGGTCAGCCGGTAGAAGCGCGCCTTGCGGTTATTCTCGGATGCTCCCCATTCGGACGCGATCGAGCCTTCCTGCTCCAGCTTGAGCAGCACCGGGTAGAGCGTCCCCTGATTGACCGTAAGCAGATCGCCGCTGATCTGCTCAATCCGCCGGGCGATGCCGTAGCCATGCAAGGGGCCCAGAACATCCAGAGTCTTGAGCACCATGAGCGCCAAGGTGCCTTGCCGAACATCGGTTTCTTTCATCTCAATTGGGGTACCAACAGGAAGGATGCCATACTTCCTTTGGGAAAGCAACAGGGAATAGTGATGTGATCGGGCACAACCCGGGTCGGCGTATCTTCCGGGTGGCGGACGGACGAGGGGGGATAGACAGCCAGCATGGCGGCGGGCAAGGGACAATAACAGGGATGGCGATCCCAGATATTCTGTTCGGGCGGCCTCTGGCGACCTCCGAAGCACGGGCCGAAAGGATCGGACCGCTTGCCGGTATTCCGATCTTCGGGCTAGATGCGCTCAGTTCCGCGGCGTATGGCCCCGAGGCGGCGCTGACGCTGCTGATTCCTTTGAGCGTCTCGGGCATTGCGTACATTCTGCCGATCACGAGCGCGATTGTGCTGCTGCTGGCGATCCTCTATTTTTCGTACCGGCAGACGATCGCTGCATATCCCGGAGGAGGCGGCTCGTATACGGTGGCTCGGGAGAACCTCGGCGACGGAGCGGGGCTCTTAGCGGCTTCGGCACTCATGATCGACTACGTGCTGACGGCGGCGGTCGGCATTTCCGCCGGAGTCGGAGCCCTCGTATCGGCAATTCCGGGCTTACAGCACCATACCCTGGCCCTCTGTCTCGCGATCCTGCTTGTTGTCACGGTGGTGAACCTGCGCGGCGTGCGCGAGGCCGGGGTGGCGTTCATGATCCCGACATATCTGTTCGTGGGTTGCCTGTTCCTGATGATCGGCGTGGGCGCGGTGAAGGCGCTCGCGGCCGGAGGGCATCCGGTTCCGGCGGAACCAATGCCGCCGATGCCGCCGGCGACTGCGGTGGTCAGTTTCTGGCTGCTGCTCAAGGTTTTTTCGAGTGGATGCGCGGCCATGACCGGCGTCGAAGCCGTGTCCAACGGTGTGAAGGCGTTCCGGGAGCCGACGGCGCCCAACGCGCAGCGAACACTGACCGTCATCATCATTATCCTGATGGTGCTTCTGGCGGGCATCGCGTGGCTCGCAACGGCCTATCGAATCGGCGCCACCGATCCAGTGAACCATTACGAAAGCGTGCTTTCGATGCTGCTGCGCGCGATCACGGGGAAGGGCGTGTTCTATTACGTCTCGATTGGCTCGATCCTGCTGGTGCTCTCGCTTTCGGCCAATACCGCCTTCGCGGATTTTCCGCGGTTGTGCCGCATCATCGCGCGCGATAACTATCTGCCTCACTCATTTGCATCCACCGGCCGCAGGCTGGTCTATTCCAACGGCATCTATATCCTCGCGCTGCTGACGGGAGGGCTTCTCACACTGTTTGGGGGGGTCACCGACCGTCTGATTCCGCTGTATGCAGTGGGCGCGTTTCTGGCGTTTACCCTGTCGCAAGCGGGAATGGTGAGGCACTGGGCGCGCGAACGGGGCGGATTCCACAACATTGCCGTTAACGGCATCGGCGCCCTGGCGACTGCGGTAACGACCCTGGTTGTGTTGACGGCCAAATTCGTAGAAGGCGCCTGGGTGACCGTGCTGCTGATTCCTTTGATGCTGGCGGTCATGATCTGGGTGCGGCGGCATTACGATGCGGTAGCTTCCGAAACGGAGACGCCGGAGCCCGCCGATTTCAAGAATCTCAAGGATCCGATCGTGGTGGCGCCGATTGCCGGCTGGAACAAAATCTCGCGGAAAGCATTGCGCTTTGCGTATACGCTGTCGCAGGAAGTCCGAGCGCTCCACATCTCGGCCGGCGACGAAACCGAGGACTCATTCTGCCGGAATTGGAGCCAGTTCGCGGACGGCCCGGCCCGTGCGGCGGGGCTGCCCCCACCGCAGCTGGTGGTTGTCGATTCTCCCTATCGCCTGGTGATGACGCCGATCCTCGACTACATCCTTCAGGTGGAGAAGGAAAACCCGGGGCGCCAGATTGCTGTCCTGTTGCCGGAAATGGTCGAGCGGCACTGGTATCACTATTTCTTGCACAACCAGCGTGCGGAAATTCTCAAGACCTGGCTGCTCCTCAAAGGCGATCAGCGAATTGTTCTGGTGAATGTCCCGTGGCACCTGAATGCGTGACCATCTCGACACCGGCGATTTCATGCTGTAAAGTAATCTGCAAAAGGAGACCGCCATGAACCCCAGGAAACACCGCTTCGCCGCCGCACTGGCAGCAATTTTCCCTCTGGTTTGCGGAATGGCACCGGCGCAGCCCAAAACCGCCGAGGGTGTGGTGACTGCCAGCTACAAGACGCCCAATTATCAGCCGCCCCGAACCCCCGACGGCAAGCCCGATTTTCAAGGTGTCTGGGCCAACAACAACGCGACCCCGCTGCAACGGCCCAAGGGTCTGGAAGGCAAAGAGTTTCTCTCGGAGCAGGAATTGACAGCGATCAAAAGGGCGGCCGACGACCTGTTTAAGGACGGCAAGTCGGATGCTGCCTTCGGCGACTCAGTCTTCCTGGCAGCCTTGGCCAATGCGCAGGGCAAATCGAAGGGTTATATTACCGCGGACGGCAAGGTTGGCGATTACAGCTCCGTGTGGACGGTCAACCGGGATTGGACGAACCGAACCTCGCTGATCATCGATCCCAAAGACGGCCATCTTCCCGCATTGACGGCGAGGGCGCAAGAGCTGGCGAAACGTCCGAGTTATGTTGAAAACGATACGGCCTTCGGGCAAGGTCCCGGCAAGCGTCCGGATGGCCCCGAAGACCTCGGGCTGAGCGTTCGGTGTATCTCGTTCGGCACGCCTCGCATCGGAGCGGGCTACAACAGCTATGTGCAGATCGTCCAATCGGCCAAGACGGTGGTGGTGCTCCAGGAGAACATCCACGACGCGCGAATCATTCCTCTCGATGGAGGCCCGCATCCACCGGCCAACGTGAAACTGTGGAACGGGGATTCACGCGGCCATTGGGAAGGAGACACGCTGGTAGTGGACACGACCAACTACCGCGCAGGAGCACTCATGGACAACAGCGAAAAGCTGCATGTCATCGAGCGCTTCCAGCGCACAGCCGGCGACTATCTTACCTGGGACGTGACGTTCGACGATCCGGACACGTGGGTGAAACCATGGACCGTGGAGGTGCCGCTCCGGCACTCCGATGACCCGCTGATTGAATACGCCTGCCATGAAGGCAACTACGGAATGCAGGGCATTCTGGCCGGCGCCCGCGCTGCAGACAAGGCCGAGGCGGGATCGAAGTAGGGGCCGGCGACACCGGTCTTAGTGCCGCAGCACCTCTTCCAGAAACGCCACCGCGCGCGGATCTTTCGAGCGGGCGAGAGCGGAGACGGATTCGCGGCGCACGCTGGCATCGGGATCTTTGCGCGCCAGGCTGATTAGGAAATCGGTCGCAGCCGGGTCCTCGGTCACCGAAATCGCGTAGATGGCGGCGTGACGCACCGGGTCCCGCCGGTTTTTGGCGGTGCCGGCCGGGGCATTCGCAAACGTTTCCAGAAGCATGGTGCTTTCGGAGGGCCGCACATCGTCGAGCCAGTGGACGGCACTTCCACCCGCGTCGACTTCGCAATCGGGCGAGAGGACGCGGATTCGCATCACCGCGCCCGCCTCGGCCCGAAACAGAATCACGGCGTGGTCCGGCGGTTCGAGGTGGATCACGCCCGGCGCCGTCCGGCCTCCCGGGCTGACGTAATCGCAGCCTAGATTGAGGCCGCGCACCAGAGGCACGGTATAACCGATCCAACCGGGTTGCGCCAGCAGGGGCCGGAATGCGCGTTCCAGGCCACCGGCTGCGGACACCGTGTCCAGCTGCGCGTTGATCAGAAGCTTGGGCGGCGCCGCCAGCGGCAGCACAGCGGCCAGCGCCCAGACCGCCGCGCTCACTTCAACAGCTCCATCAGGTAATCGGTGGCCTCTTTCGATTGCATATTCGAGAGGCGCCGCACGATTTCCTTCTTCATCTGCGCGTCGCGCTCCTTGCGGGCCAGGTCTACCAACGCCTTGGCGTCTCGCTCGGCATTCAGCGAGTCCAGAATCGCGTACTTGACCTGCTGATCCTGCTCGGTTCCCCAGATCCCGACCAGCGCGTCGGCGGCGTTTGTCTTCGACCCCAGCATCCGGATCCCCTCCGCGCGCAGTTCCGCGTTCTTTTCGGCTTTTACGGCTTGGAGGATATGGTCGGTGTCGTCCGCCGAACGCAGCGACTGTAAGATGGCGCGCTTGACGTTGGTGTCGTTGCTCGCCATGTAGATGTCGTAGAGGGGCTGCGTGTTGCCTTTGCGGCGCGAGGTCGCGCCCAGGTACGTGATGGCTGTCACCTGCAGGTCGGGATTACCGCCACCCCGCGCCACCTGCTCCAAGAGTTGCTGGGCGCGCGGCGCATCGGTCTGGCTCAACACGAACAGCGCCCGCTGCTTCAATCGCGGCGTTTGGGCGCTCTTCAACAGGTTCTCGAGCAGCGGAAACGCGCGGTCCGGATCGGTGCGCACCAGCGCATTGACCGCCATCAGTTTCAGCTCTTCGTCGGTCTGGTTCTCCGGCGACACGTTCTGGCCGGCGGCCTGCTGGATCTCCATGTCGAGCGCGTTGGCGTCGTCCAGCCAGTGGCTCATGGGATAGGTCTTACGCAAGTCCGCGATGGCGGCCCGCGCTTCGTCGCGCCGTCCAAGTTTGCTGAGCGTGTAGGCTTTCCAATAGAGGGCACCTTCCGCGCGCGGCCCCGCGTTGGACACCACGCGATTGAAGTTGGCGAGCGCCTCGTCCCACTGGCCGCGGTCGAGCGCGCGCTGCCCGCTAAGATAGAGGCCGTCATCGCCGCGCCGCGGGCCGCGGCCCGAAAACCGGAATTGCTCGGCCTGCGCCCGGATTTGATCCGCGTTGACGCGGATCTGCGCCAATTGGTCCTGAAAGGCCGGCCCAAACGCGAGATCGAAATCCACGGGGAAATCCCAGTTCAGGGCCGGAGGAGCCGGTGGTGCCGGCGGTGCGGGTGGCGTGGGGCGGACCGGCGCGAACGGGCGGGGTGGCGCCGGTTGCGCGAACACGCTACCCGCTGCCAGCATCGAACCAAGCATCAAAATGAAAATTCGGTAAGTGCTCATGGGTGTTTGCCTCATAGGGGTTTCCGGATGGGTTCTTCTTGGCTCCGTACATTGGAGCCCAGCACCCGGAGTTTAAACAGAATGCCTTCGGCCCGCAGCCGCAGCCGCAGCTCATCCAGCTCAGCGGGAGAAATTTTTGAGGGAGCATGCTCGATTTCGAGCAGCACCCGCTCGAGTTCATCCAGAACGCCGGCGACCATCGCATCGCCGGCTCCCGCGGCGCTCTGGCGGTATAGCCGGTTCTCCCCAAGCAGGTTGGTGGCGCGTTCCTGCTCGAAGGAAATATCCAAAGGTCCTGCCGCGCTCGCGTTCGCCAGTTCGGTCAGCATTATTTGGGAGCGCTCGAGATGATTGCCGACCGCCGTCAACAATGCCCGTTCCTCGGACGAGAAGTTGCTGTCCATCGGGACAGTCCTTGCGACGGGCGCCGATGTGCGCCCGGCAACGAACGCGAGCACCAGCAGTACCGCGAACGCCGCGCCCGCGGCCTCCCAACGCCACATCGGCAGGCCAAGCCAGAATCGGCGCCGGGCTAGCGCCGGTTCAAGACGTGCCCAGACCCGGGACTCGTAACCGGGACCTCGTTCCGGAACCGTGAGCGCGTCCATGCCGGCCAGCGTGACTTCGAGCGATTTGTAGAGCGACTGGCAGGACGCGCATTCGGCCAGGTGGTGTTCGACGAGGATTGCGTCCGCGGCCTCGGAGTAGTAGTGCAGGATCAAGTCCTCTTCAGAAGGGTGTGTCATTTTGCGGTACTCACCAGCGGCTCTAAGGCCCGCCGCAATTTTTGGACAGCTCGAAACACACTGTGCTTGGCCGCGCCCGGCTGACAGCCCAGGACGCGGCTTACCTCTTCCATGCGCATGCCTTCGAAGTGCCGCAGCACGAACGCGGATCGCTCCGCGGCGCTGAGGTCGTTCATGGCTTCGGCGACCCGCTCGCGCAGTTCACCGCTCAATGCAAGCCGGTCCGGTCCCGGGTGGTTGGAAATGGCCGTGTTCACCGGATCCTCCCGGCTGTCTTCGGTCTGCTGCTGTTCACTGCGGCGCTTCCGCGCTCGTACCAGGTCGAGGGCGCAGTTGACCGCGATCCGGTACAGCCAGGTGCCGAAGCTGGCGCGCTCGTCGAATTTGCCCAGTTGGCGGTAGGCGCGCAGGAAGCTCTCTTGCACGACGTCTTCGGCATCTGGTTCGCTCCCCGTCATACGAAACGCGAGACGGAACAGGCCCCGGCTGTGCAGGTCCACGAGCGCGCGAAAGGCGTCCGCGTCCCCGGCCCGCGCTTTCGCAACGAACGCCCGGTCGGCTTGTTCCATCCAGTCTGTTCGTTAGACTATCAGGGGAACAACCGGTTAGCAGGAATCTATTCCGAGTCGTCGCTTTCGGAGGAATTGGCGCGCCGGACCTCGGCCAAGCTCGTACGATATTGATTCTGCAGCAGTTTGCGATAGGTGCGGAGGGACCGGCCGGAGCTTTCGGCCGCCGCGGCCAGTTCCGCTTCCCCTGCCTGCAGGCCAGCACCCAGGGGCGCGCCTGCCCATTCCGAAAACTCGGGGCTCGATTCGAAGCCGTAGGCCCAGATGGCCGGCAGCGGGTGGGCGTAATTGTTCGGCAAGCCCAACTGCGCGAACGGAAAGCCAGATGCCCAATCGGTGTGATACCCCACCAGCATATTGGAAGGGTTCACGGAAACCTGAGCATGGGTCACGCAGTGATCGGCGGGAATCTTGTAGACGCTGCGTAGCATTTCGGTCAGCATGCCCACCGCGCGCAGTTGGCCCGGGCTCAGTTCCGGATCGTCGGCGCCGGGACGGTTCTCCGCCTCGATGGCAACTCCCAGAAAACTCTGGTTGAGGTTGATGTAGAGGCGCTCGTCGTCGGCCCAGACCGAGTAGCCGGCATGATTTGCCGAGTCCGTTTCGGCGACGACCCGGTAGACACGGCCGAACCGATCAACTAGGAAATGATAGGCGCGTTTCCGCTGGACGTATTCGAGCAGTGATTCCCCGATTCTTTTCAGAACGCGATTCTGGTCCGCTTCGAAAGGCGCCTGTCGGCTCTGCGTGGCGTGAAACACGATACCTATGGGCTCCGAGCGGCGAACGCCCTTAGTCCCATCCAGGGGAAAGGCTAAATAGCTTCTCGGGCGGTTAGACACGCGGAACTGGTCATCAATCCGCAAGCCATTACTGTAAATCTCCGAGCTGTCGGATTTATCAACTAACCAGACGCTGTTCGCCGGCGCGCTGATGTGGGCGCGGGTCGCGGTGACGTGCCGGAGTGGTTTGGAAACGGGCCGGAGGTATCCTCCCGTTTGAACGAGGGCGAGAACCGCCGCCAGAGCTGGCAGAACAACCGCGAGCATCAGTTGGGCCAGCCTTGATTTCCGGTGCTCGACCAGTTCCGGGGCGGGCGCCACCATCTGCAAGAAGCGCAAGCGAGTGACCGGATCAGGGATGCGGCCCGCCAGCCAGTCCACCCAGGGCTTGGACGCGGGCTGGGACTGTCCCTGGAGTTCCACGTCCGGCTATCGGATGAACGGGAAAAGATTCTTACATGCGCGAAATTTCTTGCTGTAGCCGTGAAGTTTTAACGGATTCGGCCGATGGACAAGTCGGTAATAGGATTTTGAGCGCGTAGGAGCTTTCGATGTTAAAGAAATGGTTTACACTGCCCACTCTGGATGAGGCAGCCCCGCAGCCGAAACCGCTGCTAGCCACGCCTGCCAAGCCGTCGGCATCCTCCGAGGAGACTTCCGCGGCGCCACGAGCGCCCACCGCGGTCGTTACCAATTCGCAAAACAGCCTTCCCAAATATGGCCCGTTTGAGCAAATCTATCAGGCGGCCGCGGTGAAGCCACCTCGCTTATCGTATGGAATCTTGAAAGTTGCGGAGATGGTGAACAGCGCCCACCTAAGCGGAATGTCACCGGAAGCGAGGCGCTGTTCGTTGTTGATGGCCTTGGAAGCTGCCGGCGCCGAAATCGAAGATCTGCTTCAGGATGCCGTGGTGCGGCAGCGGGCGTTGAATGACTACGAAGAGGGACAGAGTACCCGGTTGCAGAGCTTCCAGCAGAACAAGCTGGACGAGAACAAGAAGATCCAGCAGGAATTGGACCGGCTGACCGGGCAATATCTGGCGCGGATCCAAGCCAACTTGGACGAAGTGGCTCGCGAGCAAGACAATTTTCACGTCTGGCAGCGGACAAAGCAACAGGAAGCGCAGCGCATTACCGAAGCGGCAGCGTACTGCGTGCCGCAAGGGAACTCGGCCTCAATGAGTAGTCTGACGGCTGTGTTGGAACGCGCCACGGCCGTTAACAAGTAGGGGGCCGCCGTGCTGGTGGCGTGTGGTTGCCTGATGATTCTTCTGCTGGCGGCGTGGTGTCGGGTCGGCGCCAAAGAGCCGCCGATGGACCGCGACGTGGTCCGCAGGATTCGGAGCATGGCCGAGCGCAGGCGGCGCGAAGAACTGTTGCCTTATGACTAGCTCCTTTCGAACGCAATGGGGAGAAGTGATCGATGAACAAGAATGAAATCGAATACACCCAGCCGTTAGGCTTGGACGTGGGCACTAGCCGGATCGTGGCGGCGCGGAACGGGGACCGCAAGTATCAATACGAAGCGGAACTGAACGCCTTCATTACGATGCCGCATTCCAAGCTCGCCGAGAGTCTTCTTCAGCGCGAGAACGTCTTTCATGAAGTCCGGGATGGTGAACTGGTGGTGGCCGGCAATGACGCCCAGAAATTTGCGGAGGTCTTCCATTCGGAAACCCGCCGGCCGATGAAAAAGGGAGTCCTCAATCCGCACGAGCCTCACAGCCTGGCCGTAGTGCGGAAGATCATCGCGAAGTTAATCGGGAAAGCCGGTATCGAAGGGCAGAAAGTCTTCTTCAGCGTTCCGTCCGCGGGCTCGGACGAGGAAGGCGGCATCGCTTATCATCAAGCCTCGATTCGCCAGATCTTATCCGAACTCGGGTACGACGCGACGCCGATTGAAGAGGGCCTCGCCGTGGTTTTTGGCGAACTCGGCGCTTGCAACTATACCGGCATCGGCATTTCCTGCGGCAGCGGCCTGTGCAACGTATGCCTGGCCGTGCTCTCGGTTCCGGTGATCAGCTTCAGTGTTCCGAAAGCTGGCGACTACATCGACGCCCATGCGGCGCGGGTGACCGGTGAATTAGCGACACGCCTGCGCGTGCAAAAGGAACAGTCGTTTCAACTCAATGGTATGAACGGTGACCGCATCCATAACGCGCTGAATGTCTACTACCAGGACATGATCACCAGCCTGGTGGATGCGCTGCGCAGCCATATTTCCGCCACGCAGCGGCTGCCCAAGCTCGACCAGGCCATCCCGCTGGTGATGAGCGGCGGTACAGCCATGCCCAAAGGATTCATCGATCAGTTCGGCCGGGCCCTTCGCGCCAGCGATTTCCCCGTGCCGCTTTCGGAAATCCGGATGTCGGCGGATGCTCTGAATTCGACTGCACGCGGTGCGCTGATGGCCGCGCTTTGCTAGGGGAAAGGAGCGTGCCGTGGAGACAGTGGTGTTCCCGCTCGCCGTGCTGTGCAGCCTGGGATTGGGCGGGGTCGCGCTTAGTATCGTCGCTATCGCTCACGCGAAGTCGTCCGCGCGGTATCTCGACCGGCGCTCTCAGACCGCCCAGGCTCGGCTGAACGCGGAACTCGAAACAGCCAAAGAGAAGGTCAGTGAGTTGGAGGGGGAAGTCTGCCAGATGCGTGAGCAGACACCCCAAACGCCGCCTCCTCCCCGACCCGGATTCAACCTCAGCACCCGTTCGCAAGCGCTGCGGATGCACCGACGCGGCGATAGTCCCGGCCAGATCGCCTCCACTCTGCAGGTGCCTCTTCAGGAAGTGGAACTCTTATTGAAGGTGCACCGGATCGTGCTGCAGAATCTCGTAGCGACCGCCCGGCCCTGACCTCGCGAACCGGTGACCCGGGCGACTCGTGATAGCATGCGAGCCATGCCCGACATCGAAGTACCGGTTTTGATCGTGGGAGGGAGTCTGGTCGGCCTTTCCACGGCATTATTCCTAGCTGACCAGGGGGTGCGCTCGCTGGCAGTCGAGCACCACCCCGGTACCGCGATTTACCCGCGCGCCGCCCAGATTTACCAGCGCACGATGGAGATCTTCCGCACGGTGGGGATCGAGCAACTGGCGCTGGAGAAATCCGAGGAGCAATTCGTACAGGACGGCGCGGTGATGGCAGTGGACACACTGGCCGGCAAAGAGCTTGCCTGGTACGTGCCCAACCTCAATGAGGGCATTCGGGATGTGAGTCCCTCGGTCCGGGTATTTCTGACTCAGAAGCTGCTGGAACCCCTGCTGAAAGCGCACGCCGAGGAGTTAGGCGCGGAACTGCGATTCGGCACCGACATGGTGTCGTTCGAGCAGGATGCCGGTGGAGTGACCGCCGTGATTCGCGAGCGGGAGAGCGGCAAGTCTTCGACCGTCCGCGCGCAATACATGGTGGCGGCCGACGGCAGCCACAGCCGCGTCCGCGAGCAACTGGGAATCCGCCTGCTGGGGCACGGCCTACTCTCCAAGAGCATCACGATCTATTTCCGGGGCAGCGTCGGCCACCTGCTGCGCGGTCGGAATCTGAGCGTGATTTACGTTTACAACCAACACCTGACCGGATTCTTCCGGATCGAGAAGCCGTTCGATTCTGGATTTTTGGCGGTCAATTCGCTGGGGACTCCCGAACAACCGAACATGGATGTCTGGACCGGGCTAAGCGACGAACGATGCCAGGAACTGATTCGGCTCTCGCTGGGGGTGGAAGACGTCCCGATCACGATTGAGAACGTAATGAAGTGGCAGGCGACGGCCGATTGGGCGGAACGCTTTCAAGAAGGCCGCGTTTTTCTAGCGGGAGATGCGGCGCATGCGATGCCGCCCACGGGCGGCTTCGGCGGCAACACCGGCGTGCAGGATGCGCACAACCTCGCCTGGAAACTGGCACTCGTTCTGAAAGGCAAGGCGGGCGCCGAGTTGCTGGCGACTTACGACGTCGAGCGGCGTCCGGTGGGCGAGTTCACCGTGGAGCAAGCGTACTCGCGATATGTGACGCGCTGGGCGCCGCATCTCGGCACGGCGGGCCTGCAACCAATGGCGAACGATCTGGATGTCGACCTGGGCTATCGCTACCGTTCGGCCGGTGTGATTCCCGATGGGCCCGATGATGGGCGGACGGTCGAGCCAGTCCGCGAGACGAAAGGACGGCCGGGGACGCGCGCGCCGCATCTGTCTCAGGACGGCGCCGCGCTCTCGACGCTCGACTGGTTTGGGCGCCGGTTCGTCCTGCTGGCCGGCTCGCAAGGCAGCGGCTGGTCTGCCAATGGGGCCGAAGCAGCGCGCCAGGCGGGCCTCGAACTGGATGTGCGCCAGGTCGCGGATCAGGCCTTTGCTGAAGCCTATGGCATCACACCCTCGGGCGCCGTGGTCGTGCGGCCTGACGGCTTCGTCGCATGGCGTGCGCTGACCGGCGAGGGCGCATCGGCTGCGACGATCCACCGCGTGCTTGCGGCCCTGACGGCCAATTCGTTAACTCTGGGACAGTCCACGTAGTCTGAATTCCAGTAGGATCAAATCAAGGGGGACGATTGGCCCAAACATTTGACGCCATCGTGATTGGCGCCGGCCAGGCCGGCCCGTCGCTGGCGGTACGCATGGCGAACGCGGGACTGCGGGTGGCGGTCGTCGAGCGGAAGTTTTTCGGCGGCACCTGCGTGAATACAGGGTGCATTCCGACCAAAACAATGGTGGCCAGCGCCTATGCGGCACGCATGGCGCGCCGGGCGGCCGAATTCGGAGTGACGATACCGGGCCCAGTCGCGGTGGATATGCGACGGGTAAAAGCTCGCAAAGATGAAATCTTACTGAAGAGCCGGACCGGTGTTGAGAACTGGTTGCGCGGCGCGCCAAACGTGACGGTCTATCTAGGCACGGCGTCTTTCGAAGGGCCGCATGAAATCATTGTCGGCGCTGACCGGCTCGCCGGCGACAGAATTTTCATCAATGTCGGAGGACGCGCATCGGTTCCGGCCTTACCCGGGCTCCAGCAGGTACGTTATCTCACTAACTCCTCCATGATGGACGTCGATTTTCTGCCGGAGCACCTTGTGATTGTTGGCGGCAGCTACATCGGTCTGGAATTCGCGCAGATGTTCCGGCGGTTCGGCAGCGAAGTCACGGTTATCGAGATGGGCCCGCGGTTGATCGGCCGCGAGGATGCGGACATCTCGGAAGCGATCCGGCAGATCCTCGAAGCGGAGGGAATTCGCGTGCGCCTCAACGCGAAGTGCATCGCGCTAGCCGGCGGGAATGGTGTCAGCGCCAAGGTGGATTGTTCCGACGGCGCTCCCGAGGTGAGCGGTTCTCATTTGCTGCTGGCGGTGGGGAGGCGGCCGAATACCGATGACCTTGGACTCGAGAAGGCCGGCATCGAGCGCGACGAGCGCGGCTACATTCAGGTCGATGACCAGCTGCGCACCAGTGTGCCGGGCATCTGGGCGCTCGGAGATTGCAACGGCAAGGGCGGGTTCACCCACACGTCGTACAACGATTATGAGATCGTGGCCGCCAACTTACTCGATGGGGATCAGCGGCGGGTAAGCGACCGCATTCCGGCGTATGCGCTGTACATCGATCCGCCGCTGGGGCGGGCCGGATTGACCGAGGCTCAAGTGCGCCGCAGCGGAAGACCGGCGCTGATGGCGACGCGGCCCATGACAAAGGTGGGCCGGGCGGTAGAGAAGGGCGAAACGCAGGGCTTCATGAAGATTTTGGTGGACGCGGAGAGCAAGATGATTCTCGGAGCAGCGATCCTAGGGACTTCCGGGGACGAAGCAATTCACTCTATTCTGGACCTCATGTATGCGAAGGCCCCCTACACGGTATTGCAACGCGCCGTGCACATTCATCCCACGGTGTCGGAGTTGGTGCCCACCATGCTTGGCGATCTGAAGCCGCTGAGCGGGTGAGGCGGTTGGTTGCCGCTCCGCATCGCGCTTGATAAGATTCGTCACATGAAAATGCTCATCGTTCTTGCCGCATTGCCCCTAATGGCCGCCGATCCTCCCGGGTTCGCCGCCTATACGAAGGCGGAGATTCAGTCGAAGGCGAAAGCCGCCAAGATCGATGAACACAAAGTGGGCCTGGATCGCGTTGCGAACTGGGGCAACCACGGGCTGCTGCTGGTGCACCGCGAAGGGGACGGCGAAGTGGAAGTCCACGACACTCAGGTGGATGTGGTTACCGTTATCTCGGGCGAAGGCACGCTCCTGATCGGCGGCACGTTGACCGACGGGCATCAGACCGCTCCGGGCGAGATCCGCGGCGAAAAGGTGACGGGCGCAGCGAGCCACAAGATGGCGCCCGGCGACGTGTTCCACATTCCGGCCAAGGTGCCGCACCAGATGCTGGTGCCGAAGGATCTGGTGATTCAGGTGGTGAAGGTCGACAGCAAGTAGCGCGCGGTCACTTGCCGCACGCTTCGATTTCTTCGAACAGGCGCGCCGCGCCATCTCCGGTCAGCGTGCCGATCACGTGGCTCTGCCCCTTTTCGACGGTCATCTGCACCTTGTACCCTCTGGCGCGAAATGACGAGGCCTGCTCCTGCATGATCTGGCGCCAATCGGTATCGAGTTCGCCGACGTGCAGGGAGAGGCACATTTTGGCGAGCGCATTGACGCGCTGCGGCGTGGCGTCGGGCAGGAAGCCGGGGAAGCCGGTCACGGACAAGAAGTATTGCGGATACAAGGCGGCGATGTGAAAGGCGCTGATGCCGCCGTTCGACATGCCGGCGATGTGAAACTTGCGGTCACGAATTCTATAATCGGCGAGAAGCTTGTCGAGGAATTCGGGGAAGACTCGGGCGCCGTCCTGCGGGAACAGTTTTCCGGCGGGAGCCGCAGGGATGACGACGATGTAGCCGCGCTTCTGCGCTTCGGGCGCCCAGTTCCGGGTCAGCGTGACGAAGACCATGTCGAGCCCCTGACCGCCAGGAGGGAACGCGAGGATGGCGGGGTAGGTTTTTTCGGGATCGTAGTCTTTGGGGAGGACTACTTTGTAATTGAGCGGCAGGCCCGCTACGGTGGCGCTTAGATCGAGCACTTTGGTGGAGGCCGGCGCTGCGCACAACAGCATGCAGGCCAGGCCGGCGGCAAGACGGCCCGCGTTACCGGGGACCATAGTGGGGCTCCGGACGGCCGACTTCATAAGCGCCGAGATCGGGGGCGCGGCCGGTGAAGTCGTCGTTGACGTTGGGCAGACGCATGCCGGCATCGACTGCCACGGAACCGGGGCGCAGGCGGAAATCGAAATCGGCCGGCTTGTAGAGAGTGCGCGGGTCGGGTCCGGGCGGGGTGACCTTTTCGAAGACGTCGTAATCGACCGGGACGCTGTGGCGGTCCTGACCCGTAGCTTCGGTGTAGTCCTTGAGTGTTTTGAAGCGGCGCGTTTCGCGCGTCTGCTGCTCGAGGCGCACCTGCTGCTGGACACTCAGCGCGCCCATCTCGCCGGGGAAATTCGCGCGCTGCGAGAACGGCGGTGAACTCCACTCGAAGGAAAACTCAGCGCCTTCATTAGGGCGGAAGCCGTTATAGTCGGAGTCCGAGTAATTGGTATTCGTTTCCACCGCGAAGGTTTCGAGCGTTTCGCTCTTGCCCAGGACCAGGTTATTGCGGTAGTGCACGTTGGAGGGCGCGAGCAGCATCGGTTTGACCGGCGCCAGCAGGGTATTGTGATAGACCACGATGCCGGCCGAGGATGCCGTGAACTTGACCGCTCCGCCCTCGGGCGCATGGTATACGATGTTGCGGATGAAATAGACCGGGCCGCCGAACATCGGCTGCACGCTCAAGGCGCGATGGCCGTGGTTGAAACAGCGATTGCGGAATACGCGGATGTTGTGCGCGCCGCCGTCGGACTCGATGCAGTTGTCCTCGACGTTGGTGATTTCGTTGTTGTAGAAATCGATCGAGACGGGCATGCGGTCGCGCGGGCCGTCCGGGTTGCCGTAAGTGGCGACGTCGATGCCATCGTGAAAATTGGCGACATAGTTGTAGGCCGCGACGTGCCCGGATCCATAGACCTTCACGGCGTACTCGGAAACGAGCTTGGGATTGAATCCCGGCAGATTCTGCCAGGTGCGGCCGGTAAAGCCCATCAGGTGGTCGGACGGGAAACGGCCGATGAAAATATTGTCGGCGATGTAGAAATCTTTGGAGCCGGACCAGTCGGTGTAGAGGCCGCGGCCGACATTTTCGATACGGCATTTCTTGAGCGTGATCCCGGTCGAGCCGGCGATGTGCTTGAGGCCGGCGAGGAAAGCCAGATCCGTGTTGCGGACGGTCAGGCCTTCGAAGTAGTTGTAATTGGCGGCCATCACGTTGAAGAGGTTGAAATTGCCGTCGCCATCGAAGATCGCTTCGCCGTCACCCGCGCCCTTAATCACAATGGGACGCTCCGCGGTGCCGCTCTGTGTCAGGTAGTAAGTGCCGTCGGAGGGCGCGGTGCCGCCGGGTCCGCCTCCACCGTAGCGGAAGCGATCGTCTTTATATAAGCCGGCGTGCACCAGGATGATGTCGCCCGGCTGCACACGCGGAGGATACGTATTGAAATTGTCGGAGTGGGAGGAGCCGGTGTAGTAAGCCGCTAACAATCCGGTGAAGGCTGGCTCCTGCTTCTGACCCTTATAATCCGCTGGATAGACATGGTAGACCTTGCCGCCGGCCGCCGGCTGCGGTTCGGAGCGAGTGCGCACGCTCACTGTGTTCTCGGCCTGGCCGGAGACGCCATCGGGATCGGAAAGCACAAAGCGGCATTCGTATTCGGTAGCCGGCTCGAGATCGAAGAGGCTGCCGGCAAACATGTTGGGTGTGAAGTACTGCAGCGCGTTTTCGTTGAGGCGCTCGTGATCGAGGCGCAGCATCGGCAGGCCGGTCTTCCAGGCTGACTCGCCTTTCTTGCGATAGGAGACGGCTACCGAGGCGTTGTGGTTGTCGTCGCCATCGATCTGCCACTCGAACCCGAGCGAGATCAGAGTCGGCGGCTCGGTGTAAAATTCCCGGGCCGTGGTCTTATCGGCGGAGTGCGCGAGGGCCGCGAATAGCAAGAGGACAGCTGCTTGAGGGGCAGGAGTCCTCATGGGTGCAGCGTGAGCTTCTGAACTCTCCAGTTGCCCAGCTCGCCGACGTACAGCTCGTTTTCGCTGCGGCAGCTGATGGCGTTGACGGTGCCGAATTCCTTGGGAAGCTTGCCGGCGCGGCCGAACTTGCCGACGACCTGGCCGTTGAGCTCGAGCTTGTAGATCTCGCCGCCGGAATCGATGTCTTCCGGCGGATTCGAGTTGGAGCTGTACAGATATTGGTGCGCGCCGGGCGTGATGCAAAGCGCCGCGGGGGCGCCGATGCCGGTCACCTGCGATTTGAAATTGCCGTCGCTATCGAAGACCTGGATGCGGTGGTTGCCGGCGTCGGCCACGTAGACGTTATTCTGGGCGTCGATAGCGAGGCCGTGCACCATGTTGAACTGGCCCTGGTTGGCGCCGCGGGAGCCCCAGGACTTGACGAACTTGCCGGTCTTATCGAACTTGGCGACGCGAGCGTTGCCGAATCCGTCCGCGACGTAGATGTTTCCGTTGGAGTCCCAGGCCACATCAGTGGGGCGCTGGAAGACATCGCTCTGTGCGCCGGCTCCGGGAGGGCCGCCGCGTCCGCCGCGCCGGGGCGGGCCTTCGGCACCGGCTTCGGCGCCGCCGCGACCGCGTCCCCCTTCACCACCGCGGGCCGCTTCGAGGCCGCCGGGCTGCGGGTTGAGCGGCAACGCCGGAACGCGCTCGGCTTCGGCTTTGCGGCCGAGCAGCATTTGCACCTGACCGTTCTGATCGAATTCGATGACCATACTCGACATCTGGTCAACGATCCAGACATGATCCTGCGGATCGACGCGCACCTGCTGCGCCACGAGGAAGCCGTAGGAATCCTGGCCGATTTCGTGGAGGTATTTGCCGGTCTTATCGAACTGGAACAGGCGCGAACCGCCGTGCGCGAACGGGCGCGCCGTGCCGATGGTGATGGTGGGGTGGCCGGTGCGCGTGTAGACAAACAGATCGCCCTTGGAATTGGTGGCGACGCCGCCGATTTCACCGATGGGGATGTTGGCCGGGTATTTCAACGCGTCGGCGGAATCGAAGGAAATCTCATGAACCTGGGCGGCGGCAGGAAATGCGCCGGCAAACAACAGAAGGGAAGCTAGCAGATTCGCGTGTCTCATGAGCCGCTCCTTAATGTCCGGCGCTCGGGCCGCCGCTCTTGGTGGTGGGCGCCATCAGCAGCAGCTTCTGTACCCGCCAGGATTCGATTTCCGCGACGATGATCTGGTTGGGGTTGCGGCAGTCCATCATGTGGACCACCTGGAAGCCGCCGAATTGCTTGCTGGCGTGGCCAAAGCGGCCGACTATGGTGCCGTCCAATTCCATTTTGTAAATCTCGCCGGTGATGTCCCACGAGCCGGGCGTGTTGCCGTTGGGATTCGAGTTGGAAGTGAACAGGTACTGGTGCGGGCCGGGGGAGACGCAGACGGTCCATGAGGTGCCGATGTTGTCATAGACAGTCTTGAGATTGAGATCGTTATCGAAGACCTGCATGCGGTTGTTGGAGCGGTCGGCGACGTAGACGTTGCCCTTGAGGTCGACCGCGAGGCCATGCGGCAGGTTCATCTGGCCGGGTTCGGCGCCGGCCTTCTCGCTGCCCACCTGTTTGAGGAAGCGGCCGTTCTTATCGTATTTGACGATGCGATTGTTGACGTAGCCGTCGGAGACGAAGATGTTGCCCTGCGGGTCCCAGCCGACATCAGTGGGGCGGCCGAATAGATATTTTTCGGCGGGCGGCTTGGGCGGCGGAGGATTGGTGGCGACGGCGCCGGCGGCAGCATCGGGACGGTAGCCGAGCACCATCATGACGCGGCCGGCGGGATTGAACTTGATGACCAGGTTGGTGCCTTCGTCAACGACCCAGATGTTGTCTTCGGAATCGACGCGGACCGAGTGGGCAAACTCGAAGCCGTAGCCGCCCTCGCCGATCTCGCGGACAAACTTGCCGTTCTGGTCGAACTCGAACAAGCGCGTGTTGGCGCTGCGGGTGTAGACGAAGAGATGGCCTTTGGAGTTGGTGGCGACGCCCATCGCTTCGCCGAGGTAGAGGCCGGGCGGCAGCTTCAAATAATTCGGCACCGACTCATAGGGGATTTCGGGCACATTTTCGGCTTTGGCTTTGGCCTGGGCCAGCGCGGAGCCGGACAGGGCCGTGGCCGCAACGAGACAGGACGCCAGCATTCGTCGCATGGGACCTCCAGTGTGCGGACGAATCCGACGTACGGCCGCACAAACCGTATCAATCTATCACACGAAGGTGCGGGAAGCGATGGGTCGGAAGGCGACCGAAAGGCGGTCAGAAGGCGGAAAGGAAGCCAAAATCGGCAGGGGCCACGGGCCGCTCAGGGCCAGGGGTTGGGGGCCGAGCGCTGCAGCAGTCAGCGCTTGGGGCGACGGACGGCTCGGATCTTGCCGCTTTTGCCGCCGCCGCAGAAGAATCGATCATGCCCATCGGACTCGAGCCCCGAAACCATCGTCCCGGAGGGCATATCAAGCCGCTCCAGGACCTCTCCGGTATCCGGGTCGACGTGCCTCACATCACTTTCGTCGCCTTCCCAAGTGCCGTGCCACAGCTCTCCGTCGACCCAAGTGACCCCGGTGACGAAGCGGTTGGACTCGATGGTGCGCAGAATCGCGCCGGTCTGCGGATCGACTTGATGGATCTTGCGGTCGCGATATTGACCGACCCAAAGCGTCCCTTCGGCCCAAGCGAGTCCGGAGTCGCGGCCGCCGCCAGGCGCCGGGATGGTGGCGAGCACGCGGCCCGTCTTCGGATCGATCTTCTGGATACGATCCTCGGCGATCTGGAAGAGGTGCCGGCCGTCGAAAGCCGTTCCGGCATGCGCCGCGACATCGATGGAGCGCAATTCCTTGCCGCTGGCAGGGTCGAAAGCGTTCAGCGTCCCGCCGGCGGCAAACCATACCTGCTGACCGTCATAAGTGACGCCGTGCACATGGTCAACTCCCGGAAAGGGCCCATACTCGCGGACGATCTCGGCGTTGGATCGATGCATGCTTCCACCTTAATCAATCGGCAGAGGAGCGGGGAGTAACATAATTGTCGCGAATCCGGGGACGGGAGGAGTCAGCCAACGCCGGGACCGCGCACGACCGAATGACTGGACTTTGCCGGCTGCGGCCAGCGAGTCGAGCGCGCGCTGAACAGTACGCTGGCTCGCGCCAACGGCCAACGCCAAGGCCGAACTTGACCAGGATTCCCCGTCGGCTAAGAGGGCGAGCACGGCCGCGTGCCCGTCTTCTACCGGCTGTGCCAGCACCACGACCTCAGGCGCGCAGCGCGGCGCCAGCGCAAAGCCGCGCTTGGTCGCGGTGATGTCGGCCAGCGTGCGCAGCGCTCCGCGCAGCCGGCCGACTTCGACGCGCAAGCGGGCGCGATGGGATTCATCGGCAAGCCTCGCTCCGAACGCCCGCGCGAGGAGAACCTCTCTCGGCACGTCGCCCGGCCATGCTTCAGCCAGCGCTCGCGCGAGTGCGAACAACACGGGACGGGTTGCGAGCGAGACGACCGTGCCGCTCTGACGCACGGCATGGCGGCAGGCATCCACCACGAGTTCTTGCGACGCCAGGAGCGCTTCTACTTCCTCGAGCAGGAGGAGTCGCTCCGCACCACCCGCAATTCGGCGTGCCGCGGGCGTGCTGAAAATGAGGGCAGTGCTTTGCACCTCGGCGGTTAGCGCCGGAATCGATGCCTGGCGGGCAGCACGCTCCGCTTCGGCGAGCGCATCGCGAGCCTCCTTCGTTCGGAGGCGCCGGATCGCAATTCCCGCAACCACCAACCCGTGGGCAGCGCGGAAGGCGGGCGGGAATGGAGTAGGGTCGAGATCGGCGAGCGCCTGTTCGGCCTCGTCGAGGTGCCCGATCAGCACGAGGCGCCGAACCGCCAGATATCGTGCATACGCTGCATTGAGACGGTCCCCGTGCGCCTCGAGCGTCGCTCGGGCCGCCTCGAGCGCCTTCACAGGCCAGCCCAGATCGCGTGAGGCGAGTGCGACCTCGGCTTCGGCAACCAGGCACCGCGCGCGCGCCACCGCCTCTTTCTGACCGAAGGCACGCGCCGCCCTGCGCAGGAGGGTTTTCGCCCGGACTAGATCGCCCAGTTGGGCCATCGCGATTCCCCGAAGGGCGAGAGCGGGTGCGTCATCGCGGAGGGCTACCCGCTTCAGTCCGCCAAGCGGATCACCGGCCGCGAGCGCGCGAGCCGCGGCCGTGATCAACGAATCCATCGGAATCCCGCCACACTTGTCACTCCCACCGTTTCGAGGTCCGGCTTTAAGTTTATCTTGTGAGCGCCAGAAGCCAGCCAATAAGGAGATGAGATGACAAGCAAACCGAGAGAGATGGAACAGGGGAAAGGAAGTATCCCGAGGAACCCACAGCCGATCGTGTCGCAGCAGGAATGGGAGACTGCGCGGCAGCAGCTGCTCGTGAAAGAGAAGGCCTTAACCCGCTCCCGCGACGCGCTCGCGGCGGAACGCCGGCGGATGCCGTGGGTGGCCGTGGATAAGACGTACGAGTTCGATGGGCCCAACGGCAAGGTGAGCCTGCTCGACCTGTTCGAGGGCCGCCGGCAGTTGATCATCTATCGCGCCTTCTTCGAGCCCGGAGTGTTCGGTTGGCCCGAGCACGCCTGCCGCGGCTGCTCCCTGGGCGCCGATCAGGTGGCCCACCTGTCCCATCTGAATGCCCGTGACACCACGCTGGCATACGCCTCGCGCGCGCCGCAGGTCGACATCGCGCGCCTGAAAGCCCGAATGGGTTGGAACATGCCGTGGTTTACCATCACCGACAGTTTCGACAAGGACTTCGGCGTCGATGAGTGGCACGGCCACAATGTATTCATCCGCGACGACCAGGGCAAGATCTTCCGCACGTACTTCATCAACAACCGCGGCGACGAGGCGATGGGGACCACCTGGAGTTACCTCGATCTCACGCCGCTCGGCCGTCAGGAGACCTGGGAGGACTCGCCCGAGGGTTACCCCCAGACCGCGCCGTACAAGTGGTGGAACTGGCACGACAACTACGAGGCCGAGGCCGCGCCGAACCAGAAATGGGTCGACATAATCACCGACCCTCAAGAAGCCGCCCGAAAGCGCGAGGCAGAGCCGAAACCATAACGCGAAACTAAGCTTAGTGCAGAGGCACTTGGGATTTGCAACCGGGAGTCACGCAGAGGTCGCGGATGGTGTCGAGGTCGGCATCTGACGGCATCCAGTTCTTAGGACGCGTTGTGGCCTGGATGAATGCCTGTTCAAGACGGCGGTTTTCGTCATTCGGTTCCCCGCGGCCTTCCCACCATCCGTGCCAGTAACGAAAGGCGTCGAAGAGAGCGGGCTTGCCGGCGGGCGATCCGTATTGGCCGAGGGATTTAACGGCGTCGATTTTGACTGGCACCGCGGTGTCCTGCAGAGCGTCAATCGCGACCTTCTCCCAAACCTGGCCGGAATTATAAACGGCGGTCTGGCCGATGATCCCCATCCAGCATCTGCCCATGCTGTAGCTGCGTTCCCCGAGCGATTGGCGCAGCACCTTCTCGCCCCAGGAGGGGTCGATGCGAAGAAAGTACGCGATGAGCGGCGGTTCGCAGGCCGGCGCGGCTATGTTGGGATTCGTCGTGATGCGCGACCTCATTGCGGCGTCGCGCTTTGCATAAAATTCCTTCACCGCATCGACAATGGAACTGGTCGAGTAGCGCGCGATGAGCTCCTCAACAGGCCGCCCGCCATTCTGCTGCAGATGATCGAGTAGTGTGGCATCGAGTTCGGGAAGTGTGGCGTCGGGTAACAGCGCCAGCGTATGGTACGGCAAACGGGGCTCGGGCCGCTTCATTTCTTCCAGAAGCAGCCTGCGGGTCCGGTCGGTGTCCAACTCGTATAGGCGCTCGACGGCCGAGGCGAGCAGCGCGTTCTCGGGGTAGCGAGACTGCGGCGCGGTTTCGAAGATCTGCCGGAGAATCGGCACCATTTCGGGCCCTTCGATCTTCTTCCATTGATAGTTGAGCAAGTCGGATTGTTGGGAGGCCGGCAAATCGCGAAACAGCGCGGCGATTTCGGAGCGCAGCTTCACGGGTACGCCCTCGGCGGGCATGTTGTCGAGCAGCGTCTTGAGCGAGATCGCTTTGGCGGCGCCCTGTTTTTGTTCGACTGCTTCGGCGAGAGCGCTTTGCGGATCTTTGCCTCCCTTGTCGAGGGAGGCAAGCGTTCGCAGAAAAATCGGAGGCACGGGCTCGGAGGGAGAACGCAGGAGTTCTCTCAACACGTTGACGGCTTCGGGGCCATACGTGCTGGAGCGAAGTCCGTCCTCGAACACCTGGGCGGTCTGGATATCAGCCGTGCCGAGCCAGCGCGCCATCTCCCGCACCGCCGCGGGCGTATCGAGATAAGTGATGCGGCGGGCCGCGCTCATGCGCGCCTCGAACGCCTGGTTGTCAATTTTGGATAGCGTAGAATTCAGGATCCCGACATTCCGGGCGAGTTCCTCTGCCTGCCATTGGGGGTCGGCGGCAACGATATCGATCCCAATCTGGTTCGATTCGAGACTCACATCCTGGTTTTGAGGACTCATTACGTGGGACACCGCATGAACGGTGTAGTGGCCGGGACGTTCGAACCGGACCCACTGGTTCAGATCGATATTCAGGATGGCTGGTTCGCCGCCGAGGCGCATCCCGCCGGGTCCTGAATACACCATGCCTTCGTGAAGGCGATAGTTCCAGGGATCCCGCGTTCCGGTTTCGGGTGCGACGATGAAGCGATCGCGTCCGAAGCCCAGAACTGAGCGGTCATGCCCGCTCCACATGATCATCCAGCCAGGTCTATTCGCCGGCGGAGCGTCCGAGCCGGGTGCCGTCATCTCGAAAGTGAGCTTCAGGCCGATCGCTTCGCCGATGCGAAATTGAGACTGGCCGGCCAGGGCTTCAATCTGCAGGGAGAATGTTTGTGCGGTCGCGCTGACAGCCATAGCCAACGCTCCGAAGAGGATCGTAGACCGCCGCATCTGTATCACTTAGACACCGTTCGCGGCGCCGGGGTTCCCGGTCCTACAGCACGGCACCACGCATTTCCACTATAGCGTTCGTGATCGGGCAGTCCCTCGAATCCCGCCACACTTGTCACTCCCACCGTTTCGGCATTCGGGCTTACGTTCATCTTGTGACCGGCAGTCGCCAACCATTATCGAGAACCGAGCGGTCGCACGTACGAGAGGAGACGAAACAATGACGAAGCGCCTGGTGGGAACGCGGGAACAGTGGCTCGCCGCACGGATCGAGCTGTTGCAGGCGGAGAAGGAGCTGACGCGGCGCAGCGACGAAGTGGCGCGGCAGCGGCAGGAGCTGCCGTGGGTTCGGATCGACAAGGAGTATCGATTCGAGACCGACGAAGGGGACGCCTCGCTGGCGGACCTCTTTCGAGGCCGCTCGCAAGTCCTCGTTTACCACTTCATGTTTGGTCCCGACTATACGGCTGGGTGCCCGTCGTGCTCGTCAATCGCGGACGGCTTCAACGGCTTCGCGGTGCACCTGGCTCATCATGACGTGATGCTTTGGGCGGTTTCGCGCGCGCCGCTGGCGAAGCTGCAGGCGTACAGGCAGAGGATGGGGTGGACCTTTCCGTGGGCGTCGTCGTTCGGGGGCGGCTTCAACTTCGATTTCAGCGTAGGCTTCACCGAGGCGCAGCAGCGCGAGGGAAGCGTCGAATACAACTACCGGCGCGGTGGCCGCCCAATGGATGCGACGACGGTGCCGGAGCCGGTCGCCCGGTTCGCAGCCGCGTGCGGAACCGACCCGGCGACGTATACGCGCGAGAGGCCGGGCATGAGCGCGTTCGCGCTCGAGGATGGCGTCGTTTACCACACTTATTCCAGCTATGCGCGCGGGCTCGACGGCCTCTGGGGCATGTATCAGTGGTTCGACCGTGCTCCCAAGGGCCGCAACGAAGCGGGCATGTGGTGGCGGCGCCACGACGAATACAACGGCTGAGGTGAAGTCATGGTGATCGCAACGGCAGTGCGGGATTGGAGATTTTTCTTGGGCCGAGTTTCCGGACGAGGCACCGGGGCCACTTTCGCCGGCGTTACTGCGCTGCTCCTCGCCGCCAGCACAGTGACGACGGTTTTATGGGGCTCGTCGATGGCGGCGGCGGGAATGCCGATGCCAGGCGGCTGGACAATGTCGATGGCGTGGATGCGGATGCCAGAGCAGACGTGGCCCGGCGCCGCGGCCTCGTTCATCGCCATGTGGCTCGTGATGATGGTCGCGATGATGCTGCCTTCTCTGGCGCCCACGCTGTGGCACTATCGCGAGGCCCTGGCCAGGACAGGTGCCGCGTGCCCGAACCGTCTGGCCGCGCTGGCAGGCGTCGCGTACTTCCTCGTGTGGAGCGTGATCGGAGCGGCGCTCTTTCCGGGAGCTGTCGTGCTGGCTGCATTGGAGATGCAACGGCCGAGCCTGGCGCACGCTGTTCCGGCGGCGGCGGGCGTGGTGGTCCTCCTGGCCGGAGTTCTGCAGTTCAGCACCTGGAAGGCACATCGCCTTTCTTGCTGCCGGGAGGCGCCGGGGAGCGGCTGCGCCTTGGCGACTGACGCGGCGGCCTGGCGCTTTGGTCTGCGATTCGGCCTTCACTGCAGCGGCGGCTGTGCCGGCTTCACAGCGATCCTCCTGGTGATCGGCGTGATGGACTTGCGCGCGATGGCTGCGGTCGCGGCCGCCATCACCGGCGAACGTCTCGCACCGAACGGCGAGCGGGTGGCACGAGCGATCGGAGCCGCCGCAGTCTTGTCTGGATTGTATATGATCGCGCGAGCAGCGGGGCTCGCGTAACCGGCTCGGGCCGTCGACGCCGCTAAACGAAATCGAT
>CAYTJD010000071.1:0-62867 GCA_964438005.1 uncultured Solibacteraceae bacterium | reverse complement strand
GGAAGGCAATGACAGCCTCGTTCACACGCGGGAGTTTGAGTTCACACTGCTTGACGAGATGTCCTCGCGGTTTGCGTTTTGCCGAGCTTCGGGCAGTGGAGGGATCATATGAAGCCACGCATAGATTTTTTTCGGGGACGGCCGGCTCCTTCCATGTCACGGCCATGTCACGCCACGCAGGTACATGACAAAACAGGATGAGCTGACCGCGAGCGGATGAGCCTAGAATGAGACAGATAGCACCAGGTGGCACCGGTTGAAACCTCGCTCAACGCTTTCGATTCCCGTTAGCGCTACCATAAAATCAAAATCATATGTGACGTCCAGCGTCGTCACCGCCCGCGGTAGGTCGGTGTTGCGGGCGGCGTGTCCACGACGACTGCTGTTCAACGGCAGCACCTTTCACCGTCGCGGTGACTTTTCGGGCCGCGCGCAACGCTTGTGTCACCCTGGGAAGGAACAACCCTTGATCGTTTACCTCGTAGCTCTGCCCGCCCTCGACGTTGGCGTGAAGGACGCTCGTTTTCGTGCCGGCCTGGAGCGGAAACGTGCGACACACGTCGAGAATGTACCAAACGGATGAGACGGCATACTCTCGCGCGATAATTTTCAGCGCAGGAAGACGAATCGATGCGGCTGCTGCCGCCTCTAAACTGCGGTCATCAAAGAACGCATCTTTAGGCATCAGGTACTGTACACCATCGATTTGAAAACCGTGGCCGGCAAAGACAAACACCAAAACGTCACCTTTCTGCATTTGTCTGATGACATTTCGGCACGCCACCGTCCATCCCCTAATCGTAGTAGTCGAGGTTTACTATAAGCGAGGCGCCGCAACCCTTTATGAGGAATTCGAAATTAATGATGAGAATGCGGGCGCCATGGGGTGAATGGGTGAGTGCGCCCGCACTGTAACGGGGATCTGCATCAACGACGGTTCAGTTACCATCCTGGTTACCGGCACTCGTAAAAAGCGAAGAAGATCATCCCCGCGACTGTACTCCTGAATGCCCTTTGGCCGCCACTATCGCCAATTCCAGAGCATGGAATACTGCTGAGGTCGGGCTTTGATGGGGCGAACCGAGGAATCTTTCCGGAAATGCCTCCATTGGCGCCGGATTTCGTCCCGAAGGTATTGCGCCAAATCATTGCTTGGTAGCTCAGAGACGACCCGGTTCCAATTGCTCACCAATTCTCCTATCACCCAAGTCTGCCGATCCCGTTTTCAAGGGCCGGTATTCTGTATGCAAGATTGTACAGATAGGAACAGAAGGAGGCAAGGCAATTCGACTTTGCGAGGGCGGGTAGTCATTCTCTGTGGATGTCTTCGGCAACTGCTAACTGAGCATACTGCTATGTAAGTTCTCAAAAAAAGCATATGTGGGCCGCTT
This sequence comes from uncultured Solibacteraceae bacterium, assembly GCA_964438005.1. Taxonomy (GTDB): domain Bacteria; phylum Acidobacteriota; class Terriglobia; order Bryobacterales; family Bryobacteraceae; genus PSRJ01. The sequence goes on along the minus strand of CAYTJD010000071.1, from coordinate 61,476 downwards.
AGAGGGATCTCTCTGTGTTAATCATTGGGCAGATTGCCATTATGAGGCTATGGTCTTTCGGCGACGGAGGCTCAATTCGAAAATCTTCACCAAAAGCGACGCGTTCGGCTCCGACAGCGAGCAATCAGCAGGAAGCGCAAGGTGCGGGTTGTACGAGCCCAACAGCCTTTGAAAAATGGCTGTTCGCGTATCGGCGGGAACTCGATGAGCTCTGCCGGCAACAGGTGGGTGAGGGGGCGGATTTCCCGACACGTAAGTAGTTTCTTCGTACGATCAAGAGACCGCAAATTATCGAGTACTCCCGTTACAGCGTCAGAACTAATCTCATCACTGTATTGCGTCTCGCGATTATTTGTCTTACCGTGCAGGCGTACGGTTGGGGAACAACCGGTGTTCACTCGCAAATGGTTGACTCGCTGCGTGCACGCGATTCTGATGTTTTGGCTTGCAACTGGTGGAATGCGGGCACAGACCCTTCAAGTTTCGCTCACGCCCTCCGTACCGTCACCCTGTCCACTGGGGACGACTGTCACTTGGACCGCCGTAGTATCTGGCCGCTCTGGCCATCTGGAGTATAGGTTCCGGGCGCGACCTCGAGGGGAGAATTTCCGCATTGTTCGCGACTTTAGCCCCAAGCCGACTTTGGACTGGACCGTAAGCAAATACGAAGGAGTCTACGAAGTCGAAGTGACGGTGCGTGACACAGCCGCAGGGGTCACGGGATCGGCCAAGTTGGAGCATCAGGTAATTGGCTTATCCGAGGGAACGCCTGTAATCACTCCGACTCAGAATCCGTTAGTCTTCCTGTACAGTGCGCCACAGTGTCGACCCTCAAGCCGCATGCGAGTGGAATTTGAGTCTCCGGAAGGATTCATCCAACATACGCCGTACGAGGATTGTAAATCGGGCATGAGTATGAACTTTTACCTGGCGGGGCTGCGCGCGAGCGCAACCTACACGGTCCACCACATCATCGAGAGCAGATTCGGTGCTCTGGAAGGCCCGACACTGACCTTGACTACACCGGCAATCCCCGTCCATCTACCAGTTTCGACCATACCCCAGCCGGCACAAGCACCGCCTGAGGACGGAGTTTGGCTGTACAGTAATCTGTTCGGTCCGTCCTTCGCCACTGACTCCGCAGGGAACGTGATCTGGTACTACCCGGCGAGTTTTGCTTTGCTCACCCGCCCCGAATCGGGTGGGCGCTTTCTCGCGCTGGTGGCCAATCAGGCGGCCGCCGGGTTCGGGCAGACGCTGCGCGAATTCGACGTCGCGGGTAATGCATTACGGGAGACCAACACAACGAGCATCAACGAACAATTGGCGGCGATGGGCAAGCCGACTATCGGAGTGTTCCACCATGACGCGCTCAGCCTGCCCGACGGCGAGTTGGCAGTGCTCGCTACCAGGGAACAACTCCTGACCGGTGTTCAGGGACGTGGGCCAATCGACATTATCGGCGACGTGATCCTGCTTTTGGATCAGGATCTGCAGGTTGTCTGGACTTGGGACGCTTTTGACCACCTGGACGCGCACCGCGCCGCCACTCTCGGTGAGACCTGCCCGGGATTGGGCTGTCCGCCGATCAGTCTGGCTTCGCACGCTAACGACTGGCTGCACGGCAATGCCCTCCAACTAACGGCAGATGGCAACCTGCTGTATTCCAGCCGCCATCAGGACTGGATTATCAAAATCGATTTCCGCAATGGCCTCGGCAGCGGCAACGTGATCTGGCGCTTGGGTAAGGACGGTGATTTTCAGATCAATTCTAGCGATCCTTCACCTTGGTTCTCGCATCAGCACGGGCCGCAGTTCGCGCCCCAGGACCCAGCCCTACTGGCGGTATTCGACGATTCGAACCTGCGGCAGAACATCAGCAAAGGCGCGCACAGCCGGGGGCAAATTCTGCGACTCGACGAGCCGAATAGGATCGCATCGCTCTTAGTGAATGCCGATCTCGGCGGCTTCTCGTTCGCCGTAGGCAATGCGCAACCCCTTCTCAACGGAAACTACCTGTTCGATGTAGGTTGGCTCCCCGACAACACCTCCCGGTCCCTCGAACTGGACCCGCTCGGCGGGCTGGTAAGCGCTATAAACGTGAACGCACCGCTATACCGTTCGTTCCGCATGCGTGATTTGTACACACTCGACACCGATCGCACTGTCCCGATCCGGCGCTTTGGCGGAACGCCCAGGTTTTTTGCCGATCCTGCAGGCAGCCGGTGATCTCGAATTCGAAGTCCTCCTTGTCCGTTTTCAGTAGAATGTGCGTCCCTGTCCAGTGTCGATAGCCGCCGACTTCGCGGACGTCTTCGACGATTCCCGTCTCGCGAACTTCGATCTTCGGATTATAGGCGCGTGCGCGAAAATGTCGGGCCAGGTCCTTGAGCCACTACCGGCACCACAACAAATGCCGCTAAGACACTGATTCCGATCGCAATGATCGTTCCTAACACACAGACATCCGGCAAACACTCATTCGGCCCCCAGCCAGGCGATAACCGCAAAACCGCCGCGGTTGTAGCGGTAGATAGGGATTTTCCTAAAACTCCTCTGATCCGAGGATTGGGGAAATTGCGGAGCTGCCCTACACTGATTCTATTTGAGGTGTCCTAGCCCGAGCGCCATTCGCGTGTGTATGACCTACTATGCCGCCGTATTGTCCATTTTTCTTACACAAGGGCTGATGCCCGCGTTCTCTCAAACGCTGTCGGGCGCCAGTATTTTCTCGCGAAATTACTCTCGTAGTCCGCACTGGTTTCCCAATGTCGTGGCCCCCTATGAGGAGCCCCGGCTCGACATGCCGGTTTTAGAGAACTCCCCCCGGCTGAAGGACCTGATCCACGACGGTAAGCTCGAGATTTCTCTCGCCGATGCCTTAGCTCTGGCACTCGAGAATAATCTGGATATAGCCGTGCAGCGATACTTGCGTCCGATCGCTCAGGCGGATCTGTTGCGAACACAGTCCGGGCAGGCGGCGCGCGGAATCCCGGGCGCGACTCTTCCAGGAGGTCTGAATACCGGTGTGATTGGAGCCGGGGTCAACGCAGCAGCCGGACAGGGCGGCGTAGGCACTGCCGGCGGTGTCACAGGTGGCGGAGGCGCGTTGCAAATTGGTCAGGTCGGTACATTTGATCCTTCCGTCACGTTTAACTTCAGTTTTGATCGCAACGTCTCCCCTTTAAATACAACTGTCGTTGCCGGTAGCTCTCTTGTCACGACAGATTCCATTGCCCCCAGTGCCAACTACGCCCAACTACTGCCCGAGGGATCGAGCTACTTTCTCGGGTTGAGCGTAATTCACCAGATCACCACGCAGGGCCGGCTGCTCTTTAACCCCGCATTCATTACGCGTTTCACCTCGGGCTTCAACCAGCCCTTGTTAAACGGGCGCGGGTTTATCCCCAACATGCGTTTCGTTTACGTCGCGCAAAACAATATCAAGACATCCGAGGAGATCTTCCGTCTGCAGGTGACTAGCACGCTGGTTCAGGTAGAAGATGCCTATTGGGATCTTGCCTCATCGAAGGAAGCCATACGAGTGGCCGAGGAATCTCTAGACGCCGCCAAGACTTTGTACGAAAACAACCGGCAGCGTGTGGCCGCCGGAATTGCCGCTCAATTGGACGTGGTCACGGCACAGGCTCAAGTAGCCGGTACTCAGCGCGATCTGGTGGTCGCCCAGACCAACTTCAAAACCGCGGAAGCGCAACTAAAGAATCTGCTGAGCAAGCGAATGAATCCAGCGCTGGACGCCGCGGAGGTGGTCACTACAGACGTTTTGCCCGAGCCCCAGGACAACGATGTGCCTGACCTCAACGAGGCTCTTCAAAACGCGTTGCGAAATCGCCCCGACCTGCTGCAGGCCGTCAGCGATGTCGAAAATCAAAACATTTCGGGACGGTTCACCAAGAACGCCATGCTGCCGCAACTCAGCACCTTTGGCCTTTACGCGGGATCGGGCTTACAAGGGGCCTCGTTAATCGGCGCCTCTAGCTCTGGTGGACTGGGATCTCTCAACCAGGCATTCGGGGCAGCCAACCCGGAATACGGGGCCGGCCTGACCTACTTCATGTACCTCGGGAACCGCTCGGCTCAAGCCGACGGCATGCGCGCCCAATTGGAGGCAAATCAAAGTCAGGTCAGTCTCCAAAAGGCGCGCCAGCAAATCAATTTGGAGGTGCGGCAGGCCATCACCGGTTTGCTGCAGGGGCGATCCCAGGTAGAGGCAGCGCACGAGGCAGCCGAACTCGCCCGTCGCGTCGCAGAAGCGGAGCAAAAAAAGTTGGAGGTGGGCATCTCCACGCCATACGACGTCGTACTCCGAGAGCGGGATCTGGTCACGGCCCAGCAGGCTGAAATCGCTGCTGTTTCCACTTACGCCAAGGCGTTAGTCGAGATGGATCGATCGTCGGGAGTGCTGCTGGACCGGAATAATGTCGAGTTGGACGACGCTCATTTAGGCGTCGTCACCCACATGCCCGCGCCTCCATTTCGAATCCCGCGTCTTCCAGTTGTGCCCTCTGGGAGCTCGCGCTAGATGCATCTTCGCCGATGCTGTTGGCTGTTGTTGGCGGCCATTACCAGTTATGGGGCCGACGCAGCGGACCTCCCGCCCGTCGACTACAGCCAGGGCGTGAAATGGTTCCCGAAGATCTGGCGGGCATACCAGATGCCCGCCATTCCAAAGCCCGATCTCACCAACGGGCGGCAGCTTCAGGAGATGATTCAAAACGGCAAAATCGAACTCTCCCTTTCTCGGCTCAATGCTCTGGTGGAGGAGAACAGTCTGGACATGATGTCCTCCCACTACACCGTCGATATAGCCGAGACTGACCTCCTGCGCGCCAAGTCCGGCCAGGCCGCGCGCGGAGTGCCCGGGGTTCCTCAGCCCGGAGAACTCTTCGCCTCCGCGATTGGCGCGGGCGTGGGCGCCGCCTCGACCATCAATGCGGGCGGTACTGGCCCGACGGCAATTACCGGGGCCTCCCGCCAGATTGTCATCGGTCCGCGCGGCACATTCGATCCGGATCTACAGATCGGCGCCAGCTTCGACCGCGCGAATAGCCCGTTGAATACCCTCCAGGTTGCCGGCGTCAACGTGGTCGATACACCGTCTTCCGATTTTCTGACGCGCTTCGAAAAAGCTTTCTCGACGGGATTTACCTTTAGCGTCAGCTTCAACTCGCAACGCCAGAGCTCAACGCAGCAGTTTCTCCTCTACAACCCGGCTTATACATCCCGTCTGTCTTTGACCATGTATCAGCCCTTGTTGAATGGATTCGGTTTTGCCGTCAACCGTCGGTTCATTAACGTTGCGAAGAATGACCTCGAGGTCAGCCGCCAGCTGTTTCGTCAGCAGGTCTCCACCGCTTTGCTCAACGGACAAAACGCTTACTGGGACCTGGTTGCGGCGCAAAAGAGTGTGGAAGCGGCCCAGCAGGCTCTCGACACGGCACAGCGACTGTACAACGATACCGCCCAGCAGGAGCGGCTAGGTGCCGCCGCGGTGCTGGATGTCACCCAGGCGCGATCTGCAACGGCGGGAAGCCGCCGCGATCTGATCATCGCGCAGACAAATGAGAAAACGAAAGAACTGCAGTTGAAAGAGCTCATCAGCAAGAGCCTGAACGCCGTAGCCGATATAGAATTGGCGACCTTGGATCCACTTCCCGAGCCGCAAGAGACCGATATTCCTACCGTGCAGGACGCGTTAAAGACCGCAGTCGGCAACCGCTCGGAGTTGATTCAGGCCGATTTGAGTCTCCGCAATCAGCGAATCGCGGAAAAATACACCCGAAATGTATTGAAGCCGACGTTCAGCATCTTTGCCACCTATGCCAGTTCTTCACTGACAACCGGCGTGGGGCCTCTACTGCAACAGGTTTGGCTAAATGTGCCGTATCCGGAATATGCGGCGGGATTCTCGCTCAGTATTACGCTGCGCAATCGAAGTGCTCAGGCAGACAACACCCGCGCCCAACTGGAGATGCGCCAGCAGGAAGCGGCTCGAGTCCGGATCGAAAACCAGATTCGGATGGATGTGGAAAGCGCTGTTATTGCACTGACTCAGGCGAAAGCCCAGGTAGAAGCCGACAAAGAGGCGGTCACCAGCACCCAGACAGCCTTCAATGCGGAACAGACTAAGCTGCAAATCGGAAGTTCCACTCCCTATCGGGTTATTCAGACGCAACGTGACTACATTGCTGCGCAGTCGCAGGAAACCCAGGCACAAGCGAATTACGCCAAAGCGCTCCTCCAGCTCGATCGCGTTCGCGGCACGATTCTCCAGACGAATCATGTGTCACTGGACGCGCTCCTTGGCGAAAACAGACAGAATTAACCTCCGTTTTCCCCGGAATTCATACAACCAGGGGATGGGACACCAACCGGAGAGAGTGTACATTCGAAGCACTATGCGGCTACCCCTCCTAGCTACCTGCCTCCTGATACCGTCGTTCGCTCTGGCTCAAAACGACACTAACGAGATTCACCATCACAACTTCAGTTTTGGCGTGGGTCCAGCCATTCCGCTCGGGTACTCGACTAACTATCTGGGTACGGCCCCGTTTATCGAGCTTGGTTACGGCTACCGGTTTAACCGGTTGTTCCAGGCAGATGCTGGATTCCAGATGGCATTTGGCGCAGCGCACAACCCGAATCCGGAAGTCACAGACTTCGGAACCGTGCAAGGTGGGGATCACGAATTCATGTTTCCTCTTCTGGGCGGCAGGATCTATATCCCGCAGCCGATCCGGCGTATTCAGACTTCGGTCGGGATTGGCGCGGTCCATCTGCATTACTCCGAGACGGCCCCTTCGAATGCAGGCTACGGGTATGGCTCGAGCTGTTATTCGTGTACAACTCGAGGCGGCTGGGGCGGCTACGGCCTTGCCAATGTGAGCTATTTCCTCGATAGCAATCACACGTTCCGGGTGGGAACGACCCTTCAATACATCGTAGGCAGGACGAACGGCGAGGCCGTCGCTAATTTCCCAGCGACAAATACTACCGATCACTGGCTGAATCTGGCATTTGAGTTCGGCCTCAGCTTCTGAAGTTCTCCGGCGCGGAGGCCTCAGCAGCGCAGCCCGTCAAGTAGATCTTCCGGAGGGCCTCGAACCGACGGGCTTCGGCAGCAGTCGAATCAAAACCAAGAATCAAAGCAACGTCTTGGGAAGTTTTTCCTTGTGCGAAAAGCTGGATGACCTCTCTCTCCGCTTTGGCAAGCAAGTAGTCGTTCCGCGGCTCCTGCAGCCTCTGAACGCAATCCTGAGCTAATAGCCACGTAACCACGGGGCTGTGGAAAGTAGAGCCATCATTCACAGCATAGATTGCGTCACGAAGGTCCGGGCTCGCCGTGTCTTTCAATACATAGCCGCGCCCCCCTGCTTTCATCGAGCTAACTACATAGGCGATGTCGGAGTGCATGCTGAGGAAAACAATGCCGATTTCGCGTCGCCGTGAGTGAATCTCCCGGGCAGCGTCGATTCCGCTGCTATCTCCTAGAGGAATTTCCGTGACGATAATCTCGGGTTGGCGCTCGTCCGCCAGGCGGACTGCTTCCGACGCATCGGCTGCCTCGGAGATCACTCGGAACGCGGGTTGGGCTTCCAACAACCGCCGGATTCCTAGTCGCAGGCGGGGATGGCTCTCGGCCAAAAGAATGGAGATGGGGCGCAAGAGATTAGGCCTTCCCGGGAAAAGCGGCGGCTACCTTGTTGCCCGACGCCATTTTGGCAGCGACGCGCTTGGGAAATGGAACCCGCACTTCGATTCTCGTTCCCTTACCCAGCTCGGAATGTATGGCGAGTGTGCCGCCTAGACTTTGCACTCGTTCTTGCATGCCGATCATTCCGAGTCCTTTGGTCTGGCCGGGATCGAAACCCCGGCCGTTATCATGAATAACTACCGAGACCCACAAATCGGTTGTGGCCAGCGATATGTCAACGGAGTCTGCATTCGCGTGGCGGCACACGTTGTTCAATGCTTCCTGAACGATGCGAAACACGCAGGTTTTGTGTTCGTCCGGCAATTCCGCGGTCAGCCCCGATGATTCCACATTGATTTGAACCCCGGTTGAACGCGCGATCTCACGGGCTTGCCATTCCAGCGCCGCCGCGAGTCCCAGATCGTCGAGCATTGAGGGCCGCAGCAGCCTCGCCATATTGCGGACCATAGCCAGCGAACTCTCCACCAGTTCGCGGATACGATCGACTCGACCTCGGAGATGTTCCTGTTCTTGTGGAAGCACCGCAGCCATATCGTGCAGTTCAAATTGGACAACCGACAGCGACTGCCCCACAGCGTCATGCAACTCTCGAGACAGGTTCTTTCGCTCGGTTTCCTGCGTGGTCACTAGCTTAGCGGATAAGCTTTTCAGCTCCAGGCGGGCCTCGCTGACCTCAACAAGGTGGGAGATTGTACGGCGTTCCATCCTTAGCAGGTGAATGGTGCTGGCGGACGCCAGCATGACACCCAACACCACCATGACCAGGAGCGCGATCAAGAGCCGGTTTTTGAAATTCGAGAACAGCGAAAGCAACCGGTTATCCCGTTCCAGAAGCTGCTGCTGATTCACGGACGCAATCGTATCGGCGATACCGAGGGTGCTGGAGCGGCGGGGTAAGACTTCGTCGTGAAGGAAGCGATAGCCTTTGCGGTGTCTCTGCTCTGCTTTCCACGACAGAACCGGGGCGAGAGTTTGCCAATACTCGCCAATCTCCCGCTTCAGGGCCATGTACATGTCGTCGCTGCCTGCGGGCCCCGTAAACGCGTGCGGATTCGCAAGCATCGAATCAACTTGAGCCCGTGCCGATTCAAGGGCCATTCGGCTCTGCTCTGCCTTGTCCGGCTCTGGTTCCAGCAAGTAATCGCGCAGGTAAGTGCCCGAAAAGTAAATCGCGGAGCGGATCTTATCGAGCTGCTGCTGTTGTTGAAGAAAGTCGCTCAGAATGCTTTTGTTGTTCGCCTGCAACTCCGAGAACACTTGCAGAGCATTGAGTCCGCAAAGAACCAGCAGTATTAGAAGAAACCCAAAGCCCAAGAGGAGAACGCTTCGCGTAGTTCGCAGACCCCTCTCCGGCCTATACGACATAAAGTCATATCCGAAGGAACTGGACCGCTCTTCCGTTGATGCATTACCAAAAAGCATTGATCAAATCTTCCGTTCGTGCGAGGCAGAGATCACGCCTCTTCGGACGGCATAAAGAATCAGATCCGACAGGTTATGGAGATTCAACTTTTGGAAGATGTGCTGACGGTGACAGATGACCGTCGTCGGACTGAGGTTCAGGATGTTGGCGACATCCTTATTCGATTGGCCTTCCGCAAGAAGCTGAAGTATCTGCCGTTCCCGCCCTGTCAGCAGGTCATAGCTATCTTCAACGCGCTCTTTCTCCAGGAATCGCATGTAGTCATCGGCCAGAATACGGCTCACTTTTGGGCTGAAAAATGCCTTCCCTTGACTCACGGCCCGAACGGCGTCGACAATTTCCGATTCCGCAGAACTTTTCAAGACGTATCCCCGCGCTCCTGCCCTTAGAGCATTCAGCAAGTAGATCTCGTCGGAGTAGACCGTGAGGATGATGAGCTGAATGTTCCGAACGGTGGCCGAGATCCGCCGGGCAGCTTCAATCCCGTTCAGGTTGGGCATTCCGATGTCGAGGATGGCCACGTGCGGTAATTCTCGTTCAGCAGCTTCGACGGCCTCATTACCATCGGAGGCTTCGGCCACGACATCGAAAGTTGTCTCATGAGACAACAGGGTGCGGAGTCCGCCGCGAATTAGCGCATGATCATCGGCGATCAGAATCCGAACCGTACTCATCGAAAACGAACCAACCTCCCAGGCGCTCACTTCTATGGGGCCTATTCTATTTCCCTGCGGTAAACCGCCGAAATCCCCCAATCAGAGTATTTTTGTTCGAGAATCTCGGGCAGATGGCTCGGAAGGGCCATCTCCTTCGGTTTTGGGACAAAACTCCATCGTTGGCGGGATGTCTCGCTAAACCAGCCCACCGATAATATGGCTCCCATGGCATTGAGAATCCCTCGCAGAAGCAAGGACTCCGATTAACTCCCCTATGCCCGAGAACGGAATTTCAAGAGAATGCCTGGAGACCCTCAGGCGATTCGATACTTGTACCTTGTCCAATGCCATCGAGCGGCTGCAGACCAGACCGCGGAACGAAGGATTTATCGTCGGCGCCTGCCGGTGCCAATTCCCGCAGCTAAGGCCGGTCGTGGGATACGCGTTGACGGGCCGGATCCGGTCATCCACGCCACCCATAAACGGAGGCTGGTATTACGAGCAACCCGAGTGGTGGCAGTACGTCGCCAGCGTTCCGACTCCGCGGATTGTGGTGATGCAAGACTCCGACCCGTGGCCAGGGACCGGCGCGATGTTCGGCGAAATCCATGCGCGGATCTGCCGCGCACTCGACTGCGTGGCTTACGTCACCAATGGCGCCGTCCGGGACCTGCCTGGCATCGAGGCTTTGGGATTTCAGTTGTATGCCGGGAGTGTGTCGGTTTCGCATGCGTACGCCCATGTAGTGGAGTTCGGGGCGCCCGTCGAAATTGGTGGATTACGCGTTTCTACCGGAGACTTGCTGCATGGCGATTTGCACGGAGTTCACATGATCCCGCGGCAGATAGCGTGTGAGTTGCCACGGGTCGCCGAACAGGTACTCGTCCAGGAACGGGAGCTATTCGAACTGTGCGACAAGAAGAACTTCAGCATCGATCTACTTATGGCCAAGCTCGAAGAACAGCGAGCGGCGCATAAACTATGAAAAAGGCGCGAGCAAGAAGCAATCTCCAACGGAAGTGGACTACGGAACGGATCGCTTGGGCGCTGTCGGCCGGCGCCGTTCTCGCCGCGGCATTGCTGACTGGTTGCGGAAACGCCCAGAATGCCCAGGCAGGTACAGCCCAGCAGGAAACCGAGAATACAGTGGGGGTTACGCCGATTACTAGAAAACCCATAATGCGTCAATTGACGCTCTCCTCGGAGCTCGTTCCGTACCAGGAGATCGATGTCTACGCCAAAGAGGCGGGATTCGTGCGGAAACTTCTGGTGGACTACGGCACGCGAGTACAGGAAGGCCAGTTAATGGCAACGCTCGAGATACCGGAACTCGAAGCACAGCTGCAGCAGGACGCCGCGATGATCAAGAACGCCGGTGACCAAATCACCCACGCGAAAAACGAAATCACCCGGCTGGAGGCGCAGCATAAGGTGTACCACCTGGAGGCCGAGCGAATGAAAGGCGTGGTGGAGAAACAGCCAGGCCTGGTGGCGCAGCAGGAGATTGACGCGTCGGTAGGCAAGGATCTGGCCGCCGAGTCCCAGGTGGAAGCGGCGCAATCGACCTTGCAATCAGCCGAGAGCCAGCTGGAAGTCGCGAAAGCGAAAGAACAGCACGACCGGGTGCTTTTCGAATACTCACAGATCAAGGCTCCCTTTGCTGGTGTCGTCACGCAGCGCTACGCGAATCAAGGCACGCTGATGCAAGGCGGAACCAATTCGAGCACACAGGCCATGCCGCTGGTGCGGCTCTCGGAAGACGACCGGTTCCGCCTGGTGATTCCGGTGCCGGAATCGTACGTGAAATACATCCGGGTAGGCGATCCTGTGCAGGTGCGTGTGTCCTCGCTGGATAAAGTGTTCCCGGGCAAGGTGGCGCGCTTTTCTGTGGACGTAAATTCGGACACGCGAACCATGCACACCGAGGTAGATGTATTCAACACGTCGGGTCAGCTAATTCCCGGGCTCTACGCGGAGGCCACGCTGCAGCTTGAGCACAAGAACGACGCCTTGGTGGTGCCGCTGCAGGCGGTGAACCAGTCGGGTTCGCAAGCGACCATTCTGCTTGTGGACCACAACAACAAGGTGCAGGAGCGGAAAGTGACACTCGGTTTGCAGACTGCCAACGATGCGGAAGTGGTCGCAGGGTTAAACGATGGGGACCGCGTCGTGGTGAGCGACCGCAGCGCCCTGAAGCCCGGCATGGAGGTGAAGCCCCACGTGGTCGCGCTCGAGCAGTTTCAGGGCAGCGAACAGTAATAGAGGGGCGGAGAGAAACGTATGTCCCGGTTTTCTATCCGGAATCCATATTTCATCGTGGTCATCTGCCTGGCGCTGATGGTCATCGGAATCACCAGCCTGGCACAAATGCCGGTGGACCTGTTTCCGACCATCAATCTGCCAGAAGTCGTCGTAGCCACGTTTTATTCCGGGATGCCGCCGGAGGATATCGAGACCGACATCACCAACCCGCTCGAGCGGTGGTTCACGCTGGCCAGCGGCATCGACCATATGGAATCGCGGTCGCTGCTGGGAGTGAGCATCATCAAAGTGTTCTTCCAGCCCGGCACCAACGCCGACGCCGATGTCACCGAGTTATCGAACCTTGCGCTCGCCGACTTGAAACGGCTGCCGCCGGGCACACTTCCGCCAGTGGTGCTGAAGTTCGACGCGTCCAGCCTTCCGGTGTGCCTGGTGACGCTGAAGGGCGCCGGCCTCACCGAAACGCAGATCCACGACATCGGGCAGTTCACGATTCGCAATCAGATTGCGGTCGTGAAAGGCGCCGAGATACCGCCGCCTTTCGGCGGCATGTACCGGCAGGTGATGGTCTACGTGGATCCGTACAAGTTGCTGTCCCGTCAGCTGAGCGTGATGGACGTAGTGAACGCGGTCAACAAGAACAACCTGATTCTGCCTGCGGGCGACGTGAAAATGGGGCCGTACGACTACTACGTATACTCCAACAGCCTGGTCAACCACGTTGAGGAGCTAAACAGCGTGCCTATCAAGACGGAAGGATCGCGCTGGGTTTCCGTCTCTGACGTGGGAGAAGCCAGAGACGCCAACCAGATCCAATACAACGTGGTCCGTGTCGACGGACAGCGTTCAGTGTACCTCCCGATCATGAAGCAAGGCGGGGATACGAATACGATCGAGGTGGTCAATGGCATTCGGGACATGCTGGGTAAGCTGTTTGACGTACCGCAACAGCTGCAAAAGGCGGTAGTCTTCGATCAATCGGCATTCGTCAAGGAAGCCATCAATACACTGCTGCACGAAGGACTGATCGGGCTGGTGCTGACCAGTCTCATGATTCTCATCTTTCTGGGCAGCCTGCGTGCCACGGTGGCGGTGTTTCTCTCCATTCCGTTGTCGGCGTTGGCTACGTTCGTGGTTTTGAACCTGTTCGGAAGTACGGTCAATACTATGATCCTCGGCGGACTGGCGCTGGCGTTCTCGCGCGTGATCGACAATTCGGTAATTTCGTTGGAGAACATTTACCGGCACCTGGAAATGGGTTCGGCGCCCGCGGTTGCCGCCGAACAGGGCGGCGCGGAGGTGAGCCTGGCGGTGCTGGCGGCGACGCTCACTACGGTAGTGGTCTTCTTCCCGGTAACCTTCCTGTACGGCGTTAGCAAATTCCTTTTTTCGGCTCTCGCGCTGGCGGTGGCGATTTCGCTGTTCGCCTCCTATTTCGTCGCGATGACGGTGATTCCCTTGTTCTGTTCAAAGTATCTGCACGGCATTCATCATGGCGCAGGGGACGGGCAGCAAGCGCGTGGATTCAATGCCTGGTTCAACCGGATGTTCAACGGGCTTCTGAATCTCTATGAGCGGTCCGTTCGCGCCGTGCTGCGGCGGCCCGGCCTGACCGTGCTCGGTCTTTCCTTACTGTTCATCGCCAGCCTGGGACTCTATCGCTTCATGGGCCTCGCTTTCTTTCCGCAGACCGATGCCGGACAGTTCACGATCAATCTCAAAGTGCCCACGGGAACTCGCATCGAAGTGACCGAGCAGTACGTGGCCAAGGTAGAAGACCTGATCAAACACGTGGTGGCGCCTTCGGACTTCCACATGGTGGTCTCAAACCTCGGAATCGTTCCGGATTTCTCGGCACTGTACACGACGAATGCGGGTCCCTATACCGCCACCATCCAGGTGGAACTGAACGAGGATCACCAGACGAGCAGCTTTGAATATATGGACCGGCTGCGACGGGAAATCGCAGGCAATTACCCGAACGTGCGAACCTTTTTCAGCAGTGGCTCGATGGTGGACGCCATTTTGAACAGCGGTGCGCCCGCGCCGATCGATGTTCAGATCTCTAGCCGCGACCTGGACCGAACTTTCAGCGTGGCGCAGGATCTGGCGGCGCGGATCCGCCGCTTATCCGGAGTAGGCGAAGTGTACATTCCGCAGGACATGAACTATCCCGCGGTCCGGCTGGATGTGGACCGCGTGCACGCCGCCGAGCTTGGCCTGAGCCCGAAGGAAGTGGTCGACAATGTCATTACCGCGCTCAATTCCAACACGATGATCGCCCCCAATTATTGGGTCGATCACCAGACCGGCAACGACTACTTTTTGACCGTCCAGTATTACGAGCACGGCCAGCCGGCGATCCATAATTTTATCGACCTCAAAAGCATCCCGTTGCGCGCTCCCAACCTGACGGCGCCGACGACTCTCGACACGGTCGTCAAGCTCGATAATACCCAGACTGCGACGCAAATCACCCACTACCAGATCCAGCGTATGACCGATGTGTACGTCACTCCGTCGACCGAGGACTTGGGAAGAGTCGCGAATGAAATTGATGGATTGCTGGCCGATTTGAAGTCGAAAGGCACACTGCTGTCCGGGAACCTGAGGGTCGACCTCCGCGGAATGGTGCAGGGAATGCGGGCCTCCTTTCAAAGTTTCGCCATCGGGCTGTCGCTCTCGGTGGTTTTGCTGTACCTGATTTTGGTCGCCCAGTTCCGTTCGTTCAAAGATCCCTTCCTGATCATGCTGGCGATTCCCATGGGATTCATCGGTGTGATGATCGTGCTGCCGCTTACGCACACCACACTCAACGTGATGTCCTTGATGGGCGTGCTGATGCTGGTAGGCATCGCGGCATCGAACAGCATCCTGATCGTCGAGTTCGCGCACCGGCTGGAGGAGCAGCAGATGTCGGTGGAAGACGCGGTGATCACATCCTGCCGCGTGCGGTTGCGGCCAATTCTGATGACGTCGCTGGCCACTATTATCGGCATGGTGCCAATGGCGCTGAAGCTGGGCACCGGGAGCGAGCAGTATGCGCCGCTGGCGCGCGCCATCATTGGCGGCCTGACGGCGTCGGTGATTCTGACGGTGTTCATAGTTCCTGCGGCGTATCTACTGGTGTACGGCCGGCGTACTCGGGAGGCCAGGAGCTAGCCGGGCATGCCGCGCTTCTCGATTCGCAATCCGTATTTCATTGTCGTAATCTGCCTGGTCCTGGCGGTCATCGGCGTTACCAGCGTCGTGCGCATGCCGGTGGATCTTTTCCCTCCCATCAATCTTCCGGAAGTGGTGGTGGCCACTTTCTACTCCGGCATGCCGCCACAGGATATCGAGACCGATATCACCAATCCTCTGGAACGCTGGTTCACGCTGGCGAGCGGCATCGATCACATGGAATCGCGATCGCTGCTGGGCGTCAGCATCATCAAGGTCTTCTTCCAGCCGGGAACGGACGCGGACGCCGATACAACGCAGCTTTCGAACCTCGCGCTGGCCGATCTGAAGCGGCTGCCTCCCGGCACATTGCCACCGGTCGTAATGAAGTTTGATGCATCGAGCCTTCCCGTGTGCCTGGTCACGGTGAAGGGTGAAGGTCTGAACGAGACGCAGCTGCACGATCTGGCCCAGTTCCAGATTCGGAATCAGATCGCGGTGGTCAAGGGCGCGGAGATTCCGCCCCCGTTTGGCGGCAAGTACCGGCAAGTGATGGTGTATGTCGATCCGTTCAAGCTGCTGTCACGCCAACTGAGCCCGATGGACGTCGTCAACGCCATCAATCAGAACAACCTGATTCTGCCCGCCGGCGACGTCAAGATCGGGGCCAACGATTACTACGTTTACTCCAACAGCCTGGTGAAGCAGGTGGACGAGCTGAACCAGGTTCCTCTAAAAACTTCCGGGCAGAAGTGGGTCTCGGTGGCGGATGTGGGCGAGGCCAAAGACGCGAGCCAGATCCAATACAACGTGGTTCGGGTGGACGGCCAGCGATCGTCGTACATCCCGATCATGAAGCAAGGCGGGGACACCAACACCATCGAAGTCGTAAATGGAGTCCGCAACCTGATCGGCCATCTCTTCGATGTCCCGCAGCAGCTGGTACGGAACGTGGTCTTCGACCAATCTGTGTTCGTGAAGGAAGCGCTGAACACGGTCCTGCACGAAGGCATCATCGGACTGGTTCTCACCAGCCTCATGATCCTTATCTTTCTGGGGAGCCTGCGGGCCACTGCCGCCGTGCTGCTCTCGATCCCCCTTTCGGCGCTGGCGACGTTTGTCGTGCTTTCGATGATGGGAAGCACCGTAAACACGATGATTCTGGGCGGTCTCGCGTTGGCCTTTTCGCGGGTGATCGATAATTCGGTGATCTCGCTGGAGAACATTTACCGGCACCTGGAAATGGGCTCACCTCCGGCGGTGGCCGCCGAGCAAGGCGGCGCCGAAGTGAACCTGGCAGTGCTGGCCGCCACGCTGGTCGACGTCGTGGACTTTTTCCCCGTTACCTTCCTCTACGGCGTAAGCAAGTTCCTGTTCTCGGCACTCGCCTTGGCATTTGTCCTTTCCCTGTTGGCTTCCTTCGTGGTTGCCATGACCGTAATTCCGTTGTTCTGCTCGAAGTTTCTGAAGGGCGTACACCACGAACCCGGCGGCAGTCATTCGCAAGCCAAAGGGTTCAACGCTTGGTTCAACCGCTCATTTGGACAAGTGTTGAATCTGTACGAACGCTCGGTGCGTTGGGCCCTGAAACGTCCTGCGCTAACGGTAACGGCACTGGCAGGCATTTTCGTAGCCAGTCTTGGCATCTATCCGTTTCTCGGCCTGGCCTTCTTCCCGCGCACCGATGCCGGCCAGTTCACCATTAATCTGAAAGTGCCCACCGGCACTCGCATCGAAAACACTGAGCGTTACGTGGCGAAAATCGAGGACCTGATCCGCGGTGCCGTGACCAAGGACGATATGAACATGATCGTCTCCAATATCGGTGTGGTGAACGATTTCTCGTCCCTCTACACGTCAAACGCCGGCGAATACACCGCGACGATTCAGACCTCCTTGAAGCCAGAGCATCACATCGACAGCCAGGTTTATATGGATCGGGTAAGAGGACAGATCGCAGAGCAACTTCCCGACGTGCGGACGTTTTTCAGCAGCGGCTCGATGGTCGACGCCATTCTCAATACGGGAATGCCGGCGCCGATTGACGTGCAGGTGTCCAGCCGTGATCTGAACTATACGTTCAATACAGCGCAATCGCTGGCAGCACGCATCCGGAAGCTGCCCGGCGTGGGCGAGGTTTATATCCCGCAGGACATGAACTACCCCGCGCTGCGGTTCAACGTAGATCGCGTGCATGCGGGCGAACTCGGGTTGAACCAGCAGGAAATTGTCGACAACGTAATCACCGCGCTCAATTCCAACACCATGATCGCTCCCAACTATTGGGTCGATTACAAGACCGGCAATGACTACTTTCTCACCGTGCAATACAACGAACATGGGTCGGCCGCCATTCATGACCTGGTGGACTTGAAGCAAATTCCCCTGCGGCAGCGCACGGAAGCGCCGCATATGGAGTGCGGACCGGCATCCGGGCCGGCGAACTGGTCCAAGCCAAGATGGGCGTGTGGCGGCCCGGCATTCGGTACCTCAATCCGGGCTTTCCAGCACGACGGGGTGGCCCGCCCCATAACGGTACTCGACAACGTGGTGAAAGTGGATTTCCTGCTGTCGCCAACCGAAATCGATCACTACCAGATCCAACGGGTAGTGGACCTGTACGTTACGCCGAGCGGCGAAGACCTTGGTCACGTCCGTACCGCCATCCAACAGACCGTCGCCGATGCAAAGCTGCCGGCGAATGTGCGGGTTAATCTGCTCGGAATGGTGGAAGGAATGGAGAAATCTTTCACGAGTTTTGGACTGGGGTTCGTGCTCTCCTTCATCCTGTTGTACCTGATTCTGATTGCGCAGTTTAAGTCATTCGTCGATCCGTTCCTGATCATGCTGGCGATCCCGATGGGCTTCGTCGGCGTGCTAATCATTCTGCCGCTGACCCACACTACCTTGAATGTCATGTCGCTGATGGGGGTGCTCATGCTGGTCGGCATCGCCGACTCCAATAGCATTCTGATCGTGGACTTCGCGCACAAGCTCGAGGAGCAGGGACTGTCGGTCGCGGACGCGGTCATCACGGCATGCCGCGTGCGGCTTCGCCCGATTCTAATGACTTCCCTCGCCACCATCATCGGTATGATTCCGATGGCGATGAAGCTCGGGACAGGAGCCGAACAATACACCCCGATGGCGCGGGCGATTATTGGCGGTCTGACTTCCTCGGTACTGCTGACTGTCTACATCGTTCCGGCGGCGTACCTGCTGGTATACCGCCGGAGGTCACGGTCGGGCGCGCCGGCATAATCCGGCTTGGTTTTATGCGAGTATCCACAATCACCATAGTTACTCTCTCTTTCGGAGCTGCAGGGCTTTGGGCGCAGGCGCCGCCTCTGCACCTCACGCTGCAGGATGCCGAAGCTTTGGCTCTAAAGAATCATCCGCGAGTGTTAGCGGCCCAGGATGTCGTATCGGCTGCCAATCAGCGGATCACGGAAGCCCGAGCCGCCTACTATCCTGACCTCACAGGCGACGTCACGGGCTCGCAGGGAAATCCGCAAGGACGCATCGGCGCGGGCTTCTTAACCGATTCGCGCCTCTTCGATCGCTTTGGGCAAGGAGTCACGTTGAACCAGTTGATCAGCGACTTCGGGCGCACCTCCAACCTGGTGGCCACTTCCCGGTTTCGGGAGAGCGCTACCGAGCAGGACTTGCAGGCCACCCGCTACGACGTGCTCGTCGCCGTCAACACGGCGTATTACGGCGTGCTGCGGGCGCAAGCTGTGATCCGAGTGGCCCAACAAACTGTCGCTGCGCGTCAGCTAACGGTGAACCAAGTCACCGCGCTTGCTCAAAACAATCTCCGTTCGCAGCTCGATGTGAGCTTGGCCACCGTCATTCTGGCTCAGGCACAACTGTTGCTCATTCAAGCCCAGAACGAGGTGCAGCGGTCTTACGCCGAACTGACCAGGACGGTGGGTGCGGAACAGCCTGCCACTTACGACCTGGTCGAGCAGCCGCTACCGCCCAGTCCGACCTCAGATGCCGAACAACTGGTGATGCGGGCCTTTCAAGAGCGTCCGGAGTTGGCCGGCCTGCGATCGACCCTGCAGGCGGCCAACCGGTTTGAAGAGGCTGAGAAAGACCTCTCCCATCCGAGCGTGAACCTGCTCGGCGTCGGTGGATTCATTCCTTATATCAAGCAGGAGACTCTTCCGCGCGTGATTCCGAGCGAGTACGAGGGAGTGGGCGTCAACATCCAGATCCCCATCTTCAATGGTCATCTGTTCTCGGCGCGCCGGCAGGAAGCGCATTATCAGGCGCTAGAGGCGGATCAGCGGCTGCGCGACCGTGAGCAGCAGATCGCACGCGACGTACGCGCCGCTTGGGCGAGCGCCATGACAGGCTACCAGCGTCTGGATGTCACCGCTCAGTTCCTGCGCGAAGCCACGCTGGCTCAGCAGCTGGCTCAAGGCCGCTACGACTTGGGCTTGGCCTCCATCCTGGAACTCACGCAAAGTCAGTTGAACGTGACGGAGGCCGAAATCGAAAATCTCAGCGCAAAATACGAGTACCAAGCCCTTTACGCCACTCTCCAGTACATGATTGGAGGCCTGCGCTGATTGATCAGGCCCGTGAGAGAGCGTACACAAGTCGTGTTTCATGAAGTCCAGCCGCTTCGGCAACGGCATACGCGGATCGTGCTGGCCGTTCCTCCGGTCGCACTATTGTTCATTGCCGTGCGTCAGATCGCCTGGCACCAGCCGTGGGCGCATCCTCCTATGTCCAACGCTGACCTGATTTTCCTCTCGATCCTGCTGACGGCGGTGTACATCCGATTGATTACCGTGCGGCTGGTGACCGAACTGCGCGCAGCCGAGCTCTTCGTGGGCTTGCGAGGATTTTGGCGAATGCGGCGAGTGCCGCTTACGATAATACATTCCGCCAGGGCAGTCTGCTACGACCCCGTTTCCGATTACCGCGGCTACGGAATCCGCTCCGGAACTCACGGTCTCGGTTACATCGCACATGGCAATCGGGGCGTGGAGCTGGAATTGATTGACGGTAGCCGTCTGCTGGTAGGATCGCAGCGGCCCGATGAGCTTGCTGTCAAGATCTTGCAATCGAGAGATGCTGTGAGCGCCGGTCTCGGGAGAGCTTAGTGGCGGCCATGTCAAAGCGAGTCATCTGGGATATGACGATCTGTGGCGCGGGCATCGGATATATCCTCATGGATCTTTGGCTCAACGTCCAAAGTCCCGTATTCGCAGTCTTGTTCGTTTCCGTCGCTGGTTATGAGCTGATCGATTCGCACACCGCCCGGCGCAAGTTATAGCTGGCGGCCCGTTCCGCCTATCGGCGGGAGCCGCGCCTCTTCCGGCTGGATTGGCGATCCGGCGGGTTCACAACAGGCTCGCGAAGTTGCTCTCGGCGGATTCGAATGCTGGCTGCCGGTCCCGGCGCTCCTGGCAGCCGAGACAATAGGCAGCCCATGGCACGGCCGCCAGACGCTTGTCGCTGATCGGTTCCTCGCAGCGGAGACATACGCCGTAACTCCCGTCCTGGGCTCTTGCCAGCGCCGCCTGAACCTCCCGCAACAGCACCGAGCTTCGATCCAGGGCGTCGATCACGAGTGCGCGATCCAAGGCGCGCTGGATCTGATCGCCAAATTCTGCTTCGGCCTCGGTTGCCAGCCCCTCCCGATTTTGTAGTCCGGTCATCAACTCAGCTTCCTTCGCCCTCAAAGCAGCCACACTCGCCTGTGTTTGTTGGAAGATCACGCACCTCCCTCCCCATCTAGTAGACTGCCCGGCACAGTCCTTTGGGAATACTGGCCCATTCGTAAATTTCTCGCAAAATCATTGGATTCGATGGCATCGACGCCGGCCGATTGAAGCGCTCCACTTAATCTCGGTTTCCCCAGTTTCTACTCAGAACAGGGGATGGTGAGGTGACGTTCCGCAGTTCAAGCTGAGGGTAGCTGCTGCCGCAGCTGTCGGTGAGGTATGTGATGCGGCGCCGAATTTGGAACGGGGCGGTTCGTCTCCCTCTGGGGTTGGTCTTGGCATTGGCGTTAGGTATTGCCAAGGACAAAAAGAAGGATCCGGACGAAATTGGCAATCGGGATGTGGGCAAGGGTGTCAACTTCTATTCCCTCGAGAAGGAGATCGCGCTCGGCAAGCAAATGGCCCAGGAGGTCGAACGACAAGCCAAGATCATCGATGACCCGGTTGTCGCGGAGTACGTCAACCGGCTTGGCCAGAACCTGGTACGGAACTCCGACGCTAAAGTTCCCTTCACAATCAAAGTGCTGGAAACTGATGAAGTGAATGCATTCGCTCTGCCGGGCGGCTTCTTTTTTGTCAATTCGGGCCTGATTTTGCAGGCAGACGACGAAGCGGAATTGGCCGGCGTAATGGCCCACGAGATCGCCCATGTCGCAGCTCGGCACGGCACACGACAGGCAACTCGCGGGGAGATCGCGCAGATCGGAATGATTGCGGCCTCCATCATCGTGCCGTATGGCTGGACGGGCTACGCAGCCATGCAGGGCGCCAGCATGGCAATTCCCCTGGGCTTCCTTCAGTTCTCGCGCGGCATGGAGCGCGAAGCCGATTTCCTCGGCTTGCAATACATGTATAAGGCAGGATACGACCCGACTTCGTTCATCGATTTCTTCGAAAAGATTGAATCGATGGAAAAGAAAAAGCCAGGCACCATGTCTAAGGTATTCTCAACGCACCCGATGACTGAGGATCGGATCAAGGCCGCTCAGGAGAACATTCAGCAAAACCTCAAGGTGCGTCCCGAATACGTTTTGGACACATCCGAGTACCAGGAAGTGAAAAAACGGCTGGCGCAGTTGGAGAATAGGCGTAAACCCGAGACTAAGGATGTAGAACGGCCTACGCTCCGGCGGCGTCCAGGATCCGGAACATCGACCGACGCGGATACTCAATCTGGAGACAAGGAGCCTAAGCCGGATCAGGATGACCGTCCAACTCTGAAACGTCGCGAGTAAGCGAGCCGAATGGACGGAGTCTCAACATGGTGCCTCGCGCGGCTGTTTCTCTGAACTTGCTGTTTGCTTGTACTGCGTGTGCTTTCTCCCAGCCGAGCGTACCCAACAATAGACTCGCCGAGTTGAGCCAGTCCGTTCGGCGCTTGACGAACCGCATCGCTCCCGCCGTTGTAGAAGTTGTGGTGAGCGGTTACAGGTCCCGGGCTGAGGTGGTCGGGCGAACGGCAAATTCGGTTTCACCCGAGCAATCAAGCGGCTCCGGCATTCTCGTCGATCCAAACGGCTATATCATGACTAATGCGCACGTGGTCGATGGCGCAGTTCGTATTCGTGTCTTTGTACAGGACGCCAACGCCTCCCCAGGCACTCAAGGCACACTCTCTCCGGACGCCCAGGTTTTCAATGCGCGCATCCTCGGAATCGACCGTGATGCCGACCTTGCGTTGTTGAAGATCGATGTGCGAGGCCTCACGGCGCTGGGTTTCGGCGATTCTGATAAGGTTCGCCAGGGCGATCTCGTCTTCGCGGTCGGCAGCCCCTTGGGGTTACGGAATTCGCTTTCCATGGGTGTGGTCAGCTCCGCCGCGCGGGCCCTCACCGATGATACGCCCTTCCTTTATATCCAGACTGACGCACCCATCAACCCGGGAAACAGCGGCGGTGCGCTAGTGGACACAACCGGCGATGTCATCGGAATGAACACGTTTATTGTGAGCCAGTCTGGTGGAAATGAAGGCATTGGTTTCGCCATTCCAAGCAATATCGTTCGCGATACTTACGACCAATTGCGGCGGACGGGCAAGGTCTCGCGCGGCAATATCGGAGTCGTCGCACAGGACATTTCACCCGTGATGGCGAGGGGGCTGGGCTTGTCCCGGGAGCGAGGCGTAATCGTCGCGGATGTCGACCCTAACGGTCCGGCCGACCGTTCGGGCATGAAACGCAAAGACGTCGTCCTCGATTTTGACGGCCACCCCATCAATACCACCCTTCAATTGGCCAATGACGTCTTTCGGCGCAAGAGTGGTGAGAAGGCCCGCATTACAGTCCTTAGGGGCAATGATCGGCTGACCCTCACCGTCGAGATTCACGAACAGGCTACTCCGTTTGATCCTCTGACAAACTTAGTATCGCCGGAAAAAAACCTGGTGCCTCGTTTGGGAATCTACTGCATTGAGATAGATCGGCGCGTGGCCGAACTCCTCCCTGATCTCCGCCGCCAGTATGGATTAATTGTGGTTGCGAGATCACCGGATGGACAGGCCCAGTTTATCGATCTCGAGCCAGGTGACGTCATTCATGCGATCAACAACTTTCCGGTATCGTCTCTAGCCTCCCTTCAGAACGCTGTCCAGCGACTCAAACCCGGTGACGCCGTCGTCCTTCAGATCGAACGTGATCAGCGCTTCCAATACCTTGCCTTCGAAATCGAGTAGCTTGTCGCTCGGGATACTCATTTTATGTAGGAGTGCTGAATAAGCATACGATTAACTTCGCAAGCCTCTGGCCGTATGTTGAAATGATCGAAGCAGAAGCTAGTGCGTTGGAGTTCATGGCGGGGAGGATGTCAAACGATCTGCCCCAGCGGACCGCTGAGTGGACTAGGGCCGGAGCGATCCGGCCCCCCCGCCGCCATTTCGTAGCTGCGCCTTTATTCTTCGGGGCGGGATCATCCAATCGCCATTGCTCCAAATTCAATGATTCAGCATACAGAGAAACCGCTCTCCGGAGAGCATGGTTTACGATCTCTCGTCAGACTCGTTGGGCGAGTGACAACCGAGTGACGACGCCAGGTCTTCATAGCGCGGTTTAGGACGTTGGTGCTGTGCGAACTGAACGCTTTGCAACTATTTAGACCGAGGCGAACCGAACTGAACTGGCGCTTAACCTGTTCGATTCCCGTTAGCGCTACCGTATCTCAGTTGGTTTCATATATTTAGAAACGCATCGATCACGCCTTGCTCACGCCCGCTTTCTTATTTTTCAAAGGTTCAGTGATCCTGCAATACGGGTTCTCAACCCGTTATCGCAGCGCGTCAACTCTGCGAGCCAAGGAGCTGACGAAAACAGCCTGAGGTCGCTTTACGCCACGAAGTGACCCGGCTGGGCAGTTCAGCGTGAAGTCCGTATCGATCTCCCAGTACGCTCCCACCTCACTGAGGTATTAAACTTAAGTTGCGATGCGTATGTATTTTTCGGCGATGGCGCTCATAGCCATCAACGCTTGGTGCGTGGAAATTCCCGGGCCCTCGCAAATGTACATCGTGTCCGCTGCATTCTCCGATTTCGGCGCCCTATTTTATTACCGCGTCGTCGATGCCCGGACGGAGGGACCAGACATCGTGATCCGGTATTCGCGGATAGGATGGACCAACCCCGGCTTTTGTCCTCGAAAGATTGTGCAAAGCGCTCAAGTCCGGCTGCGGAACCGGACCATCAAAGACCTTATTAAGGCGAACAATCCCTGCGCTGTAAACCCTCGGGACCTGGCCGCTACGGTCAAGAAATACTCGATCAAGGCGGGGCACTTCGAGACGTTCAGTGCCGGAGTCGTCGCGACTTGTGGGCCGATGACATCTGTCCTGGAGTTACCTGACGAATCCAACGTAGATCTAAAGAAGCTGAAATCGGCAAATGCAAAGATGAGCCGGCTTTGGGATTTGATATCGGACGTCGTCGCCCCCGCGTTTGGAAAGGACGACATATTTCAGGGGCGCACGGAAGAGGAGGATCTGGTTCTTCAGCGCGCTGGGCAGGAAATTGTGCCCGAACTTGCTTCCGGGCGTTACGACGAAGGCCTTGCGGCGGCTGTGCACGGCAACGACACTACGTGGCGCCGCCCCAGCTTCCGCGACCTTCTCAAAGACTATGGCGGGCCGATAACAAACGCTGAGGCCAAAGCGGCAGCCTTGTCTGTTGTTCTGGTTGGTGCTGAACAATATCGATTCAGTATTTTCACGAAACCCGACTACCCACCCCTTGCCGCAATGGCGCGCATTCAGGGAGACGTAACCATGCGGCTAACTATCGATCTCGCGAGCGGAGAAGTGACGAGCGTAGACCTTTCCTCGGGCAACAGGATTTTGCAGGATAGCGCAGTCGCCGCTGCAAAAAAGTGGCGGCTTGAGCCGAACTTCGCGGGTGCCGAGAACGTTAGCGTGACAATGCGCTACACGCTTCAATGCCTATAGCCTCCGAGGAGTGTGGCCGCAAGTTCCGCCGATGATTTGACCTCGGTTGGCGGTCTCGGGCAAGAATTCTTTGATCACACTTTGATCAAAGGGTGATCGCCTGGAAAAGGGCGACCCACATCCACGCAGAATCAGCCAGTTACGGTTAGATCGGACCACTTCGGACACCGCGATTCGGGTTCGATTCCCGTTAGCGCTACCCATACCCAACCTTAATTCCAACGCCTTCTGATTTGTTGCGCTGGCTCCAATTTCATTGCTTGGTCTGCTCGCTGATAGACTGCCGCGGAAAAGTGCCGGCACCCACTGCGTGTGCTACACCTCAACAGCTGTAGCATTCGGATCCCATCGAGCGGGCCGCTTCCGGGCTATGGAGAGATTTGCCATCTGGCAGATCAATGTTGCCGGAAGCACTAAGCTGACGGGCGCGCGGGCGCGTTGGCCGTTTCGAATAGATTCCAAGAAGTTTTCCAAATGTCTGTGGGTTGCATCGCGCCAGTCCGGGTCGACATTTCGATCCTCGATCGAGCCGCGTGATTCGTGAGGGGCGACCTCCAATCGACCGGTGGCGCCGTCAATGACGGATATTTCGTGCGGGCCCGATGCGGCTCCGTCGATCGCGAGGGAAATAACCAACCCGTTCGGATATTCGACCAGAATCACGGCACGTTCCGTGCAATCGAAACCCTGTTCTTTCGAGCGCACGCCCTGCGCGGTGACTGTTGCAGGAAATCCAGTTCCTGTCATCAGGTGTATGCCATCCAGAATGTGCACGCCTAAATCGCACACCGGACCTCCGCCATACATCGAATAAAATCTCCAGTTCAAGAAGCGATCGGGACTGTACGGAACCTTGGATGCGGCCGTCGCCTGCCAGTCAGGAAAATTCAGCGGCTCCCGCAACTTGGCGCCACCGCGGCGAAGCACACCGGGACGCAGGTACGAAGACGTCCGATTGGCCTGCACCATTCGAACCTGTCCAATCTTACCCGCACCCACGTCATGGGACGCCTCGAGGAAGAATGGGCTGCTGCGCCTTTGGGAGCCGACCTGGACGATCTGTCGCGCACCCCTCTCGGCGTTCAGCAACTCGACCCCTTCCTGCCAGGTCAAACAGAGCGGTTGCTCGACATACACATGTTTGCTGGCGCGGAGCGCATCGAGCGTCATGCGGTGATGAGAAAAATCGGGCGTGGCAATCAGTACGGCGTCCAAATCGGAATCTGCGATCAAATCGGCATAGATCCGATAAGCGCGCGCTGTATGTCCCTTGGAACGGGCCAGAGCAACCGCGCCAAACATCCGGGGCTCGTAGGTCTCGCACACAGCACCAATGCGGATGGATGCCAGAGACAGGCATTGACGGAGCAACTGAAGACCGCGAAAGCCAGCCCCGATCAGGCCAATTACTAATTGCCGCGACGGCGGCGCCGGCGCCGAGAGAGCCGCGGAGCCGGCCGTGAACAGGAAATACCGGCGATTCATGTCAAAAGATGTATTTCAGCGCGAATTGCAGAATCCGCGGATCGCGCGCCGTCAGTATCTGGCCGTAACTCGGGCTGTTCATCGTTGTATTGGGATTGCCGAATCGCGCGTGATTCATCAGGTTGAATGCCTCGCCGCGGAAATCAATCCTCTGGTGCTCCGTCACAGAAAACGACCGCGATAACGCTACATCGACGTTCCACGCGCCCGGGCCCAGGATCGTACTTCTGCCGGCGTTCCCGAACGCCCCAACCGCGGGGACCGCAAACGCCGAAGTATCAAACCAGCGATTCAATGTTGGATCACTCAGGTTCGGGTTCCCGGCGACGGCCGGACGATCGGCGCCTCCACCCGTCCGCGAGTTGTCGGTTCCGACGGCGATGGAGGAGTAAGTGCCTGTGGAAGCGGTGAAGATGGTCGATTCCTGCCAGTTCCCCACTATTCGTTGCACCCAATCCGCGGAGAGCTTGGGCGTCCGGATAACGGAAGTGAAATTGAAGGCATGCCGGTGGTCCGCGAAGCAGTTCGCGTATTCGCCGTGCCGGTTGAAGGGATCCTGCCCATAGGTCGCGCCATTCAACGCGACCTCGCTCTCCGTCAGGCAGTGCGACCAGGTTTCGTTCGCCAGCACTGTGAAATTGTGAGTAAAACGGTGCTGAGCGGCGATCAGCAGGCCATTGTAGTTGGCGTTCGCGCCGTCGCCGAACTGGTTGATCGCGGAATAATACTGCGCTTGCGCCGGTTTGGCGAGATACAAAACACGCCGATAGTTCGTATTCGAGGTGTTCGAGCACGGGCCCGCGGCGGTCAGGCCGTATTGCCCGGCCGCGCACGTGCCGGGAATGAAGATCGACGGATTGTAGGGCTCGGCGATCTCGAGATGCACGGTGCGGTTGCCCAGATACGTCGCCGAAACCAGCCAATCGCCGGGAAGCTGTTTTTGGAACGCGACGTTCCACTGCTCCATGTAGGTGGGCTTCGGATTCAGCTTGAAATTGCCCAGACCGGTGCCGAACAACGGGAACTGCACGTTCGACGGAAGAGGATTCGGAAGCGGATAAGGATTGGTTGACG
Source organism: uncultured Solibacteraceae bacterium (assembly GCA_964438005.1). Taxonomy (GTDB): domain Bacteria; phylum Acidobacteriota; class Terriglobia; order Bryobacterales; family Bryobacteraceae; genus PSRJ01. The sequence continues at coordinate 33,512 of CAYTJD010000071.1, read as the reverse complement.
TCGAGCCGGCGAACGGATCGGAGAGGCCTCCCACCGGTTGCGGCAGGCTGATGGGATACGTAAACGGCGCGTGAATGCCGGGATGCAGCCACAGCGGAGTGGATCCGTAGAAGATTCCGTAGCCCACGCGAATTGTTTCCTGGCCTTTGCCGCGCGGGTCGTACACGACGCCCAGCCTGGGTGCGAACTCGGCGACCCGGCCGTTGAAAAAATGCGATCCCGGCACTCCGGAGTCTCCGACAAAGAGGGTGCCCACCGGCGCATTCGTGAAGACTTTGCTGCGGATGCCGGCGTTGTACCAGCCGAGGTCGAAGATGCTGACCTGCGGAACCGCCTTGCTCGGCGCCATGTAGGGGTCCCAGCGGAGGCCGGCGTTGATGGTCAGGCGCGAGCTGAGGCGAACGTTATCCTGCGCGTATAAAGACGGTACGGTGAGACGCTCGTCTCCGATCTGCCCGTTGTTTTGCGTGAAGGACGACGGCTTTCCGAGCATGAAATCGGCCAGCGCATTTCCAGTCACTTGTCCGTTGAATGTGAAATTCCCGTTGCGCTGAAAATTGCTGAATGAATTCAGGCGCGAGTTCATCGCATTGACGCCAAAGGCGAGCTGATGCGCTCCCCGAATCATGCTCACTTCTTCGGACAACTGGTAATTCGTGGAGACCCAAGGCCCCGGAGAGCAGTTTTGGCAGACGGGCAGGAAATAGTTGCTCACATTGAAAAAGATATAGCCGGGCACTCCCTGGGTAACGTTGGACCCCAGCTGCGTGGGTGTCGGAACCGCCGAGGGAGTAAACCGGATGACGCTGGTTCGGCTGAAGCCCATGCGGAACGAGCTGATCGTCGCCGGCGTGATCGTGAACGTGTGACCGGCCACGGCCGTCTGCACGCGGTCGGATAGCCCGACGCTGGCGTCGGTCGACATCGTCAACAGGTTGTCGGTGTAGAAGGGAGGATGATTGTACCCCGTGGTGAAATACCGTCCGAAGAGCGAGTGTTGATTGTTGATCTGCCAGTCGGTCCGCGCCACCACCTGGTGCTCGTGATCGCTGCTCGGAATTCCGTATATCAGCTTGCCGCACGGATCTGTCGAAACCGGTAGGTATTTCAGGAAATTGAGCGCCACCGGATTCAGCAGCGCGGGACTGATCTTGTTCCCCGAGAACGGCGCGCGGAGCGTAACTCCGCCGGCGCACGCGGCGATCCCGGTGAAGTCTCCTTGTACCGCCGCGGCCGTGGCCACGAAGTTTGTATTTGCCGCCGGCGCGACCTTTTCGTATGTGCCTTGATAGCCGGCGAAGAAGAAGAGCTTGTTTTTGTGAATCGGCCCGCCGAGTGTACCGCCGAACTGATTCCGCTTCAACGAGTCACGCTGGGGTGCAAAGAAATTTCTGGCGTTGAGAGCGTAATTGCGCAGAAATTCGAAGGCGTCGCCATGAAAGGCATTGCTGCCGCCCTTGGTAATCACGTTGACCACGCCGCCGGGCTGCGTTCCGTAATTGGCGGGCAGCGAACTGGTCTCCACTTTAAATTCCTGGAGCGCGTCCGGAAACGGCATCGGCAGCCCGATATTCGAAATCGGGTCCATGTTGTTTCCGCCGTCCAGCAGAAACAGCGTCTGGCCTCCCTGCCCGCCCGCCACCGAGAATGCCACCGCCGTCGGATAGTTCTTGTTGGAGAGGAGCGACTGCCCCGCGCTGGTCGGCACGAAATCCGCGGCCCCTCCCGATAGCGTCACCAACTGCGTGACTTGCCGCCCGTTGAGCGGAAGCTCCAGGACGCGCGCCTGATCGATCACTTGCCCGATCCCGTTGCTGTGCGACTCCACCATCGAGGCGTTCGCCTGAACTTCCACCTGCTGGCTGATGGTTCCGACGTTCAACGTCACATTGATCTGCGGGTTTGTGTCGACTTGCAGCACAATACCGGATTGCACGAAGGACGAAAATCCGCTCTTCGTGACTTCCAGCCGATACGGTCCCGGGGGCAACTTCGGCACGATGTACGTGCCGTCCGCGTTGCTCTCGGCTTTTCGCGCGATGCCGGTGTCGGTGTTGGTGATTGCCACCTGCGCACCGGGAATGGCAAACCCGCTGCTGTCCTGAACCGTCCCGCCGATCTGCGACACCTGCGTCGCCTGCGCCCAAAGACTCAGGCCGCCGGCGAGGAAGGCGACTACGACGACGAAAGTTTTCACAAAACCCTCCGAAACCTATGCCTGATCGTGTGGCTTGCCGGGAAAAGAGCTAATCCCGCGCGGCCCGTCGCGTCGCCTGCGCCGGGCTGTGCGCAGCCATGAAGTTCAGCCGCGACGCGTTCATTGGCACCACCTTGATGGCGTCGCCGAACTCGATGAGTTGTTCGCTCTGCCTCTTCCACTTCGGCCAGTCGGCCGCCGCCGTGTTCGGATCCCCGGTTTTCGCGAAAGCGATGAGGGCATCTGTCATCTGCTTCGACAGTTGGCGGTCGTAAGCGGTCCACTGGCGCGTCGGCCGGATGAGATTGAGCGCGTCCTGAGTTCCGAACCAATACGGTACATCGCTGGTGTGATAGGCCCCGATGGTCGCGGTGTCCTGGTCGGCAATTGCCACGCCGGGAATGTATGGATGCACGCGCGAGTACATAAACAGAAAAACCGGTGATGAGCCGTATTTCCCCTGTTCCACCGCCCAATTGCGCGCTCCTCTCTCCACCATTCCTTCGCGTGCCGCCGTGCGGCCCATCTCTCGCGCTTCGGCATCGGTGGCCGCGGGATAAAGCTTCAGAAATTCTTCCGCGTCTTTGCCGTATACCTTCTGCGCGGCGGCTTTGTACTCGTCAAGATTCCGGGCCGTCCGCAACGAGTTCGAGCTTTCGTCATGCGTAAAACCCACGATGGCGGGGACGTCGTTCTGCCGGTGCGCCTCGAAAAGCTTCGCGGGCGTGTCCGGCAGGAAGTAGCCGTCGACATCCGCGCCGCCCACGCGAATCGGACCGCCGCTGGCGCCAACCTGAAATTCTTCTTGCAGGGCGAGAATCCGGTCCGCCGGCACTTGCCGCATGGCCTCGATGGAGTTTGCCTTCAGTGCTTCCTGAATCTTGAGGCCGATCTTCTCGGCCTCTTCCCGCTTTGCCACCTGCCCGCCGTTGCCCCACGCGCCGCCGCTCATGGCGACCACGCCCCGGAACAGACCTTTCGCCAGGGGGCTCGCCTGGAGCAGCGAGACGGAGCTCGCGCCGGCGGACTGTCCCGAGATGATCACTTTGCCCGGATCCCCGCCGAATTTCGAGATGTTGCGCTGAATCCACTGCAAGGCGGCCACCTGGTCCAGGTAGGCATAGTTGCCCGACTGGTGCTGCGGCGATTTTTCCGTTAACTCCGGATGCGCCATGAATCCCATCGCGCCCAGCCGGTAATTGAAGTTGACGAACACCGCGCCCCGCTCGGCCACAGTGGCGCCCTCGTAGAGCGCCATCCCGCTCGAGCCGATGGTGGACCCGCCGCCATAAATAAAGACGATCACCGGCAGATTCGAGCCGCCTTTTGCCGCCGCGGGCGCCCATACGTTGGCGTACAGGCAGTCTTCGCTGGTCGGTTCTTCGCCGAAATAGTGATTGATGTTGTGCGGCCGCAGAACCTGGATGCATTCCGGCATCTTCCGGTCCGCGTTGTAAACGCCTTTCCACGGCTTCACCGGCTGCGGCTCCCGCCAGCGCAAGTCTCCCACCGGTGCCGCCGCGAAGCGAATCCCGAGATAGGCCTTGACACCGGACGGCAGCAATTTGCCGGCTACCAGCCCGCTATCGATGGCGATCGGATCGCCCGGAATCGGAGTCTCAACCACCTGTGCCGGGGCGATCAGCACGGCCGCAGCGAAGAAAACGATAGGCTTCATGGCGCTCCCCTTCGAAGGCGAATCCATAGTAAAGGCGACTCCCAGCCCAGGCAAGCCCGTAACGGTAGCAGCACGGTAACTAAAGGGCCAAGGCTGCGGGGAACGGCTGTATACTCCAAGTGGATGAAGACACAGGCTGCCGCGCTGCTGCTTCTGGCCGCGCTCGCCGCTTCGGCCCAATCCCCACAGCCGCCCCGAAAACGGCGCGTGCTGGCCGTGGGCGACACCAGTACCCGGACTTACCAGCACACCTCGATTTCTCACGCGCTGGCGACCATCGAACGCCTCGGGCGCGAATCCGGCCTGTATGAAACCGTCATCCGCACCGATACGCAACTTCTGACGAAGAAACGCCTGGCCGGCACGCATACGCTAGACGATTTCGATGCCATCTTCTTTTACTCCATCGGCGAGCCCGCCATGACCACCGATCAAAAAGCAGACCTGTTGTCGTTCATCCGCGAGGACGGCAAAGGTTTTGTCGGCACGCACACCGCCAACAACGATTTCTTCGACTGGCCGGAGTATACGGATTTGATCGGAGGTCGTTTCGACGATCATCCGTGGGAGTTGTTCGACGCTCCGGTAATTGTCGAGGATCCATCGTTTCCGGCCATGAAGGCGTTTCCGCCTCACTTTTCGATCAACGACGAGATCTATCAGATGAAAGACTACTCGCGCGATCGTGTCCGCGTGCTGGCGCGCTTGGATGCGAATCGACTGGACCTGGGAAACAAGCGCGTCCACCGCACGGACCGGGATTTCGCCGTAGCCTGGGCCCGGTCCTACGGAAAGGGCCGTGTGTTTTACTCCACCTTCGGCCATCGTCCCGAAGTCTGGGACCGACAAGATATTCAGACGATGTACCTGGAAGCGCTCAAGTGGGCTATGGGGATCACCGGCGCCGACGTCACGCCGCGCCCGCTGGTGGAGACCGACACCACCCCGCGTCCCGTTCCGCTTCGGCCGAGCGGGTTCTCGCGCCCCGACACTTCCACACAACGCCTGACAGGCCAGCCCCCCCAAACCATTCTCGCGTTAGGCGACGTATCCACGGCCGGTTATCAGCACGAGTCGCTTTCGCATGCCTTGTCGACTATCGAAGAGATGGGGTTGCGCGCCGGCCTTTATGATACTTTGATCCGCACCGATCCGCAGTTGGTGACAAGCGGCGAAATCGCCGCCGCCACAGGGACGCTTACGTTCTATAAAAACCTGCAGGACTTCGACGCCGTGGTGCTGCTCACTGCCGGCGAACCGAAACTCACCCCCAGGCAGAAATCCGACCTCTTATCGTTCGTCCGCAACGGCAAAGGCTTGGTCGCCATTCATTCGGCGATCGGGTCGTTCCGCCAATGGCCTGAGTTCGGCGACATGATCGCCGGCCGGAACGAGGAACAGCCGGCGTCACCCGAAGATTGGGACGTGACGATTCTGGAACCGGCGAATCCTCTGACGGCCCTGCTTCCCAAATCCTTCCGCATCCGCGACAATTTCTCTCCGGTGGCCCTCCAGAAAGACGCGCGGGTATTGGCGCAATCGGGCGACGGCACGCCGGTCGTCTGGACCAGGAATTACGGCAAAGGCCGCGTGTTCGCGTCGCAGATCGGCCACGAAGACGCGGCTTGGGATCGGCCGGACGTGCAGCACCTGTACCTGGAAGGCATCCGATGGGCAATCGGCCATCCCGTGCGCCTCGCCACAAAATGATTCCGGAAACTGACATCCTGGTGAGCGAAGTCGGTCCGCGCGATGGGCTGCAAAGCATCCAGCGTCCCATGCCGACCGCCATCAAGCATCGCTGGATCGCGGCGCTCGCCGCCGCGGGGCTTCGCGAAATCGAAGTCGGCTCGTTCGTTTCGCCGAAACTGCTGCCGCAGATGGCGGATGCCGAAGAAGTCGTGAAGCAAGCCGTCGAAATCCCCGGTCTGACGGTCCTGGCGCTCGTACCCAACCTCAAAGGCGCCGAACGCGCCATCGCCGCCGGAGCTCACAAGCTCACGGTCCCCACGTCCGCCTCGCGCGAGCATAGCATGGCGAATGTCCGCAAGACGCCCGAGGAATCCATCGACGAAGTCCGGAAAATCGCCGATCTCTGTCAAACCTTGCCGGAGGCCCGGCGCCCCACCGTCGAGGCGGGTATCTCCACCGCGTTCGGCTGCTCGCTCCAAGGCTTAGTTTCCGAAGACTGGGTGATCGAGATGGCGGCCCTGCTCGTCAAGGCGGGCGCTCAATCGGTCGGCCTGTCGGACAGCGTCGGCTACGCGAATCCCTCGCAGGTGAAGCGCATGTTCACGCGCTTGAGCCGCGAGATCGGCCAGAAAGCCGGCGCCGCGCACTTCCACAACACGCGCGGCCAGGGCCTCGCCAACGTAGTAGCCGCGCTCGAAGCGGGTGTGACCACCTTCGATGCCTCGCAAGGCGGCATTGGCGGCTGCCCCTACGCCCCCGGAGCCACCGGGAATATCGTCACCGAGGATCTGGTATTCCTGCTGGAGTCGATGGGTCTCCGAACGGGCATCGATCTCGACCGCCTGATCGCCGCGCGCCAGATCATCGCCGAAGGCCTCCCCGGCGAACCGATCTACGGCAACGTCCCCGACGCCGGCCTTCCGAAGGGCTTCGTCTACGCGGCCGCTCGCTCAGGCAAGTCCAGACATTGAAAGCGATTCGATGACGCTATCCGGAATCACAGCCCGGAAAAATATCCTCATCCATCCTAGAACCAGCCGTTTACAGCCAACGCCACGGTCCGCGAAACCAGGCCGCAACGAGGTGCCGTGGGACAATGAGGCGTGAGAGAAGTTCTGGGCCAGACCGAACAGCATCGAGCTGAAGCCCGCAAACAGGACCGGCCGACTCCCCTTGGTACCAAGCGAGCTGGCGCGCTAACTCCTTTCGTGAGAACAAAGGTTCCGCGAATTCCGCAACGATCGTTGCGGAAATACGGCGATTCGGGCTGGAAGCACGGCGAAATCGGCCCCTAGCTCACGCCCAACTGCGCGGCTAGCTTGGTAAATCGCGAATCGCTTCGCAGCGAATCGAACCGGGGGTCCACCTTGATCACGATCAGCTCGAAGCAGCGGTCCTGATAGGCCTTGGAAAGCCATTCGAATCCTTCGTCCAGATGACCGAGAACGAAGTGAATGGTAGCGAATTCGAAGGGGGAGACGTAGCGTGTCTTCGAGAGACCGTCGAGTTCGGCCAGGATCCGTACCGTATCGTCACGCCTGCCGGACAATGCCAGGGTGCGCGCGAGTGCGCCGTTCATGCGAGGGCTCTGCGGCGAGATCTGCAGCGCGCGCTCAAACGCCGCCGCCGATTCGTCCAGGTCGCCGCGCTGCTGCTGCACCAGGCCCAATGCCCAGTAGCCGGCCGAAAAATGAGGATTCTGCTCGATGGTCCGGTCGCATTGCTCGAGCGAGAGCTCGAACTCGCGCCGGTAATAATAGGTGAGCGCCAGGTCCCGCGCGATGATCGAGGAGATCGGGTCGATGGCTTGCGCCATCGAAATTTCTTGCAAGGCTTCGTCCAGCCGCCCCAGCGGCGCCAGGCACGACATTGCATACCAGTGATGCGCGGTCGCGTACCGTGGGTCGAGGCTGATGGCCCGCTGAAATTCCCGCTCCGCGCCCTCCCAGTCCCAATCCTGCGTGGATTTGACGTGCGCCAGAGAAGTGTGGGCTTCGGCCGAGTCTTCGTCGAGCAGCACGGCCCAGGCCGCGTTCGAAGCCGCCTTCGTCCAAACCTCGGCAGGCGACAGGACCCCATAATGCCCCAGCAGTCCGTACGCATCCGCCAATCCGGCGTATGCCTGCGCGTGTTGCGGATCTTCCGCCGCCGCTTTCTCGAACAATTCGAGCGCCTTCCGCATTCCTTCTTCGGTCCGCTGGTTCAGACGGTGCCGCCCCTGCAGATAGAGGTTGTACGCCGCCAGGTTTTCGGTGGGACGGCTGTTCGCCCTCGCATGGCTGCCTCCACTGAGCTCGCTCTGCAATTTCTCCAGAACCGATTGCGCCACTTCCTCCTGCACCGTGAATGTGTCATCGTCCTTGCGATCGAGCGAAGTCGACCACAAGTAGCAACCGGTCGCCGCATCCATCAGGTGCGTCGTAATCCGCAGCGTGTCGCGCGACTTGCGCACACTGCCGGTAATCTTCATGGCGGCATTGGAGCGGTACGCGCCTTCCGGCTCGTCCGGATCCCAGGGAATCACGCGCAGCTTCTTGACATTGGTAAGCGTGTGGACCAGTTCTTCATTCAAACCGCGGCAAAAATAGGCCAGATCGTTGCCGGGGCTGTCGTCCGTGTAGGGCAGCACCATGATCGTGTTCCGGCTGGCGAGCACGGATGCCACCGAATGCTTGGGCTCTCCACCCTCGACCTGCTGAAACAACGGCGCATACCCGCCTTTCGGCAATTCGATCAGGATGTCGTCGCCACGGCCCTCTTCCCGGTAATAGCGGGTCAACCGCGTGCGCAGCCGCCGCGCCTGCACCCGGACGATCGGGTCCATTCTGGGATCAAACGACGATTCCTTGCCAAAGACCTCGATGCCAATCAGGAATTCCTTGAGGTTGTCGCCGCGCCCGCCGAGCGTCTCACTGACGATGAAACTCAGAAACCGCTGGAGCCGATCAACCTGGCGAAACGCTTTGCTGGCGAGGATACGATCCAGCTGCTTGCGAATCTTCTCGCCATCGATCTGCGCCGGTGACGCCGCGGTCCGGACGGCCATATTCGTATGTTACGACAAATCAGGAACTTGCCTGCCTTTTTTCAAGCTGTAATGCAGGTGACAGGCCGCCTTAACAGTATCGGCACCGTAACAGGGTTGTTCGCTTGGAGCCCGCCGGTTAAGATCGGATTGCCATGACCCGCGGAGACAATGACCATACTGCCGTTGCGATTCTCAAGCAGACGGCCGATGAGGCTCGCGCGACACCGGGCGTGCCGCCCGGCAAGCGAATCGCGGCCTATCAGCTGACCGATTACCTGGAGCGCCTCGGCGTAGAGGTGATCTTCGGACTCTGCGGCCACACAGTGATCGCATTCCTGGATGCTTTGGGCAAGAGCCGTATCCGCTTCATCTCCACCCGCCACGAGCAGGTGGCGGCGCATGCCGCCGACGGATACGCCCGCGCCTCGGGCAAGCCCGGCGTGCTGCTGACTCATCTTGGTCCCGGGCTGACCAACGCGGCAACTGGTGTCGCCAACGCGGCTCTCGATTCGATTCCGCTCGTGGTGATCGCCGGGGATGTGCCCTCGTATTATTTCGGCCGGCATCCGCACCAGGAAGTGAATCTTCACATGGATGCCGATCAGTACCAGATCTATCGCCCCTTCTGCAAACGGATCTATCGGGTCGATCGGGCTGAGGATTTGCCGCGCACCGTCGAGAGAGCTTTTCACCTCGCACAATCCGGCCGGCCGGGACCCGTGCTGGTGGATGTTCCGATGGACATCTTCTCCGCGGACCTGCCGGACAACGCGTTCCTGAGCACACCGCCGCCGATCACGCGCCCTACCATCGATCCGGATACCGCGGCGCGGATCGTCGAAGCCCTGGCACAGGCCGAGCGGCCCGTGATCTACGCCGGGGGCGGCGTTCTTTCCTCCAGGGCGAGCGCGGAATTGCAGGCGCTGGCCGAGCAGTTGGAAGTGCCGGTCGCGCACACCCTGATGGGCAAAGGCTGCCTGCGCGAGGATCATCCGCTGCTGCTCGGCATGACCGGATTTTGGGGCACTCCCATCGCCAACGAAAAATGCCGCGCCGCCGACCTGATCGTGGCTGTCGGAACCCGGCTGGCCGAAGCCAATTCCAGTTCCTGGGACCCGCGCTACACGTTTTCGATTCCGCCCACGCGACTCATCCACATCGATATCGATTCCGCCGAGATCGGGCGCAATTACCCCACGGAATTGGGCGTGATTGCCGACGCGCGCCTGGCTCTCCAGGAACTGGCGGCGGCGGCGCGCGGCAAGCAGCATCGCAGCCGCGGCACGCTGCGGCAGGAAATCGCGCGCGGGCGGGCCGAGTTCGCCTCCAACTGGGATCACCAGTGGACCTCGAATCAATATCCGCTGCGCCCCGAGCGCATCCTCAGCGAATTGAAAAAAGCCATGCCGGAAGATGGCTTCATCGTGACCGATGTCGGCTGGAACAAGAACGGCGTCGGCCAGCAATACCCGATCACGGTGCCCGGCACCTTCATTACGCCGAGCGGCCTGGCCACGATGGGTTTTGGGCCGTCGGCGGTGTTGGGCGTGAAGACCGCGCAGCCTCAGCGCGCCGCAGTCGCGTTGATTGGCGACGGGGCGTTCGGAAGCAACATGTCCGTCGTTGCCACCGCCATGGAGGCGAATATCCCGGCGGTCTGGGTGGTCATGGACAATTCCGCGTTCGGCACCATTGCCGGACTGGAGAAGATGCACTACGGCTGGAGTTACGGGTGCCTGTTCGAGAAAGACGGAAAACCATATAGCGTGGACTATGCGGCCGTCGCGCGCGCCTGCGGCGCGAACGGCATCCGGATCAATGCGGCAGATGAGCTCGGCCCGGCGTTACGCGGCGCCCTCGCTTCCGACGTTCCGACGCTGATTCAAGTACCCATGGAGAATGCGCCGACTCCCACGCCGGGCTATTGGAACATCAACGATATTTATCGGCAGGGCTGTTAGCGAGGCAAGGCCGGTCAGGCATTCTGCCGGCAGTTCGTTTCGCGCGTGAACGCGAGCAAGAGGACGGTCAGGATTGACCAGGCCACGCTCAACAGAAAGCCGGTCTGAAACGCACTGACGCCGTAAACGCGGAGTCCATTGACGAGCTGTCCGCTCCAACGCTGATCGAGTACCCAGCCGATCCCGGGCTGGAGCAGCATCGGTCCAATCATGTTGCCGGAGTTGATCAGGCCCGTGATGGCGCCCGAATATTTGATCGGGACCGACTCCTTGCCATGCGCAAAACCGATGATGACCGAGCCCGTGGCCAGGCTCACGAGGGCCGCTACGGCAACAAAGGCAGACAGGGTCAGGCCGTTCAGGTAATACATCACCAGCCAGCCGATGGCCGAAACCATGGCGCCGCCGACATAGATCGGTTTGCGGCGGCCGACTTTATCGGATAGATGGCCGCAGATCGGGCTGGCCAGCGCCCAGCAAATGATCATCACCGAGCAGACCGCGGCGGCCGTCGTGGTCGGCAGGCCGAAGCGCGCTTTCAAAAATGGCGCGCCCCACAGGCCGGTGAAGGTCATTATGGGACCGACCATGCCGCCTTGCGCGAAGAAAATCAGCCAGGTGTTCCGGTACGCGAAAATCCGGCGGACTCCCGCGGCCAGCGACGCGATCCGCTCGTGCTTTTGCGCTTGCAACTCCGGCGGGGCGAAACTTTGGAATCCGCGTTCGGCGGGATCGTTTTTTACGAGAGCCCAAGCGAGGAGTCCCACCACCAGAATCACCGACGCCGAAGCCATCACCACTTCGCGCCATCCGAACTGCTCGATCAACAGCCGCAGCGGTACCTGGGCGACCAGCGCTCCGAGGTTGCCGAAGCACAGCCCCAAACCGGTCAGCATCGCAAACCGTTCGGACGGAAACCAGTGCGTCGCGAGGCGGAGGACCACCAGCCATGCGACTGCGGTCGCGATTCCGATGACTGCCCGCCCGGTGCATGCCAGCACAAAGCTGGTCGTGGCGCCGACCAAAAACGTCCCGACAGCCGCGGCGAGTGAACCAGAGATCAACAGTCTTCGCGCGCCCCAGGAGTCGATCAGGACTCCCACCGGAATCTGCATCACGACGTAGAAGTAAAAGTAGAACCCGGAGAGATTGCCGAGGTCCTTCGCGCTGATGTGAAAATCGCGCATCAGCTCCGTGGTCATCACCGCGGGCGACACACGTTGATAGAAGCCGGTCAGGTAAAAGAGCGCGGCGATTCCCCAAATGGACCACGCAAGCCACCGCGGCGCGACGAGAGAGTTCTTTTGCGAGGCCGGTTGCTGCGGAATGGACGCGCTGAGCGGGTTTGCCACAGGCCCTCAGTTTTTCGGCATCGGCCTGGGCGTGATGTCGGCATCGGTCAACCCGAGCGACCATTTGATCGCCTCCAGCCACATCGTCTGGAGGGCCGGATTGTCCCACGCCTGCACTTCGTGGCCGAAGGAGGAGACGAATACACGGCCCTTGCCGTATTTTTTGACCCAAGCCTGCGGGTAATCGCCATCGGTGCGATTGACTCCGGGATGCTTCATGTCGACTTTGCTGGTGTCGAGCCGGAGAAGTACCCGGATCTCGTCGCGCGAGAAATCCTTCGCCTGATACATTTCGTCGCGAATCGTGAACACGGCCGGGAATTGCTTCATGGCCGGAAACGCGGGGTCCTCGACGATAACGGGCGCTTCGATCAGGTTCCAGGGGTGCCCGTCATAGCGGGCGCCCAGCATTTCCCCGAACTCGGGCCAGGAGAGAAACGCCGTATCGGCGGTGTGAGCGGCAACGAAGCCCTTGCCGTCATCGTGGACGAAGGAAAGCAGATCGGCTTTTTGCTGATCCGTGAGCTCGATCTCGCGCATGCCGAAGAAGAAAATGCCGTCAAAGTAATTCAGGTTTTTGTTGACCGGCCAGTCGCGGCCGTCGGCGAACACGGAAATCTGCTGCTTGGTGATGAGCTGGGAATCGGTGCGGAGGTAGGCATCGTACAGGCCCGTATCGCGCCCCATTTTCTCGATCACCGCCATGGCATGAGAGACGGAATCGTGATACGCGCCACCGTAGCGGGTATCGCACCAGACCAGCAGTTGCTTCCGGGTGGGACGCGGCTGAGCCCGCCGGCCCGGCGGCGCTTGCGCCGCCAGCAGAAGCGAAAACAACAGAAAACCCCCGGCAAGCTTGTGACTGGTCATGATTTGAGCCGCGACCTTTCCCTTCAGATTCTAACGCCCCATCGTCTGCCTGGAGCCGCCGGAGATTCCGGGAAACGGTACCGCTACGGTAACGCCGGGCGCCTCGTGTGTAACAGTGTCAGCACGGTAACTGCATTGTTTGAACGAGCTTGGAATGATAGCGTGAATGCATGGCCCGGTCCATCACTCCCGAAGAGAAGCAGTATGCCCAGGAGCTGCTCGAGCGCGCGCGGCGCGCCATGTGCCTGATCGAAAACTACGACCAGACCCGGATCGACCGGCTCTGCCAGGCAGTCGGTTGGGCCACGGCCAACGAAAAAACCTTCACGCGGCTTTCCCACATGAGCGTGGATGAGAGCGGCCTGGGCGATCGCGAGGGTCGGCCCAACAAACGGTTCAAGATCATGGGAATTCTCCGCGACGCCCTGCGCCAGAAGAGCATGGGTGTCATCGAGGAGATCCCGGAAAAGGGGATTGTGAAGTATGCCAAGCCGGTAGGAGTGATCGCCTCGCTGGTGCCGGTGACGAATGCTTCGCTGACCGAATCGGGGAACGGGATTTACTCGCTGAAGTGCAAGAACGCGATCATTTTTTCTCCTCACCCGGCCAGCAAAAAGACCACGTTTGAAACCGTCCGGATCATGCGGGAGGCGCTGAAGCGGCAGGGCGCGCCGGAGGACTTGTTCCAGTGCATCGAGAAGCCCAGCATTCCGCTGGCGCAGGAGCTGATGTCGATCTGCGACCTGACGATCGCAACCGGTGGATCGGCCATGGTCAAGGCGGCGTACAGTTCCGGCAGGCCGGCCTACGGCGTCGGCGCCGGCAACGCCACCATGGTGATCGACGAAACGGCCGACATCGCGGAGGCGGCCCGGAACACCAGAATCAGCAAGACCTCCGATTTCGGCTCGGGCTGCTCGGCGGACGGGAACCTTGTCGTCGAGGAAACCATATATGACCGATTTCTCGATCAACTCCAAAGCGAAGGCGGCTACCTGGTGACCGAGGGCGAAAAGCAGTGCCTGCAAGCCGTATTGTGGGACTCGGAGGGACACCGTACTCCGGCGACGGTTGCGCGGCCGGCGGCGCGAATCGCGGAAATCGCCGGCTTTCGGATTCCTGCCGGCAAGTCGTTTCTGATCGTGGAAGAAAGCCAGATCGGCAAGGAGCACCTGTTTTCAAGCGAGAAATTGTCGCCGGTCCTTGCGATCTTCAAGTACAGCGGGTTTGACACCGGCCTGCAGATGGTACGGCAGATTTACGAAGTAGGGGGAAAAGGCCATTCCTGCGGCATCTACTCCTTCAATGACGACCACATTCATCGGTTGGCATTGACGGCTCCGGTAAGCCGGATGATGGTGCGACAACCGCAATCCAAAGCCAATGCCGGGGCCTTCAATAACGGAATGCCGATGACGTCGAGCATGGGGTGCGGCATCTGGGGCGGCAACATCACCAACGAAAACATCTCGCTCAAACACTATATGCAGGTGACCTGGGTCAGCCGTCCGATTCCGGAAGATAGGCCGTCCGAGGCCGAACTGTTCGGAGAGTTCTACAACAGCGAAGTGTGCTAGGGCGCAGGCGGGTCGAACAGAAGCCTCGTTACCGTGGCGCTACCGTTACTCTATTGGTCTAACAGACACCGAATGTTAGCATCTACCCGTCAGTCCGCGTTTTGCCAGGATGCGGACCCAGGGGGTCTTGTGAAACACTTGCATCGCAGAATTCTAGTGGGCCTGCTCGGTTGCATGGCTCTGTGGGCGCAGGCGGTCTCTACTTCCCAGATTTCGGGGACCGTGCAGGACTCGACGGGGTCAGCCATCGAAGGCGCCGCGGTCAAAGTGACGCAGACCGATACGGGGTTTGCGCGGGAAGTCTCGACTGCCGTAGACGGATCGTATACGCTGCCTAATCTGCCCGTCGGGCCGTATCAGCTACAAGTCACGAAGCAGGGGTTCAACGCCTTTGTGCAGAACGGCATCGTTCTGCAAGTGAATACAAATCCGGTCATCAACGCTACGTTGAAGGTCGGAGCCGTGACCGAATCGGTCGAGGTGGTTGCGGGCGCGAGCATGGTCGAGACTCACACGAACGGCGTGGGACAGGTAATCGATCAGCAGCGCGTGGTCGACTTGCCGCTCAACGGACGCCAGGCCACCGACTTGATTTACTTGTCGGGAGGCGCGACGACAGCACCGGCCGGCGATCTGAACACGAACAAGAATTACCCGACGCAGACGATTTCGGTTGGGGGCGGACTGCCCAATGCCATCAGCTATCTCATGGACGGGGCATCGAACAACGATCCGTTCAACAACCTGAATCTGCCGTTTCCCTTTCCCGACGCGCTGCAGGAATTCAAGGTCGAGACCAGCGCCATTCCGGCGCAATACGGCCAGCATGCGGCGGCGGCCGTGAACGTGGTGACCAAGAACGGAACCAACGAATTCCACGGCGACGCGTTCGAGTTTCTCCGCAACGGCGTGTTCAACGCGCGCGATGCCTTCGCAACAGCGCGGGACAGCCTGAAGCGCAACCAGTTCGGCGGCACACTCGGCGGGCCGATCCGTCACGACAAGCTGTTCTTTTTCGTGGGCTACCAGGGGACGATTGTAAAGTCGGATCCGCCCTCGACGACCGCGAATATACCGACTCAAGCGATGTTGAACGGCGATTTCACGGCATTTGCCTCCGCGGCCTGCCAGGGGAGCAACCGGACGCTGGCCGCTCCGTTCTCCAACAATCAAATCTCGCCATCTCTGTTCAGTACACCTGCCTTGAACCTGATCAAACACTTGCCGGTCTCGCAGGCGAACCAGTGCGGATTGGTTCAATACGGAATCGTCAACGATAACAACGAACACCAGGCGCTGGGAAGGCTCGATGATCAACTCAGCAATAAGCATTCGTTGTACCTGCGATACTTCTTCGCCAATTATCAGAACCCGGTGACGCTCGATCCCAACAATGTTCTGAGCGCGAATAAAACCGGTGTCGACGACCAGTCGCAGTCGTTCGTGCTGGGCGATAACTACACGGTCAGCCCGAGTCTGATTGCGTCGTTCCATGGGACCGTGAACCGCACGCACGCGTACCGCGTTGTGCCGCAGTACTTCGCTCCGAGCGACTTGGGCGTGAACATGCACAACGCGCTGCCCGGCTTTATGGGCATTTCAGTGGCCAGCGGTTTTTCCCTGGGAACCGGGGCGACGAACCCCGGCTATTTCAACTCCACCGAATTTCAGCTCGCCGAAGATATCAACTTGATCCGAGGTTCACACCAGCTTGCGTTCGGTGTGAACTATATTCGGGCCATCATGAATACGCTGAACAACCGGCCGACCAACGGCCAATTCACGTTCGCCAACACGACCAACTGCGCCGGTTGCACGGGTCTGGCCTTGGCCGATTTCATGACGGGAACCGTCAGCGGCGGTTTTTTGCAAGGCGGGCTGGTATATGACAATGACCGCGCCAATTTCATCGGAATCTACGCCCAGGATTCGTGGAGAATCAACCGCAGACTGACGGTCAACTACGGTGTGCGTTGGGAGCCGTTCCTGCCGGAGACGAACTGGAACGGCTATGTGGAGCACTTCGACCCAACGTTGTTCGCCGCCGGTTTCCGCAGCCCGCAATATGTCAACAGTCCGGCGGGCCTCATTTATCCCGGCGACTCGGGATTTCCAGGCACATCCAACGTTTCCAGCCGGAAGAATCAGTTTGCGCCGCGAGTCGGCTTGGTTTGGGATCCCCAAGGTGACGGCCGCATGACGATCCGGGCCTCGTACGGAATTTTCTATGACACGCCCCAGTTGTTCTATTACACGCGCTTTGCGAATAATCCACCGTGGGGAGCGCAGATTAGTCTTCCGCTCGTGAATTTCGCGAACCCGTGGGCGACCTATCCGGGCGGCGATCCGTTCCCCGGTCTCTACACGGTTTCGAAGAATATGCCGTTCCCGTTCGCCGGCGTGTATGTCAATATGCCGCTGAATACGCGGCCGCCGTACGTTCAGCAATGGAACCTGAGCGTGCAGAAACAGGTGGGCGCCAGCCTGCTGCTCTCGGCGAGCTACTTCGGCAATTCGACCACGCATCTGTGGACGGGAGTGGAAGCCGACCCGGCGCTCCCGGTGCCGGGTGCGACTCTCGCAACAGAAAACCAGCACCGTGTTTTATCGCTGCAAAATCCGGCACAGGGCCAGTATTACTCGACGATCGGACAGGTCGACGACGGCGGCAAGGCGACCTACAACGCAATGCTGCTCAGCGCGCAGAGGCGGATGAGCAATAACTTCAGCGTGCTGACGAATTTCACCTGGTCGCATTGCATCGGCGATCCGGAAACCACGGAGCTGACGGGTCCGAGTTACATCAACCCGAATAGCCGGCAAATGGACCGGGGCAACTGCAGCTCCGACCGGCGCCGGATTTTCAACCTATCGTTTCTCGCGAATACACCCCGCTTTAGCAACAGAGTGACGAATGCGATTGCGAACGGATGGCAGTTCTCAACCATCCTTCGATACCAGTCGGGCAACTACAGCACCGTGACGGCGGGGTCGGATCTGAATCTCACGGGGATCGGAAACCAGCGGCCTAACGCAACGGGAGCGGATCCAATTTTGGCGCAAGCGATTCCCGGGAGCCAACGGTTCAGCGTCCAGTATCTGAATGCGACAGCCAATACGGCGCCGTCGGGCATCAGTAAAGGCGCGTTCAGCACGACCGGATTGGGCCCCGGGGGCTTCGGCACGCTTGGGGCGCTAAATATACTGAATCCGGGAATGGTTCAGGTGGATATGAAGCTCGCCCGGACCTTCCGAGTCCGCGAGCACCAGACAGTGGAATTTCGCTGGGAGGTGTTCAACGTGCCGAACCTGGTGAATCTGGGCGTGCCGAATACCGTGCTAAGTTCGGGCACGTTCGGGCAAATCACGAGTGACATCAACGGATCGAGTTCGCAGGCGGGCGATCCGCGCATTATGCAACTGGCATTGAAATACGTGTTCTGATTGGATCATGCGTCTCTGGAAGTGTGTAGTTGCGGCGGGGGTCCTCGCGTCTTCGATGGCTTCCGCGCAGAATGACTGGCCCACCTACGGCCGCGACCTCGCGGGCACGCGCTATTCGCCGCTGAAACAGATCAACCCGGCCAACGTGACGCAACTGGTGCGGGCATGGACGTATCACATGGCGGCGGAGACGGCGGCACCAGCCCGCGCCGAAGAGGGCAACGAGGCGCAGGGCCGGGGCCGCGGCCGCGGAGGCGGCGGAGGAAGGATCGCCGAGGCTTCGCCGTTGATCATCGGCGGAGTGATGTACCTCACGACCGGCTACGGCCGCGTGGCGGCGCTGGAACCGGAAACCGGCAAAGTCATTTGGACTTACGAAGTGAAGGACGGGGCGCCGGCCGAGCGGGGACTCGAGTACTGGGCGGGAGATTCTCAATCTCCTCCGGAACTTTTCTTTGGAACCTCGACCGGCAAGCTCATGGCTCTGAATGCCAGGAGCGGCAAACCCGTGCCGGGATTCGGCAACGAAGGCGTGGTCGATATGAAGCCCGGCGCGCTGAACGGGCTGGCCAACTCGATGTTCGGGCTTTCGTCGCCGCCCATCATTTATAAGAGCGTGGTCATTACCGGCGCGCACGTGCAGGAATCGCCGAGCGTCGGCGCGGCGGGCGACACGCGGGCGTGGGACCTCCACACGGGCAAGCTGGTCTGGACGTTTCACTCCGTGCCGCGGCCGGGCGAACCAGGCAGCGAGACGTGGGAGCCCGACAGTTGGAAGAATCGCTCCGGCACGAACGTGTGGGGGCTGTTTACGCTGGACGAGCGGAGCGGCATCCTTTATATGCCCTTCGGCGAGCCCACGACGGATTACTGGGGCGGCGATCGGAAGGGAGCAAACCTATACGGCACGTCGCTGGTGGCCGTGGACGCGCTCAGCGGAAAAATGAAGTGGTATTTCCAGGCGGTGCATCACGACACGTGGGACTACGACCTGGCTTCTCCACCCGTTTTGTTCGATGTGAAGAGAGACGGGCGGACGATCCCGGCCGTCGCGCAGATGACGAAGATGGGACTGCTGTTCATTCTGGATCGCGCGACCGGCAAACCAATTTACGGCGTGGAAGAGCGGCCGGTGCCGGTGGATGACGCGCTGCCGGGCGACTCGGCCTGGCCGACGCAGCCGTTCCCGCTGAAGCCGCCGCCGCTGGCGCGGAACAGCTTCAAACGCGAGGATCTGGCGACCGTCACCCCCGAGCTGCAAAAATTCTGCGAGGAACTGTTTGCCAGCATCCCGGGCGGCTTGCACAGCGGCGGTCCGTTTACGCATTACTCGACCACGCCGAGCGTGATCTTTCCCAGCTCGATTGGCGGCGGCAACTGGAACCCGCCGTCGTTCGATCCGGAGTTGGGGTACCTGTTTGTGAACACCATGGACTTCGGCAGCCTCAACCAGATGGTCAAGGCGAGCGGCAGCGCCCGGTATAACCGATTGGGCTATCGCAACGTGAACCGCTTTTGGGATCAGGCCAAGAATCTGCCTTGCAACCAGCCGCCGTGGGGCCGGCTGTTCGCGATCAACGTGAATACCGGCGACATTGCCTGGCAAGCGACGCTCGGGATCACCGACAGCCTTCCGGAAGGAAAACAGAACACGGGCAGGCCGAATATCGGCGGATCCGCCGCTACGGCCGGCGGACTCGTATTCATTGGCGCCACCGATGACAGCCGGTTCCGGGCGTTCGACTCGAAGAGTGGCAAAGAACTCTGGGCGGCCAAAATCGACGCCGGTGCGCACTCGGCGCCCGTCACGTACCTGGGGAAAGATGGGAAGCAGTATGTCGTAGTCACAGCGACGGGCGGCGGTTTCCTGGGCGACCGGAGCAGCGCCGATACTGTGATCGCGTTCGCGCTTCCGTAGACTTCCGGCCTACTCTTTCTCGATCTTGGCGGGGGCTAAGTGTGGCGACAGCACCTGAATCACAAGCATAGCCGCCGGATAAAGGCACGCTGCGGTCACGAAGAGCACGAGGTAGGATGCCGGATTGCTTTGGAGAACGCGCCCGATCAACTCCGCGGTCACCACGCTCACCAGCGCTGAAAGCGAACTGCCCAAGCCAACGACCATCCCCGTAACCTGGCTCGGAAACAGGTCCGATGCCAAGGTATACAGGTGAGTCGAGAGCGCCTGGTGTGCGCCAACCGCCAGACAGATCAGAGCAACCATCGCGTTCACGTTACCGATCCGGTCGGCCACCACCAACGTGGGACACATGAGCACCACGAGGCTCCACATCACAGTTTTGCGCGCACGGTTCACACTCCAGTTCCACATCACAAATCGGGAAGAGATGTAGCCGCTGAGAACGCACGCTACTCCGGAGCACGCAAACACCGCGCTCAAGTAAGGAGCCGCCGCCGTTCCGGCAATACCATGTTCTTGCGCGAGAAATTTCGGCAACCAAAACAGATAGAAATACCAAATCGGATCCACAAGCATCCGCGCTATCGCAAAGGCCCAGAATTGGCGATAGGCGAGAAGCCTGCGCCAGGATATCGCCGCATGCCGGACGAGCGCCGTATTCCGCTTGCCCCCGGGGAACGCATCTACATGCCGGCGGCCAGACCGCCGCAGATGAAGCGCCTGCCAAACGACGACCCACAGGAACCCGATGACTCCGGTTACCAGGAACGCTGATTGCCAACCATAACGCATGGCTAGCAGCGGAACCAGGATAGGCGCGGCAATGGAGCCCACGGCCGTCGCGCTATTCACAATACCGGTTGCGGTGGCTCTTTCCGCCGCCGGGAATAAATCGGCGATGACCTTCATGCATCCAGGAAAGTTGGCAGCCTCTCCAGCACCAAGCGCGAACCGGGCCAGCCCAAACCCCAACGTCGTTCGTGCCAGCACGTGCCCGATCTCCGCGAAAGACCAGACCATTACTGCGAGCGCCAGGCCCAAGCGTGCGCCGATCCGGTCGAGAATCCTCCCCGCGGCGATCATCATCAAGGCATAGGAGAGCTGAAAAGACATCACCAGCCGGCCATAGGCAAGCTCTGAAATGTGCATCCGCTGCTGCAAATCGGGAATGAGGATTCCAAAGACCTGCCGGTCCAGGTAGTTGATCGAGGTTACGAAGAACAGGAGCCAGCAGATGAGCCACCGGCTCTCGGAGCCCAGGTCGGCGCCGAACCAGCCAGGCGCGACCTTCTCCTTGAGGGCGACGGGCATCTCGTCATTGTAATGGAGAGTCCGATCGGTAGTCGGGGAAAAATTCGGGCGGTGATGCGTCTGTTGCACGATCCATTGCCGCTGATACCGTGTCTGCTACCGTTACAGTGTTTTCGAGTTGCGGCGCCCATGCTACGATCGGTCGTCCATGAGTCTCGCGGGGAAAGGGGTCATTGCAATCTGGCAGGATCTGATTCCGGAAGCCAGGCAGGATTACTACGAATGGCACAACCGCCAGCACATACCGGAACGACTGAGCATTCCGGGGTTCCGGCGGGCGCGTCGTTTCGTTGCTGTGAGGGGCGGTCCCGAATTCTACACGCTCTACGAGGCTGATTCTCATACTGACGTCAGCGGCAAAGCGTACCTGGACAGGCTCAACGCTCCCACGGAGTGGACGCGCAGAATCATGCCGGCTTTCCGCAATATGGCCCGGGCCGTCTGCCGGGTGGCCTACACCTGGGGTATCGGTGAGGGTGGTTTCATGCTGACGCAACGGTTTGCACTGCCCGGTGAAAAGAGGCAGGATCTCATTGCCAAGCTCAGTGAAAGCGCTCTGCCCCAGTTGGCTGATCTGCCCGGCGTGGCCGGCGTACACCTCTGTATTGCGGACGAATCTGCCAGTGCAGTCGAAACATTCGAAAAGACTTTTCGCGCGACGGAAGATTCGACGCCGCCCTATGTCCTGATGATCGAAGGGACTTCCTGCGCCTACGTAGGGGCCGCGGGAACCGCGGTGACGAAAGCGTTGGCCCCGGTGTGCGTTGACTCGGCTGTTTATCAATTGGAACACGCCCTCGGAAACTTCGACTGCAACGGCTTCCCATCCAGACTGTAACGGTAGCACCACCGTTAACTCCTTGCCCCGTCCGGGGAACGGCCCTTACAATCAGGCGAAATCACGCGGGAGGGGAGTGTGGGGGCATTCCAGGCTACGCCGCCGGGCAACATCGGTCTGCGCGAGAGCCTCGGGTGCACAAGCGCCACGTGCCGGTTCGAACGGCCACGCCTCTGAACTCCTTCATTGGTGATAGGGGGAAGAGATGGGGACGAGAATATTTCGGGCGTTCGTTCTAAGCGGAATGATTCTGGGCCTGCAAGCCCAGACAACGACGGTTTCTCAGATCTCAGGAATTGTCCAGGATTCAACTGGCGCTGCGGTCGCGGGCGCGCAAATCACGGTAACGAATACGGCCACCTCTGCCGCCAGGGCAGCCGTATCCGGCACGGACGGAGCCTACGCGATTTCGAATCTCGTAGTCGGCCCTTATCGCTTGCAGGTGACCAAGGAAGGCTTTTCTACCTATAACCAGTCCGGCATCGTCCTCCAGGTGAACACCAATCCGGAGATCAATGTTGTTCTAAAAGTCGGTGCGGTTACCGAACAAGTTGAAGTCCAGGCGAATGCGGGGATGGTGGAGACGCAGAATACCAGTGTCGGCCAGGTAATCGATCAGCAGCGCGTGGTCGACCTTCCCCTAAATGGACGGAACCCAGCGCAGCTGATTTCCCTCTCGGGAGCTGCCGTCGTCAACACGACAGGGGGTATAGCCACGAACCTAAACTACCCCACAGTCGCTGCGTTCTCCGTAGCGGGCGGTCAAGGAAATCAGACGAATTATTTCCTGGACGGGAGTTCGCATGTGGACCCGCGCACGAACGTGGGCATGCCCTTGCCGTTCCCCGATGCCTTGCAGGAGTTCAAGGTGGAGACGAGCACTTTGCCGGCGAACTATGGAAGTCACCCGGGCGGCGCCGTGAACGTAGTCACGAAGTCGGGCACGAATGCCGTTCATGGAGACGCGTTCGAGTTCTTGCGGAATTATGTGTTCAATGCCAGGAACTTCTTTGCGCCTGCGCGCGATTCCTTAAAGCGCAATCAGTTCGGTGGTGTCATCGGAGGCCCGATCGTCAAAGACAAGCTTTTTTTCTTCGGGGGCTTCCAAGGCACCACGGAGAGAACCGCTCCCGCAACCAATCAAGCATTTGTCCCTACCGCGGCGGTGTTGCAGGGAAATTTCCAAACACTTCTGTCCCCGCCCTGCCAAAAGAGTCCGATTACGTTGAATGCTGCTTCCGGGGCCGTCAACAACATCATTCCCCAGAGCAGCCTCAATCCCATCGCCCTCAAGTTCCTATCTCTGCTGCCGGTTTCGGCCGATTCGTGCGGCAGAGTCCTCTATGGCATTCCTCAGATCGATAACGAGTACCAGGGGCTAGGGCGCGTGGATTGGCAGCATACCGCGAGCGACTCGATCTTCTTTCGCTATTACCTCACGGACTACAATCTCGACGCTTTCTACAACAAGACAAATCTTCTAACCGCGGGAAACCCCGGTCTTCGAGATCGAGTGCAGTCGGTGACAGCGGGAGACACCTATCTGATCAATTCAAAGATGGTAAACGTCTTCCGCGCGAGTTTTTCGCGGTCGGCGGTCGTACGCGCCGGAGCCGACGGCGTGCCCACCATGGCGCAACTGGGGTCCAGCATCTATTCGCCGATCCCGGATTATAGCGGCCAGATCATGGTGCCCGGCTACTTTACTCTGAGCTCTATCCCGGGATGGGTCTATACGAACATCTCTTCTCTCAGCGACGAACTCGGTGTCACCCGGGGCTCTCATCAGCTGGCGCTTGGTGTCAACTGGGTGCATACGCAGATGAACGGCGACGGACCTTTCCAGCAAAATCCCCGGTTCACTTTCAATGGCCAGTTGACCGCCAACGCGCTGGCGGATTTCATCACCGGCAATGTGGACACGTTCCTTCAGGGTAATGGCCAGATCGCGCGCGACGCCGCCAACGCTCCATCGCTTTATGCTCAGGACAACTGGAAAGTGAGCCCACGTCTCCAGTTGAACTTGGGGATTCGCTGGGATCCATTTATTCCGCAGCATCAGCTATATCACTATGCCTCTCAGTTCGATCCGGCAAACTTCTATGCCGGCCAGGTCAGCTCGGTTTTCCATCTCGCTCCTCCCGGCCTGACGTTTCCGGGCGATTCGGGATTCCCCGGTCAGTCGGACACCTTCCCGCGCTATGGGGACCTGGCACCGCGTTTCGGATTCGTATTGGACCCGCGCGGAAAGGGCACGGAAACGCTACGCGGCGGCTACGGGCTCTTCTGGGATTCCGCTTACTTGTGGAACACGCTGCACGTGCCCCTGAACCCACCATGGGGAGAAACGATCACCTTGCCAAATGTGAGTCTGACCAGTCCGTGGCAGAATTATCCGGGCGGAAACCCGTTTCCGTCGGGAACACCAAACGCGAATTTTGCATTTCCGCTGGATGGCACGTACGTGTTTGAACCCTTACATGCGCATGCGACCTACGTCCAGCAGTGGAATCTCGCATTCCAAAAGCAACTCGGTGCGGACTGGCTCGTCTCCGCCACCTATCTGGGGAACAAAACCACGCATCAATGGCTCGCGCATGAGTTGAATCCAGCCGTGTATGGTCCCGGAGCTACCGTGGGGAATCAGGAGAGCCGGCGCGTTTTCATCCGCGCCAATCCGAATACGGGCAAGTACTTCGGCAGCACGATCATGATCGACGACAATGGCAACGCAAGCTACAACGGACTGCTTCTCAGCCTGAATCACCGCTTCAGCCACAACTTCTCGGTTTTGGCGAACTACACGTTTTCTCATTGCTTCGATCAGGGCGAAGCGAATCAGGATATCACGAACTTCTATCAGAATCCGGCGAACCGCAGAGCGGAATGGGCAAGCTGCTCGTTCGACAGAACGCAGTTATTCAATCTCTCGGCCGTAGCCCAGTCGCCGAAATTCAGCTCGGCTTGGGCGCAACGGATCGCCGGGAATTGGCAGCTCTCGCCGATTTTCACTGCGTATACAGGGACGCCCCTGAACATCACGGACGGAACCGATATATCTCTGACGGGCATTGGCCTCGACCGTCCGAACGTAGTCGGGAACGGCGTGCTGTCGAACCCCACGATTGCCCAGTGGTTCAACACCGCGGCATTTGCGAAGCAGCCCGCTGGTACTTACGGCAACGCGGGAAGAAACGTGCTGCGGGGGCCGGGCGCCTGGGATCTGGATGTGGCCTTATCGCGAACCTTCCCGATACGGGAACGCGTTAAACTGAACTTCCGATGGGAAGCTTTTAATGTCTTCAATCATGCACGGTTGAACAATCCAGGGACCTCGCTGGCCAGTGGCACAACCTTCGGTATCATTTCGACCGCGCTCGATCCGCGCATCATGCAGGTGGCCGGCAAGATCGTGTTTTGATCTCAGTGTGTCGCGACTATGAATCTGAAATGGAAAGTCATGGCGGCCGTTCTGGTGTTCGTCGCGCTCATGGCGGGCGCGCTCCGAGCGCAACTACCTCAGCGTCAAGGTGGACGAGGACGGGGCGGCGCCGACCCGAATTTCTGGGCCGGCAAGAAGAAGCTGCTCGCGGTAGCGGATGTCGAGACCGGGTTCCATCATGACTCGATCTCGCATGCTTTGGCCACGATCGAACGTCTGGGCCGCGAATCGGGCGCATATATGACCATGATCCGGACGGACCCGCAGTTGATTACGAAAGACCAGATCATGGGGCAAGGCCCGCGTTATTCCGGCCGGTCAGTGAACGCGCGCACGCTGGACTTCTACGACGCGATCTTCCTGCTGCCCGCCGGGATTGGCACGTTGACCGACAAACAGAAGGCTGACTTGCTCTCGTTCGTTCGCGACGACGGGAAAGGCATTATCGTCGGCCACGCGGCCACGGTGGGCTACTACCAATGGGCGGAATGGGCAGAACTCATTGGGGGCACCATGTCCAGCGAGTTCAATGCCAATTCCACTGTGATTGTCGAGGATCCGAAATTCCCCGGAGCGGATGCCTTCGGACTCGCGCCATTCCAGTTTCCCGAACAGCACCCCGTTCTCAAAGAGCCGTATTCGCGCGACAACGTTCACGTCATTCTGCGCCTCGATCCGGACAAGCTGAGCGCCGCCGACCGGGCCCGCCGAGCCGATGGAGACTTTCCGGTCGTGTGGGCGCGCCAGTATGGCAAGGGCCGCATGTACAACGTCGGGTGGGGCCATGAGGAAAGCACGTGGGACGATCCGCGGTTTCAAAAGATGATTCTGGAAGGAATCAAGTGGGCGATGGGTGTAACGCAGGCGGATGTTCCGCCTCAACCGTTTCCGGGCGCGAAGCCGCAGGCCGGTAAGTGAGTCGATGTCTTGTCTGGTTCCTTGAGGAGGACGTAATGCGCGTCATCGCTCGTGCGGCGGCGGTTGTCAGTGCACTGGCCCTGTCGGTGAGTTTGCCGGGGCAACGGCAGCCTGTGGACCAGTGGCCGGTCTATCAGTACAATTCCAATTTTTCGCCGCTGACACAGATAACGCCCGAAAACGTATCGAAATTAGCCGAGGCGTGGACTTTTCATTACGGCGCGGGCTCGAAGTCCTCCGGAAGCCTCGGTCTCGATTACCGGTTCGAAGTACAGCCGCTGATCATCGGCGGCGTCATGTATGTCTCAACGCCCGGCTCGCCAGATGATCCGAACCTGAAGTCGACCATTTCCGCGATGGAGCCCGAGACCGGAAAAGTGCTTTGGCAATACCACGCGCCTCTGAACATTCATGGCCGCGGATTGGCATACTGGCCCGGTACGAAGAGCGTCGGCCCGCGGCTTATTTTCGCGACGGATAAGGGCTACATCATGAGTCTCGATTTGAAGACGCATGAACTCGCCCAGAATTTTGGCGCCAAGGGCTCTGTGGATGCGTATGTTGGTGTCGCTTCCGCGAAGGTCGGGGAAAGCCGGCGCAACACGTTCACGATTCCAAATCCGGTGGCAGTTTACAAGAATCTGCTGATTAGCTCAGCCAGGCCGGGCGAAGGTTCTCCTCCTCAACCGCGCGGTGATATCCGCGCCTGGGATGCAATCACCGGCAAGCTCGTTTGGGATTTTCATGTGATTCCGCAGCCGGGAGAACCGAATCATGAAGATTGGACCGGGGACACGTGGCAGGACCGAAGCGGCGCCAATACGTGGTCGACCATGGTTGTGGATCAAGAGCGGGGAATTTTGTTTGCGCCAACGGGCGACTCTAATCACGCGGATACGGCTCCGGGCAAAAACCTATATGCAAACTGCCTGCTGGCTTTGGACGCAGCCACCGGCAAGCTGAAGTGGTTCCACCAGCTCGTCCATCACGACGTCTGGGATTTCGATCTCCCGACGCCGCCGCTGCTGATCGATGTCCACAAAGACGGGCGCGTCATTCCGGCCGTGCTGCAGACCGGAAAAATGAGTTACGTATACATCTTCGACCGGATAACCGGAGAACCGCTCTATGGAATGGAAGAACGCCCGGTAAAGAGGAGCGACGATCCGAATGATCAGGCGTGGCCCACGCAGCCTTTCCCGGTTAAACCAGGTCCGGTGGCGCGTGTCGGGATGTCAAAGGATGACATCAACAAAATGACGCCCGAAATCGAGAAGTTCTGCACCGATTTCTGGGACAACAACCACCTGGAGGCGTCCGGTCCTTACGCAAGGCCCATGAGCCGCGGTTCGATTGTTACCTTCCCATCGGCGCTAGGAGGTCCGAACTGGGGCCCGTTGTCGTGGAACCCGCAGCTAGGCCTCGTGTTCATCAATGTGCACAACACAGGCAGTTTTCGCGCGGCCCGTCCGCTGCCTTCCGGAGGCGGCGTGATCGGCGCTGAGCCAGCAGGGGGAAGGCAAAGAGGCGCGCGGGGCGGACGTGGGGAAGATGGCGGACCGCTTCGGGCAGATGCCTTCTCTTATAAGCTTCCGAACGGCGCGGCCGTGCCCTGCTACGCGCCGCCTTACGGGGCGCTGGTGGCGGTCGACGTAAACAAGGGCGAAATTGCCTGGACATCCACGCTCGGCATCAATGAATCGCTTGCCAGCCTTGGTGAGGTGGGTCTGAAATCGGGCACGCGCAGCTTGGGAGGGAGTCTCGCTACGGCGAGCGGGCTTGTTTTTATCGCGGCAACCAATGATCACCGTTTTCGCGCATTCGAAGCCAGGACTGGAAAAGAACTTTGGGTGAGCGAATTGCCGGCCGGCGGTCATGCCACGCCGATGACGTATATAGGCAAGGACGGCTCTCAATATGTGGTAATCGCAGCGTCCGGTGGAACGGCCATCGGAGTAGGGCTCCCGACTTCAGACGCTCTGGTTGCCTATCGCGTGCCAAAATAATGCGGACTGGTGTTCCGGTTCTTCTAGTCCTGTTGTCGAGCGGAGCGGCCTGGGCTCAAGGCGGCCCCCGGTACGTCGATCCGACGCCGATCAACTTTCAGGACCATACGGGCTGGCAATCGATGTTTGATGGTAAGAGCCTGAACGGGTGGGATGGCCCCACAGATGTGTGGCGCGTCGAGAACGGCGCGATCGTCGCCCGGTCCCCCGCTGCGAGCCCCACCGGCACGACCTACCTGATCTGGGACGGAGGCCAGCCCGCCAATTTCGAGTTCCAGGCGGAGATCAAGCTGGAAGGGACAGGATCGAATAGCGGGATTCAGTTCCGCGCCACCAAGCTCGGAGAGGTGCCGGACAAGAAATACTCCAGCTGGGACCTGCGCGGGTATCAGGCGGACTTTGACTTACAAAACTCGAATACCGGAGCACTCATCGAATGCTGTGCCGGAAGCCGCCGCGGCGTCCCGCCGCGCCCCGACCGTGCCTTCCGCGGCCAAGTGGTTCGCGCGGCGCTGGGAGCCGGCGAGAAGCCTTCCCTGGTTGGAACTTTCGGTGACGCCGAGCAGCTGAAGAGTTATGTGAAAGTTGGCGACTGGAACCAGATTCATCTGATCGCCCGAGGACGCACCATGATGTACTTCATTAACGGCTACCTGATGTCCGAATACCTCGACGATCACCCAACCATGTTCGCCGGCCGCGGTTTTCTTGCTCTCCAACTCGAAGGCCGGGGTGATATCGCGGTACATTTTCGCGGCCTGTGGCTGAAGATTCTCCCCTAACAGGAGGGCCCTCGAATGAGACGGCAGACGCTTCCCTTCTTCGTCCTGCTTGCTGCCGCCGGCGGCGTCTTTGGGCAGAGCTCCGCGCAAACGCCGCCCTCGTTGGAAGATCTGCCGGTAATCGGAATCGCGAACGTCACGTTCAAGGTGGCGGACCTCGATCAGGCGCGCCATTACTACCAGGGGATTCTCGGGTTTGCGGAAGCCTTTGACTTGAAGGATGATTCCGGCCGCGTGAGCTCCGCCTACTTCAAGGTCAATGATGACCAGTACGTTGAGGTCATGCCGGCGCTGAAGCCCGGCGAGCTGAATCGGGAAGTGCGCGTGGTGTTGCAGAGCAGCGATCTCGAGAAGCTGCATGCCCTATACCAGTCGCGCGGCCTGAATCCAGGCAGAATGCACAAGGGGCCGGACGGCAATCCTGTATTTCGCGTCGTCAGCCCGGAAGGCGATAACCTCGACTTCCTTCAATACGTCGAAGGGTCGGAGCAGGCAAAGGCGCGCGGAAAGTTTCTGACTGCGGACCGGGTTTCGACCCATCTTTGGCATGTCGGCATCATGACGAAGGATGCGACCTCCGGGCCGTTCTATCGGGAAAAGCTCGGCTTCACAAACCTTCGTTTTGGAACTCGGGGCGAATCCGTGGAGACGCCGGGCAGGGATACGAATACCGAGACCAAACCTCCCCTTGCGGACACACCGGCCACGCATGTGCAATACGAAAGGGAGCAATGGGGAGCTGTGAACCATATCGGGATCGAAGTGGCCGACATGCGCGCCGCCCGCGACCTGCTGCAGAAGCGCGGCGCATTCGATGATCTGCGCGTTCGCGCTCATGTGGGCAACAACCGTCACTGGCTGATGTTTCTTTTCGATCCCGCGGGAACGCGCACCGAAATCGTAGAAACCGCGATTCAGCAGGATCTGCCGCCCATGACAGTAATGGCTCCAGGGGAGCCGGCGCCGCCGATTCTGCCGACGACGCCCGGCGTGTTGCCCTGGCCTTCGAGTTCGCAGGGAGGTCGATAGCCCAGATGGCCGCAAACGAATCGCTGACTACCCGGCGCGACGTTTTGAAGTGCCTCGGAGCCGCCTCTTCACTGAGCACAGCGGCACTTGCCCAACCGCGTGGAATAGGGTCGAGACCTCAGGTCGATGGAATACTGACGCCATCGCCCACCGCCGTTCCCGGTGGGAAGCCGCTGCTGACTCTCTATTCCATCTCCCTGCAGTGGGCGGACTACAACGAGGCGGCAGATGCCGCTGCCAAAGCCGGCTGGCCCGCGATCGGCTGGACTGTGCGCGGCGGAGGACATGTACTTCCCGAAAACGTGGTACGCGATCTTCCAAAGGCCGTTGCGGCGGCAAAGAAGGCTGGCCTGCAGGTGCCCATCATCATTACCCCGATACGAGACGCTACTGTACCGTATGCCGAAGCCTGTCTCGACACGATGAGCAAACTCGGTC
Organism: uncultured Solibacteraceae bacterium; assembly: GCA_964438005.1. Lineage (GTDB taxonomy): Bacteria > Acidobacteriota > Terriglobia > Bryobacterales > Bryobacteraceae > PSRJ01. The sequence goes on along the minus strand of CAYTJD010000071.1, from coordinate 3,028 downwards.
TTCGTTATTATCAGGCTCCGACACTAGCGCAATACGACTACACGAAGGACCTTCAGCCTCAACTCGACGCGTGGAAGCCTCGTATCGAACAACTTGCGAAGCTGAATGAGAAGTACGGCACGACGGCTGTCTACCACGTCGAAGGCGGTGCCGGAAATATCGGCGGGGGCGCCTGGGACCTCTGGCTTGCGGTGAAAGACTTCGACACGAAATACGTCGGTATGGACTTGGACCTCGGCCACGCCACCATGAAAGGCGGACCCGAAGTATGGGAGATCATCCGCTTCGCCCACAAGAGCATACTGTCGATCGCGAGCAAGGATATCCGGTGGGCGAAAAAGACGGATAAACCTCAAGGTCCGCGCCGTTCGGATCCAAGTGAAGACTGGCCGTGGACAGCCGAGTACGTGGTGCCGGGTACCGGAATGGTCAATTTCAAAGCCGCTTTCGGGTATATGAAGGCCATCGGCTTCGCCGGATCGTTCCTCCACTACAGCGAGTATTTTGTCAACGTGCCAGGAAAGAACGAGCCCGTGAGCTTGCTTAGACCAAACGTCCCGAAAGACTTGCCAAAGGAACTGTACATCACCAGCCTACGCCGGGACTATGACTTCTATTCGACGTTGCTGGCACAAGCGGGCTTCTAAGAGGCAGACATTTGGCGCCGTTCCGGATCATCACATCTATTACGGTTAGACAGCGGCTTTGAATTCGCGGCAGAAATTGCCGCTGGAAATCTTGCCGCAGTCCTCTGAAGTGAGAGCCTGCTTGAGCATCTCGCCAATTATACGGTTTGGGCGCTGTGCGTCAATTGCCAGAGAAGTCTCCGCGACTACTTCGGCTTTTGGTAGTCCTCGTCGCTCACCTTTTCCATCCAGTCAACGACTTTCCCGTTAAGCGCTTCCTGAACAGCGATATGTGTCATCGCGACAGTTGGGCTTGCGCCATGCCAATGCTTCTCATTCGGTTCGAACCAGACCACATCGCCCGGCCGGATCTCTTCCACCGGACCGCCCCACTTCTGCACTCTGCCGAGGCCGGACGTGACAATCAGCGTCTGCCCGAGCGGATGTGTATGCCACGCGGTCCGTGCACCGGGTTCAAAGGTGACGCTCGCGCTGCGAGCGCGGGCAGGATCGGGCGCCTCAAACAGAGGATCGACCCGAACCGTCCCCGTGAAATATTCCTCCGGTCCTCTTGCGGAGGGCCTTGATCCGCATTTTTTGATTTCCATAAATTACACTCCTATGATGCCGCGATTGGCGTCTGTCAGTGGCAGCGCCAGATCGAAGGCCGTTCCGGGGTTGATCGTTCCATTCAGAATCAGTTCGATCAGCTTGGGCGGAAATCGCCGCACTGGAGCGGGCCCGCCGTGCCGGTGAACGTGGACTGAAGAACAATTGCTGGCCGTCCAATTCCACTCCGTGCGGAACCCCGACATATGATACATCGCCGCCGGGACGGGTCGGGTGTATGGCCAGCATCATGGACTCTTGCCTGCCGGCGCACTCCAGCACCGAGTCAGCACCGTGGTTCCTCAAGACTGGAACCCTGACAATGCCAAAGGCCGTCGCACTCCATTCATCGCCGTGGCACAATTACGAAATGCGCCTCGCGGCACTCGCGTTTACGGTCTGCTCGATTGCGCCGTTGTGCGCGCAAGCGCAGCGATTCGATCTCCTCATAACCGGCGGAAGAATTGTCGATGGATCTGGCGATCCTTGGTTCTATGGCGACGTCGCCATCCGCGGTGACTCGATCGCCGCCATCGGGAAATTCGATCCGGCTTCAGCTGTCCGCGTACTCGATGCCACAGCCATGGTGGTCGCGCCCGGCTTTATCGATATCCACACGCACGCACGGCGCGGCATCGCGCTCGATCCGGCTGCTCAGAACTATACGCGGCAGGGAGTCACGACGATTTTCGAGGGTCCGGACGGCAGCTCTCCGCTGCCGATTGGCAGGTTTCTCGCCGACATTGGCAAGCTGCCCCTCGGTCCGAATTTCGGCACGTTTGCGGGGCAGGGCAGCATTCGCGAACAAGTTATGGGGCTCGTCAATCGCCCCGCGACGCCGGACGAGATCGAAAAAATGCGGCAGATCGGACGCCAGGCCATGCTCGATGGCGCGTTCGGCGTGACCACCGGCCTCTTTTATGTTCCGGGCAATTTCACACCCACCGAAGAGGTCATCGCCATTGAGAAGGTTGTGGGCGCCATGGGCGGCATGCATCATTCCCACATGCGCGACGAGACCGCGCACATTCTCGACAGTGTTCGCGAGACGATTCGCATCGGCGAGGAGGGCGGTCTGCCGACGCAAGTGACCCATCACAAGATCATCGGCAAAGACAATTGGGGAAAGAGTGTGGACACGCTGCGGCTGATCGACGAGGCGCGCGCCCGCGGCGTGGATGTCACCATCGATCAATACCCCTACACCGCGTCGAGCACGGGCACCGCGGCGCTGATTCCGCAGTGGGCGCAGGAGGGTGGGCAAAAAGCTCTGGTGGAGCGTTTGGACGCGCCCGTTCAACGTGTCCGGATTAAAGCCGCGGTGGTCCAGAGCCTTCGGACGGGGCGCGGGGGCGGTGACGCCGCCAATGTCGTGATGGCCAACTGCGCCTGGGACAAAACGCTCGCGGGCAAGAATCTGGCGGAGATCACCAAAGCGCGCGGCCGCGCGGTGACGCTGGAAAACGCGGCCGAAACGCTGCTCGAGATCCAGCGTTCCGGGGGATGCCAAGCCATTTATCATGCCATCAGCGAAGACGACATCGAACGCATCATGAAATACCCGTTCACCATGATTGGCAGCGACGGCGAAGTGCCGCAATTCGGTGTGGGCGCGCCGCACCCCCGCAGCTACGGGACCTTCGCGCGCGTCCTGGCCCGCTATGTTCGCGAGCGGCACACGATCTCCCTGGAAGACGCGGTTCACAAGATGTCCGGACTTCCGGCGCAAAGGCTCAAGCTGTATGACCGCGGTCTGCTCCGGCCGGGAATGAAGGCGGATGTAGTGGTATTCG
>CAYTJD010000070.1:0-41556 GCA_964438005.1 uncultured Solibacteraceae bacterium | reverse complement strand
GCGCCTTCCACGCAATCTCGACCAGCTCTGGATCGAGTGGCAGACGCTTCTGCCGCTGACCCAGATATCCACCCAGCCAGGGCCGGTGTTGATAACACCAACTGGCTTCCACGATCACCCGCCGCACATGCGCGTTACCGGTCTTGGTGATGCCGCCCTTGCGGATCGAACTGCCGCTGGAGTGCTCGCCTGGCACCAGTCCGCAGTACGCCATCAACTGCTTGGGAGAATCGAAGCGGCTGAGCTGTCCGAGTTCGGTGACCACGGTCGCCGCTGTCATCTTCGCCACGCCGCGCAGCGCCTGGAGTCCCGCGATGACTTCCTGAATCTGTGCCGGCGCCAGGGCGATCGCTTCATCGATCTTCGCTTCCAACCGCTCGATGCGGCGGTTCACGTGATCGATCTCCTGCCTGTGATCTTCGAGCGTGGCCTGCAACGCGAACGAGTCAAACTGCAGGCTCTTGATCCAGGCCATGTGCTTCTGGGTCCAGCGCGTCATCTTCTCCGGAGTATAGAATCCGTGCCTCAACAGAAACTTGCCGAAGCGCTGGCGCGCTCGATGCCGGTCCTGGACGGCGGCTTCGCGTTGGCGCACCAGGTCGCGCAGGGCTTCATGGTCTTGGTCGGCTAGGCGAGGGCGGCGCGGCGGTTGATATAATCCTCAAAAGCGCGCAGTCCGGGAGGGCCGCGCATCCGAACAGGAGGTCGATTTCATGAGGTATCCAGGCGGCGCGACTCTCGCGGCCGCAGTGGTTTTGGTGTCATCGGCCGCGGCGCAAGCGCCAGCCGCGGGATTCCGGAGACCTGCGGATCTGCCGCCGCCCGGCGGCAGCGTGCAAACCGAGGGAGGAAGAGGCCGCGGCGGTTTGCGGCCGCCCCCGGTAACCGGGCCGGCGCCTCGGCTCGCCAACGGCCGTGTAGATTTTTCAGGAGTCTGGCGCCCCGACAATAACTTCGTCGGCGACATCTCGCGCGCGTTGAAGCCCGGCGAGAAATTGATCATGCTGCCCGGCGCGGAAAAGCTCTTCAAATCGCGCAAGGCCGGCGAAGATCCCGAGGCCAACTGCCTGCCAACCGGGGTGCCGCGCATGGCGCCGTACCCGTGGTCGGTGGTGGAGACGCCCAAATACATCTACTTCCTGTTTGAAGGCAACATCCACAGCTACCGCCAGATCTTCCTCGACGGCCGGAAACATACCGAGGATCCCGACCCCACCTGGTACGGCGAGTCGATCGGCCACTGGGAAGGCGACACCCTGGTGGTCGACACCATCGGGTTCAACGACAAGTTCTGGTTCGATTTCGCCGGCCATCCGCACACCGAGAAACTGCACACCATCGAGCGCTATTCGCGTCCCGACTTGGGCACGCTGATCGATGAAGTCACAATTGACGATCCCGGCGCGTACGAGAAGCCATTTACGCTCGTGGGCCGCAATCGTCTCGATCCGAAGGGCGAGATTATGGAATACATCTGCCAGGAGAATAACCAGGACCCGACGCACATCGTCGGCCCGGCGCGCTCGGTGAACTAGCGCCCGAGACACGTTTGTCCACAATTAGGTCGCGGATCACCTCGTCGGTAAGTAGGTTCAAACCGCCGTTCGTTCCTTCGTTTTCTTCGCGCGAGTGGCCCAGTATTGCTTCATGCGCCGCGACACTTCCGCTCGTTCTTCCGCACCCATGAACTTGCGCCCACGGCGTTTCACGCCGAGAGAGCCTGAGGTATCAGTTCGCAATTCTTCCAATTGTGAGATGATGCGCTGCAGTTGGTCGCGCCGCGCCCGGAGTTCGGTAATAGTTTTATATAAGTCCATACAGTCGCTGGAGGAATGAAAATCCCAGCCACTTTCATAATACAAACAGGATGGGGCGACGCGCCCCCTGGGGCTACTACGGGGACGCCCTCCTCTGCCCCTCCAAAACGGCTCGGAAAGCGTTTTCCTGGATATCTAACTCGGTTTTATAGCCCGAAGGATCTATAAACGGGTTCACGCCATTTCCAATCTTGTTGAATTTTCCAGCCAGGTTATACATAGCTGGGTGCGAGCCCAGGGGCACGTCGCATGGCAGTGAGCGCAGGATCTGAAAGCTGCGCGTGTATTCGTCGGCGATCTGCGGCACGTCCGGGTTGTTCACCAGCTTGAAGCCCGGGTTGACGCCGACACTCCCGATGATCACCACATCGTAGGTCTTGCCGCCTTCCTGCACTTTCATCGTCCAGGTGGTGCAGCCGCGTGTATGGCCGGGGGTCAGGTGCGCTACCAAAGTTGTACCGCCGAGCTTGACCTCCTCGCCATCGTGGAGGATTCGGTCAATGGGATGCGGTTTATTGCCTGGCGTCATGGCGCGTAAAGCCGGAACGTCCTGCTCCATAGCCATCACGGTCGCGCCCGTCAGTTCTTTGATCATTGCGTCGCCCTGCATGTGATCGGCGTGTGCGTGGCTGCCCAGCAGAATTTTGATGTCCGCGAAGCGGAACCCGAGCTTTTCCACTGACGAGCGAATTACAGGAACCGTGCGCTCGTAATCGCTGTTGACGAGGATCAGCCCTTCGGGAGTCGCAATCAGAAAGGAAGCCAGCGATTCGGTGCCGACGTAATACAGATTCCCGATGATTTTGTGGGGCGGAAACTGCGTGTTCTGCTGCTCAGGGGTGCCGACGTTGCGCCGGAACAACTCCTCGATGGTCCAAACCTTCGTGTCTTGAGCGGCCAGCGGGCCTGCGGTCAGACCGCACACGAGAATCGCGAGAGGAGCCCTCGGGCCTTTCATCGAGGGCAGCATATCATAGCCGCAGCGTGCGGGCGTGGTTTGGCAGCCAGGTTTGGCAGCCCTCGTGCTTCCTGAGCCTTCTGGCGCAATTTGGCCGCATTGAGCTACTATCCTCAGTTGGTGGGATTTCAGTTAATGAGAACAATAGGCACAGGTGGGCCTCGCGGCAACAGGAACGTTCTGTTTGTTTGGGCCGCGGCGGCGGCGGTGTGTGCGCCCTTGGTGAGCCGGGCCCAAGCTCCTCCTTCTTTCAACATTTCTACGATCATCGGCAGCGCCGGCGGCGGTTTCTCCGGCGATAGCGGGCCCGCCGCCTCCGCACAAATTAACGATCCGTGCGCGCTGCTGGTGGATGGTTCGGGCAATATCTATATTGGCGACCAATTGAATTACCGCGTTCGCAAAATCGCGGGCGGCAATATCAGCACCGTTGTCGGGAACGGAACCGCTGGCGATACCGGCGCCACCGGAAGCGGCGGCGCCGCCACTTCGGCCGAGATTCGAACTCCCTGCGGGCTGGCGCTGGATCGCTCTGGAAATCTCTATCTGTCGGATACGGCCAATCACGAAATCAAGAAGGTCACTACCGGCGGCACCATCACCATCGTTGCTGGAAACGGGACTGGCGGATTTGCGGGCAACAACCATCCGGGCACCCAGGCCCAGCTGAACAATCCAGTCGGCTTGGTTGTCGACAGCGCCGGCAATCTGTACATCGCCGATAGTGGCAATAATCAAATCCGCGTGTTGAATCCGGCAGGCAACATGTCCGCATACGCGGGGAACACCACGGCGGGCTATCTCGGAGATAACGGAGCGGCGGGAGCCGCGGAACTGGACAACCCGACCGACATCGCCATGGATGGCGCCGGAAACCTGTACATTGCCGATACCAATAACGGGGTGATTCGAAAAGTCACGCCCGGCGGCGGGAGCATTACCACTGTCGCGGGAAACGGGTTCAGCGCTTTCTCGGGTGATGGAGGACAGGCCACCCAGGCGGCGCTCAACCGTCCCCGCGGCGTAGCCCTGGACAGCGCTGGAAACATCTACATCGCGGATACCCTCAACTCTCGCATCCGCGTGGTGACTCCCGATGGCCTCATTCATACCGTGGCCGGGACTGGAGCCTTGGGCAATGGCGGCGACGGAGGCCCCGCCACGCGTGCCGCCCTGTTTTTCCCAACCGTCGTGCGCGTGGATGCTTCCGGAAACGTCTACGTGGCCGATTCGCAAAACAGTGCGATCCGGCTGCTAACGCCGGTGGCCGTTCCCACCGAACCACCGACGGTCAGCGGAGTGAATAGCGCCAGTGAATTCGGAGCTTCGTCCGCCGCGGCGCCCGGTTCCTGGATTGAGGTCCACGGAGCCAACCTGGCCGCCAATACCCGTCTTTGGACCACCGGCGACTTCAACGGCAACCAAGCACCCATTTCCCTGGACCTGACTTCGGTCGCGATCGCCGGCCAGCATGCATTCGTGTATGCGATCAGCCCCAACCAGGTCAACGTGCAGGTGCCGTTTAGTGTCACACCCGGACCGCAGCAACTTACGGTGACGACTCCGGCCGGCACCAGCCCGCCGGTCACCGTCACCGTGAAGGCGACGCAACCAGGCCTCTACGCGCCCGCGGTGCTGTCGGTGAGTGGCAAGCAATACACCGCGCAGTACAACGACGCAACCCGCACCTTCATCATGCCGGCCGGCGCGGTATCCGGTATCAACTCGCAACCGGCCCACGTGGGCGACCTGATCGTTCTGTACGGTGTGGGATTCGGACCGGTGACTCCGAATGTGGACGCCGGCCAGACCGTGCAACAGCTCAACACCCTGACCAGCCCGGTGCAGTTTTCCGTCGGCGGGGCGCCCGCCACGCTGGCGTACGCCGGTCTGGCGCCCCAAGCCATCGGCCTCTACCAGTTCAACTTAACTGTGCCAAACGTCGCACCAGGCAGCACGGTGCCGATCACGTTCACTCAGGGCGGAGTCGCCGGAACCCAGACGCTGTACATCGCAGTCCAATAGGGTCTCGACCCCGATTTGCAAATCGGGCGGGACGCGCTATGATTGCGTTTACTCCCCCGATCGAATCTTGAAGGAACCGTGACACCCGCCCAAACTCCAATGATTCTTCTCGAGACTAATCTGCCCGGTGTCGCGCGCCACGCGCGCGGCAAAGTCCGCGACGTGTATCAGGTAGACGGACAGCTGCTGATTGTGGCCACCGACCGCATCTCGGCCTTCGACTACATCCTGCCGACCGGCATTCCCGACAAGGGCCGCGTGTTGACGCAGCTTTCGATTTTCTGGTTCGATTTCCTGCGCGAGATCACTCCGACGCATTTCCTCACAGCCGATATATCCGAGTACCCGGATGCGCTGCGCCAGCATCGCGACCAACTCGAAGGTAGGTCCATGCTGGTGAAACGCGCGCAGATGGTGGAGGTCGAATGCGTCGCGCGCGGTTATTTGGCCGGGTCGGGCTGGAAAGAGTACCGGCAGCAAGGCACAGTCTGCGGCATCAAGCTGCCTTCGGGGCTCCAGGACGGCAGCCGCTTACCCGAGCCGATTTTTACGCCTTCGACCAAGGCCCAGACCGGCCACGATGAAAATATCTCGTTCGAGCAGATGGTGTCCCTGGTCGGAGCGGATCTTTCCCGCCGCCTTCGTGATCTCACATTGCAGATCTATACCCGTGCGGCGCGCTACGCGGAGACCAAGGGCATCGTCATCGCCGATACCAAATTCGAATTCGGCTTTGTGGGCAGCGAACTGGTGCTCGGCGACGAAGTGCTCACGCCCGATTCCTCCCGCTTCTGGCCCGCCGAGACGTATCGGCCCGGCGGCGCGCAGTTCTCGTTCGACAAGCAGTTCGTGCGCGATTACCTGGAGTCGATCCACTGGAACAAGCAGCCGCCGGCGCCGCGGCTGCCCGATGAGATCGCGGCTAGGACGGGCGAGAAGTACCGGCAGGCTTATGCCGCACTGACCGGCCATGAACTAAGCGGCCATAGTCTATGAACTGGTTGGACGTGGTTCTGGTCCTGATCCTGCTCCTTTCCATCGTGACCAGTTTCCGCCAGGGCCTGACACGGGAAATCATCAAGCTGGTTTCGGTGGTGCTGGCTATCCTTCTAGGCATTTGGCTCTATGGATTCGTGGGCGCTCATCTGCTACCCTACCTCAGTTCCCCCGCGATCGCGCACTTTGCTGGCTTTGCGATTGTGTTCTGTGGCGTGCTGTGGACGGGAAGTCTGGTGAGCTTTATTGTCGGGAAATTTTTGAAGGTAACGGGGCTTTCGCTATTCGATCACGTTTTGGGCGCCGGCTTCGGGTTCGTACGCGGCGTTCTCATTTCCGTCGCGCTGGTGATGGGGATTATGGCGTTCGCGCAGGGCGAGCGGCCTCCGCAAACCATCGTCGAGTCGCGCGTCGCGCCGTACGCGGTGGAAGCCGCCGACGTCCTGGCGTCCTTGGCTCCGCACGAATTACGAGAAGGCGTTCGCCAGACATATGCAAGGGTGAAACGGGCTTGGGAAGAAGGGTTCCCAAAGGGGATCATCGGGCCCAACGGGGAGAAGAAGGGAAATGAAAGACAGATTTGACGGCCTTGTGGATCAGTTGCTGACCGCCCATATCTTCCTGGAAGAAGCCATCGAAGTACTCGAAAAGAATATGATCCAGAAGGCGCTGGAGCGCGAGAGCGGCAATCGCTCGGCGGCCAGCAAGCTGCTCGGCATCCACCGCAACACGCTGCAGCGAAAGATGGTGGAATACAGCCTCGGCAACGGCCGGACGCGCCGCAAGCCCGTCGCGCGGGCGGGCCGCCCGCGCAAACCCAAGACCGGCGCCGCCTGACGATGGACCTGCTGGTCTTCGACCTCGACGGCACACTGATCGATTCCAAAATGGATCTGGCGCTTTCGGTGAACGCCACCCGCGCGCACATGGGCATGGGGCCGCTTGAGATCGGGCTGGTGTCCACTTATGTCGGCAACGGCGCGCCGGTGCTGATCCGGCGCGCGCTCGGCGATCAAGCCACCGAGGCTCAGATCGAGGAAGCTCTCGAATTCTTCCTCGAGCACTACCGCGAACACAAACTCGACTGCACCCGGCTTTACCCGGGCGTGAAAGAATCGTTGGACCGGCTCCACGCGGCCGGTAAGTTTCTGGCGGTCTTAACGAACAAGCCGGTTGCCGTGAGCCGCGCAATCGTCGACGGGCTCGGCGTCGGCGCCCATTTCTTTCGCGTCTATGGCGGCAACAGTTTCGAGTTCAAGAAACCACACCCGATCGGCCTGGAGACGTTGCTGTCGGAAGCAGGCGTCGACCGCGCACGCGCCATGATGGTGGGCGACAGTTCGGTCGATATCCAGACTGCCCGGAATGGAGGGGTGCGGAGCTGCGGCGTGACTTACGGCTTCGCGCCCGAAAGCCTGCGCGATCCCGCGCCCGATCTGCTGGTGGACCGCATGGAAGAACTGGCCGACTGGGTGCTCGCCGGCGCTGCGTCGCCAAAGGAATGACCCGGCGCGACCGCATTCCGATCCTGATTGCCGGCGGCGGTATCGGCGGGCTGGCGGCGGCGCTGGCGTTGTCGCGCGCCGGCTTGCCGGCACACGTGCTGGAAAAGTCCGATGCGTTTGCCGAGATCGGCGCCGGGCTGCAGTTGGCGCCCAATGCCACTCGCATGCTCGACCGGCTGGGCCTCTTGCAGGAAATCCGGCGTGATGCCAATTTTCCCGAGCGGCTGATCATGATGGACGCGGTGTCCGGACGCCCCATCACCGCGCTCGACCTCGGGCCGAGGTTTCTGCAGCATTTTGGGCATCCGTATATCCTCATGCATCGCGGCGAACTACTGGCCACGGAGCTGGCCGCTTGCCGCGCCAGCCGGCTCATCACCCTGGAGAACCACAAGGAAGTTGTTTCGGTCGAAGACCTCGGCGATGGCGCCTGCGTTCGCTGCGCCGACGGCGCCGAGTACGAGTGCGACGCGCTGGTCGGCGCCGACGGCCTCTGGTCCACTGTCCGCAGACTCGTGCACGACGATGGCGACCCGATCTGCGCCCAGTTCGTCGCGTATCGCGGAACGATTCCCATCGCAGAAGCGCCTCCTGGTTCCGATCTGCGCAACATGGTCATTTGGGTCGGGCCGGAGATGCACTTCGTCCAGTACGTGGTGAAGGCCGGGAAGCTGTTCAACCAGGTGGCGGTGTTCCGGAGCCGCCGCTATCGCGCCGATTCTGACGATTGGGGAACCGTCGAAGAACTCGACGCGCATTACGGAAAGCTGTGCGAGCCGGTGCGAACCGCGGTCCAGAAGATCGGACGCGCCCGCCGCTGGCCGATGTTTGATCGCCTCCCGATTTCCAACTGGACGCGCAACCGCATCACGCTGCTCGGCGATGCCGCGCACCCCATGCTGCAATACATCGCGCAGGGAGCTTGCCAGGCGTTGGAAGATGCCGTTTGTTTAGGGGAGTGCTTCGCGCAATTCTCCGGCGAGGTTCCCAAAGCCCTGGCCGCCTACCAGGACCGCCGGATGCCGCGGACGTCGCGTGTGCAGGCAATCGCGCGCTTCTTCGGAGAGCTAAAGCACGTGGACGGCGTCGGCCGCACCCTGCGCAATGAGTTGCTCCGTAAACGCGCCGCTGACGATTTCGAGTATTTCGAGTGGCTCTACAAGTAACGCCGGTGTTACATCACCAGCCAGGCCAACGCAACCGCAATCAAGACACTCGCCAGACCGTGCTGCACCCAGCGGGCGTACGCTCGGTGCTGCTTGCCCCCCGCAGCCGTCAGGCGCGACATCTCCAGGTACGGCCTTAGCCCGCGCCGGAACCACCCTTCCACCGTTACCTTGTGGCCGATATAGCTTCCGGCGTTGGTCAAGGCGAAGATCAGCCGAGCGAAGGGAAGCGACTGGCGATACAGCACGAAGATCATTCCGGTGTCATCGCGCAGCACCAGGTCCGGGCTCCAGAATGCGCCGGGCACGCCGAACCCGAGGATCTCGCCCTCCAACCGCACCGCCCGCGGCCGCATCTGGGAAACGTGCACATCGCTCATTAATGAGCCGATCGTCGCCTTTTCGATTTTGCCGCAATAGCGGAACCAGGTGCGCAGAATCCACGCAACGCCCGTCAGCAGCAGCAGCAGCGGCGCGAGCCCGGCCGGAATCTGGATGCCCCAATCCGCCAGGCGATATCTCAGCGCCAGCAGGACCACCAGGACGGCGCCCGACACCCACGGAGCCGCCCAGAGCAACAGCTCCAACGGAAAGCCTCTCCAATCGCGCTTCAGTTGATCCGGCAGCGGGTAGAGCACGGGTTGGCACAGCGCTTCGGCCTCCCGGTTCAGCGCGTGCACGCGCAGGGCGGTGAGCGGATGCGTCGAATTCAACTCATAGAACCGCGCCCATGGATTTACCAGATCCCACCGCATCAGCGCCGACGCGTGTTTCTGGTCGAGCGCGCCCAAGGCCAGCGCCGTCCCGGAGCGGAGATTGGAGATGCCCATCAGCGCCACAGCGCCGGCCAGGTGCCGCGTACTCGCTAACTGCGCGCGTTCCTTGCCGCTGGCCCCTTGCATCGCGTGCGCCAGATCGCCGTCAGCTTTAGTCATGCCGTAGGAAATCTTGATCAGGGCCGATGACAGCGTGCCTGGTTCGCGCGTCACTTCCGCCGCGTAGTGATCGGCCATGTACTCGCGCGTCCGGTTCAACAACAGAATTAAGAACTGGCTGATCCAGTAGCAGACATAGGCGGCGATCGCGAGATTCTCGGTCTTGTCGCTGCGGCGCGTGAAGGAATAGACATGCCAGAGCACCAGCGGCGCCAGGGCGGCCAGCGTCATCACCACGAAATCCCAGTGTTCGACGTGGCCCATCTCGTGCGCCAGAACGGCATTGGTTTCTTCGGTCGACAGCGTGGCGAGCAACCCGGTGGTCACGGCGACTCGCGCATCGGCCGGCACGCGCCCGAACGAGAACGCGTTGGGCGTGGGGCAGTCGACGATGCCGATCCGCGGCACCTTGAGCCCGCGCTCCGCACAGAGCTGTTCCAGGAACTGGCGGTTGCGGGCGGGCAGTTCGCCGCCCGCGTTGTCCCAGCGGATGTTCATCAGCCACTCGATGATCCGCGGCGACACCAGATATTGCACGCCCACGAGCGCCACCGCCAGCACGATTCCCATCCACGGCGGCGCCCCTCGCCGGAGTAGGTACCAATCGCCGATCGCATACACCAGCGCGTACAGAAGCAGGAGGACAAAGAGGGACCTGGCGAAGACCTTCATGGCGGGCTCCGGCCGCCAGTATAGAGGCAAGCCTGGGCCCAGACAATGCTAACTCGGGTATAAGGAAACTCTCACTGGTGCCACGACCGTGACGGAGTGGAGCCGCGCCTTACGGTAAGCTAACCGGCCGCACCGCAGTTCTCGCGCCGCTTGCCTTTACAATCATTACGATGGATTTAGCTTATCCCGTCGGCAAATGTGAATATCCCGAAGTGGTTTCGCCCGAGATGCGGAACCAGCATCTCGAAGAGCTGGCGAACGTCACCGCCCGCCTGCGCCAGGCGGTCCACGGCCTGAATGATGCCCAGCTCGATTCGCCCTATCGCCCCGGCGGCTGGACGGTCCGCCAGGTGGTCCACCACCTCGCCGACAGCCATATGAACGGTTACATCCGCTTTCGCCTGGCGCTCACCGAAGAGGAACCCACCATCAAACCCTATGACGAAAAGAAATGGGCGGAATTGAAGGATGCCGCCACCGAGCCCATTGAAGTATCACTTCAGTTAATGGACGCCCTGCATCGCCGCTGGGTGCTGCTGTTCCGCTCCCTGCCCGAAGCCGCTTTTGCCCGCCGGCTCCGCCATCCCGAGACCGGCGTGATGCGAATTGATACGTATCTGGCTTCGTATGGCTGGCATTGCCGCCACCATGTGGCTCATATTACACGCCTCCGCGAGCGCATGAACTGGAAATAAGCCGTCACCAAACCGCCCCTGGCGCCGTCCAATGTTAACGGAGGGGTGTATCCGGCATCCGCTGTTATAATGAACAGAGGGTACACCTCCGGAGCTTTCTTCCTTATGAACAGCCGTTTCAAATTCATTGTGATCAGCGCGTCCACGTGTCTCACGGTCCTGCTGCTCATCGGCAGCATACTGGGCCAGGGCGCGTCTCCGGACGATACCTATAAACATATTGGTGTCTTTACCGATGTGGTCTCGCGCATCAAAAGCGAGTACGTCGAAGAGCCCGATATGAAGAGCGTCACGCTTGGCGCTTTGAACGGCATGCTGGAGGCGATCGACCCCTTTGCGAGTTATCTCAACGCCGACCAGTACAAGGACTACCTCAAAAACCGCGATGTGCAGCGCGCGGATGTCGGCTTGATCCTTTCCAAGAAATTCGGGTACGTGGGCGTGGTGGGGGTTATCCCCGGTTCGCCCGCTGCCAAGGCCGGGCTATCGACTAATGACATGATCGAGAGCATCAAAGGCATCGCCACGCGCGACATGCCGCTGGCCTATGCGAGTCTGCTCCTGCAGGGCGACCCGGGTTCGACGATCGAATTGAGCGTGGTGCGCGTGCAGCGGCCGGAACCGACCACTGTGACTCTCACCCGTGCGGCCATCGCGCCGCCCGCCGTCGAAACCCAGATGCTGCCGGGACAGGTGGCGTATCTCAAGCCCGGTGTGCTTTCCTCGGCCAGCCTGCGTGAAACTTCAGCCACTCTCGACAAGGTCCAGAAGGCGGGTGCCCAGAAACTCATCCTGGACCTCCGCAACACAGCCCTCGGTTCGCCGCAGGACGGCATCGCCTTTACGAATCTTTTCCTCAATAAAGGCCGCATCACGTATCTGCAAGGCCAGCGCGTGCCGCGGCAGAATTTCGATGCCGAAGCCGCCAAAGCGGTTACCACTCTGCCGCTGATCGTGCTCGCCAACCGCGGCACGGCGGATGGCGCCGAAATCGTAGCGGGCGCGCTGCAGGATAGCAAGCGCGCGCAGGTAGTCGGCGAGCGCACCTACGGCGATGCCTCGATGCGCCGCGCAATCACCATGGACGATGGCGCTGCGATTATCCTTTCCGTGGCGAAGTATTACACACCGGATGGAAAGTCGATCCAGGACAACGGCATCACCCCGGCCAACCAGCTTGCGGATACCGAGCCCACCCCCGAAGTGGATGAAAACGGCGAGCCCTTGCCGGCAGCGCCCGAGCAGAAACCCCCGGCCCAGAAGAAGCTGGAAGACGATCCGATGGTGAAGAAAGCGCTCGAGTTGCTGAAGTAGCGCCAGCGGCCCCGGTCCGTGCCCGGATCTTGCCGCCGGCCATCGTTTACAGCGTCTTCAAGTACGCAATCAAGTCGTCCTTCTCCTGATTGCTGAGAATATCTTTGTAGGCCGGCATGCCGTTGCCGCCGTCGTCGACTTGCGCGCGTACGTTGGCCTCAGTGGGCGCTTTTCCGCTGGCCATCTTGTCTTTCTTGAACAGCCCCTTCAGGCCCGGCCCGATCTTCTTGTCGGTGCTGTCGGCATTGTGACAAACCGAACACTGGTCAAAGACTTCCTTGCCCTTGGCCGCGGTGCCCGCCGCGAAAGCCGTACTGGAGCCGGCAGCCAGAGCCGCCACACAAATCATCACACGAAATCGCTGCATATCCGATTATTTTGGCACGGAAATCCGCCCTGCGGATTCGGCGGGGATTACGCCAGGGCTTTGCGCTGCTGGCGCGGAATGTCGTCGATGCTGACTACGCCTTTATCGAACACGGTCAGATCCTGCAAAAGGCGCGCGACATCGGCGCCGTCGTCGACCACGATTTCGTGCTCGATCCAGTCGGACAGCGGAATGTTGCGGAAATACATGCGCTCCTGGATCACCAGGCTCTTGCGGTTCTGCAGCAGCATGCGGTTTTCACGCGTGTAATGGCGCTGCTCGACCCGCAGATCGCCCAGAAAGTTGTCCAAAGCGACCCGCTTGGCGCCTTCCTCGGCGGCGTGAATCGCCGTCCCGAGCTGTGCTTCCAACGCCGCCCGTTCCGCTTCGATGGCGCCCCGTTCCTGCGCCAGCATCTCCCGCTCGCGGGCCAGCGCCACTTCCATGCGCGATTGCATGACGAACCATGCCAATAGACCCGACGCCACGGCTACAAACCCGGGGAGCAGGATCCAGAGCGCACTTTCCATGAGGCCATAGTACCCATGAACCGGGAGCGAGAACCAGATATCAAAGGTTGGCCGCCGGGTCATAACCGGCGGTAACCCTAGTGCTGGTTGCCGTCGATCTTCTGCCCGGCCAACAGATAGCGCAGCTCGCCCAGCCGGAACCCGCCCAGTGCACCGAGCACCGAGCCGAGCCGCGCCTGTAAACCCGCCGCAAAACCCTGATGCTTACCCAGATAGGCCGCGCGGCCGAGCAGAAAATCGGCGCGGAGCCTCGGCGAATCGTCGGGTTCGGGGAAGTGGCGCACCCGCGCCTGCGGCACCAGCAGGATCTTGCGGCCCCCGCGCCGGATCTGCGCCGCCAGGTCGGCGTCGGCCCCGAACTGGCCGTACCGCTCATCGATCTGGCGCGTGGACTTGATCACGAACGCCCGCACCATCAGCGCCGCCCCGCGCGGATACGCTACGGTTGTCGGCTCGTCCCTCGGCTCGGCCGGACGCCATTGCCCATCGGGCGGCAGATTGCCCAGTTGCGGCGCCGGGCGTCCCTCCTCGTCCACAAGCAATGGACATACCCCGGCAGCCTCGGTCGTGGAATCCAGGACCGTCGCCAGCCGCTCGATGGCGTCCGGTTCCACCTCAGTGTCCTCGTGCAGGAAGAACACGTACTCGGCTTCGGCCGCGCGCCATCCGATGTTCATCGCCTTGGTCAGCCCGAAGTTTTTGGGCGGCTTGGAAAACTGTGTGTTCGGAAACTCCGATTCCAGTTGTGCGCTGCCGTCGCGCGAGCCATTATCGACCACGATGATCTGCAGCCTCTCGCGGCCCTGGGACTTCTCGAGCGACTGCAGGCACGCACGCAGCCGCTCCATGCGGTTGTGCGAGACCACCACCACCGAAACCCGCGGCGGCTGTGGTGGTTCTTCGGGATTAGGACGCGGCGTCAAGCCATTAGCATAACGCGAGGAAGCTACGCTTTTCGCAGCGCCAGCACCGCGTTCAACCCGCCGAAGGCAAACGAATTCGAGAGCGCGTATTCCACTTGCGCCGGGCGGGCGTGGTTGGGTATCACGTCCAGGTCGCACTCCGGATCGGGCTCGGTAAAGTTGGCTGTGGGCGGCAGAACGCCGTCGCGTAACGCCAGTGCCGTCGCCAGGCACTCGAGCGCTGCCGCGGCTCCCAGCGCATGTCCGTGCATCGACTTGGTCGAGCTGACCGGCAGCCGGTTCGCATGCGCGCCAAAGACCGAGCGGAGGGCCGCCGTCTCGGTCACGTCGTTGGCCGGCGTGGCGGTCCCGTGGGCGTTGACATACCCGATCTGCTCGGGCGCGAGCCCGGCATCGCGTAAGGCGGCCCGCATCGCGCGCGCGGCGCCCTCGGCCGAGGGCTGCGTGATGTGCGCCGCGTCGGCGGACATGCCGAAGCCCACGATTTCCGCGTGGATCGCCGCGCCGCGCGCCCGCGCCGCCTCCAGCGGCTCTAGCACGAACATGGCGGCGCCTTCGCCCAGGATCATGCCACGCCGGTCTTTCGAAAAGGGCCGGCAGGTCTCCGGCGACACCACCCGCATCGCCTCCCACGCTTTGAGAATGCCGAAGCTGAACGGTGCTTCGCTGCCGCCGGTGAGGGCAAGCTCGGCCCCGCCGCTGCGGATCATCCAGTACGCCTGCCCGATCGCATGGGCGGCCGACGAGCATGCGGTCGAGATCGTGAAGCTCGGTCCCGTAATGCCGAATTCCATCGAGATGTGGCTCGCCCCGGCGTTGGCCATCGTCTTGGGAATCGTGAGGGGGTGCACACGGTTGTGCCCGAGTTTGTACACCTCCTGAAACCCGATATCCTCCGTGCTCTGCCCCCCTACGCACGATCCCGTGATGATGGCCGCGCGCTCCTGCAGTTCCGGCGTCCATTCGATGCCCGCGCACCGCACCGCCTCGCGCGCTGCAATCACCGCGAACTGCGCAAACCGATCGATAAAATCGGCCCGGCGGTCGTCGAAGTACGGCTGGTGGCTGTAGCCGCGCACCTCGGCCCCATTTTGAAAGCGCAATTGCGAGCAATCGGTGGATTCAATCGGCCCGATGCCGCTCCGCCCCTGGCACAGCGAAGCCCCGACTTCCGGTACGCTGCGCCCGAGCGCGCAGATCGCGCCCATGCCGGTGATCGCGACGCGCCGCATCGGTTACTGGCTGGCCGACGCGTTGGCGGCTTTGGCCGCGACCAGCTTCTCCACGCCTTCGGCCATCTGCCGCACATTGCGCACCGCCCGCACTTCGTCGTCGGGAATGGAAATGTCGAATTCGTTCTCCAGGGCGAAGAGGATCTCCACCGCGTCCATCGAGTCGATGCCCAGTTGCTGAAATTCGCTGTCGATGGTCACCGTCTCGGGCGGAATCCTCTTGGCGGTGGCGATGCATTTCAGGACGCGTTGCGTCAGTTCGTCGGACATATCAGTCGGCCTATGGTTTCGAACGTATAGCCCTGGTCGAGCAGCATGGGAACCAGGCGCCGGACCGCTTCCACGGTGGCGCCGATATCCGGCTTCACCTGGAGCTCCCGGCCGTCGTGAAGGCACACAATCCCGCCATTGGAAACGGCGTCGGCCACGCGCTTCACGATCGCGTGCACCCCAAGCTTCCAATCATAGCCGATTACGGTCCACATCACGCCCGTCAGTCCCAGGCGCCGCTGCGCCGCTCCGAGCCCGAACCAGCGGACGCCATAAGGCGCCCGGAACCACTGCGGCCGCTCCCCAGTGTGCGTTTCGATGGTCTTCTGCGCCGCGCGCAGTTCGAGCTCCATGAACCGGCCGCTGCGCAGTGAGAATAGCGGATGGGTCTGGCTATGGTTGCCGATGGTGTGGCCGGCGTCGCGCACGGCTCGCGCCACCGGCGGCAGCCTTTGCACGTTGGCGCCGATCTGAAAGAAGGTAGCCGGCACACCATGCGCCGCCAGGATCTCCAGAATCCGCGGCGTCTCTTCGCTCGGCCCGTCGTCGAAAGTCAGCGCCAGCGTGCGCCGGTCGCGCGGCCCGCGCCACACCGAAGGCCCGAAGACCTGGGCCGAGCGGCCGCGGGCCGCCCACGCCAGAAAGCCTCCCGCTGTGCACACGCCCGCCGCGGCTATGCCAACCTGGCGAATTCGCAGCGGATCCATGAAAAATCATTGTATCCGCGAAAGCCAAAGCCGTCGCTCCGCGTCAGGCGCCGATCCCGGCAGTAGGCTTACCACGCGTTGTAGGATGGATTAACGAATGCGCCGCCTGTCGGCTTCTCTGATTCTTGCCACCACGATTTACTCCCAGGCACCGGAGCTTGCGCTCGATCGCGCCGGGCAATGGAAGGTCAAGCCCGTGCGTTGGGCTTCGGAAGTTCCCGCTGGCGCGCGGCCCCGCATCACGCAGGCCATCAATGATGTGGTTGCCGCCCTGCGCCGCACACCGGCCCTGGCCCAGCCAAAAGGTTTCGACGTGGACGTAGACTTGCGCGCCGAGTGGCACGACCTCGACACGCAATACGAAGGCAAGCGCCCCATGTATGCCGGTATCCGAGTCGCTGCCGAGCTGACAGCCTATACAAAAGGAGCCCCGCCGCAGGCGACCCGCCCTGTCATCGCCTCGATCGAAATTCTGGTCAACGACCTTTCTTTGTTTGCCGGATGGGAAGCCGGGCACGGCGTCGCGGCGGCAGACGCCGGCGCGCGCTTTCTTACCGATCCGCCCGAACCGGTTGAGATGCGCGGCGCGTTCCCCGTCTATCACGACTCGGCCGGCCGCGACCGCTATATCGTGCTGACCCGTGCCAAGGTTCCGTTGTTCGCACCGGTTCCGCGAGAGCGCTATCTCCAGTTTGAGATCGAGGAAACGCGCAAGGTGACGACACGGCAGATGGCTCAGATGAAGCCGCCACCTTCCAACGATCCCCAGGTGTTGGCGGCCTGGAAGGAAGCGCAGAAGCGGATGGCGGATATCACGCAGACCTTTAACGAAGGCAAAGCGCATTACCAGGCGCAGTTCGACGGAATGAGCCGGCAACTGGCCGCCATGTCCGCCGAGGACCGCCACGCCGCGACCTTCCTGTCCAATCCCAACCCCACGGACGACGGGACCATCGAATTTCTCCAACGCAGCGATTCGGACGCCAAAGCGGTCGTCTATCGCAACCCGGCTCTGATGGACGACCGCCCGCCGCCCGGCACGCCGCAGATTCTGACCATCCGCTTCGAGACAAGTGACGAGTGGCCGGAACTGGCGCCCAAACTTGAAGAGGAACTCGACTGGCCGGCGCTCGAAAAGATTGTGACAGCGCCATAGGCGGCGGCAGCCCGAACAGCATCTATAATCTATCGATGATCCGTCTCGCTCTTGGACTGTTTGCTTGTTCGGCGCTGCTGCCGGCGCAGCAACTAGTGGTGAAATCGGCCACGGCGCACAAGATCGAACTATCGTGGACGGGCGGCTCCGGTCCGTCCTGGATTGTGGAGCGTCTCGGCGCAAGAAATTCATTCGAGAAACTGGCCGGCACTACCACGCCCAGTTTCACTGACGAGAACATCGATCCGTTCGGCACCTACCAATTGCGGGTGCGCACTGGGGAAAATGGCGCGCCGTCGAACGTCGTCACCGTGGGGCCGCCGCCCGCCGGAGTGTTGAAAGGCGCCGCCGCTCCCAGCGGCACCGAAGGCACGCGCTACGGCCTGAACTCCGCACTCGCCTTCGACGAAAATGGCGACCCGGCGCTTGCCTGGCTCTGGTTCGATCCCAACGGCGACGGCGACTCCTCCGACACCGCTCTCTACTTCGTGCACTGGGACCGCGCCAAATACCAGTGGCGGCCGCCCATCAAAGTCGCCACCGTGGGCAATGTGGCGTCGCAGAATGTCGAGCCGGTTTCGTTGGCATTTGATGGCGCCACTGGCAGCGCCGCCATCGCCTATCCGGTCGAGTCGCGCGAAGGTCTCACACTCGCTGTGTCCCGGGATGCTGGGGCAACCTGGCAGCCCACTGCCATCAGCGCCGGCTTGGAAGGCAGCGTCAGCGCCACGGCTATGCTTCTCGCCAAGGGACGCCTGTACCTGGCCGCGAATAGTGAGAATGCCGGCATCCGTTACGTCGAGGCGGAATTCGGAAGCGACGCCTCCGCCTGGAAGAGCCAGGCAGCGCCCCTGCTCGCCGGGTCGAAATACCTGTCCAATACCAACGTGTCGCTGGTTCTGGATGGCGCCGGCAAGCCGGTGCTTGCCTATGTCCTGCAACCCGAGGATGGCGCCAACTATCGATATGCCGCGTGGCGGCCCGGACAAGCCAACGCCGTCCAGGCGGCCGACTCCAACAATCAAACTCCCGACGCCCCCAACGTCAGCCTGGCCTTCGGCGGCAACCGGTTTGGGTTGCTTTTCGCGGCCCCGCGCGATCCCAAGAACAGCGATGTCGGTATCTGGTTTACTTCATCCCCGGACGGCTCCATGTGGAGCGCGCCCGTTTCGCTTCCCGTCGACGGCCCGCGCAGCGCCAACTCTCCCCTCGGGCTGGCCCTGGATTCGCGCGCCCGGCTCGCCGCCGTGTTCGGCTCCAATGGCGGCACCGACACGCTGAAGTGCAATTTCCCCGCGCTCTCGCGCTCGGCCGACGGCGCGCGCTGGACCACCTGCGGCCTCGGCCGCGCATTGAATGACGATTTCGCGGCGCAACCCAACACGGTGCATGCGGCCTTCGCCGGCAACGATAAACTCTACGTTGTCTGGCACCAGGCGGGCGATAGTAAATCCGGCAAAGGCTTGTTGCTCTGGCACGAACGATAGCCGCAGCTTGCTCTTCCGCCGCGCCCCGCGCTGCGCGCTACACTCAATCCCATGGCACTCCGCATCATCGTTTCCCGCCATTCCGTGTTCTACAGCCCTCTGATTTCCACCATCGCCGGCGGCTTTCTGGAACGCCAGGGCCTGTCCGCCGAATACGGCATTCTGCAAAAAGGCCAGACATCCGCGAGCCTCATTCGCGAAGGCGCCGCCGATATCATGCAATCCGCGGTGGCCTCTAACTGGAAGCCCATCGAAGCCGGCGAGAGCCCGCTGCCGGTGCACTTCGCCCAGATTAACCAGCGCGATGGCTTCTTCCTCGTGGCACGCCGGGCGGACGCCCCCTTCACCTGGAAGAGTCTCGAAGGAAGCGTGCTGATTGCCGACCACGGCCTGCAGCCGATGGCCATGCTGAAGTACGCCGGAAAGACCAACAGCGTCGACTGGTCCCGCGTCCGGCTCATCGACGCGGGTTCGCCCGACCACATGCAGCGCGCCTTTCGCGGCGGTGAAGGCGACTACATTCATTTGCAGGCGCCGGCCTCGCATCAAATGGAGGCCGAACGCGTCGGCCGCATCGCGGTGTCGGTAGGCGCGTCGATGCCGCCAGTCGCCTTCAGTAGCCTGTGTTGCTCCCGCGAGTTCCTGAGTACCGATACCTTCCGCGCCTTTCTAACAGCCTATCGCCAGGCGCGCGAATGGGTGCGCACCGCCCCCGCCGAAGAAATCGCCCGCAAAGAATCCGATTTCTTCCCCGGCATCGATACCGGAGTTTTGGCTGCCGCTATTCGCGCTTACCAGAAGGTGGGCAACTGGGAAGGCGGCATCGAGATCCCGCGCGACCTCTACGAGCAGGCGCTCAATGTCTTCGAGGGAATCATCCAGCGCCGCCACCCGTATGACCAGGTGTGCGCCTCCCCCTCCGCCGCCGTCGCGTAAGGCTCCGCCTTGCGCCCGCACACCGCCCGATAGATAATAAACCACATGCGGGCGACTCGCCGTATGTGGTTTCGTCAAGGTGCTGGGGCGCTGCTGGCTCCTCTTGCCGGCCGCATATTCGCGCAGCAACCGCTGCCGCCCACTCCCACGCAAGATACGATTTACGTCTGCCCGATGGATCCCGACGTCCGCGGCACCAAGCCCGGCGTGTGTTCGCGATGCGGCATGAAACTGGTTTCCGGCCTGCCCGATCCGGTGGAATATCACCTCGACCTGTCCGTCACGCCGCGTGCGCCTAAAGTCGGCCAGAAGGCCCGCATCAACTTCGGCATCCACGATCCCTGGAAAGACCGCCCGGTCACCAACTATCAGATCGTTCACGAAAAGCTGTTCCACATGTTCGTCGTCAGCCAGGACCTGAAGGTTTTTGTTCATGACCATCCGGTCGGGCCCGATGCCGACGGCAATTTCTACTACGACTACGCATTCCCGCAATCGGGCATGTATCGCCTGCTCGGCGACTTTTATCCCGACGGCGCCACGCCGCAGTTGATCGCCAAGACCGTCTTCGTCCCCGGCAAGCCGCCGGCGCCGCCGGTCATTCCGCGCGACTACTCCACCAAGGACACCGAGAACATGCGCGTGGAAATTAAGACCGATCCCGAGCAGCCCCTCGCCGGCCAGAAGACGCAAATCTATTTCCACGTCGGCCCGGTTGAGGGGTTCGAAAAGTACTTGGGCGCCTGGGCCCACATGCTGGCTGCGAGCGACGATCTGATCGACCTGATTCACACCCATCCGCTGATCGCCGACGGCGGCCCGCAGGTTCAGTTCAGCCTGGTCTTCCCGCGGGCCCGCACCTTCCGTGTCTGGGTTCAGTTCCAGCGTCAGGGCGTCGTCAACACCGCCCACTTCGACGTACCCGTCAAAGATCTCGAGTAGAGCCGCTCATTTCACTCCCGACGGATTGACCTTCCGCAGTGGCCCCGCGTCGTCGGGGAAGTTGCTGGTGTTGAGGACCTGAATGCCCGCGTTGTGCTCGCCGTTAAAGGGTGTGACCGTGGCCGGACAGCTCGCCGCTTGAGCCGCCTGTGGTGAGCCGAACCATAAGCCTAGATGGTACATCTGGATGGGATTGAAAGGTGGATTCAAGGTGGCATCTGGAAACGGCCCGTTAAATACGGACGGCGCCGGCGCGCTGCCTGGCGCCACGCCGAACGTCTCGATGCTGAAGCGGCCGATGAAGCGCTCGTGGCCTTTGCCATTTTTGTCGGTCACGATGTCGCCTTGATACCAGGACACGCCAAACGGCGCCTTGGGCACCTGGATCACGAACAGGTCGAATTCCGCGTTGGGAGGCAAACCCTCCACCGACACCTCCATCACTTCGACTGGTCCGTGTGGTTTGATTGTCACTGTGCCGCTCGCGCCGGCGAGGCAGGTCTTGGCGCCCGCCGAGACCACCAGGTTGAACGTCACGGTATCGTCCGCATCCCGCGCTGCCGCGAGCGGAGAAGCCGTCAGGAAAAGAGTCGCGGCGGCCAGGGCCGCCAGCGATTGTAGCTGCTGAAACATTGTCGTTGCTCCTTTCGATCGACCGGAGAGTTGAGCCCTCCGTGTCGATTTCGAGCGTACGGCGGAACAGACATGGGAATCTGTCGAAGGCTGGTGAAAGATTTGTAAAACGGCGCTCGGAACGTGCCTTCGATGAGCGCGCCAGTTTACGTCGCTAACCGATCGGTTCAAAAGCGTGTCGGCTCGTGAGTCTCGCGATATACTGAATCCGGCCGTTCCGGCTCGGGCGGCCAGCGAGGGGAGGTCTTTTATGCGCTTCACGTTTCTGGCACGACTGTTTTCGTTCTCGTGTGTCTTGTCGGTGGGTTCCTTAGTGGCAGTTCAGGCGCAGCAGGCAACCGTATACGAAGGGGCTCGGTTGATTGTTGGCGACGGCAGTGCCCCCATAGCCGATTCCGCCTTCGTCGTCGAGAACGGCCGCTTCACGGCCGTCGGCCGTAAGGGCCAGCTCAAGGCTCCGGCCGGCGCGGCTCACGTGGATCTGACGGGCAAGACCGTCATGCCGGCCATCGTCGACGCGCACAAACATCTGTCTGTAAAGCGCGACGAGCTGGTCGATCAGCTGCAGCACCTCGCCTATTACGGCGTCGGCGCCGCCATGAGTCTCGGCCAGGATACGGGCGATGTGGCGTTCCAGGTGCGCGCGGAAACCATTCCCAACGCCGCGCGCTTCCGCACTGCCGGCCGCGGCCTCACCGCGCCCGAGCCCGGGCGCACGCAGGCGCCTTTCTGGGTCACCACCGAAGCCGAGGTGCGCAAGGATGTCCAGGAGATGGCCGCCAAGAAAGTGGACATCATCAAGTTCTGGGTGGACGACCGCGATCACACCGTCACCAAGCTGAGTCCCGAACTCTACCGCGCCGGCATCGACGAGGCGCACAAGCACCATCTCCGGACCATCGCGCATATCTACTACCTTGAAGACGCGAAGGGAGTGCTCCGCGCCGGCATCGATGCCTTCGCGCATAGCGTTCGCGACAAGGACATCGACGACGAGTTTCTGCAAATGATGAAGGCGAAGCCGAGCATCATCGTGGATCCCAACCTGCCGGATCGTGGCGTGCGCGTGGACCGCACTTGGCTCCGCGACGGCATGCCTGCCGCGGAATTTCAGAAGCTCCAGGCCGAGAGTAAAGACGATCCCAAAGCCCAGGCATTCTTCGGAATCCAGTCCCGCAACCTGGCCAAACTCAACGCCAACGGCATCAAGATCGCCTTGGGCACCGACGGGCCGATTCCGTGGGCGGCGCACGAAGAGATGGCCGATATGGTCGCCTCCGGCATGACTCCGGCTCAGGTCATCGTGGCCTCGACGCGCAACTCCGCTGAGCTGATGGGCCTCGCCGACGCTGGTATGGTCGCCGCGCGCAAGAGTGCGGACTTCCTCGTGCTCGACGCCAATCCGCTCGACGACATCACCAACACGCGGAAAATCTCCGCCGTCTACCTGCGCGGTACAAAGGTCGACCGTGCCGCCCAGCGCGGCAAATGGACGGGCGGCGCGTCGAACTAGAAGTCCTTCGGCAACTCAGCCCCGTTGCCATCCCAATCTTTAACGGTGCCGTCCTTGGCTTTCAGAAAGCCCAGAAGGCACCCGTTCGACCCGTCTCTCAAGTGATGGCAGCGCGCTCTCACCGTGTCGCCCGGCTTTACGTAATCCGGCGTGACGCCGATCTTCTGCAGCTGAGGCCGCCCGGTCGCTTCCAACGCCCACACCTGGGGCTCGCCCCCCTTGGGATCCTGGACTTCCAGGTAGATCCAGGAATGCGGCACCACCAGGTGTACTTCCTTCACCACGCCCTGAATATCCATGAACGTGTCTTCGTATTGGCCGTGCGAATGATGCGCCCATATCGGTAGCGCGACGCCCCCCACGCAAAGCGCCGCAAGCCCGAGTCCAGTCCTGAATTTCATCACTTGTCTCCTTCCTGTTTTCCTGGCACGGCTGCGCCCGGAGCATCAATCCGGCCCTGCCCGGGCCGGCGCGACCGGTCGACGCGCGAAGGCGGCGGGTAGCTGTTGTTGTAGTAAGAGGTATATCGCAGCCCAATACCGTTCTCATCCAGCCATCCCAACGACTGTTGAAACAGAGCCGGCTCCGGGTAGCCGCGCGGTACGGTTCCCTGGCTGATGTAGAGCTTGTTCTGGTGAATGAAAATTCCCACGAAGGTCCGCGATTTGTCCGTATTGGTCAGTTGCATCTGCCGCCCTTCGACCATGTCCACAGCCGCCCAAACAAAGGAGGTGACCTTCGCATCCCCTTTCATCAACTGCCAGGTCGCCCAGTCGAGCGCGCCGCGGATGTCCGCTCTCCAATGGCCCTCATCGCCGGGCCCTCCCAGGCACGGTTCCGCGCCCGCCGGGCAGGACTTGGCCTTCTCGGTGAGAATCCGTTGGGCCTGGTTGTAATCGACAACCGTGACCGAATACTTGCTCTGCCCTTGCTCCGAGCTATAGATCCGGGCCGGCAGGTTGGCTTCGTGTTGCGACAGGTACGTGGTCTCGGTGACCTTCGGCTGTGTCGGGAACAGGCACGTGAAGCGATCCTCCCGGCTGGCGAACTCCACCCATTCCTGGGCGAAGAGTGGCGCCGCCACGGAGAGCGCTACGGCCATCGAAATCAGGGGCGTCAGGCGCATACTATTTCTCCTCTGGCAGGGGTTGACAGCGAGTGGCGCCGCTTCCTTCGGTGCCACCCCTGTCGCGATAGACTTTGTGACAATTCGCGCAGGCGTCGTTCAATTTCTCGCTGACTTCGACAAACGAATCATAGTTCCGTGCCTTCGACGTCGAATACGCGAGCTTCCCCACTTCTATTAACCCGGCGACGTATTGCTTCCAGTCGGCGCGATCGATGGGAACGGGCTTGCCGTTCTGGCAGCGGCGTCCCGGCGTCAAAAGCAGCGGCGCCGTCTCCGTGAGAGCAACTGCGGCCTGGTCGATCGCCAGCCATCCTGGATAAACCGTCGATCCCCACTCCACATAATCGAAAGGCGCCGCCGCAGGCTGCTTCTTCACCTGTTTGCCGGGATCCTTCAGTTGCACGTTGAAAATAATGTTGGCGTTCGGAAAAGCAATCGCCCGCATCAATTCCGCGAGGTTCGCTTGCGGACCCCCGGCGGCGCTCGCCGCGGCGCGCCGGCTCGCGGGGAATACCGTCTCCGCCAGCACCCCTTCACCCAGTTCCGCGCGTCCGGCCGGAAACTTGTCCGTTTGCAGTACGTACGCCGCCAGATCCGTCGATTGACTGCGGGAGAGGCTCCCCGGCAGATTGAACGGCATCGTCTTCTGAATCTTGTCGACGAAATTGGCCAGCGGCTGCGCGCTCCAGTTCGCCAGGAAACCATCGCCCGCCAGCGGCGGCCCGCTCGTGCCTTCCATCGCATTGCCGTGACAAGCCGCGCACTGGGCCTTGTACAATTGCTGGCCCCGGCTTGCCTGCTCTGCCGAGAACACGCCCTCCGTTACCGTTCGACGAGGCGCAGTCTGACCCGCCAGCGCGAGTGCTCCGAGAACTCCGCAGAATGCCGCAGTGAGATGCGCCACCGACCCTCCAGCGATGCTCTCAAGAGCATAGTCAAAACCAACGCCGTGTACAACCGTGCGGCGAAAACATCGAATGGGCGCAGGTCGCTGCCGATTGCGGGTACGCCGGCCAGTCTCACAGGATCGCGGAATTCCGCCGTTTCGCCGGCCTCACACCGCAGGCGCTTGTTGCGGGACGATGGTTCCACCCATTCAGAGAGGCTGCGTACTCCAATCACCGCGCCAGCGGATCGGGACGAAACTGAATGTGATACACCTTCGGCCGCGATGCCGCCCCGCCTTCGTTGTGGAACACGGTGCGCGTACCAGTAGTCGTCCACAGCCCGCGCCCCTTCCAGCCGGTGTTTGGGTCGTCGATGCGGCCGTCCACGTTCTTGCTGAAGAAACCCATCGGATACGGAACGTGCAGGTTCACCCACTTGCCGTTCACCAGCGCCAGCAGTGACTCGTTGCCGTTCGACTCCGCGATCGGAACATTGGCGCCGAGACCGAGCGTGTTGTAGCGGTCCACCCAGAGGAAATACGCGTGATCCGCGCTGCCCGGATCGCTGACCCCCTTGAACTGCGGCGCCGGGAACTGGTAAAGCGTCCATCCTTCGGGACACTGCTTCCCCGTCGCGGCGGTCGGCCCGTTCAGCGGCCCCTTGCACTTGCGCCGGTCGAAGCTCGCCAGGTGCCCGCTCGACAGCGTCGTCCAGACCACGCCGTTTAGATCGAGATCGATACCGCGCGATCCGT
The DNA here is from genome assembly GCA_964438005.1 of uncultured Solibacteraceae bacterium. Taxonomy (GTDB): domain Bacteria; phylum Acidobacteriota; class Terriglobia; order Bryobacterales; family Bryobacteraceae; genus PSRJ01. Next base: position 16,006 of record CAYTJD010000070.1, on the reverse strand, counting down.
ACCCGATATCGGGCGGCAGGTACACTTCGGCGAGCGAGGTGCGTGCGGGATCGGATCCGGGCACGAGCCGGATGATGTAGCCCGGCTGATCCATGCGCGAAAACCCCACGTCCATCGCCTGGCCCCAGATCGAATCGTCCACTGTGCTCGGCTGCACGCCATAAAACGCCGCCATGATGCGCTTGTCTTTCTTGGGATCGAGCGGCTGGTTGGCCTCCACGTACTCGTCGCGCTTCCCGTTCCCATTGGTGTCAATGATGAGCGGAGTCCAGCCCTGCGATTTCTTGGCATCTCCGGTCTGCTCGTACATCTTCGTGTTCAGCCATCCGACCACCCCGTCGGCCGGCCCGCCGGCGCTGGTCCACAGCGTGTTGTTGGCGTCCTTGGCGAAATAGAGATGTTGCGTGGTAAAGCAGGTGTCGATCAGCGACCACTTGTTGGTCTTCGGATCATACAGGGAGAGGTGGCGCGTCGATTCGTTGAGCGGCGCCACCTGCGCCGATTCGAGATCCGACCCGGCCTTGCAGTAATCCGGGTTCTTCGGCCCGCGAATCCGCGCCGTGAACCAGACGCGTCCTCTTTCGTCGATCAGCGGATTGTGGATGCTCGTGTGGCCGTCCCAAATCGTTTCGTCTCCCCAATACGGAGAGTGGCCGTGCGGGAGGCTCAACGAAGACGGTGTATCGGCATCGCGGAACGGATGCTTCACCTGGAACGCCTCGTTCGTCAGCGGATTGAGGACCGGCACCATATCGGTGCTCTCTTCGGGCGATCCATAGATCAACCCGTTGGCGTTGACCCGCGGATTGCGCTTGTCCGTCGAGATTGCGTCGTGCAGGTATGCCTTGGGAGTGGACCATTCCCACATGGTGAACACCGCGTTGCGCTCGACGCCTTGCGGCCGCTGCGGCTTGGCCGAGGGCAGTTCGCCGGCGGCGATCCGGTCGGTCCAATCGGCAAACAGCGCGAGCGCCTTCTTCGGTCCGAGCCGGCCGAGCGTCACCGCCATATTCGATTGCGCCTGGCCGGCTTGCAAGCGTTTGGTCCAGGCCTCGGTCGGATTATCGAAGTGCCCCCATTCCTTGGGAATGGTGCGAATGCCCTTCGAGCCGAGCGCATGGCAGGATTGGCACGAGTTCTTGATGGTGTCGATCCAGTAGTGCTGCGTCTTCATAACCGGTGCTATGCCATTGCCGCTCGGACCAGTGCCGGGAAACTCGCTCTTGTCCGGAATCTGCATCATCGAATACCAATAGACGCCGGGATAGTATTCCGCCGCGGCGGCCGCGCTCGGCGCCGCCGTCGCCGTCAGGTTGAGATGTTTGCCCCGCTCCGTCTTGACCTTGGCGGAATCGACCAGCCCATAACCGCGCACCCACACGTTGTAGTTGGCCAGCGGCAGGTCCGGTATGACATAGCGCCCTCGGTCGTCGGTGACCACGATCTTGGCGTACTTGGTCGGCAGGTCCGTGGTTTCCGCGATCACCCACACGCCGGCCTCCGGTCCATTCGGGCTGGTGACCACGCCCCCGATGTCGGTGCTGCCGATCGTGACGTCCGCCGCCGGGCCATTCTGAGCGGAACCGCTGCCCAGACACAACGCTACCGCGACTGCCTCGAGCGCCCAGCGCCGCCATAGTCTTGTCTTCATGAGTGCCTCCCCTGCGGATTGCCGCGGAAGCAATTATATACGGAGCGGCGCCACGCCGTTCTGTCCGAACCCCATACGATCCTCGCAGCCGATAGCCCTTCTAGACCGAGCGACCGGTCGGTCCAAAGTGGAATTCCGCCACCCGATATTAGTCGGCGTCATTTCTAAGACCTTTGGAGTGTATACTCTGGGAAGGAAACACGGGCCCTGATGACAAACGGAACGCAGGCGCAGATCCTCGTGGTCGAAGACAACGGAGCGCTGCGCCGGTTGATGTTGCGTATCCTGACCGGCAGCGGCTACGCCGTTCTCGAAGCGTCGAGCGGAGCCGAGGCTTTAGATTTGTTCCGCGCCCACTCCCCCACCGTCGACTTGGCGATCCTCGACATGGTCATGCCCGGACTCAGCGGCCTTGATGTGGCCGCCGAGATCGAGCGCCACCAGCCGGGAATGAAGATCCTCTATATTTCCGGATATGCTTCGAGCGTGGCCATGGAGAGTATCCGCCGCCTCTCTCCCGACCGCGTCCTCATCAAGCCCTTCGACGCCGCCCAACTCATCGAGCGCGTGGCCTCTTTGCTGCAGCCCGAACAGCCGCAGCCCATCCCGGTCTCCCCGCCCGAGAGCTAACCGTTCCACCACTGTGCCAGGCTGGCGACTGAGTCCAGCATGGCGTCGGGAGTGACGCTTCCCTCCAGATCCGTGGGCCGGAATTTGCCGGTTCTGACCATCACACCCTGCAATCCGGCGGCTTGTGCTCCGCCGATATCCGCATGGATGTCGTCGCCGATCATCGCGACCTCGCTGGGCGGCATGCCGAGCCTCTCCGCAGCCGCACGGAAGAACTCAGCCGAAGGCTTTCCCAGAACCACGGCTTTGCGCCCAGTCGCGTGCTCCAGGGCCGCGACGAAGGGCGCGACATCCAGGGAGAGCCCCTGCGGCGTCTGCCAGTACCGGGTCATCCCCAAAGCGATCAGCTGCGCGTGCGGGCTGTTCTGCAGCAGGCGAAAGGCTCGGTTCAGGGTCCGATAGTCCCAGCCTTCACCCAGATCGCCGATGATCACGTAAGAAGCCCCGGTCTCCGCCTCTTCGGGTACGGTTAACAACCCGTTGAAGTCCGCGCGGGCAGCCGGCCGGACAAACAGCGCTACCTTTCCTGGTTCCTGTGACCGGATCCAGGCTGCCGCCGTGAGGCACGGTGTCAGAATCCTGTCCGCCGTCGTCTGGATACCGAGCCGGGCCAGTTTCTCCACGAGCACGCTGCGCCCGCGCGAGGTTGTGTTGGTGACGAACAGGTGTGGTATCCCTTGATCCTGCACCCACTTCAGGGCTTCGGCGGCGCCCGATATCGGCTCCTCGGCGTTGTAAAGAACTCCATCCATATCGAACAGAAGCGCGCGCGCGGTTCGGCGAGGCATGACTTCCCTATTCTACGGGCGGTGGCCCTAATCTTCCCGGCGGCGTCCGCCGATATCTTTCCGTGGCTTCTTTCGCGGCAGAACTCGTTTTCTGGGTCGTCCTGCCGGCGTTGGTCGCTCTGGGTGCCGCCTATCTCGTCTGGCTGCTGATGCAGGCGCGGATTCAAGTGCTGGCTGCCCACTACCAGACTGCCGTCGCCAAAGTGGAAAACGACTGCTCCAGCCACCGGCCGGCCCTCGATGAACTGCTGGCCGAACTCCGCATGGAACGGCGCCGGTTCGTGCGCCGCGTGCCGGGTCCAAACGGCGAAGAGACCACCTTGATTACCCAGGAACGCCTGTTCCTTCGCAATATCCCACTCACTAGCTGGATGGAGGAGGTCTTGGTGCTGGGAAACGGCCAAGAGCTTCCGGCTGAATCGGTTACGCCACTCGTCGAGCCTTCCCCAAGCCGCTCTCTCACGGTCGCTTGACGTCTCGCGATTTGCTGCGGCCGCCGGCGTGCTCTATACTAAGACTTGAATCAGAATGCCGAAACGTACGTTTCAACCGAATAATCGCCGGCGCGTCAAAACGCACGGTTTCCGCACCCGCATGAAGACTCAGGATGGCCGTGCGGTTCTCTCGCGGCGCCGGGCGCGTGGGCGCAAGAAGCTCACGGTCAGCTCCGAAAGGCATTAGTCCATCGCTGGTTTTCCGAAACGTGTTCGTCTCCTGCGCTCGCAAGATTTCCGACGGGTTTACGACCAAGGTAGCCGCTTTTCGGGTCCTTGCTTTGCCGCTTTTTGCCTTCGCGACCCGGACACAACCGGACCCCGCGTCGGGTTTACCGTTCCGCGCGCGCTCGGCAACGCGGTGGTCCGGAATCGGATCAAGCGCCGGATGCGGGAAGCTGTCCGCCACTCTCTCGATCGGTTGAATCCGCAGTGGTCCATCGTCATCAATCCACGGTCGAAAGCGCTGGATGCGCCCATGGCGGAGTTGCGGCGCGAAGTGGACCGCCTCTTTCTCCGCTGCAATGGATCTTAGTGGGCGCTCTACGCGTATATAAATTTGCACTCTCCCCGCTGCTGCCCTCGGCTTGCCGCTTTTATCCGACCTGCTCGGAGTACATGCGGGAAGCCGTCGAACGGTATGGCGTGGCGCGCGGGATCGGCAAGGGCTTGTGGCGGCTGTTGCGGTGCCACCCCTGGCATGAGGGCGGCTTCGACCCGGTGCGGTAGCCGAACGGATTTTCAGCATGGCCGAGCCAGTCAAGAGCGAAAACAGCAGCGCGGTGGCGCCGAAAGAAATGTCCATGGAGGTACGGCTCCTGCTCGCCTTCCTCCTGATGGGGGCGGTGATGTTTGTCAGCCCCTATTTCTTCAAGACACAGGCCCCTCCGCAGACTCCGGGCAAGAAAACGACGGCGGCCGCAGGTTCCGTGGCGCCGGCGCCCCCACCGGAAGCCGCCTCACCCGCAGCTCCTTCAACGCCCACCGCGGCAGCGCCGGTTTCTGCCGGCAGCGCTCCTGCAAACGCCACCCCGCAGCATCCCCAGCCGCCCTTTATTATCGATACCGATCTGTATAAGATCACCTTCAGTAACCAGGGCGCTACGGTCCGCAGTTGGCTGCTCAAGAAATACAAAGGCAACGATGGCAAGCCGCTGGAACTGGTAAATACTGCCGCCAAGATGGACTATCCGTTCTCGCTCTTCTTCCCGAACGAGAAGCCCACGGCCAATGTGAACTGGACTTATTACAAGCAGACGGCGGAACCCGATGGGCTGGGCGTCTCCTTCGAATACTCCGACGACCACACCACAGTCCACAAGCAGTTTCAGTTCAAGAAAGATAGCTATCTCTCGAACGTGACCACGGATGTCACCGTCGACGGCCGTCCGATCCAAAGCATGATCCAGTGGCGCGGCGGCTTCGCCGATTTCACCGTTGCGAATCCATCGGCGAACCAGAGGACGTTGTACTTTGACGCCGCCGAGAATAAACTGCGCGAGCAAAACGCAAAGGTGGCCAAGAACGGCCCGGTCTCAAGCGCCGGCAATTACTCGTTTGCCGGCATCGCCGACCCATATTTCGCCGCCGTTTTCCTCCCAGAGAATGACGGCATGATGCAGCAGACGACGTTCAGCGACACCGTCCGCACTCCGCTCGAAGAGAAGCCCGAGGCGTTCCCGGGCTCCGCCGTGTCGGCCGGCACCACGAACCGGCTTTCGCTGTTCGTCGGCCCCAAAGACCTCGATCTGCTCAAGCGCATCAATCCCAAGCTCGAAACCATGGTGGATTTCGGCTGGCTTTCGATCATCGCCAAGCCGCTGTTCATCATCGTCAACTGGATGAACGACTCGTTCCTGCACAACTTCGGCTGGGCCATTGTGCTGATTACGATCGTCCTCTACGTCGTGATGTTTCCGATGCGCCTTTCGAGCATGAAATCGATGCGCAAGATGCAGGCCCTTAAGCCGCAGATCGACGCCATCAACGCCAAGTACAAGAACCTCAAGTTCAACGATCCGAAAAAGGCCGACCAGCAGCAGGAGACCATGGATCTGTACAAGAAGAATGGCGTCAATCCCATGGGCGGCTGCCTGCCCATGGTCATTCAGCTTCTGCTGGTCTGGCCGTTCTACCAGGTCTGCCGTGTGGCCGTCGAAATGAGGGGCGCGCACTGGCTTTGGGTCACCGATCTGTCGCAGCCGGAAACCATACCGATCCGGATCCTGCCCATCGCCATGATCGTCACGCAGTTCTTGAGCACCAAAATGATGCCGACGCCCAGCGCCGACCCCAGCCAGCAGCGCATGATGATGTTCATGCCGCTGATCTTCGGCTTCATGTTCTACAATCTACCCAGCGGCTTGGTGTTATACTACGTGACCGGCACTCTGGTGAGCATGGGACAGCAGTGGTTTTTCAATCACACCGAATTGGCTGCGGAAGCCGTCCGCTCGGTGCAGCCGGCGCCCAAAAAGAAGAACGGCAGGAAATAGCCCGTGACCGAACGAAAGTACTCCAGTAGTTCCATTGGCTCCCGTATCGATACCCTGCTCCGCCCCGTCCTGCAGAGTGGCGGCTTTCATGTGAGTTACGAGATTGCCGACGCCGCGCCGGCCGCCGACGATTTTGAAACGCCCGACGTCATCGTCAAGTTCAGCGGCCCCGATGTCGAGCAGCTCCTGGCGAACCGCGCCGAATTGCTGCTGGCGCTGGAGCACATCACCATGGAAATGCTGCGCATGCCGTCGGAAGACCACTCGCGCATTTCCTTCGACGCCAACGATTACCGTCTGCTGCGCATCGAAGAGTTGCGTCTGAGCGCGACCACGGCCGCCGACAAAGTGAAACGCACCGGCATTCCGTTCCGGTTCAATCCGATGAACAGCCGCGAGCGCCGCGTCATCCACCTGGCTCTGCGCAACGAGCCGGCCGTACGCAGCGAGAGCCTGGGCACGGGCCCCACGCGGCAGGTGGTGGTCTATCCCGCGGGCATGGCCAGTCTGCCCGAACCGCCGCGCTCGTTTGAACCGCGACGCGGTGGAGGCGGCGGACCGCGCCGCGACGGACCAAGGCGCGATGGCCCCCGCCGGGACGGTCCGAGGCGCGATGGGCCGCGCCGCGATGGACCCCATTCCCGCAGCGCGCATCACTAGTATTTGTCCGTTTCCGACACTATCGTAGCTATCTCGACCCCTCCCGGCCGTGGCGGCCTCGGTGTCATTCGGATTGCGGGCACACAGTCCCGTGCCATCGCCGAAGCGATCCTCCACTTTCCTGGTCCCGTCTGTTGGCAGCCTTGGCGGGCGCACATTGCGCTACTTGTTGACCGCCGCGGCCAGACGGTAGATCAGGTCGTCGTGACGTTTTTCGAAAAGCCGCACTCCTATACCGCCGAGGACGTTATCGAGATTTCCTGCCACGGCGCGCCGGTTGTCTTGCGCCACGCCGTCGAACGCGCCATGGAAGCCGGCGCGCGCCTGGCCGAGCCCGGCGAATTCACCTTGCGCGCCTATCTGAACGGCCGCATCGACCTGCCGCAAGCCGAAGCTGTGCGCGATCTGATTGAAGCAACAACGCTGTATCAGGCGCGCGTCGCCGCGCAGCAGGCCGAGGGTTCGGTCTCGCGACGCCTGGCGCCCCTCAAAGAGCAGCTGCTGGAATTGATCGCCCTGTTGGAAGCCGGCATCGACTTCGCCGAAGACGATGTCAGCGTTGCCCCATCCACCGAGATCCTCCGCCGTCTCCGTCCGATCGAAGAAGGCATCCGGACGCTGGCCGCCAGCTTTCAATACGGCAACCTGGTGCGCGCCGGTCTTACTCTCGCCATCGTCGGCCGGCCGAACGTTGGCAAGAGCAGCTTGTTCAATGCCCTGCTCGAGCAGGACCGCGCCATCGTCACCGAAATCCCCGGCACCACCCGCGACCTGGTCAGCGAGACTGCCGCGATCGGCGGTATTCCCGTCAAACTCTACGACACGGCCGGCATTCACGAATCCGCGGAGCGCGTCGAGACACTCGGCATCGAACGCAGCTATCAGGCGATGGCCGACTCCGACCTGACCTTGATTGTCGTCGATCTCTCCCAACCCACAACCGCGGAAGACCACGCCTTGATCGACCGGGCGCGCCGCCAAGGCCGCTGGCTGCTGGTCGGCAACAAATCGGATCTGCAGCCCATTCAAGCTATCGAGGGCGCCGTCCCCGTCTCGGCGCGCACCGGCGCCGGCATCCCGCACCTGCGCGCAGCCATTTTGGAAGCCGTAGCCCCGCGCGGCGCCTTCGAACAGGAGACCGGCTTCATCACCAGCCTGCGCCACGAACAATTGTTACGCGAATCTGTCCAATATCTGGACAAGGCCCGCGCCGCAGTAGACGCCGCGATCCCCCACGAAATGCTCTTGCTCGACCTTTACGCCGCGCTCCGCCCCATCGACGCCATCACCGGCGCCACCACCGCCGACGACATCCTCAATCGCATTTTCTCCACGTTCTGCATCGGCAAATAGCCTGCAACCGCATCCGGCCGCCTCGCAGTGCCGTCAAGACGTCCCCAAAACCTGTAAAATCGATATTGCTCTGTACGAAAACCTACACTTTGGAGCACTGACGCTTGGCGTCTGAAACGGATCTCTGGCGGCTCGCGCTGCTCGCTTATGAAGCGGCAACGGAACCCGGATTGTGGCCGCGTTTCCTGGAACTCTATACCGATTCCGTTTCAAGTGATTCCGTGGTACTCCAAACGCACCACTTGGATCGTGATAAGTCCAGTATTCTCGCGGGATTCGGCATTAGCTCGCCCTTTCAGCAATCGTACAACGAGCATTACTCCAAGCTGAATGTCTGGCGCAACCGAGGTCGCGCGCTCTATGTTTCGGGAGCCGTGAATCTGGATGAGGAGCAGTGTCCGCGGCTGGTCCTCGAGCGTTCCGAGTTCTATAACGACTACCTTCGACGAATCCGTGCCGATTACAGCATGGGCGCGGTGATCACCCGCAGCGGAAATCAGGCGCCCACGCTGACCGCATTGCGCGATCGAGGCAAAGGCGCTTACAGCGAGGACGAACGCAAAATCGCCAGATTTCTGGTGCCCCATCTCGCTCGGGCTTGGGCCGTATACGAAAAGCTGGAACTCCTGGCCGCCGGTGAGTCCGCACTGGACCGGCTGCCGGTCGCCGTTGTTTTCCTCGATGTCGACACTTCGGTCGTGTATTGCAACCGGTCCGCGGAGGAGATCTTCCGCGCCAAGGACGGATTGTCGCTGCAAACCGGCGTGCTTTGTGCCTCCGACCGCAGCGCCGAGGGACAGTTGCGGCGGGCACTGAACCAAGCCTTCTCGCCGGGGAAGCTGCTGGGCAAGACTGCGGTGAGCGTTCCCCGCACCTCCGGTCGCCGGGCGTACCAGGTAGTCGTCGCTCCCCTTCGCGGCCAGTTTCGGCAATTCACCGGGGCTCCCCCGCCGCGGGCACTGGTTCTGATCACCGATCCCGAATGGCCGGAGCCCGCCAAGCTCGATCTGTTGATCCAGCTTTTCGGCCTCACGCGCAAGGAGGCCGAACTGGCTGCCAGACTCTTCGAAGGAAAGTCGGTGGAGCAAGCCGGCGACGAGATGAGCATCACGTATCAGACCGCGCGGACGCACCTGCGGCGGATCTTCAGCAAGACTGAAACCTCCCGCCAGACCGAACTCCTCCTCCTGCTCGCCCGGCTCCCCAGCGGCGGAACCACTTGATATGGCTCAGTTCCTCTTGGTCCATGGCTCCTGGCTTGGCGCCTGGTGTTGGCGTGAAGTAGTCCCCAGGCTCGAGGCTCGCGGCCATGCGCTGATCGCCGTCGACCTGCCGGGTCATGGCGAAGACCGTTCTCCTCCTCAGAATGTTTCCTTCGAGGATTACGCGGCGTGCGTCAGTGGGGCGCTCAACTCTTCAAAGGATCCTTGCATCCTCCTGGGGCATAGCATGGGTGGCGCTATCATCAACCATAGCGCCGACAACCTTCCCGGCCGCCTCCGCGCCCTCGTTTATCTGACCGCCCTGATACCGGATGAGGGGCGTTCGATGATTTCTTACGTCGACGGATTCGATCCGGAGTATCTGGCTCAGATCCTTTGGGCGCCGGACCGGCGCACGGCAACACTTCAACCGGAAGGTGTGAAGCGATTCCTATGCTCTCAGTGCTCCGCGGAGACGATCGAGGTGGTGTCACCACTCTTGAAGCCCGAGCCCGTGGCGCCTTACGAAACTCCGATTTTGACTACAGGCCCAAACTTGGACAAACTGCCGCGCTACTATATCGAGTGCTTGCAGGATCGGATCGTCCCACTTGCCCTGCAGAGAGCCATGCGCTCGACCGTTCCCATCGATGGTGTTTACTCGCTCGACACCGATCATGCCCCATTCTTTTCGACTCCAGAGGAACTGGCCGCCGTTCTTCATGAGATCGCCCAAAGGGTCTGAAGTACCGGGACTCTTCCGCTACGGTCCTACTCCATTTGGAGGACTCGGAGACCCAGCCTGCGGAAGTAAAGTTTCGTTCTGGGGCTGGCACTATGAGACTACTTGCGATGCTGTTGGTGGTGGCGGGAATCGCCCCCGCGCAGAACTACACGGCGACTTCCCTTCAGACCAGCACGGCTGGTTTTGCGAACATAATCGGGCTGAATAATCATGGGCAAGTTCTCGGGGATGCCTGTGACGTTGTCGGGGGCTTCCTGGACTGCTTTGGCTCGCACCGCTACCCAGCAGTGTGGAGCGCCGGCACGATCACGCCGCTGCCGTTCCCACCCGGCTACTCTTACATTGCCGTACTGTCGTACTACGCGATCAACGATTCCGGCACGGTCGTCGGGACGTTGGAGGCATCGGACAACACGACTCACGTAGTGCTGTGGACCGGTGGGGTGCCGTCAATTTTGCCGGACGCGCCCATCGCGAATGCGTGCAGCGGCGCCGGTTGCACGTGTTCCACGACCGGGTCGAGCAATTCCTTCGGCCTGACGGCGGCCGGACACATCGTCGGATCGACCGTCTATCCGTCTTATACTCCGGGCGGACCGTCCTGCTCCGGATATTGGGTGTATAACGGCGCAAGCTTCCGCGCCCTCCCGGTCCCCATCCCCACGCCATGTACCAGTCTCCCTCCCGGTTACTACCCCGGCGTCGGAGTGGGCTTCGGGACCTCGATCACCGACGCCGACGTGGTGCTTCAGACTCTGGACAATTTCTTCTGCGGCCCTCCCTTTATTCCGCCGCCGGGCTTTCCAGCGTCCGACCCCTACCTGGTCAATACCAACGGGAGTACTTCCTTCCTGCCGCTCGGCAGCCTCGCCGCCGCGACCGGCACGGCCATCAACGATGTCGGCGTCGTGCTCGGGTACTACAGCGCTCCGACGCACCTCGTGGTCTGGGACACGCACGGCGTTCACGACCTTGGCCCGAGCGGCTACGGCCATCTGAACCAGGTGGGCCAGGTAATCTATCTGGCTAGCGGTATCGCCCTTTGGCAGAATGGCGCCTCCAGCCCGGTTCAATTGCCGGCAAGTATGAGTCCGGGGAGCATCGCCTACATTCCAAGCGCCCTCAATGACGCAGGCCAATTCGTCGCTAGCAACGGCAATGTGGCACACTTCCTGCTGACGCCCGCCGGTCCCTGCGCGCAGGATGTTACTTCTCAAGTCCAGATTACCCGTACGGGCTTCCGCTATAACCACTCAACCGGGCTCTTCTCGCTGATCGGGTCCGTCACCAACACCAGCGGCTCCCCGATCCCAGGACCGATTTCGTTGGTGGTTGATAACCTCTCCTCCAACGCTTCACTGTTTGGCGTTTCGGGCGATACGTTGTGTGCCGCTCCTCAGGGCAGCCCCTATATCAATATTGGCAATGTCGGGGACGGGCAGTCGCTGGCGCCCGGCGCGGCCATTTCCGGGGCAATCAATTTTATCGATCCATCGCTAACCGGTATCACTTACGACCTGCGTGTGCTGGCTGGACCCGGAGGGAGATGAAACATGAACAGAGCACTCATGGCAGTATCAGTGTTCGCGCTTTCTTTGGCATCGCTGGCCAAAGCGGACACGTTCTATACGTTCACAATGAACACCGCCGCGCTGGTTGGCAACGGCCCGTTTGCGCTCGATCTGCAGTTTCTGGACGGGAGTGGTTTACCGGTTGATCTGAATAACAACACCGTCGCACTAACGAATTTCGCGTTTGGTGCGGGCGGCAGCGCCTCTGGTGGTGGGACGGCCACGGGCGGAGCTTCCGGCAGCCTTGGGTCCGACGTAGTCCTGAACGACACCGCCTTCTTCAATGAGTACTTCGAAGGCTTCACGCCGGGGGCCGTTCTTTCGTTCACGATCGATACGACGAATGTACTCGACCCGGGGGGCACGCCGGATCTGTTGACGGTGGCGATCCTCGACAGTTTTGGTAACGAGCTTCCGACTAGCGGCCCGGCCAGCGAGTTCCTCGACCTAAGCCTCGCGGGCGGCGCCGCCCCCCAGGTGGCTACGTTCGGCTCTGCCCCGGGGAGCGCTTTCTCGCTCGCCGCTCCGGTGGTGCAAATCCAGACCGCGCCCTCCGTTCCCGAGCCCACATCTGGTTGGGGGCTCTTCACTCTGATCGTGGGATTGAGTGCTGCCGCCATACCGGCCTCAAAGAAGCAGGTGAGGTCTTGCCGCGCCGCGAGTGAATCACAGAATTTTTCAAAAAGTTTGTGATGATTTCAAGCGAGTTACGCGCCCTCTTCACAAGTTGGCCCGCAATCGTCTGGTAATGTGAAATCGGAAAGAGGCTGGCGCACACCGAGCAGCCTCGACGGTTTTCTTGCTGGCCAGCAAGCGTTGCATTTCGGTGGTTCTGAGCTTCCCGTAATTGCTCGGGGATAGATTCGAATCTGCAACTTGCAGATTCTTCAATAGGCATGATCGGCATGTTGGGCGAGAAAGGCACCCATTTGTCACGATCTGGCACAGCCGCATTTCCGGGTGTCGGATAGAGCCGTTGTGGAGCTTCGGGGCAAAGTCGCCCGGTGCCGAATCGTCGAGCACAAGTCCGGTTACCCCGTTTACCAGGACTTGGGATGGCCCCTGCGGTAAAATCATTCAAATCTATGGCTTTAGCCGCCGGCACGAAACTCGGCCCGTATGAGATCCTTGCACCAATTGGTGCGGGCGGAATGGGCGAGGTGTATCGGGCGCGCGACTTGCGCGTGAACCGGGACGTCGCCATAAAGCGCTCCAGCGCGCAATTCACGGAGCGCTTCAGCTCTGAAGCCCGAGCGATCGCCGCCCTAAACCACACCAATATCTGCCATCTGTACGATGTCGGCTCCGATTACCTGGTCATGGAATATGTGGAAGGGGAGACGCTTGCGGGCCCGCTTCCCATCCAGGAATTGCTTCCCATCCTCTATCAATTGATCGACGGCATCGAGGCGGCGCACGAAAAAAACATCATTCATCGCGATCTCAAGCCAGCCAACATCAAAATTACCTCCGACGGAATCGTCAAGATCTTGGACTTCGGGCTTGCCAAGGCGCTGGAAGGAACGCGCGAGCGCGAAGCTTCGCTCGAAGATTCGCCGACTGTCACCATGGCCGCCACCCAGGCGGGCACGATTCTTGGCACTGCGCCGTACATGTCTCCGGAACAAGCGAAGGGGAAGGCGGCCGACAAGCGATCCGATATCTGGTCTTTCGGCGTGATCGTGTACGAATTGTTGACGGGCCGGCCGCCGTTTCCGGGAGATACGGCCGTCGAGGTGTTGGGAGCAATCATTAATCTGGAGCCGGATCTCACGCAGGTTCCGCCGGCCGTGCGGGAACTCTTGCGCTGGTGCTTGGAAAAGGACCGTAAGCGGCGGCTTGCCGCCATCGGTGATGCCCGCCGCATGCTGGAATTCCGAGATGCCGCCGCGCCTGGCGTCTCCCCCGCTCCGCACCGGAACGGGCGATGGTTCTGGCCCGTCTTGGCTGCCGCGGCTGTCACTGTCGCCGCCGTTGTTTGGTTCACGCGTCCCCATCCGTCGCGCTCCCCGGTCACCCGTTTCACTGTCGACGCGCCGCCGGGCACGGCGTTCCGCTTCGACTTCACCGCCACTGCGCTCTCGCCCGACGGCCGCAATCTGGTGTTCTCTGTCGTGCGCGAAGGTGAAAATACTCGTTCCCTGTGGCTCCGTCCACTCGATTCGCTCGACGCGCGCTTGCTTCCCGGTACCGCGGACGTGGACACGCCATTCTGGTCGCCCGATGGCAAATCCTTAGCGTTTTTCGCGGATGGCAAGTTAAAACGGCTGGATCTCGCCGCCGGCGCGCCGCTGGTGCTTTGCGATGCCGACACCGATGAGCAGCGTGGCGAAGCCACGGGCGCGTGGAACCGGGACGGTGTAATTCTGTTTGGCAGTTCGCAGGGATTGATGCGAGTCGCTGCTTCGGGCGGAATTCCCGCTCCGGTGACGCGGCTTGTTCCACCTGAGACGGCACACTTGTATCCCCAGTTTCTCCCCGACGGCGATCACTTTCTTTACTTGGTCCGAAGCGGCGATCTGAAGACCCGCGGCATTTACGCCTCCTCTCTGACGCGCCCTGGGGAGCGCGTTCACCTGTTGGCGTCGATCTACAAGGCCCTGTTCGCGCCGGGTTCCGGCCACCTGTTGTTTCTGCGCGACGGCAACCTGTTCGCCCAGCACTTGAACATCGCAAATTTCGCACTCGAGGGAGATCCGAAGCCGCTCGGAGCCCAGGTGGGAGCCCGCCCGAATTCGGCTTGGGCTTCTTTCTGGGCGTCGGAGAACGGAGTGCTAGCCTATCGCTCGGGTACCGAGCTCGATAAGACGCCGCTCACGTGGTTTGGCCGGGACGGCAAAAGGTTGGAAACCGCCGCGCCCGAGGACACCTATTTTTCCTTGCGCATTGCGCCCGACGGACGACAGCTCGCTGTGGGCCGCCGCGATGCCAACGGCGTAGATGACATCTGGATTTTCCAGTTCGCCCGGTCGCTGATGACCAGGCTCACCTTCGACGCCAGCCGCGACACCTCGCCTGTCTGGTCGCCGGACGGCCGCAGGGTCGCTTTCCTGTCCAACCGGACCGGCGTGTATCAGGTATACGTGAAAGACGCGTCGGGGGCGGGCAGTGAGCGGGCCCTCACCGCGACGCCGTATTCGAAAGGCCTGGCCGATTGGACTCCCGACGGCCGCTACCTTCTGTATTCGGAAGAGAATCCCAATACCCGCGATGATATCTGGGCTGTCCCCGCGGGTGAGGGGAATACGCCCAAGCAGCCGGTTCCAGTCTTACAGACACGGTTCGACGAATCTGAGCCTCAGGTCTCACCCAACGGAAAGTGGATCGCGTACGTTTCCAGCGAATCCGGCAGATCGGAAATCTACATTCAAGCGTTTCCGGCATCCGCGGGTCCGCTTGCCGGCGGAAAGTGGCAGGTCTCAGGGGAAGGAGGAATCGCGCCGCGATGGCGGAGCGACGGCAAAGAACTCTACTTCTTGACGCCGGAATATCGCAAGATCATGGCGGCCGGTGTTCGTGCAAACGGGAAAGATCTCGAGTTCGACAGACCACTGGAGTTGATCTCGGCCGCCTTGCCTTCCAATAACGCCCATCCGTACGATGTCGCGCCTGGTGGGCAGCGGTTCCTCGTCGAGGAGGTCACGACGAACCAGCGCTCCGCGCCGCTCACAATTGTGCTGAACTGGGACACGACCCTAGAGAAGTAGCCCGTCTCCGGTTCGCGGATTGCTTTCGCTGTTTAGTGAGCCAAGGCGCCCCGCAGAAGCCATCCCCAAGGCCCGCGTGCCTGGTTAGTCTCGTTACCGCGCTTGTGCCGACTCTCAGTTTCCAGAGATTTGAGACATGACCCCAAAACGTTTGGGCTGTTTCGCAGTTTTAGAAGAAAACTTGAAGAAAACTTCAGCAGTTTTTCACAACACTGGAAGATCAATGGAGCAGTGCTGAAGGAATTCTGCAACATAATTTGCTTGACCCGGGCCCCAGCTGGCGCCCGCACAACGCGGGTTAACCTACCGCCTCGTCGATTCTGTCCGATAAGGCGGATTATCTGGCAGTTTTTCGAGGATGCTTCCAAACTTTCCACAAGCCGACTTATCGGTTCCCCGAACGCCGTTTGTGCGTTTCCCCCGTGCGGCCATGCGATTGAATCTCGCTTGGTCGCCCTCGCTCATGCGCAGATGCTCTCCGAAACCTGTCTGCGATAAAATCAATGCAAATCCATGCCTCTATCAGCGGGTGAGCGCCTCGGGTCCTACGAAATCCTTGCGCTCATTGGTTCCGGTGGCATGGGCAAGGTCTACCGCGCTCGCGATCCTCGCCTCGGCCGGGAAGTCGCCATCAAGGTCTCCGAGGAACGCTTCTCCGAACGCTTCGAGCACGAAGCCCGCGTCATCGCGTCGCTGAATCACCCCAACAT
>CAYTJD010000069.1:0-18642 GCA_964438005.1 uncultured Solibacteraceae bacterium | reverse complement strand
GGCGTTAAACCGATTCGTAGCATTTTGGATGCACGCCTGATAGCTCGGCGTCCCGGCCACGCCCCATTGATTCACGCCCAGACGTCCGCGAATTCCTGAGCCTGACAGATGTCGCACTGTTTGTTATAGGAGGGATCCGTCGTGCTCGAACTGCAACTCTGCGCCTCCAGGCTCTGCAGAGAGATTGCCGTCCATAACAGACACGTCCCTGCGATAAGAAGCCGCTTATCACGTCCACTTTGAGTCTTCGCCGTCTTGTTCACCACAGGAGCGCACCTCGACGTCGGTACTAACGAAACACTCGCTCACAGCCCGGGGTTTCTAGAAATTGAAAACAAATGTATAGGCGCAATTTCAAACTAACAGGCTGCCAAAAGAAGTCAAGGTCTCATTTCGTTAGTAGGGAATCTCCGGCTTGAGCCAAAAATCGCGTTGCCCTCTGGTTCTTACTTACAGCGGTCAGAGGGCCCTCTTAATAATGCGCATGCTGGGCAAAGGCGACGCCCAGTGGCAGAAGTAGCTGTTCTACCAGGCGCTACTGGCGAGTGGTACACCCGAGACATGACCCGCACTAAATCAATTGTTCTTGGCATCTACGTCAGACCTCTGCATGGAGGACGCCGCGGTGCGAGAACTTGCGAAACGAACGCGCGAGGTTATGTTCCCAGGTTTTCCGGCCCGGTTGTGATGCCGTTTTCGAATCCAGGGCCAGAGCCGTTAAAAAAGAGATAGACTGTCTTCTCTTTACTAAGCACGGCGAGAACGTTCTCGAAATCCTCCAAATGGTAGTAGAGGCTCACTTGTCCTGCTATCGGACCGTCGGCGGGCAGTGTACTTCCGTCGGGCATGAAGATCAGCTGGCCAACAAAGTTTTTTCCATTCAAGAGCCCGATACGACGTGGAAACGCGTTTGAAGAGTAGATGACATCATAGCCGGTGATCTGTGTCTGAGCCATAAGAGTACTTGCTCCTTTTCAATTAGCATAAATTTTTTTAGACCACCTGGCAACGCGCCGCCGCCATCTCGCCCGGGCGGACTTCGCGTGCCCTCTATCGCAAGGTGGATGGGCAACACGCCAGCCGCAGGAATGGCATAGCGCCGGTTCCGGGCGGGTTGTTGGCACTCATGCAAAGGAACGACAGGTTCCCGAGTTGCCGGAGAGCCGCTCTACGTGCCCCAAACGGCCGAATCGGTGCGCCAGGCGTGCAGCCGGGACGAAACGTGCACCAGTCCGGTGACCGCGAGCGTCAGCAGCCATGGGTGCCAACCCGGAGGTGCCGAGCGGATTAAACAGCCGACGAACAAGGCCGCGGCCGTCGTGATCGCGCCATGAATGTAGAGTTTGGCTGACATCGGCATCTCGCCCGGGTCCGGTAGAGCAAGCGGGAGGCCATTGATCCAAATTAAGAGCAAGTGCCTCAGTGGAAAAGGGGATTCGCTTCTGCTCGACCAATTCATGAGTGACAACCTGTCACTTAGAAACGGAACCAGATGACAATCCGGGCTTCCCGGGCAGGACTTATGTTCACTCGGTTGTGCTCTCATCCTGGAAGACAGCTCGGTACTGCGCGGGCTTGCCGTCGGCGGCGGGAACCTGGTGTCCGCCCGGTACCCCAGCCCGCCCAGGCTGCCCATTTCGCTGCAAGGATTGGCTGCGGTGAATCCCGAGGTGCCGTCCATTCGCGAAGTACTCAGTGTACGCCCAGTTCTTGTGGGACAAGCCCGGGGAACTGATAATCGAGTCAGAAGGAAAGAGCGTCATGCACTGTTCATACTGCGGAAAGAGTTTTCTCCTGGCTTCCCGGATCTTCCACGATCCCGACTTTTGTAGGCCGTCTCATCGCTGGAAGTTCCATAAGCGGCTGGGGGTCGCGGTCCGACTGATCCGGCGAACCGACGAACTGCACCCGGCCGGACTTGCCGGATTCCGCGAACTGACCGCTGCGCACGACCTCCAGTACGAGTTCAGCGTCGGCGCGCCCGGGTGGCATGCGCGCGCCACGAATGCCCCGGCATTCCGTTTGGTTGCAATCATCGGTGAAGAGCTTGCGTTCGAATCGGTGGCCGACACAACAATCCACCCTCCGGAACCGGAGACGCGCGCAAATCAGCCAGACCGGCGCACGCGGTTGCGCGGAGTTCGGGATCTGGTGACGCAGCTCAGACGGGATGTGGAACGCCGCCGGCAGGTAATCCCGGCCAACTCCGGTGACGTCCTCGCACCCGTCATCGAGTTTAAGCCGAGTGCGCACAATGCTACCGCCTTACAGCCCAGCACAACTGTCGAACTGCCGCTCGCAATCCGCGTCGGATAGTCGAGAGCTCACGCCCGCGAGGCGTATTTATCGTATGGAGGATTCGAAATCATCATGGACCTGAAAGTTGTGGCCCTCTATTGGCCAGAAATCGGCACCGCCGTGTTTTTCGTTTTTGCCTGGGTCGCGGTTGGCGCGCTGTTGATACGACCTTGGGCCAGGGATGCCGGCCGCGCGCCATCGGATCGGCGATTCTGCTCCCGAGTCAGGAGCAAATTCAAGGCGTGCCTGGATTTCGACGGGCGGAGATTCAGGGCCCGCGGCGTTAATTTCGACCGTTTCGGGGCATTGGTCAAACTGAAGCGCGAGCTGACACCGGGGTCTCGTGTCTTTCTCTACCTGAAATCGGAGCGGTTAATGGGGTGGGCTACAGTCCGTCACTGCTCACGGAAAGGGCCATTGACCTATCGAGTTGGCATGCAATTCCGAGGTCCCCTGATGCGTGTTGAGGCCGGTCACTGGGAGTTTCAGCGCGTCGCTGAAAAATGATTTTGCTTGAGCCGGTGTGCGAGCAGCAGAAGGAAATTTTGGGCGGATCACGGATTCACGGGGCACTTTTCCCATCCGCCGCCATTTCTTCCCGCTTACCGCCAAAATCACAGCCCGCGAGACCGGGGTTCCAGCGGGCCCGGCTCCGACAGGGTTGTCGCGCTCCGGAACGATCGTTCCGTAAACCGTATGGCCGGTCCAAAACGAGGGCTCCGTCCGAACCCGAGCCGGAGGCTGCCCCTATAATCTAGTAGTAGGGCATCATGAGGAAACGCCTGGCGTACCTGTTCGCCCCGATTTTGGTGCTGCTGTCCGTGCTCGTGGTGTGGCAAGGGTCGTTCCATACCTTCGGACCGGCCAATCCCCAGCAGACGCTCATCTTCTGGTTCATTTCCAGCCTCATCTTCATTCTGATGGTGACGCTGGGATGGATTTTGTTCCGGGAAGGCGTCAAGGTCTACATCGCGCGGCAGAGCAACCAGGCCGGATCGCGGATCCGGACCAAGCTCGTGGTAGGCGCGGTCGCGTTGAGCTGCCTGCCCGTGTTCTTCTTCGCTCTGTGGAGCTACGAGGTGCTGAACTACAACCTGAATGCGTGGTTCAGCAACCCGGCGGAGGGGCAGATCCAGTTGTACGTGGGCGTCGCGAAATCGCTGGGAACCGAAATGCAGAACCGCCTGCAGGTGCAGGCGGCCTTGCTCGCGCAGCGGCCGGAAACCCGCGAGCTGCTGCGCGGGACCAAAGCTCCCGGATTCCTCGAGCAGTTCTGCCGGGAACAAGACCTCGACGCGGCGGCGGTTTACGGTGATGCCAGCGCGGCCGTGGACATGTTCGGACCGCCGGCCGCCGGTTGGGACAATCGCCGCACCCGAACCGCCCGAGCCGACGTTGTGGATAGCGGAAAGACCATCGGATCGGTTGCCGTATCGGATACCCTGCCCCTGGACGTCGCGCAGCAACAGGCGAACATCGAGAAATACAGCCAGGAATTCAATCAGATCAAGAAGGACCGGAAGGATTTCCGCACGTATTACCTGATGCTGATTTCGCTCCTGACGCTGTTTATGCTGTTCGTGACCACCTGGATCGCGCTGCAGCTGGCAAAGCAGATCAGCCTGCCGATCGCCGCCCTGCTCGAAGCGGCGAGCGAAGTGCGGAAGGGGAACCTCAAACATCGCGTAACGGTGCGCGCAATGGACGAGCTCGCGTGGCTGGTGCGCGGCTTCAACCAGATGACGCAAGAGCTGGAGACGAGCAGCCACGAACTGGACCGGCGCCGGCGGTTCACCGAAGCCATCCTGGAGAGCATTCCGACCGGCGTCATTTCGATCGGGCCGGACGGATCGATCCAGCGCGTGAACCAGGCCCTGTCCAAAATTTTCCCGGCCAGCCAGGTGGCCAAAGCCGTGCGGCTGGAAGATCTGTTTTCGCGGGAGGATACGGCGGAGCTCAAGTACTTGATGAAACGCGCCCGCCGGACCGGCGCGGCCTCCCGGCAAATGGAGCTGCGGACGGAGGAGCGCAAGCTGCACTTGGCCGTGACGGTTTCCGCGCTGGAAGAAAGGCTGACTTCCGGATACGTGGTGGTGGTGGAGGATACCAGCGAACTGCTGCGCGCGCAGAAAGCCACGGCCTGGCACGAGGTGGCGCGGCGCGTGGCGCATGAAATCAAGAACCCGCTCACGCCGATCGCGCTCTCGGCCGAGCGCATGAGCCGCCAACTGGAAAGAGCCGAGCTGCCGCCGGCCGCCGGGCGGATCGTTCGCGAATGCATCGAGACAATCGCCAAGTCTCTGGAATCGGTAAAGATGCTGGTGGATGAGTTTTCCACATACGCGCGCTTTCCTTCGGCGCAGCCGGTGCGATCGGACCTGAATGATGTTGTAAACCGGGCGATGGCCGTGTTCAGCGGGCGTCTGGAGGGCATCTCCATCCGAACGAGCTTTGCGCCAGATTTGCCGCTGGTGAACCTCGACCGGGAACAGTTCCAGCGAGTAGTGGTCAACCTGGTCGATAATGCCGCCGAGGCTATGCAGGACGCGCTGGTGAAGGAACTCTATATCGCGACGCAGCCGGGAGCGGCGGAAACCGTCGAGCTGGTGGTCGCGGACACTGGTCCCGGGGTCAACCCGGAAGACAAGGAAAAACTGTTCCTGCCTTACTTTTCCACGAAGAACCGGGGCACCGGGCTGGGGCTTGCGATCGTGAGTCATATTCTGGCGGACCACGGCGCGCAGATCCGGGTGGAAGATAATCTGCCCTCGGGAGCGCGGTTCACGGTAGAAATTCCGGTGCCGGCTGAGGCGGAATCGCCTGAAGCCTCCAAGCCCGCCGAAGCCCGTCCCGCGCCTGTCAAAGCATGAAGCCGCGCCGAATTCTGATTGTGGATGACGAGCCCGGCATTCGCCGATCGTTGAGCGGGGTGCTCGAAGACGAGGGCTACTCGGTGGAGGCCGTAGAGAGCGGCGAAGCCGGCCTCTCAGCAGTCCAAGGCGGTGATTTCGAACTGGCGCTCTTGGACATCTGGCTGCCCCGCATGGACGGGATGGAAGTACTGGCGCGCTTGCAGGAAATCTCGCCGGCTGAGCGGCCCGTGGTAGTGATGATCTCGGGGCACGCCAGCATCGAAGGCGCGGTGAAGGCCACCAAGCTGGGAGCGTTCGATTTTCTGGAGAAGCCGCTCACCATCGAAAAGGTCCTGGTCGTGGTCAAGAACGCCTTGGAACACAGGCGTCTGGCTTTGGAAAACAGCCGGTTCAAAGCGGACGCGCAGTCGCGATACCGCATTATCGGTGAGAGCGTCCCGATCAAGGCGCTGCGGCAGCAACTGGGGCTCATGGCAGGCACGAACGGCCGCGTCCTGATCTATGGGGAAAGTGGGACGGGCAAAGAACTAGTGGCGCATGCAATCCACTCGATGAGCCCGCGTGCGGAGGAGGCCTTCGTCGAAGTGAACTGCGCGGCGATTCCCGAGGAGCTGATCGAAAGCGAGCTGTTCGGGCACATCAAAGGCAGTTTCACCGGCGCGCAGGAGGACAAGACCGGAAAGTTCCAGAAGGCCGACGGCGGCACTTTGTTTCTGGACGAAGTCGGCGACATGAGCCTGCGGACACAGGCCAAGGTGCTGCGCGCGCTCGAAGAGCAGCGATTCGAACCCGTCGGCGCGGCGCAATCCGTGCAAGTGGACGTGCGCGTGGTGGCGGCCACCAACAAGCACCTGGAAGACGAGATTGAGCGCGGGAACTTCCGCGAAGACCTGTTTTACCGGCTCAATGTGATTCCGTTCTTTGTGCCCCCACTGCGGGAACGGCGGGAAGATATTCCGCTGCTGGCCGATCACTTTCTGCGCGAGTTTACAACCTCCTACGGACGCAAGGCCAAGGAGCTGACGCCGGAAGCGTATCGGCTGCTGAGCGAATATCACTGGCCGGGGAACGTTCGGGAGCTCAAGAACCTGATCGAGCGCATTGTCATTCTCAATCCGCAGGTGCGCGTGGATGCGCGCCACATTCCGCTGAACACAGCGCGCCGCCCGAGCGAGCGCTCCGGCGGACGCTTCGGCAGCCTGCAGGAGGTTCGCGAGGCGGTGGAGCGCGAGTACATCCTGAAAAAGCTCGAAGAAACGAACGGCAACGTAAGCCGGACGGCGGAGCTGCTCGGACTGGAGCGAAGCAATCTCTATCGCAAGATGAAGACGCTGGGGATCGGGCCGAAGGAGTAGGCGGCTCTATTCGCCCCAGACCCTATTTGCAGTCTTGACCACCAATTCCAGTTTGCGCCACTGGTCATCGGGGGAGATCAGATTGCCGGCGGCGACGGACGCGAAGCCGCACTGCGGGCTGAGGGCCAAATTCTCCAGCGGCATGACGCGGGCGGCTTCGTCGATACGCCGGCGCAGTTCGTCAGGCGACTCCAGCCGGGCCTCCTTGGTGGTGATCAAACCGAGGACGACTGTTTTGCCGCGTGGGACAAGGCGCAAGGGTTCAAAGCCTCCCGACCGTTCCGTATCGTACTCGAGCAGAAAGCGGTCGACATCGAGTTTGGCAAAGAGCTTTTCGGCGATGGCGTCGTAGCCGCCTTCGGTGTACCAGCGGCTGCGGGAGTTGCCTCGACAAATGTGTGTGGCGAAGGTCACGCGGCCGCGCGGCATACCGGCGAACACGGCATTGTCGCCCTCGATGCCGGCTTCGAATTCTTCGTCCGGATCGCGCCCTGCTTTGCGGATTGCCTCGCGCCGGCGCGGATCCAGATAATGCGAATAATAAGGAGCATCGAACTGGATGTAGGTCGCGCCTTCGGCAACGAGCCACTCGACTTCATCGCGGACGATCGCGACCAGGTCCTGCAACAGGTCGATGTGGCTGGCGTAGAAGCGATCGGTGAGCCCGCGCTTGTAGCTGGCCAACATGAAATTGGACGGGGCAGGCAGCGTCACTTTGAACGGGCCGTGCCCGGATTTCTTTAAGAACGGCAGTTCGTGAGCGGTCAATTTTTTCGTCTTGCGGAGGCGGGCACCGACTGCATTGGCGGTACTGGCTTCGGCGCCGCCGCCCGGGCCTTGCCATTCGAGCATCACCTTGTCGGGGACGAAACCCTCGACCGCCTCCGCCATATCGGTGAGCCAGGAGCCGCGGCGCAGTTCGCCGTCACTGTAGATCGATATACCAACCTCGCGTTGCTTGCGAAGCGCGTCGGCGATGGCGCGATCTTCCGCCTGCCGCAACTCGTCCTGGCTGGTCCGTCCTTCGCTGAAAGCCGCTCGCGCTTGCAGCAACTCAGCGGGGCGCAGGAGGCTGCCAACCTGGTCTGCCCGGTAATCCATATCCCGTCAATTCTATAATCAAAGGAGATTGGGGAAATTCTTCGTCCAAAACTTCGGGTGCCGCGCCACGCAGGCAGACGGCGCGGCGCTGGAATCGCTGCTGACCGGCAAAGGCTTCGAGCGCGCCGTCGCCCGTGCGGACGCCGAGTTGGTGGTTCTCAACACGTGCACGGTCACGGCAGCGGCGGATGACGATGTGCGGCAGACAGTCCGGCGCGTCAATCGCGAGAACCCGTCGGCCCGCATCCTGGTCACCGGCTGCTACGCGCAGCGCGCGCCCGAAGAACTAGCGGCCTTGCCGGGCGTGGAATGGGTTGTCGGCAATTCTCACAAAACGCAGATTGCCGATCTGGTGACTGCGGCGCCCTACCACGGCAATATCCACGTGGGCGATATTTTCGCCCAGCACGATTTTCTCTCGGCGCCTGTGGAGGACGCGGCGGGCGACCGCACGCGGCCGAATCTCAAGATTCAGGACGGGTGCAACAACCGCTGCTCGTTCTGCATCATTCCGTTCGTGCGCGGGAGGAGCCGGAGCGCGCCGGCGGCGCCAGTCGTCGAGCAGGTGCGCGCGCTGGCGGAACGGTATCGCGAAGTTGTCCTGAGCGGGATCAATCTCGGCCGCTGGGGCCGGGAACCCGGCAGTTCAATTCGACTCGCGGATCTGCTGCGAGTTGTTCTGGCGGAGACGGGAGTCGAACGGCTGCGGCTCAGTTCTATCGAACCGATGGACTGGTCGGATGATTTGTTGGAGCTGGTGTCGGCCTCAGCGCGCATTGCGAAACATGTACACGCGCCCTTGCAGTCCGGTTCGGATCGGATTTTGCGGCTTATGCATCGCAAGTACCGGCCGCGGCACTACGCCGACCGCATCCAAAAGGCGCGCGCGTTAATGCCCAATGCGGCCATCGGCGCGGACGTCATGGTTGGATTCCCGGGCGAAACCGAGACCGATTTCGAAGAGAGCCGCCGTTTCATCGAGAGCCTGCCGTTTACCTATCTGCATGTGTTCACCTATTCCGAGAGGCCCGGCACACCGGCGGCGAAGAGTCCGGAGCAAATCCCGATGGCCGTCCGCAAGGAACGAAATCGCGTTCTGCGGGAGCTGGCGGCGCGGAAGAATCGGGAGTTTCGCACGCGCATGGTGGGAAAGACGCTGTCGGCGGTGACGCTGCACGAACCGTTCGCAGCTCTTACCGATAACTATCTGAAGGTGGAGCTGGCGGTACCGCGCGAGCCGAACCTGCTATTGAATATTCGGATCGGAGGTCTAGCTGAAGCCGCTATCCGAGAACAAGAAGCGTCTCCAGATCTTCGGATTCACCCGTGAAATCGGACAGCATGGTCTTGTGGATCGTAAGGATCTGCAGGTCCTCGCGAAGATTCGACTGCGCGAGGCAAGGCCCTGCTGAGTTTGGGCCTGAGTGACGGGGCATATTATCTTGCCGGCTATGCCGTGGAATGCGCGGAAAACTTGGGAGGTCGTGCAGCGGTGGTCGGAGCGAAGCCGTTATGTCCGGTACACGCCTGAAGATGCACGGGCGCTTATGGCGGCGGTCTCGGATCGGTATCATGGAATCATCCCATGGATAAAGCAGCATTGGTAAATGTTGACATTTATACAGGAGCCGAGATGCTCCGAGTAATCGATCGAGGGGGCCTCCGAGTTAAGGTAGCTGGGTGGTTTCAACTGCCCGAGTACGGAGATTGGCGCGTGGTGCTGGCTTCCCCTGATTTTGATGTGCCGGATTTGCGTGATGCTTATGGCCTGATTCGGAAAGCTGTCGACGCCGCAGAATTCCCGTTGAGGACGGCTACGTCTATCGAATCGTCTGAGCTACATCTCCCGCCGTCCTTCCATTGCTTTTGAGATCGTAACTTCGTCGGCGAATTCGAGGTCGCTGCCAACGGGAATCCCCATGGCGATGCGGGTTACCTTGACGCCGAGCGGCTTCAACAGGCGAGCCAGATAGACGGCGGTCGCTTCCCCTTCCACCGTGGGATTGGTGGCGACAATCACTTCCTGAATTTCGCCTTGTCCGATTCGCTCTACCAGGCCCTTGATTTTGAGCGCCTCGGGGCCGACGCCGCGCAGTGGCGAGAGGGCTCCGTGCAGCACGTGGTAGCGGCCTTCGAACTGGCGCGTGGTTTCGATGCCCACGATATTGTGGGGCTCTTCAACCACGCAGACCACTTTCCCATCGCGGTTCGGGTCTCGGCAATAGAGACAGAGATCGCTTTCACTGATGTTGTTGCAGGTTCGGCACAGACCGAGCTTGTCTTTGACGTCGAGTATGGCCGCCGATAGATGTTCGGCATCTTCGCGCGCGGCGCGCAGAATGTGAAAGGCAATGCGTTGCGCGGACTTCTGGCCGATTCCCGGGAGGCGTTTGAACTCAGTGATCAGCCGCGCCAGCGGCTCGGCGAAGTCGGGCATCGGTCAGAACAGGCCGGGAGGGAGGCCCATGCCGCCGAGCATCCCGCCCATCTTGGTCTTGATCTCGTCGTCCACTTTCTTGGCCGCTTCGTTGACGGCGGCGACCACCATGTCCTGCAACATCTCGACGTCGCCGGCGACTTCGGGGTCGATGCGCACGGAGAGAAGATTTTTCTGGCCGTCCATCTGCGCCGTGACCATGCCGCCGCCCGCGGTGGCTTCGACCTTGATCAGCGCAATCTCCTGATGCATCTTTTCCTGCATTTTTTGCGCCTGCTGC
This sequence comes from uncultured Solibacteraceae bacterium, assembly GCA_964438005.1. Lineage (GTDB taxonomy): Bacteria > Acidobacteriota > Terriglobia > Bryobacterales > Bryobacteraceae > PSRJ01. The sequence continues at coordinate 8,298 of CAYTJD010000069.1, read as the reverse complement.
ATCATCTGCTGCATGTTACCCGGTAATTTCACGTGGCTACTCCTTGAGGTTTCGTACCTTGCGAACCTCGCCGCCGAAAACTTCGCGAAAACGCCGCACTTCGTCGTTGCCTAGCGCGCGCGCGGTGAGGTCGTCTTCCTTGCCGGCGGCGGGCTTGGCGGAAACGGCTGCTTCTCCCGCCTCTCCCACGCTGATTTTGATGCGGAGCGGCTTGCCGAGAGCCTCCCGGACGGCTGCCTCGAAGTGCCGGTCTTCCAAATACAGCTTATAGGTCTTGGCGGTCACGATCTGCAACTCGGAGCCGGTGACGGTCAGAGCGGAATGCTCCACGGCATCGGCAAGGTGGGTCAGTCCTTTCTCGGTCAGATGCGCGTGAAGGCGCTCGCGCGGATCGCCTTCGGGGGCCGGATCAGGGACCGGGCGGGTGCCCTCTGGGCGCGGGCCGGGGGCCGGAGCTACCGCTTTCTTCGCGCTGTCCATTTCAAACGGGGACGGGCCAGTCCGCGGCTTGGGCGACGTTGCGCCAGTGCCGGCTGCCTGGCGCGTCTCGCCCGGCCCCTCCAGTCGCGCGAGTGCCTGCTCGATGGGCAGCAAGCGGCCTGCCTGAACGAGCCGCACCAGACCCAACTCCAAATGAAATCGTGGTTGCAGCGAAGACTGCAGATCGTGGAAGAGATCGAGCGAGAGCTGCAGATAGCGGGTGAGATCCTCTTCGGAAAACGCCTGCGCCATTTCGGCGAGTTTCTGGCGCTGCCCGGACGAGGCGGCCACCAGGCGGGTTTCGGCGCCGGCCATGCGCGCCACCAGCAGGTTGCGGAAATAGCGCGATAACTCGCGGCTGAAATGCTGGAGATTCTGGCCGTTGCGCTCCAGCTCATCGACAATCTCGAGCATGCGCGCGGAATTGCCCTCCATCAGCGACCGGCTGACCTGCTCGAGCGATTCCAGAGAAAACATTCCGAGCAGCGCCCGCACGTCGGCCGCGTGCAGTTGCGAGCCACAGCATGCAATCGCCTGGTCCAGGGCAGAAAGCGAATCGCGCACACTACCCTCGCCTGCCTGGGCCAGCACGGCCAAGGCCTCGGCGTCGGCCTGGATTCCCTCCTGCTCGCAGATCCAAGCCATGCGCGCCGTCAAATCTTCAAAATCCACGGAGCGAAAACTGAAGTGCTGGCAGCGTGATGCGATGGTGGCGGGAATCTTATGCGCTTCGGTGGTGCACAAAATGAAAACGACCCAGGGCGGCGGCTCCTCGATGGTCTTCAGCAGAGCGTTGAACGCTTCGTTTGTGATCTGGTGCGCCTCGTCGATGATAAAAACCTTATAGCGATCGCGGGCCGGCTGGTAGCGCACATTCTCGCGAAGCTCGCGCATTTCATTGATGCCGCGATTGGAGGCGGCGTCGATTTCAATGACGTCGACGGTCCCGCCGGCGGTGATTTCTTTGCAGCTGGCGCAGGCGCCGCAGGGCGTGGTCGTGGGGCCCTGAACACAATTGAGGCAGCGCGCTAGGATGCGTGCGACTGTGGTTTTCCCGGTGCCGCGCTGGCCGGAAAAAATATAGCCGTGGGCGATGCGCTTTCCGGCGATAGCGTTTTCGAGAGTCGTCTTGACGTGCTCCTGGTTGACGACGTCCTGAAAAGTCTGGGGCCGATATTTGCGGGCAATGACCTGGTACATGCGGCGGGTGGTCCGGTTCCGGCACGGATATCAGGCGCGTGCCGCAAGCTGCCAGGCCCCGGGGAATCCGCGGCACACGAGCCGCACCACTACCGTTGCTTCCTTCCGGACCTGGCGGGGTTTGCGGCCGCCCGTTGCACGGAGCCCGAGACCTGACAAACATCCATCGTATCACGGGCTTCACAGGACGCTCCCTCGCCATCCGTCACCATCCCCGGCGCTGGAGGTTGCGACGGATCGTTCCGATCGCACGGGCCATGTTGATGGGCACGCCGACGAATTGTCGGCCTTTCTGGCGCATGGCGTCCAAAGCAGGAATCCACGTGCCCCTCGCGGGCGCTACGGATGTCGGAGAATGCCTATACCACCTTTCTGGCAACAAGATTTGATCGCACCCCCGCGAATCGGCGACTGGCCTTCATATCGGCGATGACGCTCACGCAGCGGAGGGACGGAGAGCCCGGTGCCAGTTACCTCAAACTGATTGATCTCCTGCCCGTGCACAGTGCCTCCAGCAGGTCCGCGACTCCCGCATGCTCGATTCCGCGCTCGTCCAACTCGGCGGCGTAGGCCAGAGCTGCGTCCAGGTGCTCGGGGGTGAGCGACGGATAGCCGCGCAGAATCTCCTCCCGCGTGTTGCCTTCGGCGAGGTTATCCAGAAATGACCGTAACGAGGATCCGCGTGCCAGGGTCGCTGACCAAATGATCGCGCCCGGCAGGCATTGTGCCTCCGGTTCATTCTACCGGACCGGGCTGACGGCGGAACTGCTTACGGGTGCAGGGGGAGCGTGGCCTTGCCGGCTGCGCCAGAGTAGACCAGGTCCAGCGAACGAATGCTCTTGGCGTTGCCGCCGTAGGAAAAGTACAAGAGGCCGTCTTGCGGCAGAGCGCGCTCGCCATCGGCCAGCGCGGCTTTCTTTACGCGCTGCGCCCAGGCCCGACGCAACTCGGCGGGCGGACGCGGCGGCTCTTTACTGGTATCGTTGCCACCACCGCCACCGCCGCCGCCACTGAGAATCCCGCCGCCGCCCTTTTCCGGTTTCTCGGGCGGCGCCCACTCGGGGTCTTTCACCGACGCGCCTACGCGCTCGTACGGCTCGCCCGGCGTCGCATTCTTCTTCCCGTTAACGCGCAGGGAAAAATCGTTGAACGAGATGGGCAGGCGCGTTCCCGCCGGCCCGAAGAAAGCCACCTCCACCACGACGTAGGAATCGCTGGAAAGCGGACCATCCGGCGTGGGGACGCCGTGACCGGCGAACTCCGCCGCCAGGGTGATCGCTCCGAGCTTGGCTTGCGCCGGATAGTCCGACGGCGCGGTCCGCGGCGGCAGGCCTTGTGGTTCGTTGATCGTGCCGCCCACAGCCTGAGGGGGGGCCGACGGTTCGGCGGGCGGGGTATTGGGCGCTTGCGCGCAGACATAGAGCGCTGCCGCCCCAAGGCACATCGTTCTCAAGAAGACAGGCAACCGCATTTCAAAAATACGGTACCACCTTTACCGTGCCGCGCGCCGATGTATCATTGACGGTTTGGGATAAAAACTAAGGAGACCTGTCATGCTCCCTCGCAGGAATTCATACTTCGTAGTGTGTGCCGTGCTGGCGCTGATTCCGGCAGCCGGCCGCATCTTCGGCCAGCCGCCGCAGCCGGCTGTGGCCGCGCCGCTGCCTCCCGTTCTGGCCAATTACCAGGCGGTGACGGCCGAGCGGCTGAAGAATCCCGAAGACAACAACTGGCTGATGATCCGCCGCACCTATGACGGATGGGGCTACAGCCCGCTGAAGCAACTCACGCCGCAAAACGTCAAGCAACTGCGGCCGGTCTGGGTGTTTTCCACGGGAGAGACCCGCGTGCATGAAGCCGCGCCGCTGGTCAACAATGGCGTCCTGTTTGTTTCTACTCCACAGAATCAGGTGCTTGCGATCGATGCCAAGAGCGGGAATCTTCTCTGGCGCTACCGGCGGCCGCGGCCGACCGGCGCGCAGGTGCCGCACGATACCAGCCGCGGGGTGGCGCTGTACGGCGACAAAGTCCTGTTCGCCGCGGGCGAAGCGGTGCTGGTGGCGCTCGACGCGAAAACGGGCAAAGAGGTTTGGGCCACCACCGTGGCCGACAACAAATCCGGCTATTACATTTCGTTGGCACCGCTGGTGGCCGGCGGCAAGGTGATGGTGGGCGCCTCCGGCGGCGAATTTGGAATCCGGGGGTTTGTGGCGGCCTTCGATCCCGACACGGGTAAAGAGCAGTGGCGGTTCTATACAATTCCGGCGCCCGGAGAGCCCGGCAGCGAAACGTGGCCCAAGGGCAACCAGTGGAAGAACGGCGGCGGCTCGATTTGGGTGACGGGCAACTACGATCAGGAATCCAACATTGCCTACTGGGGCGTCGGTAATGGCGGGCCGTGGATGGGCGACAAGCGGCCGGGCGACAACTTATATACGGCATCGGTGATCGCGCTCGATGTCGCGACCGGAAAGCTCAAGGGCCATTTCCAATACCATCCCAACGATTCCTGGGACTGGGACGAAGTGTCGCCGCCGATTCTGCTCGACTACCGGCGCGGCGCGCGCAACATCAAAGGCCTGGTCGATGTAGCGCGCGACGGCTATCTGCGATTCCTCGAGCGGTCCGACGGTCCGATTCATTTCATTGAAGGCAAGCCGTTTGTGAAACAGAATGTCTTTTTGAAGCTCGATCCGGAGACCGGCCGCGCGGAAGTGGATCCGGCGCACAAACCCGGCACCGACAAGCAGGCGCAATACTGCCCCTCGCTGTGGGGCGGCAAGAACTGGCCGCCGATCGCGTTCAGTCCGGAGACCCGCATGATTTACATTCCGGCGAACGAAAATCTGTGCCAGAACCTGTCGGGGCAGACCGAAGTGGAATATAAACCCGGACAGGGATACACCGGGGCGCGGATCGGCGGGCTATCGGTGGCGCCGGGCGCCGATCATATCGGAGAAGTACAAGCGTGGAACGTGGACACCGGCCAGCGCGTGTGGACGCACAAATACGCGCATTCGGAGAATTGGGGAGCGATGCTGGCGACGGCCGGCGGCCTCGTCTTTACGGGTGGGACCAATGACCGGCACATGCACGCCTATAATGCGGCGACGGGCGACCTGCTGTGGGAGTTCCCCACGAGCAGCGGGATTCTGGCGCCGCCGACTTCGTTCTCGATTGATGGCAAACAATACATCGCCGTGCTTTCCGGCTGGGGCGGCGACGCGCGCGGCATGCAGGGCGGCCTCAACCAGAATTTCCCCGGCGAATATCCGGAAGTTCCGGAAGGCGGGTCGGTCTGGGTGTTCGCGGTGGAATAGACTAACGCGAAAAGGCGTCGGGATACCACTCGATCAGCGGGGGCTCGGTCAGCACCACGCTGACGATGTCGAAGCGCACACAGTACCAGCCGACGCCGGCGCGCCGCGCAAAGTCGTGGCCGGCATGGCGGAGGTGGTGCTCTTTTTCGGCGTCGACGGCGCGATCGGGCATTCCGAATTCCGCGCTGGCCCGCGTCTTCACCTCGACGAACACCAGCGCGGCGCCTTGCCAGCCGACCAGGTCGATTTCGCCGCCGCCCGCCGGAGGCCGGTAGCGCCGCGCCACGATCGTGAACCCTTGCCGTTTGAGGTAGCGGTGCGCCAGATCTTCGCCCAGCCGGCCGTGGTCGCCCGGAGCCAGCCGGTGCCGGAGGGCATCGGCCGCGCGATACAACAGCCCAATCATTTCACGACTTCAAACTCAAATTCCAGCGCCTTGCCGCGCACGAGATAACACAGGTAGTATTCCCAAAACCGCCGGTAGCGCGGAAAGCGGTTCACCAGAAACTGGAATCCAAGCCACTTCCAAAGAGCCAGTAGCTTCACGTGGACGGAAATCTCGCGGAATTTGACACTCGAATAGTAGCCGAACCCGCCGTGATTTTCTCCAAAGTAGCGGAAGCTGAAACTGTTCAGGTGGCTCTTGTGGGTGGGGTCGCAGAACGAGCTGAAGTCGGTATAGTGCGGGGTTTCGATGCGCACCGTGCCGCCGGCGCGGACCAGGCGGTGGAACTCCTCCATGGTGCGCATCACGTCGTTCACGTGTTCAATGACATGAATCGCGGTCAGGCGGTCAAAGGAGCTGTCGGCGAACGGGTAAGGAAAGCGGTCGAGATCTACGAGGACATCGGCGCGGCTGGCGGGATTCCGGTCGATTCCGATAGAACCGGGCTGCTTGTGAATCCCGCAGCCGACGTCGAGAACTTTCATCCGTGTTGCGCCGCTTCTCGCAGGCACTCTTCCAGCGTCTCAATCGCGAAATCGCACTGGTCGCGGGTGATGACAAGCGGCGGACTCAGCCGCAGCGTGTTGTCTCCGGCGCCGAGAACCAGGAGCCCGCGCTCAAAGGATCGAGCCACCACCTGATCGCGGAGTTCCGGCGCCTTCTCCTTGGTCTTCTGATCGCGGACCAATTCCACGCCGATCATCAGACCCAGCCCGCGGACGTCGCCGACATGGGGGAAGCGCGCCGGCCAGTCACGCATCCGGTTCCTGAGATAGGCGCCCATCCGGGTGGCGTTTTCCAGCAGTTCTTCCTCGAGCAGAGCGATGGTCACGAGGGCTGCGGCACAGGCCACGGGGTTGCCGCCGAACGTGGAGGCGTGCGCTCCCGGCGGCCACGTCATGAGACCGGACCGGGCTACCGTGGCGCCTAATGGCAGGCCGCTGGCAATTCCCTTGGCCACCGCAAAAATATCGGGAACCGCATTGAAATGCCCGGCAGCCCACATCTTTCCAGTTCGTCCCATTCCCGACTGCACTTCGTCGAAAATCAGAAGAATACCATTTTGTTTCGCCACCCGCGCCAGCTCATCGAAAAACTTCTGGGGTGGGACAATGTAGCCGCCTTCGCCCTGCACCGGCTCGACCACGATTGCGGCGGTTTCCTGGGCGGGCGAAATTGTCTTCAACAACGTGTTCTCGATGTGGGATACGCATTCCACCGCGCACGATTCGGGCTGTTTGTCGAAGGGGCAGCGATAGCAGTACGGGTAGGGCGCGTGGACGACACCCGGCACAAAGGGGCCGAACCCGCTGCGCTGCACGGCCTTGCGCGCGGTCAATGAGAGTGCGCCCATGGTGCGCCCATGAAATGAACCAAGAAACGCGATGATCTTATCGCGGCCGGTGGCGTAGCGCGCCAGCTTCATGCACCCTTCGATCGCTTCCGCGCCCGAATTTCCAAATGACACGCGCCGCGGCGTGGCGCCGGGAGCGATTTCGGCCAGCTTCTCGGCCAGCACCACCAATTCCTCGTAATAGAAATCGGTGCCGGACATGTGAATGAGCCGCGCGGCCTGGCGCTGAATTGCTTCCACGACGCGCGGATGACAATGGCCGGTCGCCACGACTGCGATGCCGGCATTGAAATCCAAGAACCGGTTTCCATCGACATCCTCGACGATGGAGCCTTCGCCGCTTGCGGCGACCAGCGGATAAGAACGCGTATAGGACGGCGACACCGTGGCCTGGTCGCGCGCAATGATGGCTTGAGCCCGCGGTCCGGGCACTGGACCGACTAAGTTGGGAAGGTCGGGGCGAACCTGTTCCCGGATGTGTGCCATGTAATTTCTCCTGCTAACTATTGAAAACGTTGAAAGCCTAACGCAGCAGGGCCGGGAGGCTCAGTCTGCGCACCGTCAGGAGCGAGTCTGAACTAATCGGAGCCGAACAGTCCGGGCCGGCAGGTAGAGGGCGTATACCCCATACCCTCATCTTATCGCCGTTGCTCCGGCGAATGTCTCGGGTTTCAATGTAATTTCTCCTATTCCATCTACCGGCAGGTTCCAGTCAAAGAACTTACCAATTGGCAGCGGCCTTGCTACTTGCATAGGTCGTGGAGGCCCCAAAGGTCATGCGGAGTTGGATAATTTTTATCCCGGCGCTCATTCTCGCCGGTTGCTCAAAGACGAATTCCCCCATTCCTGAGGTGCAGGCGGCTGGGGAGTCGGCGCCGGTTGCGGCCCAAGCTGAGGCAAAGCCCGAAGCGAAATCGGAGCTGGCGCGCACCGAAGTGGTAATTCCGAAGGGCACGGCACTGCATGTCCGAATCGACGAAAATCTGGATACGAAGCGGAATCGCGCAGGAGACCAGTTCCGGGCCAGCCTGGCGGAACCGATCGTGATGGAAGGCAAGACGGTGGTTCCGAAGGGGACCCCGTTTGTCGGGCACGTGACGGAGTCACGAGCATCGGGGCGGCTGGAAGGGCGCGCGGTCCTGGCATTGACCCTCGACTCATTTGAGCTGGCGGGCAAGGATTATCGCGTACACACCGGCAGCATCGATCGAGAGAGTGCGAATCACAAGAAGCATAATGCGGCGATAATCGGCGGCGGCGCGGGGCTAGGCGCGTTAATCGGCGGTCTGGCCGGCGGTGGGAAGGGCGCGCTGATCGGCGCGGGCGCTGGCGCGGGCGCCGGCACTGCCACCGCTGCGGCCACCGGCAAAAAAGAAGTTGCAGTGGCGGCAGAATCGCTGCTCAGCTTTCCGCTGAGAGCTCCGGTGACGATCTAGAAGCAATTTCTACCGCTCCCAGTGCCGATCTGATTGGTGGGTCGGCGCCACAAGCGGCCTTCC
>CAYTJD010000068.1:0-12264 GCA_964438005.1 uncultured Solibacteraceae bacterium | reverse complement strand
TCCCAGAGTTTCGGGAGGTGCTCCTTGGGGCGCAGCGGGGGAGTGAACACGTATTTCGCGCCCTCGAAATTGGGGCGCTCCAGTTCTTCGATGGAGAGCAGCAGGTATTGCGGGCAGGTCTCCGCGAAGGCCGGGACGCCGCGGTCGCGCGCCTCGCGGACCTCGTTCAGCGCGTCCTCCGACGAAAGATGCACGATGTACACCGGCGCCCCCGCGATCTCCGCCATGGCGATCGCCCGGTGCACCGCCTCAGCCTCCGCCCGCGGCGGCCGCGTCAGCGCGTGATAAATCGGAGCCGTCTTGCCTTCCGCCAGCGCGCGCGCGATGATCACGTCGATCACGCTGCCATTTTCGGCGTGCATGCAGATGAGCGCGCCGTTCTTTGCCGTCTGCGCCAGCGCCTTGAAAATCGTCGCGTCGTCCACCATCAGCACGTTGGGGTAAGCCATGAACAGCTTGAAGCTGGCCACGCCCTCCCGCACCATGTCGTCCATGTCCTCCAGGCCCGCCTCGCCGAGATCGGTGACGATCATGTGCAGTCCGTAGTCGATGCACGCCCGGCGCTCGGCCTTCTTCCACCACGTATCGAGCGCGTCGCGCATCCGCGTCCCGCGCGCCTGGATCGCGAAATCCACAATCGACGTAGTCCCGCCGAATGCCGCCGCCCGCGTTCCGGTCTCGAAATCGTCCGCCGAAGTCGTGCCGCCGAACGGCATGTCGAGATGCGTGTGCGCGTCGATCCCACCCGGCATCACGTACAGCCCAGCCGCGTCGATCACTTTCTCTGCCGCGTTCGCCGGAATGCCCGCCCGCACCTCCCGGATACGCGCCCCTTCGATCAGAACATCGGCGGCCGTGGTCTCGCGCGCCGTCACCACCGTACCGTTGCGAATCAGGGTATTCATGAGTGTCGTGTCAGCCGCCCAACCATCCGCTTCCTCGGAGCCGCCTTCCCCGCGTGCTCAGCCTGGATCACCGATGGTAGGAATGGCATAACCTATTCTTAATCGAGGGGTTCAATACGCTCAAGAGCTGGGCCCTTCTTCATCTTCTCCCAATTCACAACCAGTTCCTGCTGATGAGCCAGTGTCCAATCGCGAATCAACCGGAGTGCAGTCTTGCACCGGCTGTTGGATCATTCTTTTTGGGCTGAGTTCTTTCTTCCCACGATTCCCGCGGCTTCCCCGTCTCAACCTGCTCCATCGTAATGCAGCCCTCCACCGGACACACCAGCCAGCACAAGTTGCAGCCTACGCACTCGGCTTCGTCCACGCGCGGAATCCGCTCCGGCGGCGTGTGCCCGTTCGCCGCCTGCAACGAATCCAGCTTCGCGATCGGCGTCACTGTAATCTGGCTGCGGTCTCTATCGTCCACGTGAATGCACTGGTGTGCGCCGTCCCAGCAAGCGATATAGCAGAGGTCGCACCCGATGCATTTCTCCGCGTGAATGCGCGCCACGATTTTGTAGTTGAGATCCAGGTTTTTCCAGTCGGTCACTTTCGCGACCGACCGCCCGCGGAAATCTTCGATCGTGGCGAAGCCCTTCTCGTCCATCCAATTGCTCAGGCCGTCGATCATGTCCTCCACGATCCGGTAGCCATAATGCATCGCCGCCGTGCACACCTGCAGGCTCGTGCATCCCAATAGCAGAAACTCGGCCGCATCGCGCCAGCCCGAAATGCCGCCGATCCCCGACACCGGCAGCCCCGCGTCCGCAATCTGCTGCACCAGGTGCAGCGCGATCGGTTTCACGGCCGGCCCGCAATAGCCTCCATGCGACGAGAATCCCCCGACGTTCGGACGCGGCGTAAACGTATCGAGATCGATCCCCGTAATCGAGTTGATCGTGTTGATGGCGGAAAGCCCGTCCGCGCCGCCCCGTTGCGCAGCCCGCGCGATTGCCCGGATGTCGGTCACGTTCGGCGTCAGCTTCACCAGTACCGGCGTCCGCGCCACCTCCTTCACCCATTCCGTGATCATGCACGAATATTCCGGCACCTGTCCGACCGCGCTGCCCATGCCGCGCTCGCTCATGCCGTGCGGGCAGCCGAAGTTCAGCTCAAGCCCGTCGGCCCCGGCGTCTTCTGAGCGCTTCACCATCTCGTGCCACACCTCGCGCTTCGATTCCACCATCAACGACGCAATCACCGCGTGCTGCGGGTAGCGCTTTTTCACCTCGGCGATCTCGCGCAGATTAGTTTCGATCGGCCGGTCCGTGATCAGCTCGATGTTGTTGAGTCCCATCATCCGCTGGCCGTTCCAGTCGATGCTCGAGTAGCGCGACGACACGTTCACAATCGGCTCGCCGATCGTCTTCCACACCGCTCCGCCCCACCCGGCGTCGAACGCGCGCATCACCTGTTCGCCGCAATTGGTCGGCGGGCCGGATGCCAGCCAGAACGGATTCGGGCAGCGAATCCGCCCCGCGAACACCGTGCTCAGATCAGCCACGCGCCGCCTCCAGCCGCTCGACCATCGCCAGCGCCGCCCGCTTTCCGTCCGCCACCGCGTCCACCACTTCGCGTCCCCCGTTCACGCAATCGCCGCCCGCGTAGTATTTCGCATGAGCCGTATGTCCGGTCGGCCGCTCGGTCGCCACCAGGCCGCCTTGCAGTTCGATGCCGCGCGTCTCGTGCAGCAGCTTCATCAAACGCGATTGGCCGACCGCCGGAATCACCATGTCGCACACGAACGCGAATTCGGTGCCGCGCACCGGCTCTGCTTTCCGGCGCCCGCTGGCGTCGGGCGCGCCCAGGCGGGTCGATACGAATTTCACCGCGCGCTCCAGAATTTCCACCGGCTGCGCCAGCCAGTGGAACTGCACGCCCTCCACTTTGGCATGCTCGTACTCGAACGCGAACGCCGGCATCTCGGTTTCCGTTCGCCGGTAGAACACGTGCACTTCTTCTGCGCCCAACCGGCGCGCCGCGTTGGCCGCGTCGATCGCCGTGTTGCCGCCGCCCAGCACCACCACCACCCGCCCCACCTTTACATCATGCGCAGTCTTATAGTGCGCGATGAAACGTAGCGCGTCGATCACCTCCGCCCGCTCCTCTCCGGGAATGCCCAGCCGTTCCATGGCCCCGAGACCCATCCCGATGAAGACCAGATCGAATTCCTTTTCCAGGTCATCGAGCGAAACCGTCGTGCCGACTTCTGCTTTGCGGAACTCCACGCCCATCGAGCGGATGAGATCCACTTCCCGCAGGCTGTCGGAAGCCCGCAGTTTGTATTCCGCCACGCCATATGTATTCAACCCGCCCGGCAGCGGCCGGTCATCGAAAACAGTCACCGCCAACCCGTGCCGTCGCAATTCCGCCGCGCAAGACAGCGACGCCGGCCCCCCGCCGATACAGGCAACCCGCCCATCCTGTGCGTTCTTCACAGAACCGCGGCCGCCAGGGAGCGGGCTCTCGTAAAACCAATCCATCGCGTGCCGCTGCAGCCGCCCGATCTCGATCGGCTCGCGCCCGTGCTGATGCATCACGCACGCGCCCTCGCACAGCACGTCCACCGGGCACACCCGCGAGCAACTCAGCCCCAGAATATTCGCGTCGAGAATCGTCAGCGCCGAGCCGCGCAGATTCCCGCTCGCGATCTTCTTGATGAATCGCGGGACGTCGATGTGCGTGGGGCACGCTGCCGCGCACGGCGCGTCGAAGCAGTACAGGCACCGGTTCGCTTCGGCCAGCGCGGTCTGCGCGTCCAGCGGCGGGTGCAGCTCCGGAAACTGTTCCAGGTTCCGCGGAACCGGCAGTGCCGCGGAGGTCATTTGGCTCTCCCCACCGCCACTGCCCCGCACGCCGCCAGGCTCCGATCCAGCGCTTCAATGAAATGATCCACGTCCGCGCGGCCGACGTTCATCGGCGGCGAAATGCGAATCACATTGCCGAACATCCCGCCTTTGCCCACCAGCAACCGGTTCTCCCGTGTCGCTTCCAACAGCATCCCGGTCTCGGCGGGCGCCGGCGCCTTCGACTTCCGGTCCTGCACCAGCTCGATCGCCTGCAGCAGCCCCATGCCGCGGATGTCGCCTATGAGTTCGTGCTTGTCTTTCAACTCCTCGAGTCGGCCGCGCAGGTAGGCCCCCGTCTCCGCGCAGTTGTGGCGCAGGTTGTGCTCTTCGATAAAATCGAGCACCGCGTGGGCGGCGGTCGCCGTCACGGGATTGCCCCCGAACGTCGAAATCGTCAGGCCCTTCAGCGCGTCCGCCACCTGAGCCTTGGCTACCGTCAGCCCGATCGGGTTGCCGTTGGCCAAGCCTTTGGCCGACGTCAGGATGTCCGGCGTCACCCCCCACTGCTCGATCCCGAACCACTTGTTGCCGGTGCGGCCCCACCCGGTCTGCACTTCATCGCTGATGAAGATGCCGCCGTGGCCGCGAATAATCTTCTCGACAATCTGGAAATACTCTTTGGGCGGTGTGATGAACCCGCCGACTCCCTGAATCGGCTCGCCGATGAATCCGGCTACGCGCCCGCTGGTGGTGGTGCGGATCAGCTCTTCCATGTCCTGCGCGCATTTCACTTCGCACGAAGGATACGTGAGACCGAACGGGCACCGGTAGCAATACGCGTTGTGTGCGTGCACCACGCCTGCCTGCGGCATCCCCAGCCGCCACGAGCCTTGCCCGGTGAGCGACATCGCCATCGCCGAGCGCCCGTGATACCCGTGGCGCAGTGCCACAATCTCCGAGTTCCCCGTGTAGCACCGCGCCGCCAGGATCGCGGTCTCGTTGGCCTCGGTCCCGCTATTGGTGAAGAACGATTTCGTCAGCTGCCCGCCCGGCGTGATCGACGCGATCTTCTTGGCCAGCCCCGCCTGCGGCTCGTTCGCGAACACAGTCGACACGTGCTGCAGCGTATCGATCTGCCGGTGCACTTTCGCGTTCACTTCGTCGTTGCAATGGCCGACGCTGATCGTCACGATCCCGCCGAAAAAGTCCAGATACTGATTGCCGTCCGCGTCCCACACGTACTGGTTCTTCGCCCGCGCGATCACCAGCGGCTCCTTGTAGTAATGAAAGACCGAGGGAAACAGAAATTCCTGGTTCGCGAGAATGATTTCGTCTCTGGTCATGGCTATGCCTTTACGAGCGACTCGTACATGTCCGGACGGCGGTCCCGGAAAAATTGCCACGTCTTCCGCACTTCCGCGATTTTGTCGAGATCGAGATCCGCCGTCAGCACTTCATCTTTGTCGCGCGCGGCCTGCGCGACGATCTGCCCGCGCGGATCGCAGAAATAGCTCGACCCGTAGAATTCGCCGATGTTCCACGGCGCCTCCAGCCCCACGCGATTGATCGCTCCGATGAAATAGCCGTTGGCCACCGCGTGCGCCGGCTGCTCCAGCTTCCATAAGTATTCGCTCAACCCCGCCACCGTGGCCGACGGGTTGAACACGATCTCGGCCCCGTTCAATCCCAGCGCGCGGGCGCCTTCCGGAAAGTGGCGGTCATAACAGATGTAGACGCCGATCTTCGCAAAGCCGAGATCGAAAACCGGGTACCCCAGATTGCCCGGGCGAAAATAGAACTTCTCCCAGAAGCCCGGCGCTACGTGCGGAATATGCGTCTTGCGATATTTGCCGAGATACGTGCCGTCGTTGTGCAGCACGGCGGCGGTGTTGTAGTAGATGCCGTCCTGCTCGCGCTCGTAGATCGGCACGATCAACACCACGTGCAGTTGCCGCGCCAGGTCCTGCATCAGCCGGATCGTCGGCCCGTCCGGGATCGGCTCGGTGAAATCGTACCAGCGCGTCGTCTGTTCCGCGCAAAAATACGGCCCGTAAAAAATCTCTTGCAGGCACACGATCTGCGCCCCGGCCTGCGCCGCCTGCCGGATGTACCCGACATGCTTGTCGATCATGGCTTTCTTGGTGGCCTCCAGCGAGGCATCCGGAGGGGCAGCGTTGGTTGCCTGAATGAGGGAACACCGAATGACGCGAGACATGAGTCCTCCCGGCCGTCTGCGGGAACACGCTCACCGGCGCACGGCCACAAAGCCGCTAACTGGGGCTGATTCGCGTATTATACCGCTCGTGGGTAGCTGGGAACGGCTGCTGCGTTTAGCCGGCAAGGACTCGCCGAAGCGCCGTGAGCGAAGGGACGAAGAAATATCCTCCTCCTGTGGGCACAATCCACTGTGCATTGGTTGCAATGGTTGCCTGCTCGAGACCGCTCCCAAAAATCACGCAGCGCCTTTGCCGCCCTTCCCCTGGTGCATCGTTCTGTCCCACTAAAATGTCGTGTCCGCCCGGCATCTTTGGCCGCGTAGCGTCACCCATCCATCGAGCCGTCAAAAACTCAAATTGGTTATCAATCGATGCTTGAATGCCCAGAAACAGCAATCCCCGATTCCCTCTCTGGGGATCATCTTTCGTTTCTGCATAGCGATTCTTCAGAGGCTTGCCGAACGGCACACCCACGCGAAGCAAGCGCCGCGCATAAGTCGATTCACGGCCTCCGGTATCGGACCCCGAATCCCGCGTGTTCACTTTGCGGATGTGCGCCGCCCACGGGCACTGGATTCCGGCAGGGTCTGCCCTCGACTGAGGAAATTTGTCTTTATAGCCGGAACTCAGCTCCAGCGCGCTTGCATCGGAATCAAATCGGAAATGATTGTTCGCCAGAGGTTGTTTGCCGAGATCCTTGCTATCGCGATCGGGCACTCGATTCACGGGCGCTCCGCTCGGCCAACGCCCCACAACCTTCGCTGCCAACGCAACATCGGTGATCCCCGCGAATCCCGGAAGTTTCGACAGGCGGAGCGCCTCTTTACGCATGGTCCTCCAGAAAAGCCCCACATCCTGGCGCAAACGTCGAAACACCAGGAACGATCCGTTGCGCGTCCACGCCGGTCGCGCCTCCGAAGGCAGCCCGGGAACCAATGGGTCGGGACTCGTTGCCGGGTGTCCCAGCACCAGCACGCCCGGCCAAACCAAATCCTGTCCAGGGTAGCCGAACAGGGAGTGATTGGGTTCGTCGCTTTCGACTATATTTCTTGGCGTGATGTAGTCTTTCCCTTCTTCCGAAGCCCGGCCTCTCACCCCTGGTTGCGAAATGCCATCGTCGAATCCAAAATGCTCGTGTCCCGGTAAATCTTGGCGCACATCGCCCTTTTCCCGATATTCGATACGGACCTTGGCCTTCCTGACCGCGCGCTCCATTTCCAGCGCCCGTTTATCGACAACCTTCCGGTCATCACCGGCGATAATAATGAGCGCGTCGAGTTCCGACTGGCTGCCGCCAACCTTCCAGTTCTCCGGACTTCCTTCATGCCTTCGATCGGTTGGATCGCCCAGAAGCGCAGAACGCGCGGCCATTCCCTCGCGAAACGCGACACTTGGCAAGTCAACCGCTCCGGGGGTCAATTTCAGCAACCCCTGATAGGTGAAACCGATTGCCACCAGCGGTGTCGCGGCGTGTGGCTTCTTTCGTCTGCCCGATCTGCCACTGCGGTGGCGCCGCCGGTCGGCCAGAGTAACCGCCGCCGTCGAGATCTCGCCCGCGATCGTCTTCAGGAATGCTTTGAACGACTTGACCCCATCGCCTTTCTCGGCGATTCTTAGACCCAACAAGGTTTGGTGCGGTTTTAAAAACCCTGGTATCGCGATGCCCTGGATATCGGACAGGGGCAGCACCGGTTCCTGCACGGGACTCTGTTCTTGCGTGTGTGGATCGCTCATTTTGGTTTCCTCTTTGCGCCGTCCATCATTCGTGAAAGCGATGTCCGCGGTGGGCCGAGGGCCTGAGTTGAAAAGCAGCTTTCATCGGCTTTGCCGGTGCCGATATTTGACCTGCAACGGGCACGTCCCCGGCACCCTGATTGAGGAACGCCTCGATTCGCCCGAGCCCGATGTCGCCGTCTATCGTTCGCGGATTGTATGGGTCAATGCCGCTTCCTGCGGATGTTCGAAACGCGGGCCGCTTGACCGGGTTTGGCAGAATGTTCGCGATGCCCACCAGTTTCACCGTGATGCACTCCGCGATCTGTCCGCCGTAGCGGATTGGCTCTCCGGCAATCCTGATATCGCTGACCGCAAACTTCCGTGAAGACGGAACTTCCACAACCATCCGTTCGATTAGCCCCGGGAAGCCGCGCACGATGCGCACACAGTCGGCCGCATCCTTGCCATCGGGAGTCTGCCATCCCGAAAGATCGATGTGATCCATATACAGACCGACGGGATTGCGCAGCGTGACGGGCACGCCCAGGCGTGCCAGCGCGTTTACCGAAGCACCGATCGTCGGATCGCTGTTCCGGTTCGGGCCCCCATAACCGGCATACGAGATCAGAGCTTCCGGTTCCACCAGCAATCTCCCATTCGGATCTGCATACCGTACCGTTGCATCACCTCCGAGTTGTATTTCGGCAACCAGTGAATTGGGAGGCGAGTTGAGATGCGCGATTCCGAGCGTCGTGTTCCACCGGTTATAGATGTTGTATTGGCCCTTCGCAACCACGATGTCTTTCCCTACCTGGATGTCCGTCGCCGCAATAAGATCTTCCAGTTGCACGTCGAGACTGACCAGTTCCCTGTAGAGACGAAGGAGGGTGTGCAGGTCTCCAGGAAAGGACTGATCGGCAAATCCTTGGCTCGGGTCGCCCGGCACCAGGCCAAATAACGCTTGCCAGTATTCGGGTGGCTCCGATGTAAAAGTGACGCGGTGAATTCGTCCTGAGTCTGCGTCCCGCTGAACGTGCCACTCGCAATATTCTTCCTGCGGGCGGTAGAGCACTCCGGCTGTTCCGGTCGTATCGTCTGGATCCGCCGAGGGCTGCGCATATCGCTCATACGGCCAAAGGCGGTCCGCCAGGACCAGAGCGCGCTCCCGCCCGTAGCGCCGGACCATCTCCTTGGGGAACGCATTCCACGTGATGGCCTGTTCGACCGCCACGCCACCCGGGTCGATTCTCGCGGCGTTGTAATACTGTAGAGGCGCCGCGCCGAATCTCTGTTGATCGAGCGCGATCACCTCGTCGAACCAGTTCGAAACCGCGCCGTGCCACGCCTCGAGTTGTCCAGGAATCGTGTTGAAGTCCGGGAGGAAGGCGGGTGGGTCGTAGCGGGCGAGAAGTGCCATCTCATCTCCTTAATAAGAAGACCATCTTAATTCATACTATTCATACCCGGGAGAGCGACTCGTTTGGCCCACGCCGTGCTCGCACATTCGCAAGAGCCTCTTCCGGTGAATCTTCCTGCACTTTCGGATGCGAACCGGTTCAGCGTGAAGATTCTGATCACGGACCTGGACTTGGCCTTCACTTTCCTTCAGGTCGCGCGAACGTCGACGAACCCGGCCACCCGGCAACGAAATCGTGAGAATGCCAACAAAGTGTATGATGCCGTACGCCATTTTCTGCCACGACTTCGGCCCACTGCAGAGGAGCGGCAAGCCATTGAAGGTAAAATGTCTTCGCTAAAGGCGCAATTGCAAGCACTTGGCGAAGTCGTCTGATGGAGCGGTGCCATCAAGCAAATATCTGATTGACGCCACGAGGCTTTGGGGGACAGACTGAAGCCTCCAGCAGGAAAGCTCCGCTTGGACTTCGCCCGCGACTTTCGAGAGGAAGATGGCACCGGCACGAGTCTCCCCTGAACAATGCGCGGAACGGGAAGAAATTGCCGAGTCCATCCGAGCGGTAATCGGCGAGATCCTATCCCTCCACACTGCTGCGGTTGACGCGAATGGTGATCTCAACAAGATGGAGCGCATCGACCAGGAGCTGCAGAACGCTCAGGCGCGTGAGTCATCGCTGCTGGAAAAGTTCCAAGCACACGTCAAATCCCATGGGTGCCAACGGCAGAAGGCGCTGCGATGATCCTCTAGAAACGTCGCGCTTCGGTATGAGTGACGGGAAGACTACCGGGGCAGCCTTGGGGATGTATTCCGGCCGCGCCAGAGCCAACGCGGAACAGTACGCGGCGCCATCCGAACGCCACGTTGTGTTCCGCGCGCCCATGTAGTAATGTCCAGAGACATGAAGCGATCCATTCTGGCCGCTATTTCGTTGCTTGCCCTCGCCGTCCCCGGCAATGCGCGCGTCACGCGCATTGTCATCGATCAGCGCGAATCGCCCGCTTATCAGGGACAGTCGTTCGGCGAGGCGGGGCGCTACGAACGCCTCTCCGGTCACGCCTTCGGCGAACTCGATCCCAAAGATCCGCTCAACGCCATCATCACCGATCTGCAGTTCGCGCCGCGCAACGCGCGCGGCATGGTCGAGTACTCCGCCACCTTCCTGCTTCTGCGGCCGGTCGATCTGGCGAAAGCCAGCGGCGTTCTGCTGTATGAAGTGCCCAACCGCGGAAACTCGGCGCTGGTCCGCCCGGCCCCGATGCCGGAATATTTCAAGCGCGGCCACGTCGTGCTGACCAGCGGCTGGCAGGGCGATATCGCGGCGCGCGAGGGCATCGAAACCATCAGCGTGCCGGTCGCGAAGAACCCGGATGGATCGAGCATCACCGGCCGCGTGTTCGCCGAGTTCAGCGATATGCCCGCGCACTCCGCGTCCCTGCCGATCATCGCGGGACGCCTGCCTGCGCCGCAGCCCGCGAGCCTCGATCCCGCGAATGCCACGCTGGTTCGGCGTATCTCGGAAGGCACCGTCGCCACAGCCATTCGCAGCACCGATTGGGCCTTCGCCGATTGCAGCAAGTCGCCGTTTCCAGGCACTCCCGATGCCGGCAAGATTTGCGTGAAAGGCGGATTCGATCCGGCTTACCGCTATGAGCTGGTTTACACGGCCAAGGATCCGCTCGTGCTCGGCATCGGTTTTGCCGCCACCCGCGACATCAATTCCTATTTCAAATCCGGCGATGCGCAAGAGCTGCCGCGCAAAATGCCGTTCGCCGTCGCGTGGGGCAATTCGCAGTCGGGGAATTTTCTCCGCAGCATGATGAACCTGGGCTTCAACCAGGATGAGACCGGCCGCATCGTGTGGGACGGCATCAACCCCAACATCGCCGTGCGGCAGCTTGCCATGAATATCCGCTTCGCCGCGCCGGGCGGCGCCGCTGGTCTCAATGAGCCGGGCAGCGACGGCGTGCTTTGGTGGAGTGACTACACAGACGAAGCCCGCCACCATCCTGCGGGCGGATTGCTCGACCGCTGCCGCGCCACCGAGACGTGTCCCAAGATTTTCGAAACCTTCGGCTCTTCCGAATTTTGGGATTTGCGCGCCTCGCCCGATTTGGTCGGCACGCGCGCCGATCGCGACATCCCGCTGCCGCCCAACGTGCGCCGCTATTACTTTCCGGGCGTCAGCCACGGCGGCGGCCCCGGCGGCTTCAGCGCGGCTGCGCCCAAACCGCCGCGCGCTTGTGAATTGCCGGCCAATCCGAATCCCTCGTCCGACACGCTGCGCGCGCTGATGGCGGCGCTGATTGACTGGGTCGCCAAAGGCACGCCGCCCCCGCCCAGCCAATACCCGCGCCTCGAGCGCCACGAACTCGTCGTGCCCACGCAAGCCGCGATGCACTCGCCGGTCGTCCCCGGCATGCCGCTGCCCGACAACGCCATTTTGCAGTTCTACGATTACGATTTTGGATCGGGGTTCCATTACAACGACATGTCGGGAATCATCGCCATGCAGCCGCCGGTACTGCGCCAGGTGCTGCCGAGCCTGGTTCCCGCCGTCGATGCCGATGGCAACGAGGCGTCCGGCGTGGCCAGCGTGCTGCACCAGGCGCCCCTCGGCACTTACGTCGGCTGGAACGTTTTTGCGGAAGGCTTTTATAAAGGACGAAACTGCGGCCTCGTGGGCAGCTTCGTGCCTTTCGCGAAGACGAAGGCGGAGCGCCTGGCCTCCGGCGATCCGCGTCCGTCGCTCGAAGAGCGTTACGGCTCGCATGATGGATATGTGACGGCGGTACGCGCCGCGGCCGCCCGCCAGGTGCGCGACCGCTTCCTGCTTTCGGAAGACGCCGACCGCTTGATCGCCCAAGCCGAAGCCAGCGACGTGCTGAAGTAGGGGCCCCGAACAGCATTACCAACAAAACCCTGCCTCACCGAATCGAGCAAGGTAAGGGCGCTTCTCGGGGTCAAGCCCTTCCTTGAGGCGAAGCACGTGAATTACCCCATGATGATCGGTGACGCCGCCATCGCGCGCGCCTATGGCGGCATTGCAGCCGTGCTCAATGAATGAAGAACGCGATCCCGCGCGCCGCGAAGATCACAGCAGCCCATAGAGCCAGGGAAAGGCGCCGCACTGGATTGATTCCGATCAGACCGAGCAGCGCCATCTTGATCCAAAACGAGAC
>CAYTJD010000067.1:0-105834 GCA_964438005.1 uncultured Solibacteraceae bacterium | reverse complement strand
AAACAATTCTGCCTTTCCGGCCTGCCCAAACGAAGCAGGAGCACACCCGAAAGCGAGTAACGCTAAGGCCAGCCGACATCGTCGCATGTCTTGTAAGAATACCAATGTCATGCAAACAAGACAACTTCCGGTGTAGCAGCCAAGACGATGGAAAAATGCGCGTGCTGAAAACGCCTTGTGCCGAGAAACCCCTAAGGTAAGATTTGACTGTTTCGATTGGTTCGGATATTTGTCAGTGCTGTATCGAAAGCGCCCCGGCCCGGAGACTCGCCGATCTCCCGATATTCCTCTTCGCCGGGGCGCCTCCGATACAGCACTAACAATTATCGGTAGCTTTTATCCTCATCGGATTGAGCGGCTTTGACCTAGAAGACAAAGCCCACGCGCGCCATAACGGTTCTCGGCTGCAGGAAATGCGTGCCACTGAAGGTGGATAGGAAATTGTAGAGCGCAACCGTATTCATCAGATTCGCGATCTCCACTGAGGCGGTGAATCGCTCGCGCTTTTCCGTATGAAACAGATTGTCGCTGCCTACACCCAAATTGAAAACGTGGCGGGGCTTGACCCGATCGGGATTATGATCGTCATTCTCAGCGCCTGCCTGGGGGAGGGTCAGCAGCTTCGAGGTCACCACGCTGCCGGCGCACGCGTTTGTGTTGAGGCCCTGCGTGAATGTCGCGACAAGGCTGCCGCACGACAATCCGATCGATGTTTGCTGTGCGGGAGTCAGTATAGTCAGGGCTGCCAGTGAATCGGGCACGCCGCTGACTACCAATCCGCTGTCATACCGCCAGGTGAAAGCAATCCATTCCCGATTCTTGTGCTGGTATCGGAACACCCCAGTCGATTGGAACGCCTGGTCGTGGTCAATCCGGAACACTCCGCTAACCAAAGCGGCCCCTTGGGGGATGAGGCCGCCGGTTTCAGGGGGGAAATATCGGGCCCGCGTATGCCCAAAGGTCCAGTACGCCTGGAAGCCGTGGAGGTCGATGGTACTCACGCGCCCCGTCACGCCATCCAGCTTGGAGTTGTGCCAGGCGATTGGAAACGTGATGGTCGAATTGAGAAGCGTGCTGAAATCATACGCGTTGTGGGTGTATTTCCAAAAATAATCGGCGTCGATCAATAGCCATCGGCCAATCGACTGCTGAAAGCCGGTGTTGAACTGGTTACGAAATCCCGGCTGAATCGCAACGGAATGGGCGCCGAACACGTTTTGTGCCAGCCCGCCGACTCCGGTGGCGCTGGAGAGCAGGAGATTCTCGTTGAACGGCGTTTCAAAGGTGCGCGCGTAGGCGACACGCAAAACCGTCCCTGTCTTCCTGATGTTGTAAGAGATTCCTGCCCGCGGCTCCGGACTCGTTTTAACAGTGAGCCCGTCGTAACGCTCGGCCCGAAGCCCGATCTTAAACAGGAAATTGCCGGCCGTGATATCGTCCTGACCATAAGCCGCGTACTGGTTTATGTTGCCGGTGGCGTGAAAAGCAAACAGAGCGCCGCCCCGGGAGAGATCGAAGGGCAACAATGCAGGCGCGAACGGCGTGGCGGCGGCCGGGTTCTCGGCCGTGTTTGGCTGCAGGCCGAGCCCCGAGCATTGAGAAGGGTTCGTCAGAGCGGGATCGGCCACGGAAGCACCCGTGCTGTCGAGACAAGGCGAATTGAAGCCGGCGTCGGTAATGCCAAACCCGAAATTCTCCAGCAGCCGCGTCTGCTTCAGATCGACACCGAATTTGATGCTGTGATGGCCGGAGATTGTAGATATGTCCGCTTTTGTGCCCCAGTTCAGTAACTGGCGCGCCTGGTTCTGCGTAGCCGGCGTATCGGCAAACGGATCGCCGCTGGCGTAGTAGTTGACTTGATCTTTCCGGAACCAGGGATTAATGGTCAGCAGGGTCTTGGAGCTGAACGTGTGCTGGTAGCCGGGTGCGATGTTCCAGGTGAGGACGCGCTCATGCTGATCCTGTGCGACCTGGTCGTAATCGTTTGGTATTTGGAACCAATTGCGCGCGGTAAACAGGTTCATATGGAAAATATCGTGAGCGCCGGGCTGGTAATCGAAACGATCGAAGAGCGTCCCGTTGTTTCCCTTATCATGAAACGCAGTGAATTCCGGAGTGTCCAGGAAGCGCCCGGTGCGAAGTCCATCAACCACCAGGAAATTTCCCAGCTTCGTATTACCGAACCCGACAGCAGCTGAGCCACCGACCGCCCCAAAGGATCCATAGTTCGCATCCAGATTTCCGAACACACGGCCCACTCCAAGACCGGAGCGTGTAGTGATTTGTGCGACGAGACTGCTCTTATCACCGAATTCCGCGCTGGGGGTGCCCGTGGTGGCTTCCATGCTTTGGATTGCGCTCGTGGGAAGCTGAGTCGAGAAGAGTTTGCTCTGTTGATCGCTGATCGGCTGTCCGTCAATTACGAAACTCACCTGCGCATGATCGCCTAGCGGATGAAAGAATCCATTCGCATCGGCGGCGACACCTCCCGTGCTGTAAATAATGGTCTGGCTCAACCCTGCGGCGGGGTCGACGTTCGGAAGCTTGAGCAACAGAGTCCTGTCCACGTCCACATGCGCCGACGGGTCGTTTTCGAGGATATCGGCGCCGGTCGCCTCGACGTTGACAGTGGTCTGGGCGCCTGCCAGAGCCAGCATTGCCTTGATCTGAATGGGGACCGAGTTTCGCACATCCACGTCTTGGCCAAACATGGAGAAACCAGGGGCGGATATCTCAACGTGATACGGATTCGGCGGAATATTGGTAAGCCGGAAAGAACCGTCGGAATTGGTCGAGGCTGTTTGGCTATACCCACTCACCGGGTTGCGGATGGTCACCTTCGCTTTAGGAAGTGCGGCTCCCGAAGGATCGACTACTGATCCTTCGACCGTACCGGCATTGCCGAGCGATTGCGCAAATGCGCTAGAGGCGCTGCTGGTAATGAGAAAGAACAAAACGGCGGCAGAACTGTACCCACGAAGAAACTTTGAATGCATATGAAGACTCCTCGACTGCTCTGAATGCAAATAGCCCAGCCCCGCACCGAGGACAACTGGAGCGGGACGCTAACTTTCGCAATAGAACTAAGCGGGAGGAGCTCGTGAGGCGGTCGACCCGACAAGACCTTCGTGGAATGTGCGTACAGCAACTGCAACGGCGAGCCAAACCGGAGAAAACACCGGTGCGATGATGGCATTCGCCACGGCAGGAAGGATGGGGGCCGGCCCTAGATGGCACAATACACAACAGTGGTCGGAAGCGTGGTGGGTTTCTTGCTCGGCGCCTAGCGATGCTGATTGGGTGCATACTGTTACGCACAGCACGAACAGAATCAACATTAGTCGTCGGGCGGAAATTCCCGCGTGACACATGCTTGAATCAGTATACCGGCTTTTGTCCTGAGCCGCCGGAATGATGCAACACTTCGACGAACGATAACGGCCCATATCGGTACCCAAACGGATGGGCTTCGCCGATCGGCCAAACTTCTGGTTAGCGCGTAATTCGGGAGCCAGTCCCAAAATTGCCGATGGCGGCCACGAGCAGATAAGCGGCGGATCTATGCCGCTCTATTTCGTGATCGAATGATCTCAAAAAAAGGCGCCTGTTCCATTCCAGGCGCCCGAGAATGGTCTATGAACGAAACCGAGGTTACGGCAAATCTCGAATCAAGGCAACTGAAAACTGTTTGATCCCTGAGGCTGCTGGCCGAAAGATACACACCCTACTCGCGCCAAACGAGATTTTTACCGAAATGTTAATTGACTCGTAACATTGAATCGTTAACGTAGAAACCCAATCATGAAATCTCAAATTTTGCGCTTCGCACTGGCGGGAGTGCTGGCGTTGTCCACGCTCCTTGCTCAGGTTGATAAGACGCGAATTGTCGGCAACGTAACCGATTCGACGGGCGCCGCGATTGCGAACGCCGCCATCACGGCCGTCGACACGAAGACGGGTCAAGAACGCAAGGTGGTTGCCGATGATCACGGGTTTTACGTGCTCACGAATCTGGCGCCATCGACCTACACAATCAAGGCCCAAGGAAACGGCCTGGGTCCGGCGGAATTCAGCGGCTTACCCCTCAGCGTCGGACAAGAGCGCGTCTTTGACATCGTGTTGCAGCCGGCGGCGCTTGCGACGAGCGTAACGGTTTCCGGCGGAGAACTGACCGTGGTAGACACAAGTTCAGCTGCCATCGGTGCGAACGTAAACACGCGAGAGGTTGCCACGCTGCCGCTCAACGGACGCCAGCTCTCACAGCTCTATTTGTTGGCGCCTGGGGCCCAAACCGCGGGCGGCGGAAGCTTCGACAATATCCGGTTCAGCGGCCGCGCCAATCAGGAGAATGCGGTGCGTTTCGACGGCGTTGAAGCGAGCTCAATTATCGATGCTTCGCCCGGCAACCTGAACGGCGAAGTTTCGACGGGATTCCGGCTCCAGAACAGCCTGGAGACCGTTTCCGAGTTTCGCGTTGATTCCAGCAACTACCCGGCCGAGTTCGGCACCGGGACGGCGGGTCAAATCAGTGTCGTCAGCAAATCTGGCGGCAACGACGTGCATGGGGGTATTTTTGAATATTTTCGGAACAGCGACTTGGATGCGCGCAATTTCTTTGATGGCACGGCCAAGACGCCCCTTCGGTTGAATCAATACGGCGGATCAATTGGCGGACCCATCAAGAAAGACAAAGTATTCTTCTTTATCGCGCAGGAATCCCTGCGGCAGCGCGCCGGGGTGAACCTGATCGCCACTGTTCCGAGCGCTTCGGCCCGCCTTCGCGCCGTCCCTTCGATCCAGCCTCTGCTCGCCGGATATCCCACCGGAACACCGACGAGCAATGCCGATCTGGACCTTACACAGCGCGCCGCCTCGTCGGCGATCGATGAGTACTTCGGCAGCTTCCGCATCGACCATCACATCAACGAGAAGTTTACGCAATATCTTCGATACAACCGCGATCAGGGTTACCTCATCCAGCCGCTTGACGTGACCGGATCCAATCAGGTGGTTACCGGCGTTCCGCAGAACGTGGTCTATACGCTGCAACAGGTCTACACCCCTACCGTTATCAACGAAACCAAGCTGGGCTTCAACGGCAACAAGACCCGCATCAACGGTACGACTCCGCCAATTTCTGGAGTAGATACCAGCGCCTTCGCGGTCAGCTTCACCGGTACCGTCGCAATTCCGGGCATTGGAGGCCAGGGGGCCTCCGCGGGTGCTGCCGCTCTGGGTAACCTCGTCCGCGGCAACAGCTCACAAAATGGTCGCGGTCAGCCATACACGAACTACACCTACAGCTTGATCGACAACCTGAGCGTAATCAGGAGAGAACATACCTTGAAATTCGGCGGCGAATTCCGCCCGGTTCGCCTGTATACCGACCGGCAGGGAGGAACCACCTACACATTTCCGAACATTACGGCGCTGCTGAACAACCAGCCGACGAACATTCAGGTATTGGGCGACACGAGCGCCCCGGATCCGTGGAATAACGGCGCGACTGGCAATCGGTTTCTCAAACAGTATTACCTGATCTTTTATGCACAGGACGAATGGAAAGTCCGGCCGAACCTGACGATAAATTACGGACTCCGCTACGAGTATTATCATCCGCTGACCGAGGATCGAAATCTCGGTGTCTTCTTTAACGCAGATACGGGGAAACTGGCTTGCGGTGCGAGCCCCGGATGCGACCTGCCGGCAACCACGTCCTGGTATCACTCTTCCACGAAGAACTTCGGGCCGCGCTTGGGAATTTCCTGGTCGCCGGAACGCTTTAAGAACAGGAGCGTGTTTCGCATTGGCGCCGGTTACTACTACGGACCGGGCCAGACCGAGGACCAAGTGCAGCCCATCGATTCCGACCGCGCCAGCCGTACCCTCACGAGCAACATCGCGTGGCCGATCGTCCCATCCCAGGTGTTGGGCGGATACAACGTGCTTGATCCGAACCTGGGCTTCCAGCCGCGCGCATATGGCAATGGCTACACGCTGCCCGAAAAGGTGCTGTCATACACGGCATCGATTCAGCAGGAACTCCCCGGCTCCGCGGTGTTGACTGTGGCTTACGTCGGCAGCCAGGGACGGAACTTATTCCTGCGCTCGTGGACAAATGGCATCGTTGGTGTCACGACGAATCCGACGACTGGCAGCGGCAGCGCGCTTCTCCAATTCGGATCGCGGTTTGCCCAGATCGACTACAAGAGTAGCGGCGGTACCGATCACTACGACTCGCTGCAGACCACCCTCAACCGGCGGTTTAACAACGGGCTCACGGCGGGACTCCAGTGGACCTACGGCCACAGCATCGGCAACACCGGTGGATCGAACGAAGCCCAAACTACGCAAAACCCGTTCAATTTCCAGCAGGACCGCGGCAACAACGCCTTCGATGTGCGCCACAGCGTGAATGTCTCCGCCCTCTACCAACTTCCAATCAAGCCGACCGCAAAAGCCGCCAATTTCTTGGTGGGCGGCTGGGAAGTTGGCGGAATCTACAACGCACGGACCGGGTTGCCCATTGATGTGACGATTTCGCGACCGGATATCGTGTATCAGATCAACGGCACCAATCAGTTTGTGCAATCTCCGATTGTCACCGGCGGAGTGGTGCAGACCACGGCGGTCGTCGACAATCCATATGGCGGCGCGTTCCGGAGCAATCGCCGGCCGACTGTGGTGTCGGGAGTGGACCCATTTTTGCAGGCGGGAGATAAGCGGTTTTTCCTGAACCCAGGCGCGTTCACCTTCCCCCAACCCGGCCAGTTCGGCAACTTGGGAAGATACGCGCTTCACGGGCCGGGACTGAGTCAGCTTGATTTCACTCTGCACAAGAAGTTTCACATCGACGAGAAGCGCAACCTCGAATATCGAGCGGAGTTCTACAACATCTTGAACCGAGCGAATTTCGCCAATCCCCCTGCGGTCTTAGCGACCGGCCTTGCGACGGGTTTCCAGCCGGGTACGCCGTACACCCCGTCGATCGCCGGCGCGGCGTTCGGCGTGTTCAATTCCACCGTCAGCAAGGATGTCGGCCTGGGCGCACAACGCCAGATTCAAATGTCGTTGCGCTTGAACTTCTGATGTCGGGGTACAGTCTGAACAACGGGACGGGTATGCCGGTCCCTTCTTTCTCTAAGGTAAGTGTAGGGCTTGTATCGCCTTTTTCAACGCATCGGCCTCTTTTCTGGGCCAAACTTTCCCGCCGGAGGCGTTATATTCACGTTGAAAAGCATCCATCGCTGACACAAGACGATTGAATTTCTCTTCAAAGCGGCGGCGCTCGTCCTCGGTCCGGAGGGCTTTCGCGCGCTGGACTGCCGAAGCCTGAGCCATCACGGCGGCTTGTGTGATCTCGACTCTTCTGACGGCATCGGCCTGGATTTGAAAAATCCCCAGCGCCATCAAAGCTGCTGCTAGCACGACAGTACTCCGATACAGGTCAGCTCCCTGCACTTTGAGAGTAGATGGTTGTAACCAAATTGTAAAGAGGATTGGGTAATGGTCCCCCTGGCGGGTATTCATCTGTACTCGCCCGGTGACTGCTGCCGTTCGAATTACCGGCCGTACTGACATCCGAAGTTACGCTGTTGGGCTACCGCGCACCATGAGCCGTGTGAGAGATGCGGCGCCCATCGCGTGGAAGTTACCTCCGGCGGCGTTTGGCGCGAAGATGAAGTGCTCCGGCCGGGAGGCTAAGGCGTTCCGCTTGCGAGCAACTCTTTGTTCCTATTTGCGCGTAAACCGGGATTTGGGTTAGCGTCGCAATCAGGAATGATTTCGATCGTTCTCTAAAGCTCGATGATTCGGCATCATTGGTCCTGCCCTTTCAACGTGGCGTTGAAGTGCGCCAAGGTCACGTCCTGAATCAGGCGGTGCGCCTCTTCGCCCGTGCAAAGTTCCGCGATCGGGCGCATGTCGGCTTGGATCTTGGCCAGGTCTCCTTCGACGGGCATCATGCGAAACGCTTCGTGCGACTTCTCGACGTGATCGACGAAGTGCATATGGTCCGCGCGCTCGAGCACGATCATCTTTTTGGGCTCGGGAGCCCGCTCGAACAATTCGTACATGCCGTCGAGCGGCAGGCAGGAATCCTGGTCGGCCGCAACGAGGAGCAGCGGAACTTCGCGCGTCCAGCGGAATTCGGCGGTAGCTGGGATGATGCCCGGCCGCCGCCGCCTGCTGCCGCCGGGCGCAAGCGCCACAACGGATCGAATGCGTGGGTCGACGCCCGGCGCCTCGAGCACGGTCCAGCCGCCGAAGCTGTGACCCACCGCGCCGATCCGATCGGCGTCCACGCGCACCTCCGGAAGCTGCTGCGACAGCATGTAGTCGAGCAGGAATGCCAGATCGGGCACACGGCTCGCGATCCAGGCTTCGCCACGCTGGGCCTTCTGCTCGGGAGTCTCGTTGTCCTTGCGCAACAGCTCGGGTGCGACGACTTCTGAATGATCCATCGCCGCGACCAAATAGCCGTGGCTCGCCAGGTAGGTGGTCAGGAAGGTGGATGCCCTACGGCTACCGCCGCTGTGGTGCGAGAACAGAATCAGGGGCAGCGCGCCGGCACCCCGGGCTGCCTCGGGATACCACACGTCGACCGGGAACGCGCGGCTGCGCGCGGTATCCGTTGCCTGCAAACTGCGCGCGGCGACGGCGGGTTGGGGCGAAGCACTTACGGACTGGATCATACTTCATGGTAAGCCCGGGCTGGTTGCGATTACTGGCGAGGCGAGCCCTCGAGTTGGGGCGAGGCGGCCGGGCAGTACGCGCCCAACGGCTGGTTCTTTCTTACGCGCACCGGCATGCTGTTGGCTCAGCGCCTGGATCTCACCAGCGGGCAACTTAGTGGTGATCCCGTAATGGTGGCCGATGGTGTGGCTCAGGGTGGAATCAATTACGCCAGTGCGTTTTCCGTATCCGGCGCAGGCCCGATCGCCTACCGGTCCAGCAGTTCCGGCCGGCGTCAATTGTTCTGGTTTGACCGGTCCGGGAAGGTGCTTGACAATATGGGAGCGCCCGACGCGAATCTGTCGGGGCCGCGCCTTGCGCCCGACGGCCGCCGCGTTGCGGTTTGGCGGGTGGTCGAAGACAACCAGAACATCTGGCTGCTGGACGGCCCGTGCCCTTGTTTCAAACGCGGATTCTCGGCGGCGGCGCGGATATGACCACGGGACTCCAGCAATACGATGTCTCGCGCGACGGCCGATTTCTGATCAATACCGTCCTGGACGAGGCCTCGATCACGCTGATCCAGAACTGGAGTCGGCCAGCGCGCCCGTGACTGGTGCTCCATTGACCGGCGCGGCCGAAAGGACCGGGCGCCCGCTCAGAACCCGAACCGGCCCGGGTCTCGCGCGATGATCATCGCCGCGATCACCTTAGGCACGTACTCTCGCGTCTCCAGCGGCAGCGCCTTTACGCGGTAGAGATACCAGAAGTTTCTCTGCTTGATCGGATCTGCCACCACCTTCCCGATGGCCTGCTTCACTTTTCCCGGGCCCAAGTTGTACGCCGCCAGCGCCAGCATCACCGAACTGCCGGACCCAAAATCCAGGATCAAGTCACGCAGATAATGGCACGCGGCGCGCGTCGCTTTCAGCGTATTCGTCCGCTCGTCGACCTGGTCGGTGACGCTCAGCCCGTACTGCTTCGCCGTGATCGGAGTGATCTGCCAAAGTCCCACGGCGCCGGCGCGCGACTGACTGGGCGAGTCGAGAGCGCTCTCCACTACCGGCATGTAGGACAAATCGGCGGGCAGGTGTTGCTCCCCCATCACCCGCTGCATCGTCGAAATCTCGCCGGCGGATTTGCCCAGGGCGCGCGTCATCAGCGGCCGATCCGGCCCCTGATATTGCTGGATGTAATACTTCACCCGCTCCGTGAATTCCGGTGGAACGCTGTACAGGCCCGCGCCGAATTCCGCCATCAGCCCGCGGATTTCCGTCGTGACCGGATCCTTGTCGCGCCGGCCCAGACGGTACAGCAGGTCGCGCTGCAGTTCCTCTCCCGCCGCCTCGTAATTGTTCAGCTCGCTGATGAGGCGATTCGCTTCGTCGGCGTTGGCGGCTGTCTGGACCTGCAACTCCAGGTCCGCGATATGTTTATCGATCCCTTGCTTTTCCTGATTCAGCCGCGTGATCCTCCACGTGGCGTAGCCGGAGACTCCCACCAGCCCCACCACCAGCACGCCGATGATGATCTGAAACCGTCGGGAAGCATGACGGACCGCATGATCCATGGTTTCCCGCATGATCGTCATCGTCTGGCCCGCCAGGCCGTGAGCCCGCGCCCGCCGGACCCGTTTGACTCCCTCGTGGATCAGGTTGTCGTAGGTGTTGTTTGCCGGGCTCGCCTCCCCGCTGACCGGCGCCGCAATTCCGGCGGGAATCGCGGTGGTGCGATCCAATTCCATCGAAGGCGGTTCTTCGAAGACAAGCAACAGCTCCGGCCCTTGCGCTCCGAGGCGAAGCGCCCTCTGCGCCTCAACCGCACATTCCGAAATCCGCTCGCCGTTAACAAATGTGCCGTTGGTGCTCTCGAGGTCGCGCGCCCGGAAGACCGGGCGGCCCTCCACCACCACTCGATGGATCTCCAGGTGATGTAGAGAGACGGTTCCCGAGTCGGGTCCCTGGATTACCAGGTCGTTATCGGGCGCCCGTCCCACCCTGGTCACATCGGCGGCGATCAGAAAGCAGATCCGAACCGCAGACTCCGTCCCGGATACCAGCCAAGCTTGTGCATGGGCCGGTTGGCTTTCCTGCGACGCCTGAGCGGCTCCGGAGCCTTGACCCTCGGCTTCCATCTCTTCTCCGTCTCCAGCGGATAGATTGATGGTGCAATCATACCGCCAAATCCGTTGCGGCGTCTTTCGGCCGAGTCGCATCTACATGAATGAGTGGAATTATAGGTCTGTACGTATTAGGACTTCTGACTCGACAGCGGAGTCCCCCGAGCCGAAACGATTGGCTCTCACTGCTCGTCATGAGGATGTGGGCCGGATTGGCCTGCAATGAATTGAGGCACTCATGTCCCCGTCGCCGGCCGCTTTTGTCCGCCTCCCGAGGCCTGCGCAACTCATTCCGTTCCTGAGACACAGAGTTTCGCGCGTGGAGCTGGATTTCCAGCGGCTGTTGGACCGGCTCCGCCACCGCCTCTATCCCGAGACCTCCCCGGTTCTCGCTTCCTATTGGCTCAAAACGGTGTACTGGAGCGGGTATGCGCGCGATGAATGGCGGGAACTCGATCGTTTGCTCAAACGCCATTTATCCGGCGATTTTCCCATCGGCGAGTCCTGCCGCCAAGCCCTCACCGACATTCGGAGCTGGATCCGAAGCTCAAATCCCGATAACCGAAAGCCGGAGCCGCCTGATCCGCGGTTGGGTCTGGTGTTTCGTCCCACACTCGGTTCCGAAACTCTCGCTCCGTACACGATCCGCCTCCTGAACACGTGGCTGCCGCAGGAGGTGGCGCAGATGCTGGTTTCCGACTCCCAGCCCGCGGGTTCCGAGGTAGCGGGGGTCCCCGTCCTCGCCGTTGGTAAGGCGTTGGAAAGGCTGCTCTTGCGAGAGCGTCTCGCACCTGCGACGCTGGAAGCTTTACTGAATCCGGAGCTGGCTGCGCCGCGCTTCCTTTACCCCGCCGACCTGGAAATGTTGCGGGACGTGGTCCTGTTCCTGCTCGGTCAGACTGCCGGCGTTGCTCCCGCCGTCCTACCCGCGACCTTCCTGGGTACGCCGCGGGATACGCGCCTTTCCGGCGATTCCCCGGAGGCCATCGATAACGCGCATATCGTCGACAGCCCCGACGGGCAGGAACTGCACATCCCGATCAAGCCGGATCAGGTCATGCAGATTCTGAAAGAAGCCCCGGTCGGAATCGGTTCCCTGGTTGTGACTGCGGACGGGCGTTGTTGGGAAGCCGCCCAACTTCAGGGCGGCGCCGAAGATGTCCTGGTTTACCGTCCCCACGGGCGCCCCCGGATCGACTACTCCGCCGATCATGCCCGCCTCCGTGTGCCGTGGTCTGAGTCCCGCCCGAGTTGGGCCGGAAGAGTCGATTTCCCATATGAGTTAGAGGTCTTCGGCCGTTTCTGGCGGGTAGCTCAATGGGAGAATGACGGCGCCCATTCCTGGCTTCATCTGGTCTTTGCCCGGGCGGTTCCGGTAACCATGGTGCCCTCCGCCGAGCCTCGCAACCTGCGGCGTTGCGCTCCCGCCTCCACCGACCTGGCTTGGGCGGAACTGGAAACGGCGCTGGCTGCCGCGCTCGCTCGCAATGAGTGGGAACCGATCGAACGGCTGCGCCGCGAGGACTTGATTCCGCTCGGGCGCGCTGTCTTTTCGCTGGCGCAGTCCGCCGTCAGCCGGTCCAGCGTGGACACCATCCAGAGTGGCCTGAGGCGGATCCACTTTGCCCTGGGTGTGCTGGATTCGTCGTACGGTTTGATCCCCTGGCGCATCCTGCCGCCCGCCGTCCGAAAGAGGCTGCAGCGAAGCCGCCTCTACTCGGCCGTGCTGGAATTGCTGCAGCAGGTATTCGGCGGATTGCCGGCTCTGCCGGCAGATCCTCCTGCGCTCCGCTATCTGACGCGCTTCGCTGGCCGGTAGACGGGGGCGGCCGCCGCCAATCCGGTGCGCGGTGCGCTGTCCACAGATCACCTCCGTACTTGTACCGACTGCCCCATTTTCGTAATCCTCTGAAAATATCGGGCTGCGCAGCTTTTTCCGTTTCTGGCCCGGGTGGCCGCCGAGGCCCTGAAGGAGACAACTCATGAATGGCGCAGACAAATATGACGTTCTCGTGCTTGGTAGCGGGACCGGCGGCAAATTGATTGCCTGGACCATGGCCAAAGAAGGGAAGCGAACCGCTGTAGTCGAGAGGGAATATATTGGGGGATCGTGCACGAACATCGCCTGCCTGCCGAGCAAGAATTTCATTCATACAGCGAAGGTCGCATCGCTCATGGGACGACACCAGGAGTTTGGGATACAAACGGAGTCGACCGTCGTCAACATGGCAGGAGTGTACACACGCAAGCGCAAAATGGTCGATGAAATTGTCCAGATCCATTTGGACAGATACCAGGCTGCGGGCGACGAATTGCTCCTTGGTGAAGGCCGATTCATCGAGCCGCGCACACTACGCGTTTCTTTGCGCGGCGGTGGTGAGCGAACTCTCACAGCGGACCGTGTATTCATCAACACTGGAACCCACGCGACGATTCCTGCGATACCAGGGCTCGGTGAAGCCAAACCGATGACGCATGTGGAGATGCTCGACCTGCATCGACTTCCCAAGCACCTGATCGTTCTGGGGGGAGGCTACGTTGGGATGGAGTTGGGGCAGACCATGCGCAGGCTCGGAAGCCGTGTGACGTTGATCGAACTCGGCCCGCGTCTGGCGTCGTCCGAAGACCCAGACTTTTCACAAGCGATGCTGCAGCTTTTCGCGGATGAAGGAATCGAGGTTCTGTTGAACGCCCGGGCTTTGAGCGTCAAAGGCCTTTCAGGCGAACTCGTCACCTTGCAACTCAAAGTCGACGGTGTCGCGCGAGCCGTCGAGGGAACGGACATTCTCGCAGCAGCTGGACGAACGCCCAATACGCAAGCAATCGGTTTGGAAAATGCGGGAATCGAAGTGACCGAAAAGGGGCACATCCGTGTGAATGACCGGTTGGAGACAACTGCGCCGAATGTATGGGCCCTGGGGGAGTGTGCGGGCAGCCCGTACTTTACGCACGTGTCCGAGGACGACTTCAGCATCATTCACGCGAATCTGAACGGGGGGCACCGCAGCACGCGCGATCGGCTAATTGCTTATTGCGTATTCACGGATCCACCACTGGCGCGAGTCGGTCTTAACGAGTCTCAAGCGCAGACCAAAGGCATCGCGTATCGGGTGGCTTCGCTGCCAATGACGTCCGTTTGGCGCCCGTGGACGCTTTCTGAAAAACGTGGATTCATGAAGGCTCTCATTGACGGGCAGAGCGATCGCATTCTCGGATTCGCAGCTTTCGGGCCCGAAGCCGGGGAACTCATGGGCACGGTTCACGTCACAATGCTGGCAGACCAGCCCTACACGATCTTGAGAGACGCCGCATTCGCTCACCCTACGATGATGGAAGGCCTCAAGGCCCTGTTCGAGCGTGTGCCACAGCGAGCAGAGAGCCAAGGAGACCGGCTCGAACCGGCGACTCTCCGGATCTGAACGAGCGGAACGCAGAATGGGCCGTGCACGAATCTTGCAACACAAGGCGCCCTGGTATTATTCCCAGGCGCCTGACGCGCTTCGCCGGCCGGTAAACGGCGTCAACTACGCTTTCAGAAACTGCTGAATCTCCGCCAGCGTTTCCTTCGGCGCGCTTTCCTGGAGCGAGTGATTGCCGGGCAGGCCTTTTCCGGTCACATTCACTCCTTCGTCCTTCCAGATGTTCAGCACGTCGTAGAGCTTGCCCATCGCTCCGGTGGCGGCCCACAGCGTCAACAGCGGGCACTGGATCTTGTTGCCCGCCTTCTGGTCGGCCTCGTCGTACCCCAGGTCAATCGAAGCCGAAGCGCGGTAGTCTTCACACATCGCGTGGATGGTCGCGGGATTGGTCATGGTGCGCAGGTATTCCCGCTGCACGTCGTTGGCCGTCCGCGCCAACTGCGCATCGTTCGCCGTTTTCAACTCGTTCTCCGGGCCCGGCGCGGGGCGCAGGTAGTTGAACCAGTGAAAGTACGCCTGCACGAACTCGATGGTGACATGGGAATACAGGTAATGCGCCGGCACGATATCCATCACGACGAGCTTTCGCACGCGGTCCGGATGATCGAGCGCCATGCGCCGCCCCACCCGGCCACCGCGGTCGTGGCCCACCATGAAGAATTGCTGGTAGCCGAGGTGCTGCATGACGTCGACTCCGTCCTGCGCCATCGGCCGCTTGGAGTAATTGGAGTGCCGCTCGCCGTCGGGAGGCTTGCTGGAGTCGCCGTAACCGCGGAGATCGCACATGACCAGTGTGAAATCCCTGGCCAGATCGGGCGCGATCAGCCGCCACGTGATCAACGATTGCGGTGCGCCGTGAAACATCAGAACCGGCGGCCCGGACCCGCCGATCAGGGCGTTGATCTCGGCTCCCGTCGTCTCGATTCGCTCATTGCGAAAGCCGCTGCCGAAGAACTTCCGCCACGCCGGTTCGTCGCTGCTTTGAGCGCCGGACTGGCGGGCCGACAGAACGGCCGCGCCGGCCGCTGCCGCGCTCTGCCAAAACAACTGTCGCCGGGTCTTGCTGGTAGTCATGGCTTCCCTCACTGTCAGTCTCAGCGTACTATGATATCTCGTAAGCTTAAATTTCGAGGAGACCAGGCATGAAGTTCGCGATTCGCTCCCTGGCGCGCACCAAGGGCCTTACCATTACCGTAGTTCTGACCCTGGCTTTGGGGATTGGCGCCAATGCCGCCATTTTCACCCTGGTCCGGGGTGTGCTGCTGCGGCCGCTCGTCAACCGAGACGAAGACCGCTTGATCTACCTCCATCAGAGCGCGGCCGGCATCGGCGTGGATAACGTTTTGTTCTCGGTGCCTGAAATCCAGGATCTCCGCCAGCGCATCAAAACGCTGAACGCGTTCGGCGATTTTTCGACCATCGGTTTTACGATGGTGGGCTTAGGCGAGCCGCGCGAAGTGCAGGCGGGCGTGGTCGGCGGGTCGTACTTCTCGGTGATGGGCCTGCACCCGGTGTTGGGCCGGCTGCTCGATCAGCGGGACGACGGCGCGAGCGCGGCCGGCGCCGCCGTGTTGACGTATCGCTTCTGGACAACCTCGCTCAAAAGCGACCCCGGTGTGATTGGCAAGACGATCCGCCTCGGGCCGCGTTCGGCCACCGTGGTGGGCGTGCTGGAGCCGTCGATTCCCTATCCGGCCGAAACCGAGATCATTGCCAACGTCGTTACGAGCCCGCATCACCTGTCCGCGACCATGGTCACCGGCCGGGTTCACCGCATGACCGAGTTGTTCGGCCGCTTGGCGCCCGGCGTGGACCTGGAGGCTGCCCGAGCCGAATTGCGCGCGGTGCATGCCACGATCCTCAAGGAGCATCCGGAGGCATACTCGCAAAAAGCGGATTTTCGCATTGATGCCGTGCCGTTACGCGATCAGATCACTGCGAAGGCGCGAACGATTCTTTGGGTGCTGTTAGCGGCGTCAGCTTTGGTGTTCATCATCGCCTGTTCGAACGTGGCTAACCTGATTCTGGCGCGGACTGTGCGCCGCGAGGGTGAACTGGCCATCCGCGCCGCGCTGGGCGCGAGCGCCTTGGCCCTGCGGCGTACCTTGCTGGCAGAGAGTCTGCTGCTGTGCGGCGCCGGGGCGCTGCTGGGCGTGCTCAGCGCGCGCCCGATGGTGTCGGTGCTGGCCCGCTACGCCGCGCGGTATTCGGTGCGCGCTCTCGATCTCACGGTCGATTCCAGCATGCTCTGGGTCGGGGCGGGATTGGCGGTCGTGGCGGCGGTCCTGCTAGCCTTTGTTCCGCGCCTCCCGGCGGCGGATTCCTCACACGGCATCAGTCTCGCCAACGGCAGCGTGCGGGTCACGGGCAGCACCAGCCGGCGCCTGCGCGTATTCGCGGTCACGCAGGTGGCCGCGTCGTTTGTGCTGCTGGCCGGCGCCACTACGCTCGTAAAAACACTGCTCACCCTGCAGGCGGTACAGACCGGTCTTGACACACGCCACGTGCTGGCCATCAATGTTCCTCCCATGACGTTTGGCCGGACGGCCGATCAGATCGTGGCGGCTTACAAGGAGTCGATCCGCCGCATTGGCGAACTGCCGGGCGTCAGCGGCGTCGCCATCGGCACGGTTGTGCCGTGGCGCGACGGAGACAATTCCTTTCAGATGCAGTTCTCGACCGAGGGCCGCCTCCGCGGCCCCGGCGAAGAAGATCCGCGCGCCCGGTTCCGCACCGTTTCGCCGGGATTCTTCGCCACCCTCGGCGTTCCCATTCTCGCGGGGCGCGATTTCACGGACGCGGACCGCCGCGGCAGCGAGCCGGTCGTCATCGTCAGCCAGAGCCTGGCGCAGCGCATGTTTCCCAACCAGGATGCGGTCAACCGGCACGTGATGTGGACGGATCCGGTGCTGAAGTTCATCGGCATCAGCGGCGATCCGCGCCGCATCGTCGGCGTCGTGGCCGATGTCGAGGACGAGAAGATCACGCCGGGTCCGGCCATCGCGGTGTACCATCCATTGGGACAGGCATTCGTCGGGCAGCGGGCCTTCATTCATACCCGCGGCGACCCGTATCCCCTGGTATCTCCGGTCACGCGCATTCTCCGCTCGATGGCGCCCGACCAAGTGGTGGAACATGCAGCGTCGCTCGAAGATATCCGCGCCGAGGTGCTGGCGCCCGACCGTTTGAACGCGATTGTGTTTGGCGGTTTCGCATTCGTCGCGCTTGCGATCGCAGTCGTCGGCGTCGCCGGTGTGTTGGCGTTCTCCGTGAGCGGACGTACTCGCGAATTCGGTATACGGCTGGCGATCGGCTCCGAGCCACATCATCTGTTAGTGGATGTGCTCGGCCAGGGCGCCGTGATGGCCGCGGCAGGCATCGGAGCCGGCGTGCTGGGCGGCTTCGCGCTGCTGCGTCTAGCCGCCAGCTATTTCGAGCACGTGCAGCGCCCGGGCGCCGTCCCCATCCTCGGCGCCGCCGTGGTCCTTCTGGCGGCAGCGCTGGTGGCTTCCGTTCTGCCCGCTCTCCGCGCCGCGCGCGTCGATATCACGCAAGCGCTACGCTCGGAGTAATCGGGCCCCAGCTTTAACATCTGGCCGCGAACGGTCCGCCCCTGTTAGCCACAGTCAAGGCAGATGGGTTACGGACTGTCTGGTCTGATGCAGCGTCGAGGCACCCAGACTCAAGATTTGTTGAGTCGCCGCATTCCAAGAACGCATCCACGCCAACATCCCCAGACCGAAGCAATTAGCAGCGCTGGCGCTCGCCAAGGGCGGCACCGCCTTGATTATCCTAAACCTCTGCACGTCTTCGCCGGCCCAAGAGGCGCTTAACCTGCGACCACCTACTGGCGAATTGGGCTTCATCTCCAATCCGTACCGTGCCGGAACGGTTCCAGCAATCCGGCTGCAGAATTCCAGCCGCCTGGCTTCTCTGATCCGCTCCGGCAATCTGTACCTATCGGCGCGCGACGTGGTGGCGCTGGCGATAGAGAACAACGTAGATGTGGAGATTCAACGCTATGGTCCGTTGCTGGCCCAGCAAGTGCTGCTTCGGGCGAAGGCCGGCGGCGCGCTACGCAGCGTCGGCCAGGGTGTGGCGGCCGGCCCGCAGAGCGTCAGCCTCCAAGGCGTCAGCCTGAACGCGACGGCGACGAATCTGAGTGCGGGCGCTGGAGTCAGTTCAGGCGGAGGCATCGTCACGCAACTGGGGCCTACCATTCCTTCATTCGACCCTACCGTCCAGGTTTTTACCAACTTCACTCACACCACATCTGTGCAGAGCAACAACTTTCTCACGGGGACCACCGCGCTGATATCGAACACACGGGTTTTGCAGTCCCAGTATGTGCA
Organism: uncultured Solibacteraceae bacterium; assembly: GCA_964438005.1. Classification (GTDB taxonomy): domain Bacteria; phylum Acidobacteriota; class Terriglobia; order Bryobacterales; family Bryobacteraceae; genus PSRJ01. The sequence continues at coordinate 87,271 of CAYTJD010000067.1, read as the reverse complement.
GAACTTCGATTTCGGCTTGATGGGGCAGCTCACTTACTCCAGTGTGCATATCGGTCTGAACAGCCAGTTTTTCAACCTCAATCCTTATACTCAGGGATTCCTCGATCTCCAGCTTACGCAAAACCTTCTGCAGAACTTCGGGAGAGCAGTCACTGGCCGCAATATTCGGGTGCAGCGAAATAACGTGAAGGTGAGCATGCTGCAATTTCAGCAGCAATTGATTACCACGATTTCGGCAGCGCTGAACCTCTATTGGGATCTGGTCAGCTTTCATGCCGACGTCAATGCGCGACTCCGAGAGGTAGGCACGGCCCAGCAACTTCTGGATGACAACCGGAAGCAGGTGCAGATTGAAACGCTCGCTCCCATCGAGATTACCCGCGCGGAATCGCAGTTATACACATCCCGGCAGGACTTGTTGACTGCTCAAACCAACCTGATGCAGCAGGAGGCGATTCTGAAAAACTACCTAAGCCGTAACGGCATTGTCGAAGCGGGCCTCGCCAACTTGCACCTTGTTCCGCTGGACCATTTCGAGATTCCGGCGCAGGAGCCGGAGCGCCTCCTGGAAGATTGGATCAACGAAGCTTTGCAGAGACGCGTCGAGGTTCGGGAGGCCAGACTGAATCTTGAAAGCAATGAGATGAACTTAGTGGGCATCAAAAGTTCTCTCAAACCGACCTTACAGGTTTTCGCCGAGCTCACCAATAACGGCCTGTCGGGACGGCCTACCGCTTTAGGACTCCTCGAGCCCGGTATCGGGGATTTTAGCGGCGGATACGGCAACCTGCTCTCCCAGATCGCTCGCAGGGCTTATCCGAATTACTCTGCCGGCATCAGCCTGAACATACCGCTGCGCAACCGCGCCGCTCAAGCGGACTATGCCACCAGCCTTCTCGAAATCCGCCAAAACCAGCTGACCTTGCGCAAGAACATCAACCAGATCCGCGTGGACGTGCAGAACGACCTAGTGGGGCTGAAGCAGGCACGCGCACGCTATGAGGCGGCCAAAAAGGCGCGAGAACTGCAGGAGCAGACTCTGGCCGGCGATCAGCGCCGGTATCAACTGGGCGCGGCTCTGGTGTTTCAAGTGGTCACCGATCAGCGCGACCTGGCTTCCGCCGAGAGCACGGAGGTTCAGAGTATGGCTAACTATACGCACGCCCGTATCGCACTAGACCAGGCACTGGGCACAACCTTGGAAGTGAACCACGTCTCGGTCGAGGAAGCCCTACATGGGACAGTTTCCCAACCCTCCGCGCTTCCCGAGGAACTACCCAAGGAGGTGAATCAATGAGCAGACGAAAATGCCTCGCGGCCGGGTTTTCTTTCGTGTATCCGTTATCGCTCGGCGTCGGCCAACAGGGCGCCATCGCCCCGGCGCCGGCGCCCGCGCCTTCTGTGATACGGCCTTATCTGCCGACGGAAGTTCCACCCGTGCGGCTGTCCAACAGCCCGCGACTAGCCGAGATGGTTCGCGCCGGAACAGTATACCTGAGCGCGGAGGACGCGGTTGCCCTAGCGCTGGAAAACAGCATCGATATCGAGATCGTCCGCTACAATTCCCCGCTCATGGAGTGGAATCTCATCCGCGCCGAGGCCGGCGGTCTCCTGCCCGGCGTCCCAAGCAACGCTTCGCAGGCCGGATCGGTGGCTTCTGGACAGGGCGTCGCGGGCAGCCAGCAGGCGGCCGGCGTGATTATACCGGGATCGACTTCCGGACGCACTCAAACAACCAACGCCACGATTTCGCAAGTAGGAGTGGTCACGCCAGCCCTGGACCCAACCGTTTTGCAATCGAGCACGTTCAGTCATACCACGACGGCCCAACCGAATTCGATACAGAGCAGGACTCTGACGCTGGTTTCCGCCACGCGCGCGTACACGGCCAGTATCCAACAAGGACTGCTTATGGGCGGCACCATCAGTCTGAATTATACGGAACACTATTTGAATGAGAATGCTACGACTGATTTGCTGAACCCGTCTTCAGCCCCATCTCTATCTCTTTCCGTGCAGCAGAATCTGTTACAGGGCTTCGGCACGGCGGTCAACGGGCGCACGATTACGGTAGCCCGGATGAACCGCGATACCGCAGACCTGAGCTTCGAAACAACAGTGGCGGGCGTGATAGAGCAGGTATTGAACGCGTACTATTCGCTGGAGGCTTCCTACGAGGACCTGACAGCGAAGAAAATCGCGGCCGAGACGGCAGCTACGTTCCTTGCCGTTGTGAAGGAACAGGTGCGTGTGGGAGTCTCGGCGCCCAGCGAAATCATCGCGGCCGAGCAGCAACTGGTCAATACGACGCAGGCGCAGGCGGACTCTCAGACGACTCTGGCCGGGCAGGAACTGGAACTGAAGAACCTGCTGAGCCGCGATGGCACAGCCGACCCGATTATGCGCAGCGTCCGGATTCAACCGGTGGATTCGATCGTGGTCCCAGATCCAGATGATCTGCCCTCTTTGGCGGAACTGGTCAAGCATGCTTTGGCGAACCGCACCGATCTCGCGGCCGAAAGGGAGAGCGTGGCCGCCGCCGCTATTAACAACCTCGGGACCAAGAGCGCGCTGCTACCCACCGGAGTGGTCTTCGCCAGCATGGGCCAGACCGGTTTGGCCGGAACGCGGAATCGTGCCAACAATATTGGCGTTACCGGAAGCCCCGATCCATCGTTGTTAGGTGGTCTCGGCACGGCCCTCGGCCAGGTGTTCCGCGGCGACTACCCACTGGAGAGCGTAGGAACGGGCTTCTTCACACCCTTGAGGAACCGGCAGGCGATCGCAGACTACGCCATCGACGAGCTGACTCTCCGCCAGATGCAATTGTCCGACCGCAGAGATGTAAATCAGGTCCAGGTTGATATCAATAACTACGTTGTAGCCCTGCGCCAGGCGCGGGCCGCATATGAAACGGCGACACACAAACGCATCCTCCAGGAAGAGCTGTACCAGGGCGAGCGCAGGCGCTTCGAGCTGGGCGCGTCCACCGCTTACAACGTAACCCAGCAACAGCGGGATCTCACAGCGGCAGAGTCGTCCGAGGTGGCTGCACGCGTGGCTTACATTAAGTCGCGTATCGGGTTGGAGCGGACGACGGGCGACATCCTATCCACCAATCACGTTACGCTCGCAGAGGCCCGCCAGGGAACGGTGAGACGAAAATCCGCGAACTCTGTGCCCGAGAAACAAAAATGAGCGACGCGTCCGCCGCTTGCGTTTGCGGCGGACGCGGCACCGTATGGATTTTGAATGGTGTTTCGGGCGCCGGGTGCGATCAGGCGATTGAGTCTGAAAAATGCCTAGCGCAGATCCTGGCGGCTGTAGGTCGGCGCGGTGGACGATCCGGGCAGCGGTCCTCCAGGAACGATATCCAAATGATCGTCGTCGTCCCAAAGCAGAACGTCGGCTCCGGGGGCGCCATCGAAATTGCCGATCGCTGCCGCAGAAGCTGGAGAGGTCCTCCAGAGCCCGGCGTGGCTGATCCAGTTCGTTGCACCGGCGCTCGAGAACAACCACTGCCAGACGTCTCCGGAGTTGACGGCAGTCGCGATGTCCGCGCGCCCGTCGCCGTCGAAATCCGCCACCACCACGCCATCCAGCGTACTCGAGAGCGATTTCGGCAACCCGATCCAGATCGAGGTGGCGCTGAAGCTGACCATCCATTTGCCGGCGACAATCCCGAGCACGTCGGTGGTGCCGTTGCCGTCAAAATCGCCGAAGCGGACATCCTTCACCCGGAAGCTGGACGGGTTCACCGCAGTAAACGGCCCGGTGCCGCCGGAGGAAATGTGCCACTGCACTCCGTCCGCCCAGAAGATGTCGTCCCGCCGGTCGCCCGCGGCATGATTTCCGAACTTGCCCACGGCCAGATCGGTGATTGGGGCATTGACCGTATTGAGGAATTCCCAATCCGAAACGCCGCCCCAGGATATTTTCAGGGTATTGCCGTCCATGCCCACCACGTCGGTGCGGCCGTCTCCATCGAAATCGCCGAAGAGGAGGGTGCCCATCGGGTCGGTCTTGGCGCTGAGAAACCGCCACTCGGCCGAGCCCTGCGGCGCGTAATACCAGGCTGCACCCGTGGCGAGGAACAGATCCTGGGCGCCATCGCCATCGAAATCGCCCACGCCCAGGCGGCTGGTGGGGTTCGAGTGATCGAACTGGCTCCGGTTGGTGGCCACGTTAATCGGGAAGTTGGTGGAAGCGCCGTCCAGGATATCCGTGAGACTGTTCAGGCCGGGGATGTCCGATAGCTTGAAGTTCACGGCGCCGTCTGCGCTCTGCAGCGAGACGTTTTCCCGGAAGTCGCTGTAGTTGCACGGTTCTCCGCGCAACTCGTAGTTGGGACGGTTGGTGCCCAGGAAGGTGTTGCGGTAGATCTGAACGTAATCTCCGCCGGTGACGCCGAAACCGTTGTCGCCGGTGCCGTGCATGTCGAAATCCTGAGTGTGATACGGCACATCCCCCAAATACCACGGAGCATGCTGTTCCGGCCCACCTTCGAGCACCAAGTTGAACCAGGCGTGATAGCCGGTTTGCGCCCAACCATCGGCTGCGATCGCGTGCCGGTTCTGATAGAACATGTTGCCGGCCACCAGCGGAAATCCACCGTGGCTGGCAACCACTCCGTATCCCTCGCCCTGCATTTCATTGTGATGCATGAAATTGTGCGCAATGAAGGCGTCAAAGGGCCGGTTCAACGGATCGCTGGGCGCACCTGCCGCGCACGCGTCGGTCTTGGCTGTCTGGGTTCCCAGGACTTCCACGCCCGCTATCGTGAAGTTCGAAAGGTCGTTGTGGTCGATGATCGTGCGAAGCGCCGGATTGACCAAGACCCCGCGGGAGCCGGGCTGCCCGGTATCGGTGCTTCGGCTGATGCCTTGCAGCCGCAACCCGGTGATCCGCACATTGTCACCGCGAACCTCGAGGATCGTCTCACCCGGAGCGTTTTCCTGATGCAGCAGCGGTCCGTAGAGAGTGCCGCGCCGGCTGCCGCGAATCGTGACGCCGCCGGGAATCTGCAGGGGCTGCAATCCTGAAAGGTTTATGTCGGTGCCGGGATAGATCTTGATCACGGTGCCCGGCGTGGCGGGCGACGCGTGGCATGCGGGGCTCGCGTTCTGGCAGAACGAACCTTGGAACGGGGCCAAACGCGAAAGCAGGACGTCATACGCAGTCGCCGCCGCGCCCGGGTACCCGGCGCGCACAAAGCCTGAGGTGGGGTCGATGTCCGAGCCTGCGATCTGGTTGAAATCCCAGAACTCGGAATCGGCGAGGCTGCGTGCCGCCACGACCAGTGGAGACCCGTTGGTCCCCCGCGAGTTTTGGACCTGCACCGCCAGCGTGCGATTCGAGGCCAGGATGATGCTGTCACCGTCGAGCGCGAAGAACTGGTTGGCCGAAGTGACGGATCCGAAGGCCCCTACCGTGGCGGTCGACGAAGTCGTGTTGTTCGCCCGGTCCTGCAATTCGAGCACATACAAGGGCGATACGGGTCCGGAAGACCCGCCGGTCGTCGCCACCATCTGGGGCGGGCGGTAGCCGAGCACCTTGCTGCCTGCGTGCAGGACTACGTCATGCTGGGCATCGACTTCTTCGACGCGTACCTGCTGCTCGGTGGAATTGTTGCAATCGGAGACATACACTTGGGTGCCGCTGGTCTGCGCGGCTCCGAAGTCCAGGCATTTTCCCAAATAGCTCCGAACGTAAAAGACCGGCTGAGGGGGAACGAGAACAATCTGTCCTCCAATCGGGGCGATCGGCCCGGGCGCAATCGTGGTGGACGCCGCAGGTGATGAAGCCGGCGCAATCGCAACCGAAGTAACGGGAGCCCGGAGCTGTGCGGGTGACAACCACGGCCAAAAGGCGGCAATTAAGCCGGCGGCGATTGTGAACGGGTAGTGTCGGCTGTTCAGCGGAAATTTCCTCGTTGGAAGTGGTTGTGGCTGGTATCGCTCCATGCGGCCAATTCAGGCACGCTGGCGGCCACTGCCAACCGGACGGGTAAAGCCTCACAAACAAATGATTCGAAGGCGGATCGTTCGGCGGGCTGACCATGAAGCACGGCCGCTTGGCTATCGATCCTGATAGCCAGCTATCGGTTCCGATTGTGGACTCGTCCGCATCGTCGTAAGTGCCCGCGGATTTCCGAAGCAGGCACTTGCGGAACCGACCCTTACTCTCATCGACCCTCGGTGAGGCGCGGCGCGTTTCCGAAGCGGTGACGCCTACCGGTACTTCGAGCCTCCCCGGACCGCCTAACGTCAAGCCGGCTAAGGTACAAATACGCCTGCAAATCCGAAGGCCAGGGCTAGAACGGCTACAACGGCAGCATTCCTTGGATAGTTCGGCGGGAAGTGGCGGTCGGTCCATCCCAAAGCGAAGCTGAATAGCATAGCGATGAAGCTGTGGTTGGAGAGCCAGCAGACCAGCATCAATGGCCAGCAGTTCAAGGCACACGCACAACCCGCGATCCAACCGTAGCAGATACAGTCGCGGTCCGCTTCCCAGCCGGCAGCCGAAAGGGGGGCCGTCCGGTGACACATGCGCGCGGCGACGCGCTTCCAGGGTGAGCGCAACCAGACCGCAGTGGCGAGGAACCCGATCGCCGCCCCCAGACGCCAGTCGATTCGGTATGCGATATGCCATTGTGCGAAGCCCCAGGAGAGTGGCAAGCCGAGCACTGCCCAGACGCTGAGATATCCAACCAGGTAGCCCGAGCTAGCGCGGTGCCTGCGCGACCAGAGGCTGCGCTCGGCAATGAGCCGGATTTTATCGATCTGTAGCGGCAGCATCATGGCCGCTACCATCAGCATCCAATGCCACCAGTTGGCGGCACTGCCCCCCACATGGATGTGCACGCGAGGGCGGGCCGCGAGAGCGAGCCACGCGGCGCTGCTCAGGGTCAGCATCGAGATCTCGGGAAGACGCCAACGAAGCTGGCCGAGAGCATCGGACGAGAGGGCCTGAAGTCTCATTCAGCCTTATGCCCGATAGATGCTGATGCGCCCGACCGTGATGGGATCGTGCTTGGCGGCCTTTCCCTCGACTCCGGCACGCGGAAGAAAGGCTACTCGGACGCGTTTCTCATCCCAGGCATTCTTTTGCTTCAGGCTTTCGACCAGTCCGGTAATGTCCATGGAGAAACTCAGTCCGTTGCCGGCACTGCGGGCCGACCGCGTGCTTGCGCGAACGACACCGAAGAGATGCATGGAGCCGGCGTAGTGTTCCTCGTAAGCGCCAGCGTCGGGATTTTCCGGCAGGTTGACGTAAACCTCGTAGGTGGTGTGCGCTTTCTTGGATACGACATTCTCGATATGCAGATACGTCTTGCCTTCTGGCGCGGGCTGGGCGGTTACTCTTAGGCCTTGGGCTTTGCCGGCCTTCGCGGTTTTGGCTTTCGCCGGACCGGTTGGCGGCTGAATGGAGATAGCCGCGGATTGCGGGGATCCGGTCAGAGTCAGCTTCTTTCCGCTGGCGCCGACCATTTCGGGACGTTGGGGTGCCATAGATTTAGTCATTGCAGCAGCCAGGACCGCTTTTGCGGGCTTCGCTTTGGGCAGGGGGTTGCTGGTATCGTCGTAATCGTAATTGAAGGGGACCTTGGTATCCGTCACTTGGCTTGGCGTCATGGAGACCGGTTTGCCCGTGGCGTCGTAAAAGTTGAATTTGATGGACGTGGCCCAAGTGATCTTGCGGCCGCCGACGTTCACGGGAACAGTGGGATCGCTGTGGGAGGCGGACATCCGATTCCAGACAGCCCATAACCGGTCGATGTTGGCATGGTGCATCCAGAAGATCGGGTCGAGAGCGGCCGTGTCCGGGTCGGTCATCCATCCGAGTGTCTGGTCCCCTCCCACGTCCATGTGGATCGCGTTGTGGGGGACACTCTCTATGGAACGAACCCCGAAAAAGTGGCCGTCGTGATTGGCTGCGGTATCCGGGCCCCCGAAACCGAGATCTCCCACTGTGATGTCGGTGGTTGGCGAGAAGAAGGTCTTTTCGAGACATCCGGTAATATCCACATCCCTATCGGGAATTGCCGCAGGATTGCCTCCAGTGATGGCGGGAGCGCGCAGAATGGTCACACCCCGGATAACGAAAAGGGGATTGGGCGAACCATCCGGCAATTTGGGCTCCCGGAAGGCTGGCGGTAGAGTCTTCGCGTTGGGATTCGTGGCATCGCTGTAGTTCCAGTAAGGTAGAGTCCAGTCGGCGGGGCCGCCAAGTTTCACTACGGCAGCGCGGACGATCTGCTCGAAGAGACCGAGGTACATGCGGTGCCAGGGCAGAAAGAACCAGGAACCGTGCTGGCATTGCCCCCAAAACTTATCGGTTACCGCCTTCTTCGGAATCGGGCCTGCGCCTACAAATGGGTCGGAGCGCTTACTGTAGCCGTGCACGCCTGCCTGAAACCGCCAACTGGTTGGGTCGGTCGCTGGGCGGGTGGACATTTCGCCAACGGCCTTGGCATACCAGAGGAGGGTCGGCTCCCACTTCGAAATCGTGGAAAGCTTCCAGGCATTCTTGCGGACTAGAGTAGGCACGGCGATCTCCTTGCCACTCAAGCAAGACTCTCGCGTGGCGATTAATTCTACTCCAGACTAGGCCAAAACAGGAAAAGTTTTCAGGTCCACATGCCCTCGACGCGGAGGAAATTGCGAACATTCCCGGTAATACCCCGGCGCTCGTTCGAAAGCACGACGCCAAGTGGTGCCAGGTAGGCGGGACCGGATTGATGGTCTGATGCTTGACTACGCCGGATCGTCTCGGAGCGTTGCTATTCCCGGCGGCGGCCTCGGCGGACCGCCGCCGGGAGAGAGCGTACTGCAGGGAGTTGGCCTGAACGAAGTATCACACACTACTGCCAGGAGCCTGGCACCCAAATATAGCCGCTACTCGTGGCCTGCCAGTGAGCGGGCACCCAGACTGCGTTTGCGTGGGGAGTTCTGGCCCACGTCCCAGGCACCCACTGATAATGGCTTCCGTCCCAGTTGTAGTAGCCCGATACCCATAGATACCCAACGCCCGGACTGGGACCGGCCGTGCTCACTTCCGTGGGCGGGGGCGGGGGGGCCGGCACCGTGACCACGGTTGGCAGCGAAGGCGGAGGCGCTGCGGATGCGACCACCGGAGCGGGAGGCGGCGACGACGGATTTGCGACCACAACTTTACCGCCGCCGCAGGAACTCAGTGACACGGCGGTGGCGGCGAGGATACAGCTTCCAACCCATTTTGTCATCAGATTTCCCTCCTACTTTTCTTGAGGGAAGCTCGGTTATAACGGTTTCGCACTTTAATCTTGAGTGTCTGAGATCAAACTCATGAAGATAGGATATGTGTGAGCTTCTTAACGCGGGGTGTGTGCTGTGGAACTCCTGCGAAAGGATTCTGAAACCGCTCGTTTACGCACGGAGAACGGCTCAGAATCGGCGCACGCGATTTCCAAGTTGCCCTACTCCGGCCGGTAGACTAGCGGGATGCTCAAGCTGACCGTCTCGCCGGCAACGAGAAAGCAAGGACCTGTTCTTCGTCCAGAGCGGAGGCAGATTCACGAGCGCCGACGCCACTACCGGCCGGCCGTTCCGCGGCGGCACCCAAATTGCTTGCAAGTCCATTTTGATGAATGGGAACCGATGGGTTTCCATTTGGTCGCACCCCTAAGCGCGTTTGCCTAAGCCAGCTGTGCAAAAAAAGCCAATTCGGAGTTCGCCGCAACCCCAAGAGAATGCGGAAAACAACGGCAGCAGAGCACGGAAAGAATCGAAGCCCCGAGCCCTCCGTCGTCTCGATTCATTCTTCCAGGATCTTGGCCCGGGATTGATCACCGGTTGCGCCGACGACGATCCGTCTGGGATCGCAACCTATTCCGTTGCCGGGGCGGCGTTCGGCTACGGAACGCTCTGGACCGCCCTGATTTCGTTCCCTTTAATGGTTGGTGTCCAAATGATGTGCGGTCGGCTCGGAATGGTGACGGGGTGCGGCCTCGCGTCTGCGATTCGGATGCATTATCCGCGCTGGGTTCTCTGGGGCGCCTGCTTGTTGCTGGTCACGGCAAACGTGATCAATATAGCGGCTGATCTCGGCGCTATGGGCGATTCCGCCGCCATGGTGACGGGCGTTAGCGCGAAGATCTGGACCGTTTTCTTTACTGGTCTGATTGTGAGCTTTCTTTTCTGGTCTTCCTATCGACAGATCGCTCGCGTTTTCAAATGGATCACACTCGTGCTGCTCGCTTATGTAGCGACCGCCTTTTTCTCGCATGTCGATTGGAGGGCAGCGTTGGCAGCGACGATCTTTCCGCGGCTGCCCTGGTCGCGCGAGTCTCTCCCGGTGCTGGTAGGGATTCTGGGCACGACAATTTCACCTTATCTTTTTTTCTGGCAGGCGGCTCAGGAAGTCGAAGAGGAGCGAGCCCAAGGCCGCAACTTCGCGCAGCGAAAAGGGGCGACAGATCGGGAACTGCGCCGCGCACGCATCGATGTCATCACCGGCATGTTCGCCTCCAACTTCATCATGTATTTCATTATCCTGACGACTGCCGCGACGCTTCACGATCATGGAGTGACCCACATCGATACGGCACGGCAGGCCGCCGAAGCCCTTCGTCCGCTCGCCGGCAACGCGGCTTATTGGCTATTTACTCTCGGCCTGATCGGCACCGGGATGCTGGGCGTTCCGGTCCTCGCGGGATCTTTTGCCTATGCCATAGCCGAAGCCTCAGCGTGGCGCGGATCTTTGGAGAAGAGACCTCGCGGCGCGCGTCGCTTTTACACGGTTCTCGTGATGGCCCTGGTGGGCGGACTTGCGTTCGATTTCGCCGGGTTCGACGCGGTCAAAATGATGTTTTGGTCCGCGGTCGTAAACGGTGCACTTGCCCCCCCGTTAATCCTTCTGGTCATTCTCCTGACGAGTAGTCGAAAGGTGATGGGGGAGCGCGCCAATTCGCCAATTCTAGCCATTCTTGGCTGGACCGCGTTCGTTTTGATGAGTGCCGCAACCGTCGGCATGCTCGTGAGCTAGAATCACCAGAGCGCAATCCGGGGAAGAGCCCGGAAGATCGCGTCACGACGGCATGCGGGGATTGGCGCTCGCAGCGGTATGCACCATATCCGCCCTTCACCGGCAAACCTACGATCTCGTTGCAATGCGTGATCCAGAGGGCTTGTGTTTTGAACGCGGGTAGCGCCGCTAAAGCAGCACGGCTCGGCCGGATCAGGCAGCCAACAGTCCATCGCCAGACGGGCCCTCTTCGTCCTCGTGGCGCTCTGCGGCTTCCTGACACCGGATGCAGTACCTGGTCCAGGGGACCGCATCGAGGCGCTTTGGCTGGATGTCCTCTTCGCATCGGAGACACGTACCGTAACTACCATCGCCAATCCGGCCCAATGCTTCCTCAACATTGCGAAGCAACATCGATTCGCGATCGAGATTTTGTATTGCCAATTCGCGTTCGCGCGCGAGTTCCAATTCGTCAATTGCATCGGGCGCCTTTTCGATGGCTATATCCCTTCGATTCTGGAGCGCCGCTGATAATTCCACTTGCTTGGCGTCCAGCAACTCTTGGTATCTTTTCGATTTGATAAGGTTCATTGACCTGTCCTCATGATTCTGCATGGAAGAAACAAAGCATCGAGATGATTCGAGTGTTGCACTCGAACTTCCAAATTGATTAGTCATCGGGTGAACGCGAAAGGACGCACAAAGGGATCGGCATTTGAGTTTCAACCGGAGTTTGGTGCCGCCGCGGTTCAGCAACACCGAAAGGCAGGTCGGATTGTGTTTTCGGGAGTCTCGGTACCTTCTACGCCGCGACGAGGAATCCGACGTCTCATTTGATACAGATGCCGGTCGCTCTAGTAAGTTTTGTAGAACCTGGGTGTCCCGGCTCCATCCTGAGCTCGTAAGAATCAATATCCGTTCGGAAGAGTACAACTGAGCGAGTGCAATTCAGGGCATTGCCCATTCGGCGCCGCAGCGAAACGACACACGGTTGTTAATCACGAGCGAGCTTCGGAAATCGATTTGCACGGGATTTGCTATCATGCCACTCCATGAATGCGCCGAATGCGCTCGTTTGTGGGCTGCATACACAAGAGCCGATGCAACACGTGTTCGGGCGGAAGCCGAACTCGCAAAAGCCAATTTTTCACGCGACCGAGGCAGGATTCAATCGGCACGAGTGCAGGAACGAGTCGCGCTAGCTGAATGGTGGATCGCTGATGACTTCGTCCGTAAGCACCGACGATCACACGTGATGGTAGCCGCAAACAGGCAATCGCTTTGAACACTGGAGGGGAGCCGAATCGCGCTTCCCCTGATATAGAAAGACCGACGATTCGTCAAATTGACCCGATTGACGGAGGTTCCTATGTTGATTTAGGAACGTTGGATCATTCCGTGCTTGTTTAGCCGCTCAGGTGACGGTCGAGACCACCTTCCCTCGGAGGATCAATAACATGCGACGTCAATTGGGCTTGGGTCGAATCTTCTCAATGCAATTTGTGCTTCTCGTGTTTGCCGCATTCCACTTGGGTGCTTCGCCAAGTCAATGGACGGACCTCGGTGGCTACTTCTCCCACCAAATCGCGACTGGTCAAAACGCCGACGGCTCGCTCACGGCATTTGTGCGCGGGTCGGACAATGCGCTCTGGTACATGTCGGAATCCGCGCCTGGGAGTAACGTGTGGTCGGCACTTGCAGGCTTGGGCGGGCAGATCATTAGCAATCCGGCCGTAGCTACGAATAAAGATGGCCGCCTGCAGGTTTTCGTATTAGGCAGGGACACTGCGATCTGGACGCGTTTTCAGACCTCACCTGGAAGCACCAATTGGTCGAACTGGCAGTCATTGGGCGGCCAAGGCCAGAACGATCCGGCGGTGGCGATGAATGCGGACGGACGTCTCGACGTCTTTGTGGAAACAATAGGCGGTTCGTTGTGGCATACGTACCAGTTGACACCTGGCGGAAGTTGGTCGGCTGGAAGCGAGATTACAGGCAATCTGATTAGTGCGCCGGCCGTGGCCCGGAACGCCGACGGGCGTCTGATCGTTTTTGTAGGCGATAGCGACGGCCGCTTTTGGTGGACGATCCAGAATACCGCCGGTGCGGACTCGTGGTCTCCCTGGTGGTGTCTTCTTGGGGGTACCGTCAGCGCTCCGGTAGTCGGCACGAATGCTGACGGGAGTCTGGTGCTCTTTGCCGTGAGCTCCGATACTTCGTTATGGTTCGCCTCCCAAACCTCTCCCGGCAGTTACAGCTGGTCCAACTGGACAACGCTCGGGGGTCAGATCACAAACGCTCCGGCCGTTATCGCCAACGCTGATAAGCGCCTCGAATTGTTTGTCAGAGGGTCAGATGGCGCCCTGTGGCACAATTGGCAGACGAGCCCCGGAGGGAGTTGGGCGAATTGGACTAGCCTGCACGGTGTTCTGGCCGGCGGCCCAGCCGCGGCTTTGAATGCCAGTGGGCTCCTTGATGGCTTTGTCGTGGGCTACTACGATGGTTCCCTATGGGAAATCACTCAATCTTCGCCTGGAACTTTTTAGCGAACTCGAAGGCGCCAGGATACGGTTCTCAGGTACGGCCCGCGGCGATCCCGTTGTCGCTTCCGGTTGGGCGGTGTTTGATCTCGATATGGGCTAGACTAAGCCGCAAAGTGGAATGGAACCTGAGTCTGGATAACCTGACTAATCGCAACTATTAGGAACAAGCTACTCTGAGTCGCGCGTCACGACCGCCAAGGCCCGCAGGAAAAGACCGGACCACCTGAAGCACTAGCGGTAACGGAATTGCGTGAAGACTTCATGGGAGACGGTATGGCTGAAAAAAAGACTCTCGACCGAGCCAAAAAGGACAGGAGCGAAGGAAAATCACCTTCAACACAGGCCGGCGAATTTGTTCGCGAGGAATTCGATCACGTCCGGGAGGGGAAGCACGGAGCCCGGTCTGCAAAGCAGGCGATTGCCATTGGATTGTCCAAGGCGAGGCGGGCCGGCGTCGATTTACCGGCGCCAGCGGCGAACCGAACTACTCCGGCAACACGAGCCAAGGCGAAACGGGATCTCAAGAAGGGGAAGCAGGCCAGAGAATTTCATGGCTCCTAGGCTAGAAGTTCCAGCATCCACTCCTGTCCAACCAAGCCTGGCACGCGGCCGGTCACTGCCACGTGCCGTTATTCGCCCGTCAAAGTCTCCATAGATCCATCGCCCGCGAAACGTCATCGTCAGGATCCGAGATCCGCCTTCTGCATGGGGTCGGGTGCGTAACGGTCCACCGGCGAGGCCCGGCCTAAGGGCGCCATGTCTGTGCTCTCACTCGACTCCGCAGGTCTTTGGATCATGAAGGTTTGGCGGTCACCTGAATGTTGTTGACAACACGAACGACCATCGGAACACTGGCGGCGGCAGCCTCGGCGCGCACTTTCGCCTCGGTCGAATTTACCTGTCCGGCGAGCGTGACCACGCCGTTCGTCGAGTTGACGGAAATGTTGGTTACAGTGGATAGCCCGACGTCCGACGCCAGCTTAGACTTGACGTGAGCCGTAATCTGCAGATCGTTCGCTTGGCCTTCGGGAGATTCATTGGTCCTGCAGGCACACAGGGCCAGTGCGAGCAGCAGCGCGAGCAGAATTTTCATACCAGCCTCCGCCCTGGAATGTGCAACCGGGAGCGCAGTGTCGTGTGGAATACGATGCCGGCCGGCGCAATCTCCGGGCTCCTGGGGAACGTGCTCAATTCGAAAGGCGGCAATGGGACGCAAGCGCAAGGCCAGGGACAAGTGCAGAACCTGCCGCCGCGCCGAACCCGCTGCAACAACTGGACGGCATTTTTGGGAAGAAGAGACAGTCGCAGCCGCCTCCGCAAAGATCGCATCGTTAAGCGACAATGTTCAACCCACGCCGCTCGTAAGCTCGCGGAGCCACGTTCTCTGCTAACCTCCTGCTCTCAGCTCTGCGCAGGTGATGTCGTAGTCCATGTATTGAATGTCCAGTTCGCTCTCGCCCAGCAACAGTGAGGTGCTCTTCGAGACGGTATGAACCGGCAGCCAGACTCCGCCTATGGGCGCGAACTCTTCAATAATGTGCGGTGCTCCGACCCAGTTCGAAACGTTTGCCGCGGTGGTGCCGTCCAGGCGCACGAGCGCGCCGGTGCTCTTGTCCACCCAGGCGGTCCCTTTCAATAGATATTTGCTTTTCGACTTTGGCCTGAGAGCGAGTATCCAGCAATCGCGATCCGCGACGGTTTCGGTCCCCAGAAGTGACGCGTTGTAGTTCGACGCACCGATCTCATGCGTCCGGCTTTTGTCCGGTTTGCTGGCATCCGCCTCGGAAGCAAGCAGAGCCTCGATGACACTAATCAATTTGGGTGATCCAGAACGGCGAATGATCGTGAATTGTTTTCCTACGCCCGGTCGCGAGGAGATCCGTACCTCGGCCGTGGCGGATTTTCCGAAACGCCTATTCTGTATCGAATACTCCCGCCGGCCTGAGTACACCGCCGAGTGCCCAACTGTCGAAGTCTTAACGACAGCCCCAAGAATCTCATCTCCTGACAGTCCCGCAGCGTTCAAGACGGGAATGAAAAGGCATGCGGCCAACAACCGAATCATAGCTCTCGGAAGGCGCCCGCATGCGATGTGCCGATTCGTCGCTGCCGGGCATGCAGCAAGTAATGTTTGAGACAAGTCAAGCTCAAGCCCGTCAGTCACCTCGTGCTGCCTGTTTGTGGGCTGACCTTTTGGCGCCTGGCGTTAAATTTGCTCCAACCTTTGTGGAGGTCTACGGCCATGAAACGGTTTGTATCCGTGTTACTGTTAGCCGGCTCGCTGTTTGCGCCTGTGATCGGTGTAACAAAAGAACATCACCGCTACTATGACCGCGATCGCCGCGACTGGCACGAATGGAATGAAGGCGAAAGGCGGGCGTATCGCCATTGGCTGATGGAAGAACGTCGCGAGCGCCGGTACCGGGAATACCAACAGCTCCGCGCGGAGCAGCGGCGTGAATATTGGCGGTGGCGGCACGAGCATCCAGACTGGCGATAATGGCGATCAGCCTTCGGCAGCCTTATCAACTTCGGACTGATAGCTCCTCCTCGCACTGAAAAGGAATCACTAGAATTGAATGAAATCGCCCCGTTCGCCACCACGGGGCCGCCTGCAATTGAGCGTCCGCTTGAATTTGCGATTGCGAGTCGGCCCCGAGAGCGGGTGAGAGAACCCCTCTTCTTCGGGGCCGACGTTTTCATGGAAGGTGGGAATAGTCTGCCATGTGCGTCACCAGGCCGTTAGAAGGCGTTGTTTTCGAATAGCCGGCTACCAATTGCTTCAGGTAGTCGCGCTGGAAAAAGTCGAAAAAGCCCGGCCGGTCTCCGACGATCTCCAGGTCGGCGTCGGTCATGGTTAGTTTTCCGAAACGGACCACGCCGCCTCGATGGTAGATGTACGCCGCCGCGGGAAATGGCGGATCGAGAGCCGCCGCGTGGCGGCCGGAATTAAAGAACTGAACTATCTTTCCACCCTCAATGCCGACTCGAGCCACGCGGCCTTCCAAGTGGGGCGGCGGAGTGACCGCCCCCAGGTTCAAAATGATATCGTCGCCCTCGATTCT
Organism: uncultured Solibacteraceae bacterium; assembly: GCA_964438005.1. Lineage (GTDB taxonomy): Bacteria > Acidobacteriota > Terriglobia > Bryobacterales > Bryobacteraceae > PSRJ01. Next base: position 70,659 of record CAYTJD010000067.1, on the reverse strand, counting down.
CATCCCACGGCCGGCATTCCGGTTGACCAGCTTGGACAAATCTTCGCCGAACAGATGCAGCAGCCCCTTGATCGGAAGGTGCGCCGATTTAATCTTCTCGGCGTGCATACGGAGGTTTCCGTCGGCTGTTGGCGCAAGCGAGCCTTCGATCTCAAACGCCAGATCGATGCCTTTATGCAGCGTACCCTTTTCCAGAATCCGGCCGTCCTTGAAACTTACCTCGACATTCTTGATCGGAGCCCCGGGGTAAGCCAATACATAGGAGTTGAGCAATGCGCTCAGGGAGGCCGCCGTCATGGCAACTTCGGCGGAGTTGATCGCGACCTTGAACGACGCAGCCTCATCGAAGCTCACAGGCACCTCCCGACTGGTCCTTTGCAACTGTCCGCGCAGCGAGCGCACTTCAAGCGCGATCTCCTTTGCCAGCCGGAAATTCACATTTTTCATTTGAATCTCTACGGGCTCGAAAGAAGACGCCGCATCCCGCCTGGCGGGCGCCGATCTCTCTGCAGCCGACGCGGGCGGCTGACTCCCGCACGAGTTAAGCACTAGCGCACAAAGGGGAAGGACGAGGACTGGAATATTCGGCATATTAGTCATGCAGCATGACAAGGCCCTCCGGCTGTTGTCGTACAGGCGCTACCCGGCCCATGCGTCGTTGTAACTGCGCAGCGGTTGGCAGTTCGGATTTGGGGAAGCGCAACACCCGGACAGGCGGCAGGGCCGTGGCGGCCCGGGAGGAGGCGCTTCTCGCGGCCGCCAACTTCTATGGCGACCTGGACTGGCGTTCTTGATCTGGACCGATGTACGAATCGCCTTTCCGCCCGCGATCCAATCGGGAAACGGAGGTCCATCGGCCGCGAGATTTAAGGTTTGTCCATCAGGGAACGGGTATCTTGAGAAATTCGCCCGGAAGGAGTGCGCGGCGCGTAAAGCGCGCCTCGCGGACGGCGCCTTTGAAGAAGTTCACGCGGTTGATTCGCACGCCGACAGAAGCGCGGCCGTTACCTTCCGGAGTAAAGGGGACCGCCGCCTTTCCCTGTAGCACCCCATCAACATAGCTGCGGAATTCGGTGCCGTCGTAGACCATGGCAACGCGATACCACGCGCCCAGCGGGTGGAGGAGATTGCGATCGAGAAGCGCCTTATTGCCGGCGGGCGAGTTGACGAAAGCATCCAGGCACCAGCTATCGCCGATGAGGCGCGTCTCGAATAACAGGCGTGTGTCAGTGTCCTTTCCGGTTGCCGGATCCTGCTCAGAGAGGTGAAACCAGCGCTGCTCCGGCGCGCCACCCGGATCGGGCCGGAATATGGCTTCGAAGGTGAACGTTTGGGCGCCCGCCAGCGGGTGTTCGCCAACGAACAAAGCGTCATCGATCCCATTGAACTCGACCGCCTTGCCGAGGGGGGTATCGATCACGCGGGGATGACCGAGAACGGTTGTTGGGAGTCCACCGATGTTCTCGATTCGGTCAAAGATCCAGACCTCGGGGGCAAGAGGTTGCCGGTCTTGCGCCGGAGGCGCTGCGGCGAATACCACTGCCAGTACACCGCCGATGATTGCTGGTTTCATCTACTGATCGTCTCCGCGGGGCGCGCCACCCCTCGCCGGTGCGGGCGGTTTTGCGCCCTGACGCGTCAGGAATGCGAGCAGATCTTTAAACTCCTCCGGGGTCAGGCGCTTGTCATAGTCGGTGGGCATCAGGCTTCTGGGTTCGATGTCGATGCGGCGCAGTTTGGCCCGGTCGAACGAATGAAGCCGTTGATCGGTGCCGATCATCTGCAGGGAATATCCATCCTGGTTCAGGAGGATGCCCTCGATTCCTTTTCCGTCAGCCGTGGTGACGCGCACGGGCAGAAAGTTGTCCATGGGCGGCAACGATTTCAGATGGGCGCCGCCGCTGCCGTATTCATGGTGCTGCTCCTTGGTGAGTGCATCCACAATGGTGCTGGCCTTGCGCGTGGCCGCGACGTTATTCAGATCTGGCGCAGTGAGTCCGCCCTTGCCTCCGAGCATGTGGCAGTTACCGCACTGGCCTTTGCCCCAGAAGATCTGCTCGCCATGGGCAGTATCCCCGGGCAGCGGGTTGTCAATGGCAGTGCCGCGCAACGCGTGGATATACGCAGTGATTTTCCAGATTTCCTCGTCCGGCAGTTTCTGCGGACCCATCGGCGTCCCCGTAACGCCGTTCTTGATGGTATTGAAGACCTGCGCGTCACTAGCGCCAAACCGGTCGCCAGATACGATGTCCGGTCCAATCTCACCCGCGCTGCCATTTGCTCCATGGCACGCGGTGCAATGCCGGGCGTAGAGACTCTCGCCTTCGTGAATCGCTTCAGGATTGCCTTGAAACCGATTCACCGGCCCGCCGCGCTGGGCAAGTACCGGACCAGCCGTGCAGGTCAGAAGCAATGCCGCGATTTTCGGCGCTCGATTCATGGGTTGGCCCCCTGCAAGCCGAAGGCGAAGACGTTCGTGCCGGATGCGATGGCGAAGAATTGCTGACCGTCCACGCGGTACGTGATCGGGCTCGCGGTGATGAGATCTCCGGTATTGAAGTGCCATAACGGCTTGCCGCTTCTTGCATCGAGCACTGTGACCTGCCCGAACTGCTCCGGGGTGAACACGATCCCGCCCGCCGTCGATAGCAGGCCGGGTCCATAGTGATTCGAGCGTACCGGTTTGTACTCCCAGACTTTCTTGCCCGTAGTCGCGTCTAGGGCGCGCACGTACGCTTGCCACGGCGCATCGGCTGCCTCGATGTACCCCGTCCCGGCATCCGGCGCCGTGCTCGAGGTGATGAAGTTGATACCGCAGCCTTCCGCGACGGTTACGTAGAAATATTTCGTGTCGGGACTGTAGGTGGGCGCCGGCCAGTTCGTCGCGCCCGCCGTCGACGGGCAGGTCCTGGTTCCGCGGACGGTTGGATCGTGACCGGGTATGACGATGGGCCGGCCCTTGGAATCCAGACCGTCGGCCCAATCCACTTTGCTGACAAACGGCCTGCCGAGCAGATACTCGCCATTGCTGCGGTCAAGAACATAGTAGAACCCGTTGCGATTGGCTTGAAGCAGTAGCTTACGGGCCCGGCCCTGGAGAACGGCATCGACCAGCACGAGCGTTTCGGTGGAGTCCCAATCGTGAGTGTCGTGCGGCGTGTTTTGGAAATACCACGCCAGTTTTCCCGTATCGGGATTAATGGCCACGATGCTTTCGGTATAGAGATTGTCACCCGGACGCTCGAATCCGGTCCATTGTGGATTGGGCTGTCCGGTGCCGTAATAAAGAAGGTTCAGTTCCGGATCGTAGGAGCCGCTCATCCACATCGGGCCACCTTGCGGCCTGGCGGGTCCCCAGGTTTCCGCGCCCGGTTCGGCGGGTTTTGGGACAGAGGACCAGGTCCAGGCATACTTACCGGTTTCCGCGTCGAAGGCCTGAATGAAACCATCGGGCCGATTGCCGGAGACAATCACTTTATCGCGAACGACCGTCGGGGCGGCCCCGGAAATGACATAGCCGCCCTCGGACTTCACATCCCAGCGGACGCCGCCGTTGCGTGCATCGAGCGCCACCAGATGACTGTCGGACGTCACCATAAAGACCTTGTCGTTGTAATACGCCGTGCCGCGCTGCGCCGATGCGGAAGCAGGTGGGCGCTGATATTTCCAGATGATATTGCCTGTGCGCGCGTCGATCGCATCCATCCGGTTGAATTGAGAAATATACATGACGCCGTTAATCACAACCGGCGTCTGCTCCATCCCACTGGCGCCATCCACGTGATAGACCCATTTCGCCTGAAGCCGCGAGGCATTTGCCGCCGTGACTTGTTTCAGCGGGGAGTAACGCTGCCCGTTGTCAGAGCCGCTGTACGCGGGCCAATCGCCCGGGTCCGTCTTCTGGGCCGTGCCCGAGATCATGGCGCCGGAGAAAAAAAGCCCGATGGCAATTCGAAGGGCCGGATTATGACGCGCAGGCCCGCGCGCCAAATCGGTTGCAGGATTGTCCGCAAAAATCAACGATTGTCGCCTCCTGCCGCATCCGGCTGATCGTACACCTGTCCTTCCTTGTTTCGCGGCGTGATCGCAGGGCGCGTAGCCACGCCAGGAGCGCGAGACGTAGCACGGCGCCATCGCTCGTTCGGGGCTTGAATCACGTCGGCGACCGCGCCCGTAACGAGCGATTCTCCTTCAATCAGAAAATCTAGCTGGACCGCGCATGCAACCGCAAGAAGGCCAATGACCGGGCGGGCGTATATTCGGAACTGCATGATGTATTCCTATCAGAAAACTGACTGCGATGCGAATGGGGCCGGCGCATGACCGTCGGCTCAACCGCCCTTGTTATCGATTGACCAAATGAGGGCGGGATCTGCTGGTGCGAGGTCTTCGCCCAGCAGGGCTTCCCGATTTCGCTCCAGGTGCGCCGCCTCCGCAAATCTGCTTATATATGCTTATACCGCAGAAGGAGAGAAAGTATGTCTTTACGCATTAATGACGAAGCCCCGAATTTCACCGCCGAAACCTCACAAGGAACCATTAATTTCCACGAATGGATCGGCGACGGTTGGGCGATCTTATTTTCCCATCCCAAGGATTTCACCCCCGTCTGCACCACCGAACACGGTTACATGGCCGGGCTCGAGCCGGAATTCCAAAAGCGGAATTGCAAAATCATCGGGCTCAGCGTCGACCCGGTGGCCAGCCACAAAAAGTGGTCCACGGACATCGAAGAGACCCAGGGCCACGCTGTTAAGTACCCGATGATCGGGGATCCGGAACTCAAGGTGGCCAAGCTGTACGACATGCTGCCCGCCGATGCGGGCGACAGCTCCGAAGGCCGCACCGCCGCGACCAACGCCACCGTGCGCACCGTGTTCGTGATCGGTCCCGACAAGAAAATCAAGCTGATGCTCAGCTATCCGATGAGCACCGGGCGCAACTTCGACGAAGTCCTGCGCGTGCTCGATTCGATTCAGCTCACGGCCCAGCACAAGGTGGCCACGCCGGTGAACTGGAAGCAGGGCGACGATGTGATCATCCTGACTTCGGTCTCCGACGAGGAGGCGCGCCAAAAATACCCTAACGGTTGGAAGACGCTCCGGCCCTATCTGCGGGTCGTCGCGCAGCCCGGCGCCCCGCCTCGGGCGCGCCCTGCCACCAAGTAATCCGGAGGGAGCCGGGCCGGCGGAATGGGAGCGTTGAAGACAGCCTCTTACGCCCCACCCGGCGTAAACGCAACCGGAGAATCGATCAGCTTCGATGCGTCGGTTCCCCGGTCTACCACTACTCCGAAGAACGGCGACATCATTTCTTCCCAAGTCATCTGGCCGTAATACACGGTCTTGTTCGGATTGGGATTGAACTTATTGTTGACTGAATTGTCGTAGTGTGCGTCGACCCGCAACCTGGTCCCCTTCGGCACATGAATCCCAGTGTCGTATCCGAGTTGCCAATTGAAATCGTAGCGCGGCACGTCGAGGATCACCTGCTTGCGTCCGTCGGGATACTCCAGCGTCCAGGTCGTATCTTTGCCGCGCACGTGCATGTGCGGCATCATGTACACCAGTTCGACATCGTGCAGAAACGTGGCGAGCGCCGGCGGGCTGGGCCAGCTCGGCGTGTTGGGCGGAATCGCGAAACTCTTCGCGTCGGTCGGGGCCGAAATCAATAGCGAGACGTACCGGCGCGGCGGTGGCTCTTGCGCCACGGTGAAGCCTACCTTTACATGGTCCGTCAGCGCCGTTCCGTTGGGCGTGTAGTGAACATTGAACACCACGTCATAGCCGGCCGGAATCAGTTTGGCTGCCCGAAGAGGCCGGTAGTCGGCCGCGGTATTTCCGGGCAAATAGCAATCCTGCGCTGCGCCGCCAGGGCCTCCGCTCTCTGCAAAGATGGCCGCCGCGGCGGGATCGGGATTCCCAATGCCCTGCCCGCGTCCCACAAACGTCGGGCCCTTCTCCGGCATCGCCGCGCCCTCATCATCGCGGGCCAGATTGGCCCACACGCCGTGCCCGTATTCCACGTTCGGGCGGTGCGGCGCGTACCCGATACAGATATGATGCGCCACTGCCGGGTGCTCAGGCTTGATCTGGACCGACGTCACCCACGTGTCTTTCGTAAAGCCCGTGGGCATGATGACGGTGATCCACTCGATGACGTTATTCTTCGGAGTGGCCGGGACCTCAGTGACCGGCCCGTCGACGATGACATCCGGGTGGATCACCCAGCCTTCCGGCCACCGCACGGCAGGCGGCGCGTCCTTGGGATCCCCTTCGGCCGCTCCGCTATCGGCCCATTTCGCGATCGTCTCAATCTCGCCCGGCTTCAGCGAGCGATCATTCAAATAGGGCCCGTACTGCCCGTCGGCGGACCAAGGCGGCATTTTTCTGGTAAGCACGGCGGCCTTCATCGCCTTCGCCCAGGGCCGCGTGCCCCCGTAGGTGAGAAACGACATCGGCCCCATCTGCCCCGGCCGGTGGCACCCCTGGCAGTTCTTCTGCAAAATCGGCAGCACGTCTTTGTGAAAAGTGACGGACGCCGCGGGCGGGTTCTCCGCCCCCATCAGAACGCCTCCCACCAGCAATCCCGCCAGCCCGAGTTGTAGCCGCATGGCTCCTATTGTCGCAAGCCGCCCATCTGCACCTCAAACCCATCCGGGTCCAGTATGTGGAGGCTGGTCTTGGTATCGCCCTGGACGATCTTCAAGCCGCGGCGTTTGAGTTCTTCCGCCATGGCTTCCTTTTCCTGATCCCAGTTTGCGAGTGTGTAGGCGATATGGTCTACTTTCGGCGCCGGTTGCCGGTTGCGCACAATCAGGATATTGTTCCCGAATGTCAGCCTGCATTGCTTACCGTCGTCGTCCGATACTTTCATTCCGAACAATCCCGCGTAGAAATCGCGCGTGCGCGCATAATCGGTCACCTGGTAGGAGACGTGGTTGAAGTTGGTGGCGGGGAGCACCTTGCCCTCGGCCGCTGCTGCCGGCGCGCCGCCCACCGCGGTGGCCGCCGTCGCCGCCACGGTCAGGCTCTGGATGAGCTGCCGCCGCGACAGTTTTCCCTGTTCGAATTCCTGAACCAGCTTTGCGATGACGTGTTCCATTGCGTTCCTCCTTCGGATGTCCGGCCTTCCGGTTGGCATACAAGTATATACCGCCTGAATCACCGCGGCCTCCCACGAAAAGCTTGCGGATCGGAGCGCCTACGCCGGGTACTTGGCGCCGATATACATGTGTAATTGATCGATGGTATGTGCCTGGTCGGCGATCACCGCGTTCACCAGATCGCCGATGGAGACGATGCCGGCGAGAGCTCCCCCATGCAGCACCGGGAGGTGTCGAACCCGGCGGTGCGTCATGATCTTCATGCACTCATCGACGGTGTTCTCTGGACTGACAATGATGAGGTCACTGGTCATGATTTCCTCCACTCGCGTCTCTTTCGAAGAGCGCCCCTGGAGGATGACTTTTCGAGCATAGTCTCGTTCCGAGACGATGCCCACCAGTTTCTGATCCGCCACCACGAGGACAGCCCCGATCGCCTTCTCGGCCATCAGAGCGATCGCTTCGTACACGCTCGCGTTTGGCGCTACCGACCAGATTTCCCGCCGTTTCCGGCTCAGAATCGATTCAATCGTGTCAAGCATGAGAATCCTCCCGATCCGTATTCCGACAGTGGTGCACTGTCGTAGCAGCGAGGATGTCACCGAAATTTCCGGATTGCAATGGGGTAGTGTAGGCGCCGGCACACTGCGCGTGGAATTGGTGCGGGCGGACACCGGCCCGCGACGCTTTTATCGCTTGTCGACCACCACCACGCCGCCCTTCAGCACCACTTTCGTGTTCAACATGTTCCAGTAGCCCTCCAGCGGATTGCCGTCGAGCAGGATGAGATCGGCCAGCTTACCCGGCTCCAGTGTCCCGAGTTGATCGCTCATCTGGATGTAGGCCGCCGTGTTCGGCCCCATCAGTTTGATCATGTCCTGCATGGAGAACATCAGGTTCAGCGACTTAAGCTCATGCTCGAGCCCGGCTTTCGGGTCGTAGTTGGTGTCGGTGCCATACCCGTAGACCACGCCCGCGTCCCACGAGGTGCGTGCGTTCACCGCTTTGTATCCCGCTTCCTGCCCGCGCCCATCGCCGTCGAGAATGGATTCCGGCCACGGCTTGCCGTCGCGGAATCGCGGCTTGTTGTCATCCGCAAAGACGCCGAACACAGGCACGCCGAAGCCGATCGTCGAGAGCTGCTTGACCCCGGAAGCCGCTACGCGCCTGGCGTCTTCGAAGCTCAGCCATCCGAAATGCGGCGTGTGCACCAGCAGGGGCACGCCCGCATCCACGGCCGCCATCATCGCCGGCGGGCTCACCGCGTGCACTTGCACCAGCACGCCGGCTTTCTTCGACTCATCGAGGATGGCGCGCAGCGTCTCCATTTCTTTGGCGGTCGGCCCCGGCTTGGGTGTCAGCGCAATCTCACCGGTAAACTTGATCCCTTGCGCGGCCATTTTTCGCACCTCGGCGCGTGCCTCTTCCGGCGACAGCGTCAGCCGCACCGATCCGCTAGGAATGATCCGCGGCCCATTGATGACGCCCTTCTCGATGTGCTCTCGCAGCGTCAGATTGCCGTCGGCGGGGCCGCCGCCCGAGAGAATCGTCGTGTACCCGGCCTCGAGAAGCTGCTGCATTTGCGGTTTTTCGTTCGGACCGGTGTTGATGTGGCGATGCGCGTCGATGTATCCGGCCATCGCCGTCATACCCTTGGCGTCAATAGTCCGAAGCCCCTGCTCGTACACCGAGCCCGCCGCCACGGAGGCGATTTTGCCCGCCCGCACGATCACGGTGCCGGAGTTGATGACCGTGCCGTTGCCGACGATCACTCGAGCATTCGTGATCACCAGATTTTGCGCGGGCAACAAGCATGCACTCCCGCCCGCCAGGAAACAAAAGAGAACCAATTTTCTCAGCATTCAGCCGCCTATCATATCCTCCCCGTTCACTGCTTGTATTTCGGGTGATGCCGCATTGCTTTGTGGAGCGCCTTCCAGCGCCGCTTCTGCTCCTGCCGCGCGTGCATGTCCTCCTGCAGCGCCTGGTACCGCACTTCGCCTTGCAGCTTGCGGTAGCTCTGCCAGCGCGCCTCGGCGAGTGCGCCGCTCGCGAGCGCCTCGCGTACGCCGCATCCGGGCTCGTCGCCGTGGGCGCAGTCCGTAAACCGGCACCACTCCGCGAACGCCGCGATATCCTCAAACGTTTCCGCGAGCGTCTCTTCGCTCGCCCAGAGCTGCAGTTCGCGCATGCCGGGATTGTCGATGAGCGCGCCGCCGCCCGGCAGCGGCAGCAGCATGCGGCTGGTGGTTGTATGCCGGCCGCGGGAATCGGACGCTCGCACGGCACCAGTCGCCTGCCGCTGTTCCCCGAGAAGCCTGTTTGCAATGGTTGACTTGCCGACCCCCGACGATCCCAGAAACGCGACGGTCCGCCGTTGCACCATTCCGGCAAGCGGCTCGACGCTCTCATGCGCGCTCAGCGCCACCACCTGCGCCCCGCCGGCGATTCGCGTCACCTCCGCGACGTCCTCAGCCACCGAGCCGCTCAGATCCGCTTTATTCAACACGATCACCGGCTCGGCGCCGCTCTCTCGCGCCAGTACCAGGTAGCGCTCGATCCGCCGCAGGTTGAAGTCGCGATCCAATCCGCAAACCACTATCGCCAGATCGATGTTGGCCGCGATCACCTGCTCGGCCATGGCTTTCCCCGCCGCGCGACGCGAAAACTGCGTGCGCCGCGGCAGCACCACTTCAATTAGCGCCAGTTCCGGATCCACGCGCCGGGCTACGACCCAGTCGCCGGTCGCCGGCAGCGCATCCTGCCAGCGCAACTTTCCCGATGGCGCCGCCTCGCCTTCTCCCGTTTCGAACCACACACGGTATTGCTCCCGCGAGGCAAACGAGACTCGCCCCAGCTCCGTTCCGGCCGCTGCATGAAACCGGAATAACTCGCGGACACGCGCGTCCGCTCCAATCTGTTCCAGAAACATTTCTGTTCGCTCCAAAGGACACACGTCACCTCGGGTTCAGTGAGTTGTCTTGAAAGGCGCAACCCGCGCCTTTAGCGAACAGTCATAGGCAAGCTTCAACGACCACTATATCACGCGTCCGCCGGGGCTTTCAGCAGCCCCATCGGTTCGGGAGCCTCGAATCCCGGGAAGACCTGCGACAGGTCCTTCGTGCCCAACTGCCCGGCAATCAGCTCTCCGAGCACGGCGCGAAAATCGGTGGTCACGGCCAGGTCGCGGTTTTCGTAGAGCTGCTCTTTCTCCAGCCCCGGCCACTTCCCGAAGACCCGGCCGCCCTGTACCGGTCCGCCCAGCACGAACATCACGTCTCCGTGCCCGTGGTCGGTGCCGTTGTTGCCGTTCTCCTGCGCCGTGCGGCCGAATTCCGACATGGTCACCAGTACGATATCCTCCATCCGGTCGCCCATATCGGTACAGAACGCGCCCAGCGCGCCGCCGAACTGCCGCAATACGTTGAACAGCTGTCCGGGCTCGTTTTGATGATGGTCCCAGCCGCCGATCTCCGCGAATGCCGCTTCCACGCCGGCGTCGGCTTTGATCAGGCGCGCGATCTGCTGCAGGCTTCTGCCGAATTCGCCGAATTGCCCATATTGCGCGCCGCCGGCGGGCGTGTACGGCGTCTTGCTCAACGCCTGGATCATCCGCGTCGCGGCGAACGCGTCCCTGGCGGCAGTGCCGAGTTGCCGGTCGCGCGAGTTCGTGTACATGCTCTCGATGATCGTCGCCGTGCCGTCATCGGTGTGAAACTGCTGAACGTCGTTCACCGCGACCGCCGAATGCTCGCCCTGGAGCGTTCGCGGGAGGTTGGCGCTAATCGAAACCGCGCGCAGCGGTGAGGTATCCGGCCCGGCCGCCGGCAGCGCCCGGTTCAGCCAGCCGTCGCGCTTCAACCCCGGCGTGCCCGACTCCATGTAGTCCTGTGCATCGAAGTGCGAGCGCGAGGGATCCGGCGAGCCCGTGGCCTCCACAATCGCCAGCATTTTCTTCTCCCAGAGCGGTTTCAAGGGCTCCAGGATCCCGTTGAGCCCGAAGTGCCCGTCGAGGTCGATCAAGCCATTAGGCCCGCCGGTTGAAGAACTGGGAGGTTGAATGCCGAGCGTGGGCCGCAGCTCGTAATACCGCTTGTCGCCGAACGGCACCACGATATTCAGACCGTCCGCGGCTCCCCGCTGAAAGAGCGCCACCAGGACCTTACGCCGGCCCGGTGTGGCTGCCGCCGCACGCCGCAGCCATACAGGCGCGGTGCCGGCCCCGGCCATCACCAGCGCCGACCCGCGTACGAACATCCGCCTCGTCAGCATCCTGCTACCTCCTCTGAAATTCCGGCGCGCTGAGAATCAGGCCGGCAATCAAACCGGGCTTCAATTGCTTTCCGGCCAAGCCCTTTTCCAGCGCGGCCAGCGTCTCGTCCGAGAGATCGCCGCGCAGCAATTCGCGCGCGATAGCTGCCGCGTCTTTCCCTTGGAAACGCGACGTCTCCACTTTTACCCCTGGCACCTGCCCGTTCACCAGCGCGCTGGCAAAATTCACCCGCGCCAGCACATTGGCCGTGCTCAGCCACGCTTCCGCCGTATCCTTGTAGCCGGTGGGGGGCTCTTTCCCGTACAGCGGTTCGCCCATGTCGGCCACCCGCCGCGCCAGCGTGGAGGTATCCGTCACCTCGGCGTCCAGCCCGCGCACGGCGCTCACCACCATCTCCAGCGGCGATTTTACCTTCGCCTCCCACGCGCCCTCGGAGACGAACTCGCGCGAGCCAAACATGGTTTCCAGCACCGCGCGCAGATCGCCGTCGGTCTTCAAAAACGTGCGAGCCATCCGGTCGATCAGCGCCGGCGGGGGATCGTCCGCGACAAACCGACGGGCCAGCTTGGTCGAGATGAAGCGCGCCGTCGACGGGTGATGCGCCAGCATGTCGATCACCGCCAGCCCGTCCTGCTCGCCGCCACCCGCCGCGATCTTGTGTCCCAGCACGGTCTTCTCCCCGTCGTCATGCATGAACGCCGCGAAGACGAACGCCGGGTTTTGGTTCGGCTGCCGGATCGTCCATCCGGTAAAGCACCGCGCCACCTCGATGACATCCTTCTGCGTGTAGCCGCCGTTCACGCCGAGCGTGTGCAGCTCCATAATTTCGCGCCCGTAGTTCTCGTTCAAGCCGTGCGCCTGTCGGAGCGGCGGCAGTTGTGGTCCGGAAGCAAACGGCCCCACCTGGAAGATATCGCTTCCCATCGACTGCCAGTTGTCCAGGAAATAGAGCATCGCCGGATGGCGCGCCGTCGCCAGCAGCAGGTCCTTGAATTTGCCCAGGACGTGCGGCCGGATGGCTTCGCGCTCGTAGCTCGCCAACAGCGCCCGGTCCTGCGCCTTGGCGTCGAACACGTTGAAGTGGTTGAACCAGAAATCCGTCAGCACTTCTTGCAGCTGCCGGTTGGAGTAAATGGCGCGAAACAGCTTCGCTTCGCGCAGGTCCGCGACCGGGACCTGTTGTGGCTGCCGCAGCATTTCCCCCATCCGCCGCAGGTCCACCCGGTCCGCGACCACATTCGGCGGCAGAGCCGCCGCCACCTGCTTGCGCTTGGTCTCGTCCAGCGACGCCAACAACGCCGTCCGCTCTTGCGCCGTGCCGTGCGTCGCGATCTCCACCTGCTTCGCATCCAGCAGGTCGGTCAGCGGCGGCCGCAGCCGGCGCATTTCCGCGCGCTGCTCTTCTTGCTGCTGCTTCCGCGCCGCCTCCTGTTGCTCCTTCAATTCCGGCAGGCCCTCCACCACATTGGGCGGCACGAGCGCAAGTACCCGCATCCGCTTGTCCGGGTCCAGCGCCAGGATGGCCGCCTTGCGCTCTTCCGCCGTGCCGTTGAATACGCGGCGGAGCTGGCCGCCGGGCAGCAGTTCGGTAATCGGCGTCGGCCGAATCACCCCCGGCGGAAACTGGGGGAAATATTGCTTAAGGATCTCGGCCGGTTCCATGCGGATGGTTTCCAACGGTTTCAACCGGGTTTCGAGCACGGGATTTTCAGGGATCCGCTCGGGATGTAACTGGAGTTCGATCCACTTCTCCACGCCCAGTCTGCGCACTTCCTCGAAATCACCCGGGTGGGCGCCGAACGTGAGGCGGTTGAGCGCCTGTTGGATCCGCTGGTCCGGAGAGAGTTTTACCGCGAAACGTCCGCCGGAGCTGTTACCCGGGGACGCCCCGAATGCGGCGAGAGCTGCGACCGCTGCCGCCAGAAGCAAGCGTTTGCTCGGCACGCCGTACCTCCGTTAAGGTTCAGTTAGCGCCAGTATATAGCCGTTTGACGCGGGATCGCGTCATTTCGTGTACACCGGCTGCGGGCCCCGGTGATAGAATTCGTCCCATGTACAGCCAATCTCGCTCCCGCCTTCTCGCCGGGCTCGTCCTGGCGCTCTCGGCGTTTAGCCAAACCAAATCGCCGGCCGCCGCTTCCAAGATCAGCCCAGCCGTCGTTGGCACAACGGCGGATGCGGCCGAAGTGCTGGCCTTCGAACGGGCCATGGAAGCGGCCGTTGTCCGCGGCGACGTCGCCTACGTCGAGCGGGTTAGTGCGCCAGACCTCTCTTTCACCCACGGCGATGGCTGGACCACCGGCGGCAAGCCACTCCTCGTCGATAACCGCGAGTCTTTTCTCAAGCGCGTGGAGAACAAGCAGTACAATGTGCGCGATCTGGACTCGGTCAAAGTCGAGATGCACGGCGACATCGCCATCACCTACGGCCGGTACGTCGCGCAGAACCGGACCGGCAATCCGAGTCAGTCCTGGTTTTCGGTTTGGTTTGAGCGGGTCTATCAGAAGCGCGACGGCCACTGGCTGTACGTCTCCCACCGGACCGTGCACGGCCCCACGTACGGCCCCGACCGCCAGTCGGTGAGCGACAAGTAATTGCGTTACCGGTCCGGAGTTTCTCCCGCCGCCCGGTAGGCGTCGAAGGTAAGCGAAACCGCGCGGGCGCAATCCCGCGCCGAAGCCGGCGGCGGTTCGCCGCGGCCGATCCGGTCCAGGCAATCCTTTACCACGCCGCGCCAGCTTCCGACGTAGCCGGCCGGCGCCTGGAAGGTCTCATTCCGTCCCGGCCCGATGATCTCGACGCCGTCGCCTGTGACTGTGGCCCGTACGAGCGCCTTCTCAGCCGCGATCTTTCGCTCGCTGTCAGAACCGGTACTTGGAAACGTGTAGCTGGCCTCGTTGAGGAATACGATTCCGCTGGACGTGCGCAAAGTCACAAAGGCGTAATCTTCCACTTCGCGCTTCCAGATCGAGTGGCTGGTCACCGCTGAGACCACGCGCGGCTCTTCGCCGGTGATGTAGCGGCACAAGTCGAATCCATGAAAGCCCAGGTTGAGCAGCGCGCCGCCGCCCGCCTCTGCCTTGCTGAGCATCCACCCGTTCCCCTCGCCGAGGTAGCGTTGAATTCCGGGCTGATTGAATCGCACCAGCATGTGAGAGATGGTTCCCAGTTCTCCACTTCGCGCCATCTTCCGCGCGGTCTCGGCCCACCAGCTGTAGCGGAACGACATCGGGGCAGTCACCCAGGCTTTCTTCTTCTCCGCATAGTCCGCCAGCTCGTTGACCGTCTTGTCATCGATGCCCCACGGCTTCTCCGCCAGGAAGGGAATGCCCGTATCCACCAGATAGCGGAACGGCCCAGGCATATCCACGTGACGATTCAGCGAGAGCACGAATTCGGGCTTAGTCTTGTCGATCATCGCCCGGTAATCGGTATAGGCCGTGCTTCCACAGCGGCGGGCGCGGTCCTCGGCCACGGCGCGGTTCGGATCGTGCACGCCCACGATATCGACCTTCTCGTCCTGCAGGATTTTCAAGTAGAACGGTGCGAGCGTTGCGTGGTAGTGTCCCGCGCCGACCACCGCCACGCGCTGCGGCCGCCGGCCCGCGGCGGCGCCACGTCGAGTTCGCAGCAACGCTGAGGCCGCGAAGCCTCCCAGGAATCCCCGCCGGCTGTGTCCGGAGGTTCGCATCTTACTTCTTGGCTGCGGCTTTCTTCATCTTCAGCTGGTATTCCGGGTACATCGTCTCCGCGCCGCCCAGCGCGGCCTCTACCGGGATATGATGCTTTTCGGCGAACTCGTTCATGAATGGATTTTCGCCCGGCAGATAGTTCGGCACCTTTCCTTCCGGCCGATTGGCAATCTCCACCACCGATTCACACGGGTACAGCCAGTTCGATCCTTCCGCCAGCAACTGCCGGAAGACCTGTGTCCGGATGAACGGCTCGGTGAGATACACCGGGTCGGTCACGATGCTCACGTGCGTCAGGTAGTCGCCGTTGCGGATGAAGTGCTCCACCAGCGTCGCGCGGTCGCTCTCCGGCAGGCCGTTGCGCCGCACCTCGCCCTGCTTGAGATGCGTCGTGTAGACGCTGAGCATGTTTCCTTCCCATTTCCCGGTGGAAAAACCCATCCAGGTATGCGCTGCGTTGGGAGAAGGATGCGGGCGATTGTCCATCCAGATGGTGCGGTTCTGTTCGTAGGTGCTGATGTACTGCCGGATCGCAATCACGTTCTGCGATTGCGGATCGCGCTCTGTCCAGATGCGCAGGTTCAACGGGCCGCCGTAGATATACGGCGCGACATGGACCTGGCACTGATGCTCCGGCAGCGTCAGGCGCGAAGGATCCCAGGCCAGGCCCCATGCGCGCCCGCCCTCCGTGATGGGCACGCCGTAATACTCGGCGATGGCCGGGTTGCCGATGCTCTCCTCATGCGGCACCGGCGCCCAGTTGCCGGTGAGGTCAACTGCCTGCGCTGGGTTGAACGATCCGGCGAACTGGCTGAAAGCCGGCACGGCCATCACTACGAGTAGAAGCGGTCGCAAGGTTTCTCCCGGGATTTGGGACAAATATATCATGCCGGGTGCCTCCGAGGCCGCTGGAATATCATAGTGAATAGAACTCTATGCGGAGACTTTCCCTCATCGCAATTCTGTGTTTGCCGGCGGCTATCGCGCAGGCCCCGGCGTCGAATCCCAATGATCCGCCGCTGCACCCGTCGTTCGGGTTGCAGGATCCGTCCGTGCTGAAACGGGCGGAACAGAACAAACCGGTGCTGGGCAAAGCCGGCCCGGCTCCGCGGCTCGCTGACGGCAAGCCCGACCTCAGCGGCCCCTGGGAGCCGAACGCCATCCGGGAAAACGTCAATCTGAAGGCCACGGGTATTGAACCTCCGTTTACCGCTGAAGGTGAGGCGCTGTACAAAACGCGCCTCGGACGTTTGGGCAAGGACGATCCTGAAGCGCGCTGCCTGCCTCCCGGCGTCCCGCGCCTGACCACCACGCCGTATCCTTTCCGGTTCGTACAAATGCCCAACTACATCGCCATCCTATATGAAGGCGGCACGCACACCTGGCGGCAGATCTTTCTGGACGGCCGCAAATTCTCGCAATTCGCGGAAGACCTGTGGAACGGCGAATCCATAGGCCACTGGGAAGGCGACACGCTGGTTGTCGAGACGACCGGCTTCAACGACAAGACCTGGATCGACGCTGCCGGCGTGCCGCACTCGACGCAGCTCAAGGTGACCGAGCACATCCGTCGCCTGGACGCGGAGAACATGGAGGTGGTCAGCACGGTGAATGATCCGGTGATGTACACCAAACCTTGGTCGTTTACGACGTATCCCAAGCGCATGAAGGGCGAACTGCTCGAGTACATCTGCAACGAAAACGAAAAAGACGTCCAGCACTTCCCGGGTAAGTGATCCAAAGCACATAGAACGCGCAACTCCTGGCGGACCTTCTCTCCCAACGCCGCTCTCAGATCTGAAGCCGCGCTCGCATAGCCCGGCTGGGAGAAGAAGGCATGCCACAAGCAAGAGCGATTTCCTTAAGCAAGTTCACTGCAGCGGTGCAAGCCGCTGTCAAAGCCGCCGTGGCGAAGCATCCGAAATTCAAAATCGACCCGCCGCAGGCGATTTCTGTGTCTTACCTGATCCGGGGAATTCCCGTTCCCGATCCGATTCTCTCCCAGGTCACCTTGGCGGAAACCCAGGCATTCGCCAACGAGATTGCTGGGCAAGTGGCCGCCGCCTATCCCGATGCGTTGGTATCCGAGGCTGCCCGGCCGGCAGGCGGCGCGGTTCTGGCCGTAGGCGGGCATTACATCCTGGGCATTCCGCCGGCGCCGCAAATGGTCCAGGTTGAGAAGTAAGAGAGGCCCGAAATGCAGAAGCTCTGCCCGAGCGCGCAGCCGGGGATGGAAGGCTGCCGGGTGCTGGGAGTCGTGCAACGGGACGGCCCAACGCCCGTTCTGACGTATCTCAACGAGCACCTGCCGGCGACGCCGGGGGTGCTCGCCCTGGCAGCGCCGCTGAAACCCACCGAAGTGTTCCGGCTGGCGGCCGTTTGCGCCGAACATCAATGTCCGCACTACGACGGCGCCGATTGCCGTCTGGCCACGCGCGTGGTTCAGATTCTCCCCGCGTCGGTGGATACCTTGCCGCCCTGCATCATCCGTAAGAACTGCCGCTGGTACACGCAAGAAGGCGGAGCCGCGTGCAAGCGGTGTCCGGAAATTACGACGGTCACCTACGATCTGTCGCCGCAGACCCGCGAAGTTTCGGGCTTGCCGGCGTTTCGCGATTTGCGTTCCGATGCCGGGGCCGATCTGGCCTCCGCCCCCCGGCCCCTGGCCCAGGCGTAGGCTACCTGGACTTCGGCGCGATCATCTCCGTGACGCGGCCGACGCTGGTGTCGCCGGTGTACAGGTTGCCCTGCTTGTCCCAAGTCACGTAATTGCTTTCGATGAACTGGCCTTCGCCGGTGCCGGAACCGTTGCCGATGGCGCCGAGCACCTTACCGTTGCGATCGATCTTTAAGATCTGGCCATCCTGACCGCTGGCGACCCAGAGGTTGCCTTGCGGGTCAAAAGCAATCGCGCACATCAGGTTTCTCATTTGCACCGTCTTGACGAACTTGCCGCCCGCCGTGTAGACCACCAGGCGGTATTCCTCGCGATCGGCAAGCCAGACGTCGCCGTCGAGAGGATCGATGGCGAGCCCGTGAACCATGCTGAATTTTCCTTGCCCGATGCTATTGCCGTACCACTGATTGAGGAACTTTCCGGCCTTGTCGAGGTGGATGACGCGCGCAGCGCCGACACTGTTGGCAGGATCCTCGGAATCGGTGTCGTTGGGGCTTTCGTTGGCGTGCCCTTCGCCGATATAGATATCGCCATTCGGAGCGAAGGCGAGATCGAGTGGCTGCCATAGGAGTCGCTGACCCTTAGCCTCATTCCAATCGCCGCGCCTTCCTTTTGTGCCGAGCGTGAGGAGGAGCTTGCCCGCGGGACTGACCTTCATGACGGTGGCGCCATCCGCATCGCAGATCCAGACGTTGTCTTCGGAGTCGATCGCCATGCCGTGCGCCTTCAGCTGGTGGCCGATGACATCGTCACCGATGGCGCGGATGAGCTTCCGGTCGAGGCCAAACTCAAACAGCTGCGGCGTTCCGGCGGCGTTGCGCTCGAAGACCCACAGGTTGCCTTTGGAATCGATCTGGGCCGCGGACACTCCGCCGCCGCCCTGCGGCAAATCGACCGGGTAGGCGAAGGAGTAGCCCATCGTTTGCTTCCACTCGACGCGCTGGAGCGTGGAACGCGGAGGGTCGAAGCGATTGCCGCAAACGGGCGAGTTCCGGCACGTAGCCGGAGCCGGGGCCGTGGAGACCGCAGTTTTGCACGCGGCCTCGAGCCTGTCTGTGTTCTGCGCCAGGCACGCACGCGCGCTCGCTCCGTTCTGGCCGGCGCAGTATTTCGCGATGTCGGCCGCGCAGACAGCTTGCAGGCCGCCTCCGGGTGTGCCGGTGGAGAGGACGCGTCCGCCGGGGCCCACAATCGCGCGGCCGACGGGATCGGACGCGGACGCTTGCAGGAACCAATCAGGCCCAGTAGCAACGTGCGGTGTCTGGGCGAATGTCGCCGCGGTGAAAACTATACCGAAAGCGACGACTGCCGTCCTTCTGGAATTGTTTGCGCTCATTCCAACCCCTCCTCACCTGCCCGGTGGCCGGTGCAGTATCCAAGTCTCAGTCATGATACACCCGCCGCCAAGAAATAGTACTTTAGCGCCAGTACGATTCGCTGATGGAAAAGTCCCGCCTTCTGCGCGTACCCCTCTGGACCGGCCTCGCCGTTCCGGCTCGCGTTGGAACCTGTGTTGTGGATGTGCCGGTCCGGAGCAAACCAAGGAGAGTGCGAATCAAATGACAAACAGAGATTGGATGTGGGTGTTATTGGTCGGTACGGCTCTTGCAGCAATACCCGCCGCGAGAGGGAACGAGATTCTTCCGGGAGGGAGCGGTGCGCCGGACGCTCTCACGCTGGGATACTCCGGCAGTCCGCCGAATGGCTTGACGCGCACGGTGCTGGCAGACAAGAGCGGGAATTGGGGAACGACGGCGTTCGGCGGTTCATTCTACGAGCAGGTGGAGGCCGACCCCGCAAACGTTTTTTGCGCGGGATGCCTGGACTTCCTCTTCCAGGTGAGCAACAGCTCCTCGACCGAAGACCTGATCCGGGTAACGGAATCGGGCTTCGCGGGCTACCATACCGAGGTCGGATATGATTCGCTGTCACTCGGCTCCCTAATCCTCTGTGGCATTGACGACGGCGGCTTCTGCAATAACGGCGATCCCAACTCGGAGCCGGTCACAGTGGACCGTTCGGCAGATGGGGACACCGTGGGCTTCAACTTGCCGGGCGTACTTCCGGGTGAGAGTACCGTCGATTTGGTGATTGAGACCGACGCTTTGAGTTTCATCGATCCGCAGGGAAACTTCTTTGGCTCCAACGGCGGCTTCGGTAGTGCGCTCATCCTTGGTCCGTCCGGGCCATCCGGAATCCACTCCTCCACCGTCCCGGAACCGTCATCGATGCTAAGCCTGCTGGGGATCGCTTGCGTGGCTTTGCGGAAGTGGAGGCGCTGAAAACGTAAGGGGTGCCGTCAGTTGGCCGTCGGCGCTTTTTCCAAGTGCTCGACTACGATCAGGTCATAGGGCCGCTTTTGCTTTTCGAGCTTGAGTCCCAGGCGGTCGATGGCGTCGATCACGGAGCCCCCGCCGGCTTCCTCGGGGCCCGGGCCATAGTCCATCGCGAAATCGTAGGCGGCCGTGATTCCGGTCATGTCGACGGTCGGCGCTTCAATGCCCCAGTTCATGCCTCCAGGCGGCATGGCGGCATACATGCGGCTCAATTGCGTGAGCAGGTCGGCCAAGGCACTCATGGTCATCCGGTGGCAGAGCCGATGGCCGCCGCTGAGGATGACGCACCCGGGTGATGTGGTGTCAGTGGGAGCGGATTCCTGCACCCGCGGCCCGCCTTTCTTCACGGTGAGAGCGTAGACGGTCATTTCCTTTTGCGAGCGGCGGGCGCGGAGCTGAAACCGCGCGGCGAGCAATGCCTGGAGCATTTCGGGGACCTGCTCGGCCGTAGATTCACGCGGCATGGTGGCCTGGATATCGAAGCGGAAGGTGCTCATCCAATCGGGGCCCTCGATCTGGTCTGTGCGCACGCGGTAGGCGGCGCCGATGAGATCGGAGAAAGACCAGCTGCGGATCACAACGCGCCCCGGTTCGATTTTCATGCCGATGCCGCCGGATCGGAGCAAGTCCATCGAGAAGGGAGCGCCCGTGCGAATCGATGCGACTTCGAATGCCGCCGGGGGAGCCTGGCCGAAGAGCGAACTAAAGTCGAGGAGAACCAGGAACAATGGCGCGCGCCAACCGATCATGAATTCAGTGTATGCCCCCGGATCCAGGAGTCGTAAACGTGAGCTGTTCTGGCGTCGAATTTCGTTTTATTCGCAGGCGTCCGTAATACAGATCGATTCCAGCGTCCGGCCGACCGGCGGGGCCGGGAGACCGTGCTCGGTCATCAGCTTCCGCAAAAGCAGGCCGGCTTCCGGGTGCGGGATCGCGGATTGCACGCCAACGCGCACCAGGCCGTCGGCATAATCGACCGGTTCCCACGTGTGGACCGCCAGCTTGCCGCCGCGATTGTCGGTGTTGCCGTAGTCGCGCACATCCAGTTTCGCTCCGTGATCTACCAGCGCCTGAATCACATCCGTGCGGCCTTTGTGCGCGGCCCCGTGGAGTGCGGTCCGGCCGGTGTCGGCTTGGGCATTGACGTCGAGGCCGAGGTCGAGCAGCATTTTGACGGCTTGCAGCGTGGCGTCGGGCGACCACTCGTAGGTGATGCCTTCCACCCAGCCAATGCCGGCGGCCACCTGCAGCGCCGTGACGTGCAGAACCGTATCGATCTTGGGATCGGCGCCGTGGGCCAGCAGCAATTTCATCAGGGCGATGTCGCCGGACTGGGAGGCGCGCAGGAACGCGGTGGCGCCGTTTTCATCCAGCCACTGATTCGTGAAAACCGTGCGCGTCTCGGTGCTGTCTTTCATGCGGGCGTTCACATTGGCGCCGTGGTCGAGCAGGACTTTGATGAAATCGAGATGATCCATGTCCGGCATGCGCACCGGATAGTCGCCGCTTTCGATGTTGCGATTATCGGTGGCCAGATAGAGCGGCGTCCAAGCGCCCTTGTTGGCGAGATTCACGTCGGCGCCGTGCTCAATGAGATACTTGCCGAGCTGGTAGAAGCGGTTTTGCGTCGCCACGAGCAAGGGGCTCCAGCCGTAACCGGTGGTCTGGTTAATATCGGCGCCGGCAGCGAGCAGGACTTTCACGGAATCCAGATCATTCGAGCGCACCGCATAGACGAGCGGAGTCAGGGCGCCGCCATCCTTCGGGGCGGGGCGGTTGCGGAAGCCGAAGGCGGCGACGGCGGCGTCATCGTTCACGTCGAAGCCAAAATCGTTGGCTGCCGCGGCGCGAGCGCCTCCGCGGCCTCCGCGTGCGCCGCCGCGAGATCCGGCCGATGATCCACCAATGCCGTTGTCGTCGCCGCGAAGGTTGCTGAGATCACGCAGGTCGAGGGCTTTGCCAGCGGCGAGGGCGGCGCCTTGCGCCGCCACTGCTTTGCGCGGATCGTTCGATTTCCCAAGGGCAGGCCCCCGGCCGCGCTCGGCCATGTCCGAACGGGCCTTGATATCGGCCCCGCGTTGGATCAGGAGCTGAATGGCGGCGGCGTGGCCTTCGTCGGCGGCCCACATCAGGGGCGTGGTCCCGCGCAGCGTCTCTTTCGCGTTGACATCGGCGCCATGGTCAATCAAAACCCTGATCGCGTCGACATTTCCGGTGCGCGCGGCAGCCATCAGGGGAGTGCGGCCCAACGGGAGATGCTCGTTGGCGTCGCCTCCGCCTTTGAGCAGCGCTTCCAGGATGGCGGCGTCACCGTTGATGCTCGCCAGCCACAGCGGCGTCGATCCTTCGCGGTTGGCGGCCTTCGGGTTGGCGCCGGCTGCCAGCAATATGTTGACGGTTTCCCGATCGGACCGGTAGACGGCCCAGTGCAGCGGAGTAGCGCCGTCAGGCTGCGCCGCGTTGACATCAGCATGCCGCGCGATCATCTGACGGGCCGCGGATGTGTCGCCCGCCATGAGCGCATCGGCGATTTCCGCGCTCCCGGCGGCGCATGCGGCAGCCGGCAACAACAGAAGCAGGAGGCGCTTCATAGGTTCTCCAGGTGGCCGGTGCTGTCGCCGATGCTCTCCTGGTGAATATCGTACATGTCAAGCAACGTCAGCAAGAGGTTGCCGGTGGGCACCTGCCGCGTCGGGTAAGCGATGTGACGGCCGCCTTTGAGCTTGCCGTTCAGACCGCCAACCAGGACGTGCGGCACGTCGTAGTGCAGGTGCTGGTTGGGATTGCCCATGTTGGAGCCGAAGAGCACCAGCGAATGATCGAGCAGGGTGCCGTCTCCATCCTGGGTCTTGGCCAGGTTCGCGATCAGGTGCGCAAGCATCTTGACGTGATACTGGTTGATCTTCGACAGCTCGGCGATGCGGCGCGGATCTTCGCCGTGGTGCGACGCGCCGTGGAAGCCGGCGGTGGGCGCCTCCGATTCCGGATAGGTGCGACCGGTAAGGTCCCGCGCGAATAGCAGTGTGCCGACGCGCGTGATATCGGCCTGGAAGGCCAAAGCCAGCAGATCGAACTGCAGCTTGATGTGCTCGTCGAAGGTCTGCGGCACACCCACCGGGACCTGCATTTCCGGCGGTGCTACCGATGAAGCCTTCATCGCAATCTGGAGGCGGCGCTCAATTTCGCGGACGTTCTCGGTGTACGTATCGAGACGCGCGCGATCCGAGGAACTCGATTCATTGCGCAGCTTCGAGAGACTGCCGGTGAGCGAATCCAGTATGCTGCCGTCGCGCTTCCGGCGCTTGGCGCGCAACTCGGGGGTGCTGCCATCGCCGAACATGCGCTCGAACACTACCTGGGGATTCAGCTCCATGGGGAGCGGATCGGTGGGCGAAGCCCACGAGATAGTGTTGGTGTAGGTGCAGCTGTACCCTTCGCCGCAGTTGCTGGAGTTGGCGCCCGGGTCTTCCACGGCCAGCTGCATGGACGGCATCAGGTTCTCGCCGCCGATCTTCTGCGCGATCATCTGATCGATGGTGGTGCCGGCGTAGACGTCGGCGCCGGCGGTCTTCCGTGGCTTGTTCGCGCACATGAACGCGGCAGCCACCCAGTGGTCCGCGCCGGTGGCTCCCGGAGGCGGCTCGGCCGAGCGCGAGTGCAGGCCGGTCATCAGCACGGTCTGCGCGCGGAACGGTTCCAGCGGCTTCCAATTAAAGGGAAGCGTGGCTTCAAGAGCGCCTTCCTTCTCGGGCACCCAATAACCCGGCGCCATGCCGTGCGGCACAAAGCAGCCGACGAAACGGGGTTTCGGGTTCGCCGCGGTCTGCGCCAGGGCGACCCCGGCGGGGATCATGGCATCGAGCAGCGGCAAGGCAAGAGTCGCGCCTGCGCCGCGGAGAACCGTCCGGCGGGAGAGGTGCTTTTTGCTGAGAAAATTCATCGTGATCATCCCTCGCTAGTTTTTGATGCTTTCCGGCGCAGACTTACTTGCTGCCTGCTGCGGGTTGGAGTCCTCTGTTTTCATGTTCATCTGGAAGGCGGGACTCTTGACTATACCCAACACCAGGGAAGAGAACTTGTACTTGCCGGGAGCGGCATCGTGCACGATCGACCGCAGCATCGGCATATCTTGATACTCGACGCCGCGCCCGAGGCCGTACGTTAACAGCTTTTCGGTTACGACGCGAATGAACTGGTCCGAACGGCTGACCACCCACTGTCTCAGATCCGCGACGTCCTTGACCTTGGTGCCGTCGACGAGAACCCCGCTGGCGTCGATGAGACTGTCGCCGTCGTGAGTCCGCCAGGCGCCCACCGCGTCGAAGTTCTCCAGTGCCAGCCCCATCGGCTCAAAGATCTTGTGGCAGGTCGCGCAGGCCGGATTAGTATGGTGCGCTTCCAGAGTTTCGCGCATGGTCGGTGTCTTGGTATTCCCCGTGGGGTCCACTGGCGGCTCTTTGGGTTTAGGCACGTTTGGCGGCGGGTCCGGCGGGCTAATGCCGACGAAGGTTTGCAGAAACCACTTGCCGCGGGCGACGGGCGAGGTGCGCGCGGCGGCCGAGGTGAGGGTCATGAGAGCGCCTTTGCCCAGGAGCCCGCGGCGCATGTCGAGATCGGCGCTCAGCGTCACCCGCCGGAACTGCGGGCCATAGATATTGGGAATTCCGTAGTGCTTGGCAAGCCGCTCGTTGACGAAGGTGTAGTCGGCGTTCAGCAGATCGAGCACGCTGTGGTCCTCATGCACAATGCTGTCGAAGAACAGTTCGATCTCGCGCTGGAACGCGGCCCGCAGGTTGTCGTCAAAATCAGGAAAGAGGTTGACGACTGGCTCGCTGGTCTGCAACGAGCGGACGCTCAACCACTGGCCGGTGAAGTTAGTGATCAGGGCTTCGGATTTGGGATCGGCCAGCATGCGGCGGACTTGTTTTTCGAGAACGGCGGGTTCGCGGAGCTTGCCTTGCGCGGCGACATCGAGCAACTCGTCATCGGGAACGCTGCTCCACAAGAAGAACGAGAGGCGCGAGGCCAAAGCCAGATCGCTCACCCGGTAAGTCTTGCCGGGACGCAGGCCGGCGGGTTCCGGCTCGAGGCGATAGACGAATTCAGGATCGGCCAGCACGCGCTGCACGACGGTTTCGATGCCGTCATCGAAGGTGCCGCCGTCGGCGCGGCCGGACTGATAGAAATCCATCAGCGCGGTTACGTCCGCCGTGGTGCTGGGGCGGCGGAATGCGTGCTTCACCAGGTTGGCCGCGATGGTGCGGGCGCACGGTGCTTCGTCTTTTGGCGTTTCCGGACGGCAGACGAAAACTTTGCGCCGGCTGGCTGTGTCGCGGGCGCCGGCGGGGTTGTACGGGCCTTCCACCCAGACTTGACCCACATGCGGATAAAACAGGAAGCCCGGGATCGAGCCCGGCGTGTTCATGGTGCGCTGGAAGGGGCGGTTCAACTCGCTGCCCGGCACGTCATTGGTGGCGAGGAACGTCACGCCGACCCTGTGTAGACCGGCCTTGACGGCGATACGCTGCGTGGATTTGCCGTTGCCGGTGGTGTTGGCGATTTCCTTGTCCCAATCGAAGAGGCGGACGCGCTCGCCGTCGACGGTGACTTCCAGCTGTTCTCCCTTCACGCCGCCCAGCACGGCCTGGAAGTAGCCGGTCACGCCTTTGACCTTGAAGGTGTATTCGCCGTCGACCGGGAACTGGTATTTGATCAGGATGCCGCCGCGGGTTCCGAAGGGCAGGCCTTCGATGTGGTAATTCTGCGCCGTGTCGGCGGGAACTTCGAAGACGGCTTGCGTCGGCGAGGAGATGTCGCCGAGAGCGAGGCGGCTGATCTTGCCGGCGGCCGACAGATACGCTTCCATTAAGGCTGGCGACATGGTCAGGGCGCCAGCGATGTTATCGAAGCCGCGCGTGGAGTCGTCGGCCGGCAGGAACTTCGTCGCGTCCACCTTGAGGCCGAGCACATCGCGAACCGCGTTGGTGTACTCGGTGCGGTTAAGGCGGTGGATGCCAGGGGCCGGTAGATAGGTACCGGCGCCGCGGTCGAGCTCAGTTTCCATGCCGGTGACTGCCGCATCCAGCACGGCGCGATCGGGACGCGGCATTCCGGTGGGCGGCATCAGGCCGGCGCGCAGTTTGCGAACCACCTTTTCCCCGATCTCGGCGTGCGCGTCGAGGTGCGTCAGATCGAGTTGATCCAGCATCAGGTTGGCTGTCTTCAGCTTGGCGTTGTGACAGACAACGCAATACTTGTCGAGGACGGCCCGTTGGGCGCCCGGGTCGGAAGCCGGCGTGGTGCGGGTGTTCTGGCCCAAAACCGCACAAACCGATGCCAGCACGATTCCACTGAAAATGAGAAGCCTCATCCGCTAGGCCACCTCCGGCCACTGGAGCTATCTGCGCCAGTTTATCATAACCCCTTTGGTCCTTACCACTTGCCGAGTATCGAACGGCCCGTAAGAGTACACCTTCCAAGTACCCCTTCGGCGTTGACTGATAGGCGCAGGCGGAGCGCCTGTGGTTACTTTTTCGACAGCATTTCTTGTGGATCCGGCGGGGTAGAATTGTCTGAATCCTCGGGATTTATCTGACGGAGAGTCGCGAGAAATCCATGTACCTGCCCGCAAGCTATCTGCCGGCTTTGCTGATGTTGATCGCCTGCATGTTTTGCTGGGGGTCGTGGGCCAATACGCAGAAACTGGCGCGGTCGTTCCGGTTCGAACTGTTTTATTGGGACTACATCGTCGGGATGGTGGCCAGTAGCGTGGCGTTTGGCGTAACCCTCGGCAGCACCGGGGATCGCGTGAACGGGCTGCCGTTTGTGGAGAGCCTTTCGCAGGCCGCCGCCGGAAGTGTGGGGCTGGCGCTGTTTAGCGGGGCCCTCTTCACGATCGCCAACATTCTGCTGGTGGCGGCCATCGCGGTGGCCGGAATGGCTGTAGCGTTTCCGGTTGGCATTGGCCTCGCTCTCATCATCGGAACCGTCGGCAACTATTTGGTGAATCCCGCCGGAAATCCGATGTTGCTGTTCGGCGGAATGGCGCTGGTGGCGGCCGCGATTGTGCTGGACGCGTCAGCTTATCGCGCGGCGGCGGTTCAGACGGCGCGCACACCGCGGCTGGGAATCGCGCTCAGCCTCGCCTGCGGTGTGCTGATGGGGCTCTTCTATCCGTTCTTTGCGAAGTCTCTGGCGGGGGCAGGCGGCCTGACCCCGTATTCCGGCTTTTTCGTGTTCTCGGCGGGCTCCGTGATCGGCACGATACCGGCGATCGGCTACCTGATGCGCTACCCGGTTCGCGGGAAGCCGGTTGCCGCAGCGGAGTACTTCCGAGTGCCGGCGCAGTGGCATGTGTGGGGAGTGCTGGGCGGAGTGATTTGGTCCGTGGGGGCGATGTTCAATTTCATGGTCGGCGCGAAGCCGGGTCTGGTCGGGCCCGCGGTGTCGTACTCCCTCGGCCAGGGCGCTACCCTGGTTTCGGCGCTCTGGGGTGTTTTCATTTGGCGGGAATTCGCAGGCGCCGGCGTGAAGGTCAGCGTGCTGCTGATTCTGATGTTCGCCTGTTTCCTGGCCGGGCTCGCTTCCATTGCGGTGGCGCCGCTGGTCAACTGATCGCGGGAGGCCAGGGGAACGAGCCGGCGGAGTCGCACGCGAAATCGACGGCGTGCCGCACCGCGTCCAGGTTGATCGGGCCATAAACGTGCGGGAATAATTCGTGCGCGCGTTCGTCGTGAGGATTGGCGGGAGGTTCGAGGCGCAGTTCGGCGGTGAGGCGGGACGCATCGATCGACAGCAGCACCAGGTCCGTCTGCCCGTAGTAGTAGCGGTGGGCAGTGTCCGGCGCTTGTTCGCGGGTCGAGCAGTGCACGAAGCCCTCCGTCTTCAGGCTCGCCGGCTCATAACAACCGCGTTGGACGGCTCGCTGCCATTCGTCTTTCTTCAGGATGTGGAAGATCAAGCGGCACTCACTTGTTTGTAGCAGGAATCCCCGGGCGCGTCCAAGTACAATGTGACCGATGGAACATTACACGTGGGACGCGATGGACATGGAAGTATTGAGCGAACAGATCGGGCGCAAAATCATTGCGGGCGAGAAGGCGATGGTCGCGCAGGTGTTTCTGGCCAAGGGCGCGGTCGTGCCCGAGCACTTTCACGAGAGTGAGCAGATCACGTACATTCTCGACGGCGCGCTGAAATTTGAGCTGGAGGGCAGGGAGGTGGTCGTGGGAAAGGGGCAGGTGCTGCGAATTCCTTCGAATGTTCCGCATCGCGCGGTAGCCCTGGAAGACACGCTGGATCTGGACATCTTCAGCCCGATCCGGCATGACTGGCTGAAGAAGGACGACGCCTATCTGCGGCGCGGCGAGACGGATGGATCTCGGTCTTAAGAACCGCGTGGCGTTGGTGGCCGCGTCGAGCCAGGGGATCGGCAAAGCGGTGGCGTTGGGGTTGGCGCGAGAAGGCGCGCGGTTGGCGCTTTGTGCGCGAACGACAGCGACTCTCGCGGCCGCAGCCGATGAGATTCGCCGCGAAACCGGGGCGGAGGTGCTGGCGCGGGCGCTCGATGTCACCGAGCATGCGGCCGTGCGCTCATTTGTCGGCGAGACCGTGCAACGGTTCGGCACCATCGATATCTGCATAGCCAACGCCGGTGGACCGCCTTCGAAGTCGTTCGCGGAAACAACCCCGGCAGACTGGCAGGCGGCCGCGAACCTGAACCTGATGAGTACGGTGTACCTGGCCCGGGAAGTGCTGCCTGTGATGCAGCAGCAGCGGTGGGGGCGGTTCCTGGCGATTACATCCGTCTCGGTGAAGCAGCCTCTCGACGGCCTGGTTCTGTCGAACGCGGTGCGCAGCGGCGTGAGCGGCTTGATCAAATCGCTCGCCAACGAGTATGGACCGTACAACGTGCTGGTGAACAACGTGTGCCCGGGCTTTACAGCGACGGCGCGTCTGGTGGGGTTGGCCGATACGCTGGCGCAGCGCGAAGGCGTGGCGCGGGACGAGATTGAGTTGCGCTGGACCGGCCAGATTCCGCTGCGGCGCCTGGGGCAGCCGGACGAGCTGGCGAATCTCGTTGTGTTTCTGGCATCGGAGCGCGCGAGCTACATCACGGGCGTTTCGATTGCTGTAGATGGCGGAATCGTGAAAGGGCTGTATTAGTGCCGCACCGGGCCAGTCTGGCAAAAGGGAAGCCCGCCTCCCGCCGCATCCGGATTCTGGTGACGGGCGGAACGTTCGATAAAGAGTACAACGAGATTCGCGGGGAGCTTTTCTTCAAGCAGTCGCACGTTGCCGAAATGCTGGCGCTCGGGCGTTCCAAGCTCGAAGTGACGATTCAAACGCTGATGATGATCGACAGCCTCGAAATGTCCGACGCGCACCGGACCCGCATCGTGGAGGCGTGCCGCCGGGCGCGCGAACAGCGCATCGTCATCACGCACGGCACCGACACGATGGAGATCACAGCGCGGACGCTGGCTACTGCGCTGCCAGGCAAAATCGTGATTCTGACCGGCGCGATGGTGCCTTACAAGTTCGGCAGTTCCGACGGGCTATTCAACCTTGGCAGCGCCTTGGCATTCGTGCAGACGCTACCGCCCGGCGTGTACATCGCGATGAATGGCCGCTGCTTTCCCGCGAACCGCGTGCGCAAAAACCGTGATGCCGGTATTTTTGAGGGAGACGCGCACGCTTGAAGAAAGCGGCTGGCAGGAGCTAGCGGACTCCGAATCAGTGAGCCCTGACTGTCGGCGCTGCAATGAACTGCCAGCCTCAATCAGAATAGCGGGAAACGCTTTTCCAAGCGTCGGGGGAAAGGCTGACTTCAGGGAGATAGCGGTATTGTGGGCGGGTTAGTACCGGCAATCACCAGCCTCGCCACCAACCCCGCCAGAGTGGTACTGCCAGCCCGCGATCCTCCGTAAACCGTGGAGGCCGGGAGGGTTCTGATGCATGGCCGGTGGCAACGCCACGGGCGTTACTGCACTGCCAGCAAGGGGAGCAGGCGTCGCGCCCGGTCGGTGCCACGCAACAACTGCAAGCCTTTGGATTCGATCTGGCGGATGCGCTCGCGCGTGAGGCCGAAAACCTCGGCGATTTCCTGAAGCGTATGCTCGCGCTCATAGCCGATCCCAAAGCGCATTCGCAAGACCTTCTCCTCGCTGGGAGACAAGGTTCGCAGCACAAGGGCAGCTTCGTCGCGGAGGTCGCGGTCCATCAACGCGCTGAGGAACGACCCGGCCGACTGGCCTTCAATCAGGTCTCCGAGAACCGACTCTCCGTCTTTGCCGACCGGCAGATCGAGTGACACCGGGTCGCGCGATATTGTACGGAGTTCCTGGATACGCTCGGCGCTGGTTCCCAACCGCTGTGCAATCTCCTCATTTTTCGGAGCATGGCCGAGTTCCTTTTCCAGTTCGCGCGAAGCACGCAGGTATTTGGTCAAGGTCTCGTTCATGTGGACGGGAATCCGGATGGTGCGCGACTGATCCGCGATGGAGCGCGTGACCGCTTGCCGGATCCACCAGGTGGCGTAAGTCGAGAACTTGTAGCCCAGGTGGTAATTGAACTTGTCGGCTGCCCGCATCAAGCCGATGTTGCCTTCCTGAATCAGATCGAGTAAATGAAGGCCGCGATTGACGTACTTTTTGGCGACGGAGACAACCAGACGCAGGTTGGCTTCCACCAGCGCGGATTTGGCGGTCGTGGCTTCGACTTGGCCGCGACGGGCGGTTTTGAGCCAGTGCCGCATCTGCGAGACGCGCGCGCCGGCGCTCTTTTCCAATTCGAGAATCTGCTTCTTCAGTTGCCGGGTTTCTGCAGGATTCATCCGCGGCTTGCGCAAGGCCTGCTCGAGTGTGCTGATTTCCTCGGCAGCGTGTTCCAAATCGCCAAGAAATTGCTTCCACTGATCGGAATTGAATCGAATGGCGCGTAATTCCTGGGAGCATTTCACCCGCAGTCGCGGCAGTTTCGCAATCAGCCGGGCCCGGAGGTTGACATAACGCGCAGGCGTCGCAGGGATTTCGGCTTCCATCTCCAGAAGACTCTTATGTGCGCGAGCGAACCGGCTGAGCCGGCGCGTGACCTCGCGACGGGCTTCTTCGCGGGCGTCTTCGTCGGGGCTGCCCAGATCGAAAAAATCCTCCATTTGTACGGCGCCCTGTCGCAGGTCATCTTGCAGCGCGAGGACGCGCCTCCAGACTAGGGGGGACCGGGAAAGCGCCTTGCGAATCAGGTACTTGCCACGTTCCATGCGCTGCGCCAGATGGATCTCGCCCTGGCGGCTTAGCAACGAAACCGAGCCCATTTCTCGCAGATACACGCGGACCGGGTCATCGGTCCACGCATTCTCTTCATGGTGCTCCTCGAAGTGGGCACCGGCCTCAACCTGCTCGTGAAATTCCGAATCCACGAGCTCCCGTCCATCATCGCTTATATGTTCTTCAAATTGTTCCATTTAAGTCGAGAATCTCAATCCGAGTCAGACGCGGGGATCATATTCCAACCGCCTCCACCTCCGCAACTCAATTTGGATTGGCCCGCTACGGACCTTAGAGAGGACTGTCTCAGTTTATCAGATGCACAACGCAGCCAATCGGTTGCATCTGGAAAAACCGCCGGACGCCCGGGTTTGTGGGTTTAATCCACGTCGCCGCAGGCGTCGTGGTAGATGGCTAGAACTTCGTGCGCGGCGCGCTCCCAGCTGAATCGCGATGCCTGCTCGTGGCCGCACTTCACCAGAGCGGCGCGCAGGCTGTCGTCTAGCAGAACTTCGGTGATGCCGCGCGCGATCTCAAAGACGTTGGTCGGATTGACTTGCACGGCCGCATCGCCCAGAACCTCGGGGAGTGAGCTGACATTGGACGCGACGACGGGAGTTCCGCAGGCCATCGCTTCCAGCGGGGGCAGTCCGAAGCCCTCGTAACGGGAGACAAACACGAACGCGGCGGCAGCTTCGTAAAAGTAGCGCAGCGTTTCGAAAGGGACGAAACCGAGGAACCGCACGACGTTTTCGACCCGGCTTTTCATTACGGCCTGCCGCACCGCGGGGTATTGGGAAATGGTGTCTCCAATAATGATCAGCCGCAAGTCCTTATACAGGGGGTGCGCCGAAAGCTGATCGCGAACCACGGCGAAAGCCTCGACCAGGCGCGGAACATTCTTGTGAGGGCGGATGTTGCCGGCATAGAGCAAGAAGGGATACTGGATCTGGTAGCGCTCGAGGATTCGACGTTTTTCCTGCTCATCGGAGCCGTTTCCGTGGGCGAAAAAAGCCGGATCGAGGCCGTTATACACACGATGGATGTGAGCCGGCGGAATGCCGATGAGACTCTGGATATCGCGCTTGGTGGTTTCCGAGACGGCGATGACTTCGTTGGCGCGCATGAGGCCGCGCCGGTAGCGGTAACGGCGAAAGCGCATCGACAAATCCGAGCCCTGGTCCTCGAACAGGAGGCTGGACATATCATGCACGGTCACGACGTACGGCCGGATCATGGCCAGAGGCACGCGATTGAGGGGGATGTGCACGAGGTCGGGCTTGAGGTTGCGCAGGAAAATCGGAAACGCAATATTGTCGAATCGATCGAGATCGGTGCGTACGTACAGGGCGGTTTTGAAATTGTCGGGCAGGTTCGCCGCCACGCGCGTTTCTTCGGCGCCGACGATCAGGGTGTAGTGGTTGTGATGGTCCACGGTGCCGAGTGCGCGAATCAGGCTCCGAATGTAAGTGCCGATGCCGAAATCCTGGCTGCGCCGGGCGTCGATGACGATGTGACTGCTCATGGCATTGCAACACCGCCGCTCCCTTACGGCGTGCCCGCTGCCGGGTTCCGTGAGTATGACGGAGCGCGAAACTCCTACGCCCGCACCGGGTCAAGCTTCCATTGATACAACGGGAAACGAGCGGTGAGCGCGGCAACTCTCTGGCGCACCGCGGCGATCACACTCTCGCTGGAGACATCTTCGAGGGTCTCGGCGATCAGCGCGCCCACCTCGCGCATCTCAACCTCGCGGAAACCCCTGGTCGTCACGGCCGGGGAACCTAGCCGAATGCCGCTGGGATTCAACGGCGGGTTCACGTCGAAGGGGATGGCATTCTTATTGACCGTAATCGCGGCCCGATCCAGCGCCTTTTCGGCGTCCCGGCCGCGCACCCCCTTGGAAAACACGTCAATCAACATCAAATGGGTATCGGTGCCTCCCGATACCACGCGGTAGCCGGCCTCGGCCAGCGTGCTTGCCAGAGTCCGTGCGTTGGCCAGCACCTGTTTCTGATAAGTGACGAACTCCGGCGTCATCGCTTCCCGGAAACAGACGGCTTTGGCCGCGATCACGTGCACGAGCGGGCCGCCCTGGGTCCCGGGAAACACGACCTTGTCCACGGCGGCGGCGTACTGCCGCTTGCACAAAATCAGCCCGGAGCGCGGACCGCGCAGCGTTTTATGAGTGGTTGAGGTCACGATATCGGCGTACTCGCACGGATTCGGATGCAGGCCGGCTGCCACCAGCCCCGAGATGTGAGCCATGTCCACCAGGAGCACCGCGCCCACCGAATCGGCAATTTGCCGGAAGCGTGGGAAATCGAGGGTGCGCGGATAGGCGCTCCCCCCCGCGACGATCATCTTGGGCCGATGTTCGCGAGCCAGTCGCTCAACTTCATCGAAATCGATGCGCTCATCCTCGCGGCGGACATTGTACGGCACCACATGAAAGGTCTTGCCGGAAAAATTGAGCGGATGCCCGTGCGTGAGGTGCCCTCCATGGGCGAGGTTCAGCCCCATGATGGTGTCCCCGTGCGAGCACACCGAAAAATAGGCGGCCTCGTTGGCCTGAGAACCGGAGTGCGGCTGCACGTTGGCGTGTTCGGCGCCGAAGAGTTTCTTGGCCCGTTCGCGCGCCAGGTCTTCGACGATGTCGGCGAACTCGCAGCCACCGTAATACCGCTTGCCCGGATAGCCCTCCGCGTACTTGTTGGTGAAAACGCTGCTGGTGGCATCCAGCACCGCCTGCGAAGTGAAGTTTTCGCTGGCAATCAGTTCCAGGTTCGAGTGCTGGCGTTCGATTTCGCGCCGGATGGCTTCGTCGATTTCTGGGTCAACCGCGGCCAGTGGCCGAGCCATTCTTTCGGCTTCGGTCATACGTGCTCCAGTTGGGCGATTTTGGCGACCCGGCGGGCATGACGCGCGCCGCCGGAAAATGGAGTCTCGAGAAAAATCCGAATCAACCCCATCGCGCGGCCCTCGTCGACATACTTGGCGCCGACGGTCAATACGTTGGCGTCGTTATGCTCGCGCGTCATCCGCACCTCATCCTCCGATTGGGCGGGCGCGGCGCGAACGCCGGCGATCTTGTTGGCCGCCATAGCCATCCCGATGCCGGTGGTGCAGATCAGCAAACCGCGTTCGGCCCGCTTTTCCGCCACGGCTTCTCCCACCGCGTGCGCGAAATCCGGATAGTCGCAGGACTCGGTCGACGTCGTGCCGAAGTCCACGATTTCGTGGCCCAGAGCGGCAAGACGCGCGCCCAGTCTCTCTTTCAATTCGAACCCACCGTGATCCGCTCCCAGCGCGATTCTCATAGCGAAGCAACTCAATATTAGCATGCTAGAATTGGCATTTCCCCGAACAACAGAAACCCATGCTCTGGAGCAAGTTATTCATCCCCACCCTGCGCGAGAACCCCGCTGAGGCCGAGGTGATCAGCCATCAGCTGCTGCTGCGCGCGGGCTACATTCGCCAGCTCTCCGCGGGAATTTATAGTTACCTGTATTTGGCGCAGCGGTCGCTACTCAAGATCCAGCGAATCGTGCGGGAGCAAATGGACGCCATCGGCGCCCAGGAGATGTTTCTCCCGGCGTTGCATCCGGCCGAAGTGTGGCAGGAGTCAGGCCGCTGGGACATCATGGGCGACAACATGTTCCGGCTGAAAGACCGATTCCAGCGCGACCTGTGCCTGGGTATGACGCACGAGGAAGTCATGACGACGGTGGCGCGCGGCGAATTGCGCAGCTACAAGCAACTGCCGCAGATCTGGTATCAGATCCAGACCAAGTTCCGCGACGAGCCGCGGCCGAAATCGGGCCTGCTGCGCGTCCGGCAGTTCCTCATGAAGGACTCGTACTCGTTCGACATGGACCAGGCGGGGCTCGACGCCGCTTACGACAAGCACTACAAGGCGTACTGCCGGATCTTCGACTTGTGTGGGCTGAAGTATACGGCGGTGGAAGCGCACTCGGGCGCGATGGGTGGCAGCCAATCGCATGAATTCATGGTGGCCTCGGATGCGGGCGAAGATTTTGTCGTCACGTGTGCCGGATGCGGTTATTCGGCGAACCTTGAAAAGGCCGTGTCCAAGCCGGCGGCCCCCGCGGCCGCCGATCCCGACGGCGATCTGCAGCCCGAGCCTTTTCACACTCCCGAACGAAAAACCATTGCGGAAGTCGCCGCGTTCACCCGTCTCCCGGAAACGTCGCAGATGAAGAGCCTGGTTCTGGTGGCGGATGGCAAACCGGTGCTGGTAATGCTCCGCGGCGACCATCAGCTCAGCGAGACCAAGTTTGGAGCCGTCGCCGGCGATATGGAATTCCGCCAGGCACATCCGGAAGAGATCCGCGTCTGGTTCGGCGCCGACGCCGGGTCGCTCGGTCCGATCGGCGTAACCAACATGCAGATCCTGGCCGACCAGGCGCTGGAAGGCCGGCGCAACATGATCGCGGGCGCCAACAAGAACGACTACCACCTGCGCCACGTAACCCTGGGCGAGGACTTCGAAGCCGAGCTGCACGATCTGCGCCAGGTGGCCCCCGGCGATTCCTGCGTGCGCTGCGGCGCCACCCTCGCGGTGCACAAGACCATCGAGATCGGCCATATTTTCAAGCTCGGCTACAAATATTCCGATTCGATGCGCCTGCGCGTGCTCAACGCCGACGGCAAGGAAGTGACGCCGATCATGGGGTCGTACGGCATCGGCATCGAGCGCATTCTGAGCGCGGCCATCGAACTGTACCACGACAAGGACGGGATGATGCTGCCGCCCGCTATCGCGCCCTTCGATGTAGTCGTCACCCCGGCCAACAACTCCGACGAGGCGCAGATGTCCGCCGCGCGCCAGATCTACGAAAGCTGTCTCACGCTCGGTCTGGACGCCCTGCTCGACGACCGCGATGAGCGTCCTGGCGTCAAATTCAAAGATGCCGACTTGATCGGTGTGCCGTTCCGCATTACGGTGGGCAAAAAACTCGGAAGCGGGTTGGTCGAACTCGTCGAGCGGAAGGGGAAGACCACGGGCGACGTGGCGGTGGCTGACGCCGCGAACAGCGTCGCGGCGCGAGTCCTCCGCTAGCTTCGCATCACTGAACTGCGATTGTCACCGAATTGGTCAGATACGGGCCCATCTGCAAAAACACAAGTACGGCTGGTCCCGGAGTGACGCCTTCGGGAATTCGAGCATTGACTTGCCATACGCCGGCCAAGCCTGGCGCCAGGCCGTTAAACAGAACCTGGCCCGGCGGCAGCAGCGGCGTGGTATCGCCGCCGGTCGCGAAAATCTGAATGACACTGCCGCGCGGCGCAGGATTGTCCGGGGAATTTACCGAATTGTCTTCGTTGAGCACGGCGCCCGGTCCCGATCCTTTGCCGCTGAGCGAGAAAATTCCCGGCGCCGAAGCGACAATTTGAGGCCAGCCCATCAGCGTCGTGCCATCCCGCTTCTCTAAAACCGCCACGGGCGTACCCGGGGCGATCCCGGGCGGCACCTGAAAGTTGATTTGTGTCGGGCCTACATAGAGGAGCGGAGCTTCTGCGACGTTTCGCGGGCACGTATGTCCAGTATGAGGCGGCATTCCCCAGATAGAAATCCGGCGCGATGCCCGGCGGCGGCGTGACGATAATCAGGCTGTTTGTGTCGCTGCTGGTGGTCAGGAGGTAGCCCGTTGAGGCATGCAGGCGATGCGTGATGGGGTACAGGATATCGGAACTGCCACGGCCATATCTTGAGGACTGGCGACCTGAGCTAGCGGAAACATGTCGGTTCCGGAAAACAATGTGAGCGAGCTTGTCCCGGAACTATTCACCAGGGCAAACGTACCGGTGCCCAGGAGCTGGGGGCCCGCGGCGCCACGGTACCCTGCCGTGACATTATTGAGTAATTGAACTCCTGGATACGCTAACCGTAGAGGATTGGAGTCTGCCGGGATCGAACGACAGATGCACGAAGAAGGCGGTTACCAAGCGCCGAGTATAACCTTGATTTACGCTGCCGGAGAAGCCAGCGCCGGCAGCACTCGGGCGGGAGTCAGCGGGTATTCGCGCAAACGCGCTCCCGTCGCGTCGAAGAAAGCGTTGGCGATCGCCGCGGCTGCCGGTCCCATCAGTTCCTCGCCTCCGCCGCTCAACGGCTGGTCCATATGTTGCACCACCACTGTAGTGACTGCGGGAGATTCCTCGAACCGCAAAATCGGATAACTGTTCCAATCGAGGCTGGTGACGTTGGTGTTGCTGAACGTCACCTCTTCCTTGAGCATCCGGCTGGCTGCCTGCACCAGCATGCCGCTCATCTGGTTTTCCAGGCATCCCGGGTTCACGCACAGTCCCGCGTCGAGAGCGCCATACAGGTGCCGGGCGACGATCTGGCCGGTGTCCCGGTCGACTTCAATATCGGCCACCGCGGCAGCGTACGACGACGTGTGAGTGCCGAGAGCGATGCCGCGGCCGCTGAGTATTCGAGCGGCCCCGCTCCGATCTGAGCGGGCGGCGGCGGTTCGCGGAGTCCAGCCGGCAGCCTGCGCAACGGCATTGAGCACGCCAAGCCAGCGTTCATCCTTGATGTTGCGCCGGCGGAACTCCAACGGATCCAAACCCGCCAGATGGGCCAGTTCGTCTATAGTCTGTTCCTGGGCAAACGAGAACGAGACGTCCAGCGGCGAACGGAGATTCGATCCCTTCAGGTAGCGCGCGCCGTCGACGCGATGATTCACCAGGCGCATATTCGGAATGGCATACATCGCGCCGAGGTTGAAGTTACTGACCTCCTGCGACCCCGGCCCGGGGCTTTCGGCCGCGGGAGTTCCCATGGCCAACTGCTGGGAGGTCTCGACGGTCCCCCAGTTGTGCTGCCAGCCGTGGTATTCGTAGGCCACGATTTTGCCCGCCGCATCGATGCCTACGCGGATATCGGCCAGCTGCGCCGGTCCGAAATTGTCCCAGCCGTGCTCATCCCAGCGCATAAACTGGACGCGCACGGGCTGCCCGGCGGCCTGCGATAAGACCGCGGCGGCCTGTGCGGCATCGTCGTAGCAGCTGCGCCCGTAGGTGCCCGAACCCTCGTAGTAGCGAACGGCGATCTTCTCGATCGACAGGCCGAGAACCTGCGCGACCTTCCGCCGCGTGTCATAGATGTTCTGCGTCGAACAAAGAACTACGGCAGAATCCGCCTTCACATCCGCCAGGGCGCAGTTGGGCCCGAAGGGAACGTGCGCCTGATAGGGTCCGCGATAGGTTTGCGCGACCACGTGCGCGGCCGCGCGGAATGCCGCGGCAACGTCGCCGTTGTCGAGCACCGTCCGGTCGGTGGTCTTACCGGCGCGCATCTGCTGGTGGAGGCCCGCCGTCCCCGGCAGCGCCGCGGGTTGATCCCACGTGACTTTCAATTGGCGCGCGGCGCGCACGGCGTCCCACTGGCTGGGCGCGACCACGCCGATGAAATCGCGCTTCCGGATCACGCGGGCGCCGGGGATGCCTGCAATGGACCCCTCATCCACGCTCAGAACGCGGGCGCCATCCGCATATGCGCCCTGCCCGCGCGGACGCACGACCCGTCCGTGGAGCATGCCGGGCACACGGACATGCTGCATGTGAACGTACCTGCCGGCGGCCTTGTCCGGAATATCGAGACGCGGAACACGCTGGCCGACCAAGTGGTAATCGCTGTTCGGCTTGTGCGGTGCGGTTCCGGTGTACGGCAGGTCGAACCTCTTGCCGCCGATCAATTGGCCGTACGTGACGGATTTGCTCGGATCTGCCGCGACCGACACCACACCGCGGGAAACCGTGAGCCGGTCCACCGGCACATCCAGCTTTTGGGACGCCATCTTGATTAGCGCCTGGCGCGCCTCGGCCGCGGCGGAACGAATGCGCGGCCCTCCGCGGGCGACCGACGCGCTGGCGACGGTGCCGCCTTGGTTGGGCATGGTGTGAGACTCCAGGCGCACCGACTTCACCTGCGACATGGCGAGGTCCAGTTCCTCGGCCGCCAGTTGGAGCAGCGCGGTGGTGCAGCCTTGGCCGAGTTCGACGAACCCAATGAAGATGGTCGCGGTGTTGTCGGCGTGAATGGCGATCCATGTATCCAGGCGGTTGGGGTCGGGCTGGTCCGGCCCCGTGACTAGCGCGACACCTTCCGGTGTTTGCGCGGGAGCCGTGTCACGAATGGCAAATCCGATCAACAGGGCGCCGCCTGCTTTAAGAAGATCGCGCCGGGGAAACGTGGCAGGTTTCATTGACGCACCTCTTGCCCGGACTCGCGCGGAGTCGCTTGCGCTGCCCGCTGAATGGCTTTCACGATGCGCGGGTAACTGCCGCACCGGCAGAGATGGCCGTTCATGGCGGAACGGATCTGAGCCTCACTTGGCTGCGGATTCTTCGACAACAATTCGCACGCTTTCACGGTCATGCCGTTGTAGCAGTAGCCGCACTGAATTGCCTGCTCGTCGATGAAAGCCTGCTGCACCGGCGTCAGCGCGGGAGCCTTTGGCAATTTATGCTGGCGCGCGTACCACGCCGGCAGTCCTTCAAGAGTAGTGACAGCCCGGCTCCCGACCTCGGAAAGCGGAGTGACGCACGACCGTGTCTCCACGCCATCGATGAGGACCGAGCACGAGCCGCACTGCGCCAGGCCGCATCCGAAACGTGGTCCGTTCAACTGCAGTTCGTCCGAAAGGACATAGAGGAGCGGCGTGTCCGGCGCTGCGTTCACAGTCCAGACCCGCTCGTTCACGCGGATTTTCACTCCGCCGGCCATGGTTGACCTCCTGGCAGCTCAATTATCCGCGCGGGCGGACGAGCCGTTCGATTGATGCTAATACGATCGAGGGGAGGAGACAACCCGCCAGCGTGGTACAGCGACAGTGGTACCTGTAAACCGGAAGTGGTGTTTTGCGGGATTCGGGCGTTGATTTGCCACACGCCGAGGAGCCCAGGTGCCAGACCGTTAAACAGGAGTTCGCCGGGGCCGTTGACTCACGAAATCTCCCGACAAGTCCGAAAATATAGGCCTGTGCCGGATCCATTCGCACGCCATGTTCCGCGCGATTCAGCGAACCTTCCAGGTGAGACCCACGAGGATGTCGATCTGATTCTGCGCGGACTGGAAGCCGTAACCTTGTGAGCCTGAGACATTGATCGGGGTGCTCGTCCATCGCGTGTACCGAAGCTCGGGCGCAACGCCGATGCGGCCGAGGCCGAACCGGATGCCCCCGCCAACAACCACGCCCACACTGTTATCCCAGTTCGTGTTCATGCGCCCGCGAGAGAAAGTCTGCTGGCCTGTCTGCAGATTGATCGAGATGGAGTTGAAATCTTCGTAGCCCGACAAAGTGCGCGGCGCGATTCCGGCTTCGACATACGGCTTGACGACCGGCGCCGGCAGCTTGTACTTGACCAGGATGGGAAACTCCCAGGAGTTGGCGCGTTCGCGCGCGGTGAAGCTGCCCGCGAAATTTCCGAAAGCCGTCCGGTAACCCTCGGCGCGATACAGCGCGTTCACTTCCAGCCCCAGTCCGAGCGGAAGTCCAAGTTCTGCCATCGGGCCCACTGCGAATCGCTTCGATTCCGAAGTGGCCGAGAGTCCGTTGGAACTGAGATCATCGGTGGCGCGTACGCCACCCTTCACGCCGATGTCGAATGATTGGCCAAAGCACGAAACCGTTATGAGCAGAACGAAGACCAGGCGCATTCCTCTTGGACGCCCGGACCCCTAAAACGGTTATGCCGATCTCTGTTTCGGGTAAGTTTGTTTACACTTCCAGAATCGAGAGCGCCTGCGCCAGGTCTTCGATCGGATCGTGGCCGGGCGACGGACGATATTCGTGCGCAATGTATCCGGTGAATCCCAGGTCCGCGATCGTCTTCGCGATGAACTTGTAATTCAGTTCTTGCGTGTCGTCCAGTTCGTGGCGGCCGGGCACGCCTCCGGTGTGGAAGTGGCCGATGTACTGGATATTGTCCTTGATGCGGTGGCAGACGTCGCCATCCATGATCTGCACGTGGTAGATGTCGAACAGCAGTTTCACGCGCGGAGAGTTCACGCGCTTGATGACGTCAATCGCCCAGTCGACGTGATTGCAGATCTGATCGACGCGCCCGAGCAGCGGATCGGTGAACTTGTTGTTCATGATCTCGAGGCAGATGGTGACGCCCTTGTCTTCGGCGTGAGCCTTAACGCGATTGAAGAAGGCGGCGCAGTGGTCGGCGCCCTCCTCGTACGACATGCCCTTGCGCTGCCCGCCGACGGTGATCATGTTGGGACAGCCGCCGGCCGCGCATTGATCGAGCGCCGCGTTCACGGATTTTTCCAGCTGATCGTGAATCTCGGGGTGAAGCAGCCCTTGCTCGAAGCTCACACCGCCGGTCGGACCCATCGTGGGGATCAGACCATACTTCTTGAGAGTCGGCCAATCGTTAACGCCGATCAAATCCATGCCCCAGCAGCCGAGGCGGGCGGCCTCGCGGCAGACGTCCTCAAACGCCATCTTGGGATCGAAGTTGGTCCGCATGGCGCATTGTTTCAGGCGGCCTTTATGACGGACCGGGGCCGGAGCTTGTGCCGCGGCGATGCCGGCGGCAGCTACGGCAGTCAACAGATCTCTGCGTCGCATGGCTGGCATTATACAAAAACCGAAAAACCTGGGGACAGACCGGTCGTTTTCCCCTTGCGCCGGCAGTCCAACAGAAAGAGCAACAAGAATCACCTCGGCCCTGGCCGTGCCTGGACAATTGTATTGAACCGGAGTCCCCCAAGCGGGTAGCTTGATCTGATGGCTGGCGCTGCGCGAATTCGAAAAACGGCGGAGCGGATCTCGCCGGAACGCCAATGTTGGCATGTCGGTGTAGGGAGATTCCTGACACTACCGTTTGAATTTCGGCAATGCCCCGATTTCGACTCGCTCGATGCGATACTGGAATCCTCATTGGAGAATAACCATGGGCAACCCTTCACCGCGTCTGGCGCCGGACCTGACCGGCCGCAAAGCACGATGCGTGCGTGGACGCGTCAGACCGAGCAGCACCACGCTCCGGCGGTTTGTGTATCAGGGGGCCGGATCGCGCTCGGCAACCGAAGTCTGGCGGCTTGCATGACGCTGCAGGCTGGCGACTACCAAGGCGAGACTATCCTCGTAGTCGACGACGATCCGTCGGTCGTGACCATGTGCGAGCACGCCTTGAAGTTCCGCGGCTATCGCGTCCTCAACGCACATGGCGCTGAGGACGCGCTATGTCGAAGCCAAGGCGCCGCCATTCACGTGGCCCTCATCGACGTTATGATGCCGGGCACCAATGGAATCGAATTGGCCCGAATTCTATCTCAACAACACCCCGATACCAAAGTCATCTTTATGTCGGGCTTCAGTCCAACCGAGATTTCCCGGCTGGTTGGCGACTACCGTCACTTCGGCTTTATCTGGAAGCCTTTCAG
This sequence comes from uncultured Solibacteraceae bacterium, assembly GCA_964438005.1. Lineage (GTDB taxonomy): Bacteria > Acidobacteriota > Terriglobia > Bryobacterales > Bryobacteraceae > PSRJ01. The sequence goes on along the minus strand of CAYTJD010000067.1, from coordinate 27,878 downwards.
GCTGGAGTCCCTTTTCCATATGGTGGAAAACGTTCTCAGTCGGCCTCAAAGTCCAGGCTGACGCCGAAACCCTGCGCTTTGCGGGCCGGTTACCGGTTGGCCAGAGACGCTTGCTGCTGCGAAGTCATCCGCTGCACCAGAACCTTGCGCGCCGTGTCCACCAGCGCGCGCGCCTTCGGCATCGCGTCCACCGCCCGTTCCACTTCCGGATCGGTCTTCGCAAATACCTTGTCGCTCTCGTCGATGTTGAACGCCGTGATGTACATCTCCCGCGCCAGATACCGCTTGATCCAGTCGTGCTCCTGCGCGAATTCGCCTTCGGTGAACGAGTAGCCGTCCGGTGAGTGCAGCAGGTAATCGTGGAATTCGACCATCAGCGCGTCGTCCGGCATCCAGTCTTTTGCCAGATGCGTATCGTGCTTGCCGAAATAGCTGCGTGTGAAGTTGAAGTATGCGCTCTTGCGCGCGAGTTGAATCTCGAAAGGAGTCAGCTTGGGCGGCTCGTACTTCTCATCCGGCGTAATGCCGCCGCCGCCATAGACTGTGCGCCCCGAGTCCGTCATCTTCACATCGGACAGGTTCCGCGTGACGCCGTCTTTATGCGTGTAATAGTCGTAGAACGATTGATTGCTGTAGTCGCGCTGAATGAGGCGGCCGCTCGGCGTATAGAAATGCGCCGTGGTCAGCGCCAGTCCCGTATTTTCGGAGAGCGGGTAAACCGTCTGCACGAGGCCTTTGCCAAACGTGGTCTCGCCGAGAATCCAAGCCCGGTCGTGATCCTGCAGGGCGCCCGATACGATCTCCGCCGCCGATGCCGAATACTTGTCGACCAGCACCACGATTGGATAATCGCGGCCGCGGTTCCCGTTGCGTGCCACATACGGCTTCTCCGCCGACGCGCGCCCATGGTGCGAAACGATCGTCTGGCCCTTGGCCAGGAAATGATCCGCCACCGCGACGCCTTCGTTCAGCAGCCCGCCCGGATTCTCGCGCAGATCGAAAATCAGGCCCTTGAAATTGCTCTCGCCCAGCTTTTTGAACTGCTCTTCCAACTCGTGGCTGGTGGTTTCGTTGAACGCGGTGACCTTCACGTACGCGATCCCCGGTCTCACCCAGAAGGCCTCGCTGACGCTGTTGCGCTTGATCTCGTCGCGCGTCACCGTAAACGTGATCGGCTGCTCGGAACCCTCGCGCGTGATCACAATCTTCACCTGCGTGCCGCGCGGTCCTTTGAGCAGGTCGGCGATTTCGGTGGTGTTGAGGTTTTCGGTCGGCTTGTCATTCACCATCGTGATGATGTCGCCCGGACGGATCCCCGCTTTGTACGCCGGCGACCCGGGGAAGGGCGCCATGACCATCGTTTTGCCGTTCCGCGGCCCGACCGTCATCCCCACGCCGTAATAGTGTCCCCGCTGGTCGTCGCGCAGCGCCTGGTATTCCTTCGGGTCGAAGAAATTCGAGTGCGGGTCGAGCGTCCGCAGCATGCCCGGAATCGCGCCTTTGTAAATCGCCTTGTCGGCGCTGACGGATTCCGCGAAGTTCTGTTCCACCAGAGAAAACGCCTTGGTGAAACTCTCAACATCCTTAGGGAGATCGTCGCCTGCCGCTGTTGCCGCCGCCGCAACCTGGATCCGCGGGCCATAAAATCCACCCAGCAACGTGCAGACTAAAACGATGAGGGGAAAGACCAAAAACGAGCGCCTCTTTTGGGGCATTCGACAAACCTTCCTTAGGTGAGTATACCCCACCTGTTCGTTCGACGCAGCGACGGCTCTAAGCGCTTCGAAAATCAGGCCCAAAATCACCCCAAAATCAGGGGGCCGCGGCCGATTCCCGCCGGATGGCGTCCAAAACCCCGTTTACAAACTGAACCGATTCTTCCCCAGCGAACTTCCGGGCCAGCTCCAGCGCCTCGTCGATCACTACCGCCGGGGGCGTGTCCTCGTGGGTCATTTCATACACCGCCAGCCGCAGGATATTGCGGTCTACCACCGGCATGCGCTCCATCCGCCAGTGTTCCGCATGGCGCCGAATGCGCTCGTCCACCTCCGGCAAGTGCTGCACCGCTCCGTGGACCAGGTGGTTCACAAACGGGTCCCGTTCCGGATGCTCCTCGGCAAATAAAGTGTCGTAAAACGCGCTGATCGCCTCGTCGACTGGCTGCCGCCGCGCGTCCCACAGAAACAAGATCTGGAGAGCTCGTTGACGGGACCTGCGGCGGGAAGACATTAGGGGCCCTGGCGGAGTTGTCGCAAAAGATTCGCCATCTCGATAGCCGTCATCGCGGCATCGAAACCTTTGTTCCCGCCTTTGGCGCCGGCCCGGTCGATCGCCTGTTCGAGCGTGTTCGTCGTCAGCACGCCGAATGCGACCGGCACCCCGGTCTCCGCGGCCACGTGCGCAATTCCCTTGGCAGCCTCGCCTGCCACATAATCGAAATGCGGGGTCTCGCCCCGAATCACCGCGCTGAGACAGATAACGGCGTCGTAGCGGTGCTGGCGCGCCAGTTCCCCGGCCGCGAGCGGCACCTCCCACGAGCCCGGAACCTTAATTATGTCAATGGCCTCCGCGTCGCAGCCGTGCCGGTGCAGCGCATCCAACGCCCCGGCCAGCAGCCGTTCCGTGATAAAGCTGTTGAAGCGGCTGACCACCACGGCAACCTTCAGTCCGGACGCATTCAACTGCCCTTCGATGACCCGCGGCATCACCGCCAGTGTAGCAGCCTGTAGTGCCGGCGATCTTGCCGCCGGCCATTTTTTTCAATCGTTTATGGCATAAATCGCGTTATGGGATAATCGTTTGCTAGAGCGCCCCCAACAAGGCATGGACCCCCAATTTATCCGCAATTTCTCTATCATTGCGCACATCGACCATGGCAAGTCGACCCTGGCCGATCGCCTGTTGGAGGTGACCGGCGCGCTTTCCCAGCGCGAAATGATGGAGCAGGTCCTCGATACCATGGACCTCGAGCGCGAGCGCGGCATCACGATCAAGGCCCACGCCGTGCGCCTCAACTACCATGCCGACGACGGCCGCGATTACCAGCTCAACCTGATCGACACTCCCGGCCACGTGGATTTTTCATACGAAGTTTCGCGCAGCCTGCAGGCGTGCGAGGGAGCGCTGCTGGTGATCGACGCGTCGCAGGGTGTGGAAGCGCAGACGCTCGCCAACACCTACCTCGCGCTGCATCACAACCTGGAAATCATTCCGGTCATTAACAAGATCGATCTGCCCTCGGCCGAGCCGGAGCGCATCCGCGAGCAGATCGAAACCACCATCGGGCTGGACGCGAAAGATGCCGTGCTGGCCAGCGCCAAGCAGGGCACGGGCGTTCACGAGATCCTCGAAGCCATCGTGCATTTGGTGCCGCAGCCCAAAGGATCGCCCGACGCGCCGTTGCGTGCGCTGATCTTCGACTCCTGGTTCGACGCCTACCGCGGCGTCATCATTCTGACGCGCGTGATGGAAGGCAAGCTGCGCAAGGGGCAGAAGATCCGGCTCTGGTCGAATCAGCAGGCGTTTGACGTGGAAGGCCTCGGCTATCAGGCGCCCAAAGCGACGGCATGCGACGAACTGTCGGCCGGCGAAGTCGGGTTCCTGTTCGCCAATATCAAGACGGTTTCCGACGCGAAGATCGGCGACACCATCATCGACCACGAAAATCCCGCCGCCGAAGCCCTGCCGGGCTTCGAAGAGATCAAGCCGATGGTGTTCGCCGGTTTGTACCCGGTCGAATCCCACGAGCACGGCCTGCTGCGCGACGCCTTGGAAAAGCTGCGGCTGAACGACAGCGCGTTCAGCTTCGAGCCCGAGAACTCAGTGGCCCTCGGCTTCGGCTTCCGGTGCGGCTTCCTGGGCCTGCTGCACCTGGAAATCGTGCAGGAGCGCCTGGAGCGCGAGTTCGACATCGATCTCATCACCACTGCGCCCGGCGTCCGCTACCGCATCACCACTACCGATGGTACGCTGATCGAAGTCGATAACCCGACCAAGTTTCCAGACCCGTCCTCGATCAAGCAGATCGAAGAGCCGATCATCGACGCTACCGTGATCTCCCGCGAGGAATATCTCGGCGGCATTCTGAAGCTGCTCGAAGACAAGCGCGGCGTGCAGAAGAAGTTCGAATACATCGGCGCCGGCCGCGTCATGCTCACCTACGAACTGCCGCTCAACGAAATCGTGCTCGACTTCTACGACCGCCTGAAATCCTGCTCGCGCGGCTATGCGTCGCTCGACTATCATCTGGCCGGGTACCGCGTCTCCCCGATGGTGAAGCTGGATGTGCTGGTGGCCGGCGACCCGGTGGACGCGCTCACCATCATCGTTCACAAGGAATTCGCCTACGAGCGCGGCAAAGAGCTGATCGCGCGCCTCCGCAAGCTGATTCCGCGCCAGATGTTCGAAGTGGCCTTGCAAGCCGCCATCGGCAATAAGATCGTCGCGCGCGAAACCATCAGCGCGCTGCGCAAGAACGTGCTGGCCAAATGCTACGGCGGCGACATCTCGCGCAAGCGCAAGCTGCTGGAGAAGCAGAAGGAAGGCAAGAAGCGCATGAAGCGCGTCGGCCGCGTCGAGATCCCGCAGGAGGCGTTCCTCGCGGTGCTCAAAGTCGGGCAAACCGACGAGGCGGAGTAGAGCCGGATATAGCCGCTTTGGCCAGGCGCCGCACTACGTTTCGTTTTCTCTTCTGCTCTGTGTAACGGATCGTACGCCAAAGTCGAATCCCGGGGAAATTGCACCAGCGCCCCTGCGGAACCACAAAAATTAGATCGCCTCCACGGAAGGCGAGTCTTGAAGAAGTGGCGTTCGTTCGGCAACAGAAACGTTTCGCTCCGCGCAGTGACGACTGGCTTCAACCGCGATCACTTGGATTTATGAGAGCACGGCGCGCGTTGAAATTCCTGCTTCACCGCGGAGTGCGGCGGCTTCTGCTCTTCTTCGCAAGCGTTACCACCCTCACGGCGCTTTTGTTTGCTCAATACACAACCATTGCGCCCGGCGGTGCGCCCCCGAGTACGCCTGGCGAGGTCATCCCTGAGACGCAAGGTTCCAGCCCTTTCGGGAGCAGCGTGCCGACGCAGCTGATTCCAGGCGTGATCCCGATCTCTTTGCAAAATGCGGTTGACCGCGGTCTGCGTCAGAACCTGGGCCTATTGCTTTCCGGTGCGGAGATTCGCTCGGCGCGCGGGCAACGATTGCAGCAATTGAGCGCACTACTACCGCATGCCACCGTCTCGCCCTACGCTGACGTTTCCAAAATCAATCTTCAAGAACTTGGTTTTACCTTTTCCTCTCCAGCCTTCAGTCTTCCCGCGGCTCTGGGGCCGTTCTCCTATTTCGATGCGCGCCTGGGCGTGGCGCAAACGCTGTTCGATTGGAAGTCTGTCAACGCAGCGCGAGCTGCTTCGCAAAGCCTGAAGTCCGCGGAATTCACCTACAAGGATGCCCGCGATCTGGTGATTTTGGCGGTATGTTACACCTACCTGCAGGCCGTCGCCGATGAGGCCCGCATTGCTACCGCGGAAGCCCAGGTGCAAACGGCTCAAGCGCTGTACGAGCAGGCGTCCGATCAAGTTAAGGCCGGAACCTCTGCGGCCATCGAGGCTCTGCGCGCCAACGTCGAACTACAGACGCGTCAACAGCAGCTGATCCAGGCGAAAAACAATTTCGCAATCCAGAAACTGACGATCGCCCGCGTCATCGGGCTGCCGCCTGGACAGCAATTTGATCTCGCCGACAAATCGCCTTACCGGCCGTTCGAAGAAATCAGTCTCGAGGAAGCTCTGAAGCACGCCTACGATTCCCGGTCCGACTACCAGTCCGCCATCCGGGAGGTACGCGCCGCCGAATTGACGCGGAATGCCGCGAAAGCGGGTTATTTGCCGTCGCTCTCCCTAGACGCGGATTTCGGCGCCGCCGGCGCCCGTCCCACCCGGGCGACTTCTGTATATGACTTGCGAGGCACCCTCAACATCCCGATTTTCACGGGAGGAAGCGTTCGCGGCGATGTGTTGCAGGCCGAGGCCCGGCTGCAGCAAAGCCGCGAAAGACTCGACAGCCTGCGCGCACAGATTGACACTGACGTTCGCGCGGCGCTGCTCAATTTGCAATCCTCGGCCGACCAGGTCAGAGTCGCCCGCAGCAATATCGATCTCGCCGAACAGACCTTGACACAGTCCCGCGATCGCTACGCCGCCGGAGTCACCGACACCGTCGAAGTCGTCCAGGCTCAGGAGCAGGTTGCGACCGCACACGAACAATACATTGGGAGTTTGTACAACTTCAATTTCGCGAAAGCGAGCTTGGTCCGTGCCACCGGAGCGGCGGAAGTTGGGTTCAAGGAATACTTCAAAGGAAAATAGCCGTGGCGGAAACCACTACATTGCCCTCATCACCGGCGAAAGAAGGCGCCGCTCATGAGAAAGGGAATCCGGAAGGCCCGCCCAAGCGCGCCGTCCGGAAACCGAAGCGCCGCCGGGCCGTTCTTCTGGCCCTCATCCTCCTCCTATTAGCGGTGGGCGGTTATTTTCTGTGGAAATACCTGGAGAGCTATGAATCGACCGATGATGCGCAAATTGATGGGCATATCCATGCGATCAGCGCACGTATCAGCGGCTACGTGAGCCAGGTCCTGGCCGAGGACCAACAGGTCGTCAGAGCCGGCGAGCCGCTGGTCGTCATTGACCCCCGGGACTACGAGGTCGCCGTCGCAAGGGCCCAGGCGGACGTCGCCGATGCCGAAGCCGCACTGAAGAGTTCGCGTACCAACGTACCCATCACGTCGATGACTACCACGAGCACGCTCCAATCGGCGCAATCCGGGCTTGCAGACAACCAGGCCGCGCTGATTGCCGCGCAACGCCAACTCGATGCGGCCGGGGCCCGCCTGAAGTCCGCGGAGGCGCAAGTCGACGAGGCGGAGGCGAATTACAAAAGAGCCGCGGATGACGCGGCACGCTACAAATTGTTGGTTGACAAGAATGAGATCTCGCGGCAGCAGTACGACACGGCGGTACAGACGGCTGCCGCGAACAAGGCCACCTTGGCCGCTCGGATCGCATCGGTGGGCGACGCCCAGCAGAATGTGGCCGCCGCCGGTGCTGCCGTCCAGCAGGCCCAGGCAAAGATCAAACAGGCCGAGGCTGCGGTCCAATCGGCCCTCACTGCGCCGGAGCAGGTCGCTGTCAGCCAGTCTCTGGCCGAGTCGTCGAAAGCCAAAGTGGCGCAGCAGGGCGCCACCCTCACTCAGGCGAAGCTCAACCTGAGCTATACGACAATCTTCGCGCCGGTCGACGGAATCATCGGCAAGAAAACCGTCGAGGTCGGGCAGAACGTGTCGGCCGGACAGCAACTCATGGCTTTGGTTCAACTCCAGGACGTTTGGGTAATCGCCAATTTCAAAGAGACACAGCTCCGCAGAATGCAGCCGGGCCAGCGCGTGAAATTCAGTGTGGACGCGTATACTCGGACCTATCGAGGCCGGATCACGGGAATCGGCGGCGCTACCGGTTCCCGATTCAGCCTGCTCCCGCCTGAAAATGCAACTGGAAATTACGTCAAGGTGGTCCAGCGCGTTCCCGTCCGAATCGATCTTGAACCTGGGGAGAACCAGGATCTCCACCTGCGGCCAGGCATGTCGGTCGATCCCAAGGTCTACCTCGAATAGCCGTCCCAGAGGCTGTATATGGATGACGGACACCGCGCCCCGCTCCCCCCGCCTGCCCCCGAACGGTGGATACCGAAGTTCAACCCTTGGCTCATCGCTGTGGTCGTCGCGATGGCCGCTTTCATGGAAGTCCTCGACACGAGCATCGCCAATGTTGCCTTGCCGTATATCGCAGGGGGGCTCGCGGCTAGCAACGACGAAAGTACCTGGGTGCTCACCTCGTACCTGGCCGCGAACGCCGTGGTTCTCCCGATCAGCGGATGGTTGGCGGTGCGGTTCGGCCGAAAACGTTTCTTCACTCTCTGTATCGTTCTCTTCACGTTGAGTTCCGTGTTATGCGGCTCTTCCCTGAGTCTGGGAGTGCTGATCCTGTTTCGAGCCCTTCAGGGAGCGGGCGGCGGGGGACTCCAGCCGATGGCCCAGGCGATTCTCGCCGACACCTTTCCGCCCGAGAAACGCGGTCTGGCATTCTCGGTTTACGGAATAACCGCCGTCATCGCGCCGACGATCGGTCCAACCCTTGGCGGCTGGATTACCTATAACTACTCCTGGCGCTGGATCTTTTACATCAATCTCCCGGTTGGGTTTTTGGCTGTCCTTCTGGTGTCCCGTTTTGTGGAGGACCCCCCGTACCTGCGGCTCAGAAGGGGGGCCGGGGTCCGCATGGATTATATCGGGCTTGCCTTTCTAGCTCTCGGTATCGGCGCTCTCCAGGTGTTGCTGGACAAGGGTCAGGAGGACGACTGGTTCGGTTCGCACTTGATCCTCACGCTTTCCGTGGTCTCGGCCATTTGTCTCGTTTCGCTGGTTGTTTGGGAGTGGCGCCACCGGACTCCGATTATGGATCTTCGGCTGTTCAAGAACTCTAATTTCGCGATGGCGAACCTGATGATGTTCACACTCGGAGTAGTGTATTTCAGCAGCCTGGTTCTAATTCCTCAGTTTCTGCAGACGTTGTTGGGATATACGGCTGAGTTAGCCGGGCTGGTGCTTTCGGCCAGCGGAATCGTACTGCTGGTGGCCATGCCGATCGTAGGCCAGCTCACCACCAGGGTTCCCGCCAAATACCTGATCGCGTTTGGTTGGATTTCGATGGCAATCGCGATGCTCTATTCCACCAAACGCATCGACCTGGATATCAGCTTCAGAGTGGCAATGTGGCTGCGCGTGGGCCAGGCCGCTCCTCTGCCGTTTCTGTTCGTTCCGATCACTCTGGCCAGTTACGTGGGTATTCCGGCGGAGAAGAGCAATGATGCCGCGGGGCTGCTGAATTTCATGCGCAATATCGGCAGCAGCGTAGGCACGTCCATGGTAACCACGCTGCTCGCGCGCCGCTCCCAATTCCACCAGGCGATGCTCGCTTCCTACACCACGAACTACGATCCAGTATTCAGGAACTCGACCAAGGCGCTCAGTGAACGGCTCATCCACTCGGGGACCAGCGCCGCCGATGCGCAGCATCAGGCCTACGGGATGATCTACGAATCGCTGCAACGCCAGTCGCTGCTGCTCTCCTATCTTGACGCGTTTAAGGTGCTCGCGATTGGCGCCGCGATCATGTTCTTGCTCGCCTTCGTCATGCGGAAGAACGACCCGCGCGCGGGAGGAGAGGTCGCGGTTGGGTAGCCGGCATGATCAGAGTGATTACCATTGAGCGCGAATTTGGAAGCGGCGGCTCCGATATCGCCAGACACCTGGCGGAGCGCCTTGACTGGCAATTGTGGGATCAGACGCTGACCGACGAAATCGCCCGCCGCATGGATTGCGATAGCCGGGCCGTTGAAGAGCGCGCGGAGCGGAAAGACCCGCTGTACTATCGTCTGTTCAAGGCATTCCTGCGAGGCAGCTTTGAAGGCACACTCAACGCCCCGCGCCTGAGGATGGTGGACGCAGACTGCATCCGGCAAGTCGCCGATCAAGTGGTGACGATGGCGGCGAAGGCCGGCAACTCCGTCATTGTGGGCCGCGGCTCGGCCTACTTTCTGCGCGATCGTGCGGACGTGTTTCATGTTTTCGTCTATGCTCCCTTTGAGGAGAAGGTGCGGAGGTTACGAAAAGACGGCCGGAGCGAGAAAGAGGCCACCGAACTCGCCGAGACTGTTGACCGCGATCGGGCGGCCTATATCAAGCGGTACTTCGACATTGAGTGGCCCGCTCGACACTTTTTCCATCTCATGGTGAACTCCGGCATGGGCGACGAATTCGCTGTTCAGACGATCCTGGATTCTGTGACCCGGTTTGACCTGCAGTCGCTTTAAGTTCCGTCGTCGGTTTACCCGTCATTAGGGGACCCGTGATGCGTCTCGGGTTTGGTGGGCTCGCCGGTCGGCGGCGGAGACTCCCTGGGAAGGAAGATTTCAAATGTCGCGCCCTCATTGGGCTGTGTTTCCACAGTGATGTAGCCGCCGCACTGGCGGACGATTCCGTAGACGGTGGAAAGCCCGAGCCCGGTTCCTTGATTCGGTTCCTTGGTGGTGAAAAACGGCTCGAACAGGTGTTCCTGCACCTCGGCGCTCATACCCATTCCATCGTCGGTTACGCTCAGTCGTACGTAGGAACCCGGCGAGACGGCTGCTTGTCGCTGGGGCCGGCTCTCACCGATTTCCACGTTGGACACGGAGATGATCAGTTCCCCTCCGTTCGGCATCGCGTCCCGCGCGTTCAGGGCCAGGTTGAGAAGCACCTGATGCATGTAAGCGGCATCAGTCCGCACCAACCCGATCGAAGGGTTCAACTCTGTGACCAGCTCGATTTTTTCGCCGAGTAGCCGCTGCAGCATCCGCTCGTGGTCTGCCACGATACGGTTCAGGTCTAACAGTTTCAGCTGAACATTCTGTTTGCGGCTGAAGGTTAGCAGCCGGCCCGTCAGAGCCGCTCCCGTTTCAACCGCTTTCTGGATTTCGAGGAGCCCCGTATACGCCGGGTCTTCACTGTCGGTAAGCTCCAGCAATTGCGAGCTATATCCGTGTATGACATTCAGGACGTTGTTAAAATCATGAGCCACGCCGCCGGCAAGCTGTCCGACACACTCCAGTTTCTGCAGGTGCCGAAACTGGGCCTCGAGGGATCTTACCTCTGTGACATCCCGGCTTGAGCTCCAGATTCGTTGCAGCTTGCCCTGCTCTACGATGCCCCAATAGCTGTTCAAGAAATGTTGGCGATTTCCCTTTCGATCAACCGGCGCAACCTCCACCGTGATGTGACGATACCCCGAACGAATCATCGACAACACCGAACTGTGCACCGCTTGGATATCCGGGACAACCGTCGAGACTTTTGCGCCGATCAGAGCATCTCGTTCCAGCCCCAGCCTCTCCACGAACGCTTGGTTGCACTCCACCACGCGGCCGTATCTCAGAATCCTTGTAAATTGGTCTTCCTCGGGTAGTCCGATGTCGACGGGTTCGTCAAACTCGATACGGCAGCACGCATCGGGGCTCGATTCCACAAAGACGCGATACCGTTCTTCGCTTTCGCGCAGTATATCCGCCGCCCGTTTCCGGTTGAGCTCCGCCGACACCCTTGGCGCGAACATAGTCAGCATCGACTGTACGAATTGGATCTCGAGGCCAAGAGGCTGGCGGTAGATTGCTGCGATCAGCCCGCTCACCTGCCCTTCCGGGCTATGCAAAGGGATACCTACAAACGCCTCCGCCTCTTGTTCCCGTAACCGCCGGTCCTCGGGGAATGCCTCTTGCACCCCCCTCCCATACAAGGATGAATCGCCTGCTGCCACTTCCGCATCGGGACTGCCTGCCAGCGGGAATTCGGACGCTGCGGCGTGCGCGCCTACCGCGCTGGCCGCCAGCAGCCGAACATGCTCGGTTCCACGAAATACGAATTCGCCGATATACACGCATTCCGCGCTCAGCACCCCGCGCAGTTGGTCCACCAGGACGGAAAAGAATTCGCTGCCGATGGTTTCCGACACACGCCGGGCGAGATCGAGGAATCGTCGCTGCTCACTGCCGGCCGGTATCGATACTTGTCGAGAATCTGGACCCATTTCACAATTGCGGAAGTCCGGCGCTCCAGGAGATGAAATCAACGAGCCTTTTCACGGCTCCCCAAGACCTCAGATGCAATGCCACCCTGAAAGACCCAAAACTTCTGAGAGCCGAAGGAGTTAAGGCCTCGTTCAAGCCGGGAACAACGTCCACCCCCACGGCGTCTACTCTCGCGGAGGACGTGCGATGCCACGTAAGCCAATCTGGGGTCTGACGCTGCTTCTCACCATGCCTGCTGCTTTCGCTCAAAGCGACACATCGGATGTCGTGGTCGCCAAGGCCCTGCTCGGCGAGGTCCGCCAGTTGCGGCAGGACTTGCAAGCCACCGCGGCCATGATCCAGCGAGTGCAGATCGCCATGTATCGGCTGCAGACCGAATCGGTGCAACTCGACCAGGGGAAGCAACGGCTGGAACAGGCTCGCTACCAGTGCGCGCATACACAACACCAGCAAAAGTCGATTACGGCGAGAATCCAGGAGGCGGAGGCACGCGAGCTCGACGCTGCGAACCCGGATGCCCGGAAGGCCGCGGCAACTTCTCTCGTGCAACTGAAATCCGAATTGGAAGCGCTGACCGGCCAGGAACAAGAGTGTCAGATGGAGCAGATCGAGGCCGGGAATCAGGTGCGCGACACGCAGGCCAGGGTGAACGAACTGTTGGACCAGCTCGATCGATTCGACAAACTCTTTGCGGCGTATCTCGGGAAATAGTTCACTTTCGAGGCTGGGGTGGCGTTGCGATCTCGACTTTGCGCAAACCGCGTTCCGCTATCATAGCCTCAGGATGTACATCTTTCGTCTTGTTTGTGCCCTCGCGTTCGTCACGCTTTTGGCCGGGATCAACTCCGCGCAGGAGCCTGCGCGCCTCGTCCAGGACCCGGCCGTGAAGGCGGCGCTCGAAGCCGCCAGGCGCAACGAGCCTCATTTCCTCGACGAGCAGATCCGCATTTGCGAGATCCCCGCGCCGCCGTTCCACGAAGACGCGCGCGCCCGGGAACTGGAACGCCTGTTCCGGCAGATGGGCCTGCAGAATGTGCGGATCGACAAGGCGGGGAACGTGATCGCCGTTCGTCCCGGCGCGGCGGTACATCCGAACCTCCTGTTCCAAGCCCACCTCGACACAGTCTTCCCGCCCGAAACAAATGTGAAAGTCACGCGCGAGGGAGACGTGCTCAAAGGGCCGGGCATCGGCGACGATTGCCGCGGGCTGGCGATGATGCTCGGCGTCATTCAGGCGTTGAACGATGCCAAGGTGCAAACGCCGGGAACCATCACGTTTGTTGCCGATACCGGAGAGGAAGGCCTGGGCGATCTGCGCGGCACCAAGAATCTCTTCAATGAAGCGCTCAAAGGCCAGATTGACAAGTTTGTTTCCGTCGACGGCACCGGGCTCGGCATCACCAACGTCGGCGTCGGCAGCTACCGGTATCGCGCCACGTTCAAAGGTCCGGGCGGCCACAGCTTCGGGGCCTTCGGCATGGCCAATCCGATTCAGGCGATGGGCCGCGCCATCTCTAAGATCGACAGCTTCGAAGTCCCTTCCAATCCCAAAACCACATTCAATGTGGGCCGCGTCGGCGGCGGCACCTCCGTCAACGCCATTCCGTTCGAGTGTTGGATGGAAGTGGACATGCGCTCTTCCGATAAAGACTCTCTCGAAACGGTCCATGGCAAATACAGAGCGGCGGTCCAGCAGGCCGTGGAGGAAGAGAACCAGCGCTGGAACGGGCGCAGTCCCGTCTCCGTGGACAATGCCCTCGTCGGCTACCGCCCGGCCGGCATCACCCCTGCGGATTCGCCTATCGTCCTGGCCGCGATCGCCGTTACCAAACTCTTCGGCGCCCCGGGCGCGTTGCGCGAAGGCTCCACCGATTCCAATGTGCCGATGAGCCTCGGGATTCCGGCCGTCACGATCGGCAGCGGCGGAGCCGGATCAGGCGCCCACTCGCTCAATGAGACTTTCAACACGAAGGACTCCTGGCTGGGTACGCAGCGCGGACTGCTGCTGGCCGTGACCCTGGCGCGGTAACACCTGGCCTCGGCCGGTACGACCTTCGGTAACTCCATTCGCTAACATTAGGCAGACGCGTGGAGTTTCTCGCCGGCGCGCTTTGTCCTGTAACCATTGCGGGCTTGGCGGAGGGGCCGTTTTCGGGCATTCTGAGAGCGGTCTAACCTATGCTCTTCTTTCTCTGTTTCTGCTATTGTTTCTTCGCGATCGTTCTGGGTCTTTACTTGGGATTTGAGCTGATCAGCGTCCGCAAAGCCGAACGCTTGACGCGAACCATCTTCCGAGCGGCGCAAGCCGCAAGAGCCGTGCCTCCTCCACTCTCGCCCGAGGCCGCGCCCGCCGCACCCCCCCAGCCGAATTACTTCACGATGAAGTAGGTCCCCCGCACCCTCCTGAGAAAAGGTATTCCCCTGAATGTAGCCGCGCCGCGGCTGTGGTAAGAAGAAAGACGTCACTTACATAAAGCCACAATCGTCCGTCCGCCCTCACCGGGAAGCGGCGCCCATGCATCTCGCGCAGCAGCACGTCGACCTCTACCGCCTGCAGGTGGAAAACAGCTTAGGTCTTTTGTGCGTCCACGACATGATGGGTACTTTGTTGTCGATCAATCCGGCCGTCGGGCATTCGCTCGGCTATGGCTCGGAAGAAGGAGTGGGGCGGAACCTCCGGGAGTTTCTGGCGCCGTCCGTCCGTCACCTGTTCGACGATTACCTCCGCCGCATTGAGGCCCATCGGATCGTGAGCGGCCTGATGCGCCTGTTAGCGAAGGACGGGACCGAGCGAGTCTGGTTTTACCGGAACACCCGGTACGACCGCCCCGGCCTGCCGCCTCTCGTGCTCGGCCACGCCTTGGACGTCACCCGCCGCGTGCGCGCCGAACACGAGCTGACCGAAGCCAAGAAGGCGCTCTTAAAGGCGCACGATGAGCTGGCCGCGCGCGTCGCCGAACGAACGCGCGAACTGGAGCAGGCGAACAACCTTCTGCGCACCGAAATCGATCATCGCCGGCAGGTGGAAGACGAATTGTGGCGCGCGCGCCAGCTCGAATCGCTCGGGCAACTGGCCGGCGGGATTGCGCACGACTTCAATAACTTTCTGACGGTCGTGCAAGGCAACATCGCCCTCGCGAAAATCCACCTTCCCGCCAGCAATTCGGCCCACGGGATTCTCGAGCAGGCCAGCGACGCGTGCCAGCGGGCGGCGTCGCTCTCCAACCAGTTGCTGGCGTTTGCCAAAGGCGGGGCGCCAGTGCGGCGAGTGGTGTCCGTCGCTGCCATTCTAAAAGCCGCGGTCGATCTGGTAAGAGCGGGTTCGCCGGCCGAGTTTACTCTTCGTGTGGACGAGGATCTTTGGCCGGCCGACGCCGACCCGGAACAGATCCATCAGGCGCTGCACAACATCCTCCTCAATGCGCGCGAAGCCGTCGCCGAGGGTGGACATGTCGGGATTTGCGCGGAAAACATCGTCCTCGGCGGGAGTTCCGGCACTCGCAAAGCCGGGAACTACATTCGGATCTCTATCCAGGATGACGGGCCTGGTATCCCTCCCAAAATCCTTTCTAGAATCTTCGATCCGTATTTCACCACTAAGAGGGCAGGCAGCGGTCTCGGCCTGGCTACAGCCTACGCCATCATCTCGCGCCATGACGGCTATATCACGGTGGAGTCGGCCCCGAAAATCAAGACTGAGTTTACGGTGGATCTCCCCGCCGCGCCGGGCGTAGTGATGGAGCAGAAGGAGCCGGACGAAACCGTCTGCACGGGTTCGGGCCGGATTCTGGCCATGGATGACAACGACACGCTCCGCCAATTATTGGCTCAGATGCTCGAGCGGTTGGGATACGAAGTCACTTGCGCCCGGGACGGAGCCGAGGCGCTGGCATTGTTTGAGGAAGCGAAGAAGGCGGACCGGCCGTTTCATGCCGTACTGCTCGACCTCACGATTCCCGGCGGGATGGGAGGCGTTGCCGCCGCTGCTCGTCTCCGCGAACTCGACAGTACGGTGAAGCTGATCGTCTCCAGCGGCTATTCCGATGCCCCGGTCATGGCGGAGTTTCGCCGCTATGGTTTTGACGAAATCATTCCCAAACCGTGGTCGCTGCCCGGATTGAGCCGGACTCTGCGGCGCGTCCTCGGTTAGTTAGAACAAACCTTTCCAGGCCAGCTGCGCGCCGATCAAGGACAGCCACACCGCCAGGCCTACCCGCAACGGGCGGGCCGGAAGCACGGAGGTGAGGTTGGCGCCCAGCAGGACTCCAAAAATTCCGCCGGCCGTCAATTTCCACAACAGGGTCGCGTCATAATGCCCTGCCGTCAAGTTGAATCCGCCGCCCGCCAGGGAGACGACCAGGCCGAAAAGCATGTCGGTGCCGACCACTTCTGCCGGATTCAACGAGGTCAGATTGAGCAGTGCCAGCGATCCGAGAGCGCCCGCGCCCGCCGAGGAGAATCCCACTTCCGTACCGATTGCGGCAGCAATCGCAGGAAGCCAGCCATGCCGGTCCACCCCTGCCGACGCCTTCCCCTTTTGCAGAGTTCGGTAGAAGCTGTAGAGCGCGGTGGCGGCGATGGTCGTCCCCAGCAGCACAAATAAGACGCGCTCGTAGTGCAGTGCGTTCAGCGCCCCGATCAGATATACGCCCAAAACCACACCGGGCAAACCGCCCGCGCAGAGAAGTGTCATGATTCGCCGGTTCACTTGCTTGCGCAGCAGATACATCGGCGCGACGACCAGCTTGATGATCGCGCCGTAGATTAAGGAAGTGCCGACGCTTTGCGCGGGAGTGATTCCAAAAAAGAGAATCAGTATGGGCGCAGTGATGGAACCGGCCCCGACTCCCGTCAACCCGACTGCCAGTGCGATGACAAACCCGACCAGAAACGGCATCAGACCCCAGCATACTACATAAACCCGATCAGGTTAAGGGGGATTCTTTAGGCCGGCCGAAATAATAGAAAATCCAGGCTAAATGTCACTCGTAGGACCTCGGATCGGGGCTGGGCCGGCCGGTAAATGGAATGCAGCACGTCTTCAATCGCGGTCCGATCCAGATCGGCCTCCGTTTTCTCGCGGCGATGTTCCAGCAACTGGAAACCCGGCGCGAACGTCTGGACGGTTCGTTCCACGCGGTCGCGGCCTGCGCCGCGCAATTCCACCAGGTCGGCGGGAGCGGGAATCGCTACGAGGAGCCGCCCGTCTTCGCGGAGGACCCGCCGGAATTCGGCTGGATTCATGCGCGCCGTGATCGATAACAGGATCGAGAAGCACCCGTCTTGGTAAGGAATAAAACTGTCGGCATTGGCGACGATCCACTGGCAGTTCGGATAGCGCCGGGCCGCGGCATCCGCGGCCGCCACCGAAATGTCCAGGCCGCACGCCTCACAGTGCGCGGTAGCGGCCAGCGTGCCGAGCATGTCTCCGTTGCCGCAGCCGACATCGAGAACTGAATCGGCCGAGGAGGCATCGGTCAACTGCGCGACAGTTTCGAGCAGCGGCATGGTCACACCGCGATCATGCAAACGCCGCCGCCCGGCGACCGCCGCGGCGGTGTCTCCCGGCTGCCGCGATCGCCGGTCTTGCGGCTGCAGCAGGTTGATGTAACCGCTCCGGGCGATGTCGAAGGAATGGCCGCGCCCGCAAACCACCCGCCGCTCCTCGTGCGCGAGGGGCAGGCGGCAAGCGCGGACCGGGCAGATCAGCACTGAGCGGCGCGACCGCGCGCAGCCGCGCCCAGGAAGGCGGCAATCGACGTTGGGGCTGGTTCGATGGGCCGCGGTCCAGCGGGAAGCTCCGAGACGGAGATGCCTGAAAATTTAGGTGGGTTCGGCACGGGTAGTGTCAGCCTGTCTTTGATAGTCTAATAAAGACCATGCACGTTCGTATCTCGATTGGACTCTCGTTCGCTGCCGCTTGCCTGGGCGTCCAGGCGCAGTGGGTGAATCAGCCGATGGCCGGCGCGCCGCGCACCCCCGATGGCAAGATCGACCTGACCGGTCCGGCCCCCCGCATCAACGGCAAAGCCGATCTTTCGGGGATCTGGCAGGCGGAGGCGGAGCCGCGCGGCCCCGGACTGTACGGACTTGGCGAATCGCCCAACTCGAAGTACTTCCGCAGCATCCTGGCGGACTTCAAACCCACCGAAGAACCGCTGACACCGTACGGCGCCGAAATTCTGCGCCGGAACCGGCAGCCCGGCGCCTTCAACCCGACGTTGAACTGCCTTCCCGATGGCACGCCGCACGCCGATCTGCTGCCCGAGCCGTTTAAAATCATTCAGACTCCCGGCGAACTCATCATGCTCTACGAAGTGGAGACCACATTCCGCCAGGTCTTTACCGATGGCCGCAAGCAACTCACGGATCCGTCGCCCTCCTGGATGGGGTATTCGGTAGGCAAATGGGAAGGCGACACTCTGGTGGTCGATACGGTCGGGTTTAATGACAAGAGCTGGCTGGACGCGGGCGGCCACGGCCACAGCGAAGAGATGCGCGTCGAGGAGCGCTTCCACCGGCGCGATTACGGCCACCTGGAAGTCACGCTTACCGTCACCGATCCGAAAACGTTCACGAAGCCCATTACCGTCAGCTTCGTCGAGGGGCTGCTTCCGGACACGGATTTGTTCGAGCACTACTGCCTTGAAGGCGAGCAGGACGCCGGCCATCAGCCGGGCGCCAAAACGGGCCGCTGATCCCGAACCAAAATGCGCGCTGACTCTCGCGCCGCAATCGCGGCGATTGCCCTGGCGGTCACGTTCCTGGCCCTTCCGGCTTTTCCGCAGGCCGTGCCGCGCGCGGCCGGCGGCAAGCCGAACCTGGAGGGCATCTGGCAGGCGACGAGCACAGCGGCCGCCGACCTCGAGGATCACGCCGCGCGGTTCAACATGCCGGCGGGCCTCTCGGTAGTCACCGGCGGCGCGATTCCGTATCAGCCGTGGGCGGCGGCGAAGAAGGCCCAGAATTCCCAGAACCGGCAGAAAGCCGATCCGCTCAACCAATGCTTCATCCCCGGTGTTCCGCGCATCATGTATCTGGATTTCCCCTTCCAGATCTTCCAGACGCCCCAGGCCATCGGCATGGCGTTCGAATGGTCGCTGGACTACCGGCTGATCTACACCGATGGCAGCTCGCATCCGAAGGACATCGATTCCTGGATGGGCGATTCCCGAGGCCGCTGGGAGGGCGACACGCTGGTGGTAGACGTCAGCAACATGAACGACAAAACCTGGCTGGACATGGCCGGCGATTTTCACAGCGACGCGCTGCACGTGGTGGAGCGTTACCGTATGAGCGGGCGGGACACCATCGAGTACGAAGCGACGATCGATGACGCCAAGGTGTTTACAAAGCCGTGGACGATTCGGCTGGCGTTCCACCGGCGGACGGACCGGAACCGGCTTTTCGAATACGTCTGCCAGGCCGAAGCCGAGGAGGCCAACGGATTGTTTACGCGCGAAGAACGGACGTGGTATCCGGGCGACGGCACGACTCCTGCCCCGTGGAGCAGCACTCCGGTGGCCGGCGCGCCGCATGGGACGGCGCCGAACATTCGCAGGAAACCGGACGGCAAACCCGATTTGCAGGGCTTCTACGAACCCGATGCCGGCGGCGCCAACTACGGGCTCAGCAAACGCGCGCCAACGGCCGACAACCTCACGCCCCCCGGACGCGGCGTGATTGTCGATCCGCCCGACGGCAAGCTGCCCGCGCAGCCTTGGGCAGTGAAGGAACTGGCGGACCGGCAGCGCACCGAACGCGGGTACGACGACCCGACGGCGCACTGTTTTCCGGCGGGAGTGCCGCGGTCGATGTATGTCCCGACTGCATTTCACGTGGTTCAAACTCCCGAGTACCTTTTCTTCATGCACGAGCGCATGTCCTGGCGCATTATCCGGCTCGACGGGGGCGCGCACCTGCCCGACACCATTCGTCTGTGGCAGGGCGATTCCGTCGGCCACTGGGAGGGGGACACGCTGGTGGTCGACACCACGAACCTCAACGGCAAGACCTGGCTGAACGAGGCCGGCGAAATCATCAGCTATGCCGCGCACGTGGTGGAGCGCTTCACGCCGGCCGGCACCGACACTGTCAACTATGAGGCGACGGTCACGGATCCGGTTGTGTACACGCGGCCGTGGACGATTTCGCTTTCGTTCCATCGGGAAAAGTTTGAGCTGACCGAGGCCGCCTGCCACGAAGAAGACCGCGACCTGCCGCGCCTGAAGGCCCTCAAAGACGCCGCGGCGGGAAAGAGATAGAGCCGCGGCCGGCTAGTGGTCCAGCGGCGGATTGCCGGCTTTCTTCGGGTTGAGATCGCGCCCGACCATCAGCTTGAAGGCCAGCCGGTCGGAGCCGGCGGTCACGCCCACGCCCACGCCGAACTCGAAAGTCATTCCCTTGGCCGAGTGATCGGCCACGGCCCAGACCTGATGGAATTGATCGTGGACGGAATCGAAGCGCCGGAGGGTGCCGATATCGGCATACTCTTCCAACGACAAGGCCCAGTCCTTATTGACGTTATAGGCGATTCGCGTGGCAGGGACGAATTCGAGATTCCCGAAACCACCGCGGTAGTTGGTATCGACGATGGGATTGAAGATCAGATCGACGGGTTTCAGATGCAAGCCGACGATGGGACGAACCTCGGATGTAATGCGCCGGTCTTCCCAGTAGTGGTAGTTGACGCTGAACTCGAAATTCACGCCGTAAAAAAAAGTATGATCCGCGGCGTGCGGCCGCACGAACAACTCGCGCAGCTTGACACCGTCGAGGGTGCCGCCGCGCCCTTGGGAGTAGGGAGTCCACACCGGCAGATAGATACCCTGCTCGAACCAGTCGGTGACGCCGTAGGCCCATTCGACGGAGCCGTTCACGGAGCGGTTCGGGATGATGCCGCCCTCAAAAGCGGGCTCTTTCCGTCCGACGGGCGTGAAGTTGGTGTGGACCATCAGATTCCAGACGCCCGGGTCGGCGATTTCAGCATCGTACACCTGAATCTCGTCGGTTTGGGCCCAGACTGCGGCGGGCGCCGCCAGCAGGGCGAATGCCAGCGCGGTACAGCCATTCCAGTTGTTTTTCATGCGGCGGATTTCCGCTTCGAAGTTCGACTCCCGGGTAAATCGCGGACGTAAGCCCTAGATTATACTCAAGAGCTTTGATTCGAATCCATGGCCCATTCTGGTGGGGCCTGGCGGCAAGCGCCGAAGAGCCGGCGGCCTTTTGGCGCGTTTTACGCAACGATCGTTGCGGGATTCGCGGCAGTTTTGTTCCAGCGAAAGGAGTTGCGATGCGGCCTCCGCTTGGTACCAAGGGGAGTGGTTCGCTCCACTCCCCTTTGATCTTTGGAAAGACCGAGGGAGCACTTTGTGGGATAACTTCTCACGACCTCATTATCCCGCGCAGGGGTGGACAGAGACGGTTTCCGGGCGACTGGCTTTGGGGGTAAGCTGCAGCTTCTGAAGGCGATAAAAAAGTCCCGAATTCTGTGATCGGGTTTCAGTAGTGGCTCAACTTGATCGGACCAAGAGCCGATAGGACAGCAGAGTGATACCCCGTTTCGGGCTGTCCGTGCGCCTTGCCAGCCGCCTGGCAGGCTGGGCAAGAAGACGGCAGCAAGTGGAACACCTGGTTCAGCAAGCCTGGCGCCGACGGTTTGGGCTGAGCGCCCTGGCGCTGGTCGTGGCGGGGGCGCTTACGGGTGCTGCCGGCCTTGCGGCGGCGCCGGTGGTGCTGACCACGGCGCGCGCCGTTCACAGCTTAACCGGCCAGGAAGCGCGTCAGGCTTACCCTGTGCACCTGCGCGATGCGCAGGCGCTTTACTACAACTTCGACATCGGGAACCTTTTTGTTGGGGATCGAAGCGGAACCGTATACGTCGACATGCGCGGCCAGCCGCGGCTTCCGATTCGGGCCGGCGATCTGATGGAGATTCACGGCGTCACGGGTCCGGGCGGTTTCGCGCCCATTGTCTCCCAGCCGGCGATCCGCATTACGGGAAGACGGCCCCTGCCTGAGGCGCCGCGAGTGAGTCTCGACCATCTGCTTACGGGTTTGGACGACACGGTCTGGGTGGAAGTCGAGGGCATAGTGCGGTCGGTCATCGAGTCGGACCATCTCACCGCATATGCCGATCAAGGGGCCTCCGGCAAGGGCAACCTGCTGGTGACGATCGCCACGGGCGCGGGGCGCCTCGACGTCATCACCATGGAATCGGGAGGAGTCGATTACCAGGATCTGGTCGACAGCGAGGTTCTGGTGCGCGGGGTTTGCGGGCCGCGATTCAACAAGGTCGGCCAACTCATCGGGGTTCATCTGTTCGCCGCCAGCCTGTTGCAGTTTCGCGTAATCTCGCATGGTCCCCGCGACCCGTTCTCGCTGCCCATTCGAGAGCTGGCGAGCGTCATGCAGTTCGTTCCGGACGCGGCCCCGGGCCATCGCATTCGGGTGCGCGGCGTGGTCACGTCGCGGTGGGGCGGGCGATGGATTTCGATCATGGACGACGGCCGCGGCATGATCCTCCGAACGCAGGAGGCGGACCATTTCCCGGTGGGAGATCTGATCGATGTGGTGGGATTTCCTGGAATGGGCGAGTATACCGCGACGCTGGAAGACGTGGAGTGCCGGCGAGTGGGCGCCGGCCGGCTGCCGGTCCCGCGGGTGATCACGGCGGCGCAGGCCTATCAAGGGGACCCGGACGCGGAGCTGGTGCGGATTCGCGGACGCCTCCTGGGCGAAACCGCCGACCCGGATCAGAGGACGTTGCTGATGTCGAACGAGGGACGCACGTTCACAGCCCTGCTACCGGCGCAATCCAGCGATAGCGGGGCGACTTTGCGGGACGGCAGTGTTCTGGAGTTTACAGGGATCTGCTCGGTCGAAGTCCTACCCGATAAAACGCCGAAGGCCGTGCGAATCATGCTGCGTTCTCCCGCGGACATCGTGGTTTTGAAGAAGCCCTCCTTCTGGACGGCGCCGCGGATTCTGATCCTTCTGGGCGGTTGTGTAGGCATTATCTTGCTGGGAAGCTTCTGGGTGATGGAGTTGCGCCGGCGCGTAGCGGCGCGAACCGAGGCCCTTCGGGCCACGCTCGAATCGACGGCGGACGGCATATTGGTAGTCGATCAAACGAATCGTGTGGTTGCCTGGAACGGCAAGTTCGCGAGCATGTGGAGAATTCCGGAGGGGGTGTTCAAATCGGGCGGCCGCAGAAGTTTCGATTATGTTCTGCGCCTGGTCAAGGACCCTGAAGCCTTTGCTGCCGACATGTGGCGGATCTACGCCCGCGCGGACTCCGAGAGCAAGGACATCATAGAGCTGGTGGACGGGCGCATTATGGAGCGCCACTCCGAACCGCAGCGCATTGCCGGGAGGAACATCGGACGGGTGTGGGGTTTCCGCGACGTTACCGCCGATCGCAAGTTCCAACAGCAACTGGCGGCGGAGCGGCACCTGCTGCATCAACTGATGGACAATTTGCCGGATCACATCTACTTCAAGGACCGGCTCGGGCGTTTCACGCTGGTGAACCGGGCGCATATCACGGGCTTCGGCTGCCGCGAAGAATCGGAGGTTTTGGGGAAGACCGATTTCGACTTCTTTACCGACGAACATGCGCAGCCGGCATGGGAAGATGAGCAGGAGCTGGTGGCCGGACGGGTCCCGGCCATTTCAAAAGAGGAGAAGGAAACGTGGAGGGATGGGCGCGAAACGTGGGTGCTCACCACGAAGCTGCCGTTCCGGGACACCAGCGGGAGCATCGCCGGAACGTTTGGCATCTCCCGCGACATTACCGAGCTAAAACGCTTCGAGCGCGAGCTGTCGGCCGCCAAAGAGTCAGCCGAGCAGGCGAACCGGGCCAAGAGCGAGTTTCTGGCGAACATGAGCCACGAGATTCGCACGCCCATGAACGGCATTCTGGGGATGACCGAACTGGCGCTCGATACGGAGCTGACGCCGGAGCAGAGCGACTACCTCGGTATGGTCCACTCGTCGGCCGAGTCGCTGCTGACGATCCTCAACGACATCCTCGATTTTTCCAAGATCGAGGCGGGCCGGCTCGAAATGGACAGGGTTGTATTCGCACTGCGGGACGTGATCGCGCAGACCGCGAGCGGGTTGCACTGGCGCGCCCGGCAAAAGAAGTTGCAGCTGACCTGGGACGTCCGGCCGGACGCACCGGAGATGATGGTTGGCGACCCAGGACGCTTGCGCCAGGTCCTCGTGAATCTGCTTGGGAACGCCCTGAAGTTCACCAGCGCCGGCGAAGTGGCGCTTCTGGTGGAAGTGGAAAGCCTCGATGGGGATGAGGTCACGCTGCGGTTTACGGTCCGCGATACGGGAATCGGGATCGCGGTCGAGAAACAAAGACTGATTTTCGAGGCGTTCTCGCAAGCGGACACTTCGACCACCCGAATTTACGGAGGCACGGGCCTGGGGCTTTCCATATCTTCGCGATTGGTTCAGATGATGGGTGGGGCCATGTCGGTGGAGAGCGTGTCCGGGGAAGGCAGCCGGTTCTTCTTCACGGCGCGTTTTGGACTTGCCCAGCCGTGCGCGGGAGCGGAGCGAGCTCATTCGGGAGGGGCCGGCGCGGGCGCAGGTCTCGCGCCAGCGCGATCCAACCTACCCCGACGCCATCGGCTCCGGGTTCTGATTGCGGAAGATAATCCGGTGAATCAGAAACTCATTATCCTGGTTCTGGAGAAGCTGGGCCACGCGGCAACCGTCGTCGGCAATGGACGTAAGGTAGTCGAAACGCTACGCCACGAACACTTCGACCTGGTGCTGATGGATGTGCAGATGCCGGAGATGGATGGGTTTCAAGCGACCGCCGCCATCCGCGAAATGGAGCGATCGACGGGCTGTCACCACAACATCATTGCGATGACGGCGTATGCCCTGAAAGGGGACGAAGATCGTTGTCTGAGAGCCGGAATGGACGGCTATCTTGCCAAGCCGATCGAGCGGGACCGGTTGCAAGACCTTTTAGCGCGATTGGAGAGCGAGCTCGCGTCCGCGCCGAAGGGAACGGCAGGCGTGCATTCTCCCCTACCCAGGCTGGCGGGCTAATTTCTCTTCAGAGCGAGGCAGGTGATATCGTCGTGCTGGCGGGCGACGCCGACAAATGAGTCCACTGACCGCATGAGCCGGTCGAGCGTTTCTTTGGCCGGGACATGAGATCGCGCTTCATGGTAACGCGGTCGGCCAATTCGAGCGCGAGCAGGGCCAACAGAATGAGTTCGGACCAAATCCGGAGTCCGGTGGTGTCGATATGAAAATTCCGGCTGCTGACGTGGATACTCGGGAGGAACAGGATGACGAGAGCAATGAGAAGCAGGACGCGCCGGCCGGGCGAAAGCTTCATCATGATTGCTCAGAAGAGCCCGCGGACCAGGCGCCCGAACCGCCTGCGGCGAGGTTCCTTTTCGTCCTGTGCGGATTCCAATTCTTTCGCGTAGAACTGATAGCTGGCGGGTGCGTCGGCGCGGAACTGCTCCAAAGCTGCTGCATCGCGATGCCATCACTGATCCGCTGCCAGAAGTTGTGGAGTTTGCCGGCCATCGGCTCAGTACGATTGTGACGGCGCGAGAGAGTCTCTCAAGCTAAAGAATCGAGAGAGGATGGGCAGGGGGCTGTGTCTGGCGTGGCCCGTGCAAACGATCTCCACCTGTTCACGAAGGCACCGCCCGGCTGCAGCTTTCGCAGCGGCCCAGTGTGGAGTTAGAGGACGAGCCATCAGTTAGAGAATCGGTTCGCAACCGCCTCCGCGGTGAAATCGGCGCGCAGCAGAGCGGTGGTGTTGGTGCTCGGGTCAGCCATTCCGTAAGCGAGCCTGTGAAAAGCGATCATCGGAAACCCCGAGCGTTGCCATCATGGGGTCAAGCCGGAGGTGGTTTCGAACTCAAGCACGACTCCGCGTGAGCGTAATTCGTTTACCACTATGCCGTCCACGGGCATCCTCACCCGGAAGGGCCCGCGCGTGGAACTCGTCCCGGTAATGAGCGCTCCATCCGTAATCACGACCTTAGCCACATGCTGCTGTTCCACTTCGGAAAGAAACTCGGTCCGCGAAATTTCCTGCGGGCGGCGCTGCAGCAACCGGTTGGTGGCCAGCGACGCCAGCACTCCCGCGCCGATCGCGATAGACAAGAGGACCGCAAGATGAGCGGACGGACGCCTTTCCGCCGCGCCTTCCGAAGCGGAGGATCCCAGATCGGAGCGCAGGCGCTCGGCCAGCGCTGCCGCGTTAGACACACCGTTTTGCAGGTAGAGCTTCGCTCCCTCGCGGAACTTGATGGAATATCCCTGCCGGCCTCCGCGTCCGGTCCACTCGGCCACTTCTTCAATGGCCGAAAGGTCCCGCGCCTGTGCTTCCGAGTTGGCCAATGTGGTGAACGTGAAGGTCCTTCCCTCGTAGGTGAATTCTTTGATGAGGCTTTTCCAAAACCAGAAGCCGGTTCCAATGAGGCCGAGGCCGATAACGATCATCAGAGTGACCGCTAAGGCGTTGCGGCCCTGCGGCGGGTGCGCAGGAGCAGAGTGGAATCCCCACCAGAACCAGGCTGCAAATAGAATCACGATGACCACGGGAGATCTATGAGCGTACTGCTGCCACTTGGGCATTGTGCCAGTGATCATGGTGCGGCTCCGGCAAGGGAGCTTTCGGGACGTCGAGCGGCGGGCTCGAGTTCCAGTGAAGCTCTCTCCATATTAATGGCGCGAAGGGCGATCCGCTGATTTGCGATGGAAATGTTAACGTCAGACAGTAGTGTCCTGGATGGAAGGCGGCGTGGTGGGGCTCGAGACTTCGTACCGGGCCAACGTCGCGGGCGCGGAGCAAGAAGAGCCGAAGAAGCAAAGATCGAGGCGGTGCTCGTGAAGAAAGCGGTGAGCTGAATGCGCGTCCGTGTTACTTTACAGACTGTTCCTCCCCGGAAGTTGGCCGCGGTGCGGCGGGAGGTGGCGCCGGGCGCAGTTGGCTCGGCGTGGGAGCCGGCTTTGGGGAAGGTCTGGGAGTTCCTTCGCAGCCAGCCAGACCTACGGACTGACGGCCACAACATATTTCTCTACCACCACCCGACACAGCGGGGCGCGCCGATACTGTGCGAGTTCGGTGTCGAGGTCACGCGCACATTTGAAACGGCGGGCGAGGTGTACGCGACCGAAACGCCAGGGGGCGAGGCTGCTGTCGCCGTCCACCGCGGCCCTTATCATCGCATGAACGAGGCGCACGAGCAGATCGGAAGATGGATGGCGGCGCATCGGAGGGAGTCGGCCGGGCACTCGTGGGAGATCTACGGAGATCCGACGCCGGACCCGGCCGACACGGAGACGACTGTCGTGCATCTCCTAAAGTAGCGTTTGCGCGCATCAGATGTGGAGGATTGCAGGAGACCGCTGCATTCGGTTACCGGACGTACGATCCGGCTGATTTCTGAGGAAGATCTCCGCGCTTCGCTGCAATTCGTTGTACAGGAGCGACATCCAGCCGTTGCGGGCGGCTTCGTCTCCCGGCCGCGATCGCCGCAATAGTCGCGCGACCTCGGTCGCCGAGCCACCTCCTATTGCCTCGCGGCAGGCCCCGCGCCACAAATTGTGTGAAGTTTCGATTCTCCCGCCAAAAACCCTGGCGCATTCCGTTATCAGAAATGTGGGATAGCGGCGCCGGAACTTATGGCCATAAATGCTGAACGATCTAGTCGCGGGCTGAGAGTGCTGGTATGGGTAACGCTGGCGTCTTCGGCAGCCTGGGGGGATGTCTATAGTTTCACGGCGGATCCGGCTGACGTGGCGGGCCCTGCCGGCTCGACGGTAGGTTGGGGTTATACCATCTCGAACGAGAGTGCCACTGCGTGGCTGGTGCTGACCTCGCTGAATGCCGGAACTTTCGATCACGGGAGCCCCGACAGCCTTTTCGATTTTCCCACCCTGGCACCCGATACCAGCGTTAGCGTGAGTTTCGATCCGACTAGCCTGGCTGGCCTTTACGAGCTAACGTGGGATGCCACGGCGCCCGCTGGTTTCGTCAATAGCGGGTTCTTCGATCTTACCGCGCAGTGGTGGGATGGCGATCCGCTGTCAGGAGGGAGCTTTCTAGGCGATGCGCCCGAAGAGAGCGCGGCCTACTCAGCGACTGTTTTAGGGGTAACGGCAGTTCCAGAACCTTTGATGCCCTGGCCTGCCGGCTTGATCGCAGC
>CAYTJD010000066.1:0-16409 GCA_964438005.1 uncultured Solibacteraceae bacterium | reverse complement strand
CGATGTGCTGGACGGCCGGTCTGGTCGAAACGATCCTTCATCGAAAGAGTCGCGCTTGCCCCGATGGCTCCTGTAGGACCGGGGCCGACTCAGGCGGACCGCCTGCGCGATAGCCTTCTCTTTTTACTCCTCCGGTGCTCCTGTAACGGCCGCCAATTCGCTGCCGATAATGCCGCGTATCGTTTCTGTCGGTGATATGGTTAGCATTGTTTCCGCCCATTCATTTCCATCAGCCTAGCGCTTGCCCGTGGCCCAGAATGGATGTCGGAGGCAGAGCTTGTCCTTGCCGTGGGGTCGTCTGATTGAGGGCTCGGACTCAGTTGGGCGCCTTGCGGTCAAGGTCGCCGGCTACAAGGACACAGCCGCCGGATTCGCGGTCGCGTCGGCGCATATCGCGGCACTGCGTCATGCAGGGATCCCCTATCGTTCCCGCCGCGACGTGATCCAGTATTCCCCTTCGGAATCTTCGTGGTTCGTAAACAGATCCGTCACGCCAAGGAGGCGATTGGAAGAATGGGCTTGGGTGCCGACACGGCTCGATGAAAATGCGTCATGGGCCTGGCAAATAACTATGTGCCAAAATCACTCCGCGACATATATGACAGCCGGATTCGATTTGCATGTGCCTAAAAAATCACTGAGCGCAAATTCAAACCAAAACAAATCCTGGCGGGCTTCAATGCTGACGAAATAGCCATTCTGTTAGCGAAGCACAACTACAGATCCGCCCGGCCCATCGCCCATAATGTGAGCGATATGTCCGAAAAGGTCCTCACGTCGACTTCCAGCCTTAGCGAAGTCGCAACACCCATCGAACCGGATCTGCAGACCGATAGTGTGACGATCCCGGTGAAGCTCTGTAACCTACCACCGCTCAACTCCATTGCGCTCCAGGTAATGTCCTTGACCGCCGACGAAGACATCGACCTCCAGCGCATCGCTTCCGTGGTCGAGGGTGATCCGGCCTTCGCTGCCGAAGTGCTGTTCCTGGCGAACTCGTCGCTGTTCGGCTTTCCATCGCGGATGCACGTCCTGCATCATGCGGTGGCCGTCCTGGGATTGGACCGCATCAAGGCGCTGGCCGTGACAGTCGCGATGCGCGCGTTCGTCGGCACCAGCAGCCCGCTGGTTCGGCAGTGCTGGCGCCACAGCGCAGCGTGCGCGGTTGTCGCCGAAAATCTGGCGAGGCTGTTTGAGATCTCCGGGGGATCGCGCCTACGCGGCCGCTCTGATGCATGATATCGGGCGGCTGGGTCTGCTGAAGTCCTATGCGCGGGACGTAGCTCCGGTGCTGACCCGCGAGTACACTGATTCGGCTGAGGTCCTGGCTGCTGAAGGGTGGCGGTTAACGTGGATCACGGGCTTGCAGGTGCAAACTGCCGCAGAAGTCTGCCCAGCAAGCTGCCGCCTTGGCTGAACGACAGGATGATCCGGCATCCGCCTATTTGGTCCAACGCTATTGGATCCTGAATCCTCCTGTCGCCTACGAAGTCTCCCGGGTCCACCTTCATGGGAGCGACCAGCTGGGCGAACGATCCAGCGTGAACAATCTTTTGAGGACTTCAGCGATCTGGCCTTTGCACTAACCACAGGTCAGCAGCGAGCAAGCAAGTGCGCTTGGGCGTTAACTAAAACTAGAACAAGGAATTCGAGCGCGTATTAATGAAGCATTCGAAGTTCGCCCGGATGGAATTATTAGAATCGAGTGTCTCGCCGAATCGGCTCGTAGCCGGCAAATTCGAGCCATCTTTGGTCCGGCGGGCTCTGCTGCCGCTATCTTTAGGCCACTCGCCTTGTGCCCCAATGCCGCCCCGGGTATGATTCTCGAAACACCGAGGCTCCGCGGGCTAGACTGAACCGCGGCAGGGACGGGCCGGCCTTGATCCCCATCGCTGGCCCTGTCTTCTATCTCGTCATCGCACCATTCATGTGGAGAATGCATAGGGCCGGCCTCGTGGCCATAACCCCTCGTCATGTTCACATTTGTTGAACCTTGCGTCGCTTCCTTGAACGCCTGAAGATTCTCTGGTAGGCCTGCCGCAGTTGTACAAAACAATGCGTGCCGCAGGGTTTTTGGGTCTTTGCCCTGTGGGCGTCCGCGGCGGAAGGCCGGATTCACAGAAGGAGAACCGGCCTCCGCGATTTGGACGCGCCGATTGCCGCCGGACTCTTGCGGCTCAGAGACAAACCAGAGGAGCATTACCTCTAAATCAGCAAATAGTTCCTTCGCGTATTGAGCAACCAAGAAACTACCTGCGAGGCTGGTGACCCTGCTTCTCACTGGGGGGACTTCCAATTTCGCGAATCTCGTTTACAATCTGGCGAAAATGGGGATGGACGGCGCCTTTCTCCGGCGAAAACCCGGACGAAACGGCATCGGAACCCGAGCGCCACGATTCTATCCTCGAAGCGGTGCCGCGATCCCAAGTCAGACTTGACCTTCGGAGAATGGTCGCGAAGGCGTCTGGAGCAGCTGCATCATCCCTTAGACAAGACCCGTTCCTAACTCCTTGCTGGATTCCGTCTTCGCATTTCGTGTAGGCCAATTCGGTTTTCGCGGCGCAGTCACTGAACGCCCTCGGGTTGGCGCGTTCTCGTGAGTACCGTTCATGCGTGGTGTTCCGAAGTCGAATCTCGCGGCTCTTCTGTCTCTTCTGCTGTGGTTCGGTATCCTCACAGCTGGCAGAGCGATCAAATATGTTCCCGCACCGGCCTGGCCTTCATTTCCAATAATGTTATCTCCAACCCTGTCCCCGTTGCGCGCCCGGGTCGGTTTCAATGCACTGCGACAGAGTCCTTTTGTGGCCGCGTTACCACCCGACCGCCTAGCGCACGGTCGCTTGCAGTCGTCCCCGATGAGAATAGGATTAGAGGCCCATTAGCCACATGGCGACAGAGGATCGTCGCCTGAAATGTTCCGATCGGCGAATGCTTCGATCAGTTCTCCTGAACGAGTTCCTGGATCTGGCGAACTATTACTCTTCCCAATTTTTCAGTACTTGTTGGGCGAGGTGTTCCCTTGTACACTCCGCACTACAGCTCTGAAACGCGGGGATAGGGCAAGCGCTATCAAGAGTTCGCTCCTTGGGGCGTTTTCCCTTTTTGAAGGTTTCACGCATTGTTGCAAAAAAGCCGAAATTGGCTGATGCAAAATGCGCGGGCTTTACGCGTTTAGGAAAAAAGGGCGATGAACGTAATGCTATGGGTTACCATATCGGAGCCGATATCCGTCCACTGGCCTTCTGCTCGAAGACAATAACCGGGATGCCAATACGACGTTTGCTCCAGAGAGGCTGGAGTTGTCATGCGCCAGGTAATTGTCTGTCTCGCTTTGATGATCGGGGTTTCCACGGTTCGAGCTGATGTTGTGGTGGATTTCGAGTCGCTGCCCGAATTGACTGCGGTCACCACGCAGTTCGCGGGCCTGGTCTTTACAGATGCGACCGTGTTGTCGGCGGGCAGCAGCCTGAATGAGTTCGATTTTCCGCCGCACTCAGGTACCAATGTCGTGTTTGACGACGGTGGGCCTATGTCTATCAGTTTTCTGGGTGCTGTGGATGCATTTGGAGGGTATTTCACGTACGCGGAATCGCTCACCTTGGAAGCGTTTGACGCGTCGCATAACCTGCTCGACACCGTGCACTCGGCGTTTTCCAACAATACGGGCACGGCGGGAGATCCGAACAGCAGCCCTAACGAGTTTCTCCAAGTGAGTTCGCAAAGCCTGATTGCGGAAGTCGTGATCACCGGGGATGCGGCGGGCGGCTCGTTCACACTCGACGATGCCACCATCACAGCAGCGGTTTCCCCAGTGCCGGAGCCGATTGATCTGCCATGGACGATTCCGGCCGGGTTCCTTCTGTTCTTCAGTCAACGGAGATGGGCACCGCGCCACGGAAACAACTCTGAAGGTGGAATGCAATGAGCCGAAACGATCAGATCCGATGCATCCTGCTGGCGGGGATCCTGGCCGCCCGGCCGGCGCTAGGAGCGCCGAGCATCGGGGCGCCGGCCTCGTCTCAAACCAGCATCGTCGTCGGTGTACCGGTCCAACTGAAGGTAACGAGCCAAATCACGCTCGCGCCCGCCGATCCGCCCGTGGTGGCTAACGGAGTCAACCTTTTGCGTGTGGATGGCTCGGGACAAACAATAACGATTCTCGGCGTCATGCACGACGACGGGCTCAACGGCGACGCCATGGCGGGCGACGGCATCTACACGCTACAGTTCACGGCAAGTGAAAGCGCGGTAGGCCAGATGCGGCTGCAGGTATCGGCGGCTCTTCGCGGAGTGTTACTGAGGGCCAAGTCTCCGGTGACGACCGTTCCGGTGGTGGCCAGCGCCACCCTAAGCATTTCCGCGACTCCCACTCCGCAGCCGAACGCGGCGGGCTGGAACAACGGCAACGTGGTTGTCAGCTTCACTTGCTTAGGGGGGACGGGCGGGATCGCGGTCTGCCCCGCGCCCATACTAGTATCCACCGAAGGGGCCAACCAACAGATTTCGGGCACGGCGCAAGACGGGGCCGGGAATAGCGCCACCGGCACCATCACACTGAACATCGATAAAACGGCGCCGGGCGTAGGTACTGCCGTCGCGCCGGCGCCAAATGCTGCCGGTTGGAACAACGGGCCGGTCGCCGTGACTTTCACGTGCTCTGATACGGGGAGTGGCATAGACCAGTGTCCCGCGCCGGTTCCGGTAACGGCGGATGGCACTCAGACCATCTCCGGAACGGCGAAGGACAAGGCGGGCAATGCGGCCTCCGCTTCTGTGGTGGTGAAGGTTGACAAGTTGGCGCCCGCGATCACCGCAACGCCCACGCCCGCGCCGAATGCGGCGGGCTGGAATCAGTCCACCGTGGTGGTCAATTACACCTGCGCGGACACCGGGAGCGGCATCGCCACGTGTCCAGCGCAAAGCATTATCGTGACGGAGACCAGCGGTCAATCGGTTACAGGTACAGCTATTGACCTGGCGGGTAATTCTGCATCGGCCTCGGCAACTGTGAAGGTGGATAAGACGCCCCCCGTCCTGGCCATTACCAGCGCGAATGGGGCGACAGTCACGGCCGCTTCACAAACCATCTCCGGTACCGTAACGGATGTGCTTTCTGGTGTATCGGGTGTGACGTGCGCAGGAACCGCCGCTGTAGTTGCGAGTGGGACGTTCACCTGCACGATCAACCTGGCGGTGGGATCGAATTCGATATCAGTAGCCGCTACAGATGCCGCTGGCAACTCGGGCACTGCAAATGTCCAGCTGGTATATTCTCCCGCGCCGCACATTACTCTGACCTCACCCACTAACTTGAGCTACTTGAATATCAGCCCGACCACGGTCACGGGCATGGTAGACAATCCGGCGGCAACAGTGGTGATTAACAACGTGTCAGCCCCGGTTGGAAACGGCCAGTTCAGCCTTTCGCTGCCGCTGCAGGAAGGGCCGAATCTGATTACAGCCAGCGCCACCAATGGAGCAGGAGCCGTAGGCACAGCCAGTATCCAGGTGACATTAGACACCACACCGCCGCATGTAACGATTACGTCACCCCAGGATCAATTCACAACGACGGACGCTTCGGTGTCTATCGCAGGCAACGTCAACGATATCGTCGTCGGCACGGTGAACGATCAGCAGGCGCAGGTCACCGTGAACGGTGTGGCGGCGCAAGTAGCGAACCGGACCTTTCTCGCTACGAACGTGCCGCTGAACCTTGGAAATAACATCATTCAGGCGGTGGGCCGGGATCGTGCCGGCAACGCCGCGACGACACAGATTACGATTCTTCGCCAAGCTCCGAGCGCGCAGCCGCAAATCCAACTGCTCTCAGGAAACAACCAGACGGGCGCGATCGGCTCGGCTCTGACAACTCCTCTGGCCGTCAGGCTGCTGAACGCGACCGGCAATCCGGCCCCCAACCAAACCGTGTTATTCAAAGTCACCCAAAACAACGGCCTGGTGACGGCGGGGGGCGCGCCGGCGGCGTCATCGGTGGCGGCGACGACCGATGCGTCAGGGCAAGCACAGGCACAGTGGACTTTGGGGACGCGCGCAGGCGCGGGCGGCAACACCGTTGAAGCGTATGCCGTGGGTTTCAACGGAACAGCGATCTTCACCGCGACGGGAACACAAGGCCCCGCGGCGACGATTGTCATCGACACCGGCAATAACCAGGTTGGGGTAGTCAATGAGTCTCTGCCCAAGCCGTTGATCGCCGTGGTGGTCGACTCTGGCAGTAACCGGCTGGCGAACGTACCGGTAACGTTCACAGTTAAACAGGGTGGAGGGACTTTCGGCGGGCAACAGAGCATGATTGTGAACTCAGATTCCGACGGTCGCGTGTCTGCCGCCCTTACACTCGGGTTCCAGGAAGGCAACGGCAACAACCTGGTGGAAGCGAATTTTCCGGGCAACACGGGTTTTCCGGCGAGCTTCACCGCATCGGGCCGGGCCGCAGGAGATCCGGCCAATACGAGTATTAGCGGAGTCGTGCTTGATAACAGCAATCTGCCGATTCCTGGAGTGACCGTCCGCGCGGTCCTGACCAACCTCCTGAACTCAAATAGCAGCAGCATCAATGCAGCAGCGACGGTACAGACCGATGCGCAAGGGCAATTCGTGATTTTGCCGGCGCCGGTGGGTTACGTGAAGCTGCTGGTGGATGGCAGCACCGCGCAGCGCCCTGGCAAGTATCCGACGTTGGATTACGACATGGTCACGGTCTCGGGGCAAGCCAACACGGTCGGACTGCCCATCTATTTGCTGCCCCTCAACCCGGCCAACCAACTGTGTGTCACGGCATCTACGGGCGGAGGAACGCTAACCGTTCCCGAAGCGCCCGGTTTTTCGCTAACATTCTCACCCGGCCAGGTTACGTTTCCGGGCGGAAGCAAAGACGGCTGTGTCTCGGTGACCGTGGTCCATGGCGATAAGGTGCCGATGGTCCCCGGTTTCGGGCAGCAACCTCGCTTTATCGTGACTATCCAGCCTGCGGGGGCACTGTTCAACCCACCCGCGGCCATTACACTGCCGAATGTCGACGGCCTGCTGCCTCGCGGGGTCACCGAGATGTACTCGTTTGACCACGATATCGGTTCTTTCGTGGCGATCGGAACGGGCATCGTGAGCGATGACGGTTCGGTGATTGCCTCCGCGCCGGGAGTCGGTGTTCTTAAAGCCGGCTGGCATTGCGGGGGAAATCCGTCTCCCGGGAGCGGGTCCGTCGCCCATTGTCCGGAATGCCAGGAGTGCGTCGGCAACGAATGCGTCAATAAACAGTACACAGCCGACGAATGTTGCAATGCGATCACTCCATCGGATTCCGACCCTCGCTTCACGATCGCGGGCTTTGTGGGGTGTTGTAACGGCACCGCAGTGGCTTGTCTCAATGGCAACAATTATCCAGGCGGCGGTGTCACTGAGAACATCAGACGGGACTGCGCGTTTCAGCACGAGAAAACCCATGAAGGTCAGGCGTCATGTCCAACCGACGCGGCATGCCCGACAGAACTCACGGTGCCAGCCAATGACTCCAAGCCAGATGAGTGTGACGCGTATCGGGCCCAGATCAATTGTCTCTATGACGACGTGCACCGAGTAGGTGCGAGCTGCGATCAGAATTGTTTGAAGGCTCTGCAGATGGAGCTTAACTTCCTCACCAACACCGCCAATGACATATGGTCGGGATGCATTCTTCCCGGATCGCCGCCCCTTTACCAGCCATGAAACCTCATCTCAAACGGCGCACCCAGGGGCATTCAAGGCCGGTGTTTTTCCTGATGACGGTGCTGGCAGGAGTCTTATCGTGGCCCGTGAGCCTGGCCGCGGCGGACTTGTCGCAAGGGAACCCTAAGCGCCGGCTCGGAGTCGAAGCGGCTGTTCCGCGGCATCTTGCCGACGGCGAGGAGTTCCGCCTGCCGATGGAGGAATTGCTGCGACACGGGAAGCTGCTGTTTGACGCGAATTGGACGGACCAGGAAGGCGGCGGCCGCCCCAGGACCAAAGGAACGGGCCGGCCGCTGGGGGATCCATCGCAACCGTTGGTCGGCTCACGGGCGTTCAACCGAATCTCGGGACCGGACGCCAATTCCTGCACTGGCTGTCACAATGCCCCTTACGGCATCTCGGGGGGCGGCGGCGATTTCGTCACCAACGTCTTCGTGCTTGCCCAGCGCTTCGATTTCGTTTCCTTTGATCGCAAGGATACGGTTCCGACAAACGGGTCGGCGGATGAGAATCTGGCGCCGGTGACCTTGCAGGATGTGGGCAACTCTCGGCGGACCACGGGTATGTTTGGGGCGGGTTATCTGGAGATGCTGACCCGCCAGATGACTGCCGAGTTGCAGCGCATCCGCAACACCATGAAGCTCGGCGATACGAAGGAGCTGGTGGCAAAGGGGATTCACTTCGGCAGACTGACACTGACCAAAGAAGGCCTCTGGGATATCTCACACGTGGAAGGCTTGCCGCGGTTGAGCCTGCTGGGCACCGTGTCAAATAACCCGCCGACTCTGGTGATCCGGCCCTGGCACCAGGCGGCGAATGTGGTGTCGCTGCGCGAATTCAGCAACAACGCGTTCAATCAGCACCACGGAATTCAATCGACGGAGAGATTCGGAATCGACACCGATCCGGATGGAGACGGCGTGACCAACGAGTTGACGCGCGCCGATGTGACGGCTGTCAGCTTATATCAGGCGGCAATGCAGGTGCCTGGGCGGGTGATTCCGAACGATCCGGTGATCGAGGCAGCGGTTCTCGAGGGAGAATCGATGTTCGGCGAGATCGGATGCGCGAGCTGCCACATCCCCAACCTGCCGCTGGAGCGCTCGGGCTGGGTCTTTACCGAACCTGGGCCTTATAATCCGCCGACCAATCTGCGTCTCGGGGAGACCCAGACAGTGTCGATGGACCTGACCAGCCCGCTGTTGCCGCAGCCCCGCCTGCAGCCAGCGAAAGCCGGCGGGGGTGTGATCGAAGTGCCGGCTTATACGGATTTCAAACTGCACGACATTTGCGAGCCGCAGGATTGCGAGGCGCTCGACATGAACCAGAATCCCTGGTCGCCGAAGTTCAAAGCCGGCAACCGCTATTTCCTGACCAAGCGGTTGTGGGGCGCAGGAAATGAACCACCATACATGCACAACGGCATGTATACGACCATGCGACGCGCCATCCAGTCCCATGCGGGCGAGGCGGCAGAATCGCGGCGCGCCTATCAAAGGCTGACTCTTAGCGAACAAGATGCCTTGATCGAATTCCTAAAGACCTTGCAGGTACTGCCTCCGGGGGTAAAAGACCTGGTTGTGGATGAAAACTTTCATGCCAAGGTTTGGCCGCCCGTTGTGTCCAACCGGAAGCCCGCGCATTTGGAGCACCCATGAAGAGATTTTTTTGGTTTTTAGCAGCCGCGTTGGCCGTATACGGCGCCGAGCCACAGGCGGCCTCAGGGGACGCGCCGCCGGAGAGTGTGCGGGTCACCGTCTACTCCGATTTTCAATGCCCCTTCTGCCGCCAGTTCTCGAGACCATATCGTCAGCTAATGACCGAGGGCGTCGAGGGCTTGCGGACCGAGTTCGAATTCAAGAACTTTCCGCTGAGCTTTCATCCGAACGCGCAACTTGCCGCACAAGCGGTATTGGCGGCGAAGGAGCAAGGTAAATTCTGGGAGATGCATGATCTCCTCTTCGCCAACCAATTGGCTTTAAAGCGGGAGAACTTGCTGCAGTATGCCGAACAGCTCGGACTCGACATGAACCGGTTTCGCAAGGATCTGGACAGCGACCGGCTCAGGCAGACGATTGACCGCGACAAGGCGGACGGAACAAAAGCCAAGGTGGAAGCGACTCCCACGATCTTCGTCAACGGGAAGCAGTATACCGGGAGCCGGTCGTTTGAGGAGCTCAAGAAGCTGGTCGCAGGCGACTACTTGCGGCGGCGGGCGCTCTCGGAGGTTCCGGATCGTGTGCTTAGCAAAGGGGCCGCCGACGCCAAAGTGACTCTCGAGTTTTTTGCCGATCTGGAGAGCCCGGTAAGCCGCCCCGCCGTCGCAGTGCTCGAGGAGGTCTTGCGCCGGTACCCCGATTCGGTGCGCATCCAATTCCGCAATTTTCCCTTGGTGTTTCACCGGCAGGCGGAATTGGCGCACGAAGCAGCGATGATAGGAGCCCGGGACGGGCACTTCTGGGACTTTGCAACATATCTTCTTGACCACCAGGACTCCTTGCGAGAACAGGAATTGATTGCGTATGCCGGCCGATTGGGCATAGATCAGTCGCAATTTGCGGACGCGATGCGGCAGCACCGTTATGCAGCGCGTGTTGATGCAGATCTGATCCAGGGGCAGGAGCGGGGCCTGCGCGGCAGCCCAGTCATCTTTGTCAATGACAAGCGAATTGATGGTGTGCCTGGGCTGCAAAAGCTTATTGAATACGTGGAAGCTGAATTGGCTGCAAGTAAGTGACGCGGATATTGGCATGATTCGGAACCGGTGGGCAAAGCTGGCGGGCTTGATGGTAGCGCTAGGCGCAGGCGCGAGCGCACAGCTGAACCAGAATTGCATCGTGTCGGTACTCAACCGCAACGTGCAGGTGAACGCCGACGGCACCTGGGTGCTGCCGAACGTACCGGCCGGATACGGGCCGGTCAAAGCGCGCGCAACGTGTGTGCAGAACGGGGTCACAAGCTCGGGCGAATCGGCCTTTTTTACTGTGACGGCGAACGGAGCACAGAATTTGCCGGCGATCACGCTCGGGAGCTCGACGCCGATTCCCACGTCACTGAGCATCATCGCGCCAGGCACACCGCTGACCATAGCGGGCCAGACGCTGCAGCTAGCGGTGACGGCGACGTACCCGGACAACACAACCCAGGATGTGACAGCCGCCGCGGCGGGAACCGCGTACACAAGCAGCAACCCGGCGATCGCCACCGTTTCGGCAGGTGGTCTGCTCACGGCCGTCAGCACCGGAAAAGCAACGATTCAGGCGACCAACGACGGAGCCAGCGGAATCGCCAGCTTCCAAGTGGCCTTGGGGGGAGTTTCGCATAACGGGATTCCCGATTCCTGGGCACTTGCCAACGGGTTGAACCCTCTCGATCCGACGCTGGCGCTCGAAGACCCGGATCGAGACGGGCTTACCAATTTGGAGGAATTCCAGCTGGGGACCAATCCCACCAATCCCGACACCGACGGCGACGGGCTTCGCGACGGCGACGAGGTCAATCTCTATCACACCAACCCGCTGCTCGCCGACACCGACGGCGACTTGATCCCGGACGGCGTGGAAATAACGACCGGCACCGACCCGTTGAACGCGACCAGCTACGATCTGAAAAAGGCTGCCGCGTCCTCGGTACTTCAGCCGCCATCTTTCGTATTGACGACGAGCGTGCTGGTTCCGAACGCGTCGGTGCAACTCAGTTGGAAAGTGACGCTGATCGATGGGAAAACGACTCTCGATCTGACCGCCGATCCGCGCACGAACTACAATTCGAGCGATGTGACGATCTGCAATTTCGGCACGCCGAAAGGGATGGTATTCGCAGCTAATACCGGAAGCTGCGTCATAACGATCACCCAGAGCACCTTGAGCATGATCGCGACCGGCACGGTGCAATCGTTCACGCCCAAGACCCTGTCGTTTGTAACGATTCCGGGTTTCGCGAATAACGTCAAAGTCAACGGAAATTACGCGTATGTCGCCGCAGGTTCCGCCGGGCTGCAGGTAGTCGACGTGACCGATCGGACGAATCCTCTGATCGTTTCCTCGCTCGCCTTGCCGTCGAACGCAAACGACCTGCGGATTCGGGGCAGCACGCTATATGTGGCGACCAATTCCGGGTTGCTTACCATCGACGTTACGAATCCGCTGAGTCCCAAGCTGCTCGGATCGCTAAGCACTCCGGGTGTGGCGTGGGATGTGACTCTTTCCGGCAATCTCGCATATATCGCCGACGGCGCCTCAGGGCTGCAGATTGCCGACATCTCCAACGCGGCGAACCCGGCGCTGGTGGGCTCGCTCGCGATCGCCGGTGGCACCGCCAAGGGCGTAGATGTGGCGGGAACCCTCGCAGTGGTTGCGGCCGGCACGACAGGTGTTGTGATCGTCAACATTGCGAACCCGACGGCCCCTCAGCGACTCGGGGTAGTTGCCACTCCGGGCGATGCCCACAAGGTTGCGGTGAAGGGGACTGCCGCTTTTGTGGCCGATTACCCGCAAAGCATGCAGGTTGTCGATTTCACCAACCCCGCAGCGCCGGCCATCATTGCAGCCACACAGGACGCCCTTGGCGGAAAGCTGCAGGACGTCGCGCTGGCCACCATTTCCGGCGAAACTTTCACCGTAGGGGCGGACGTGTTCTTCGTGAACGGTGTCCCCTTCGTAGATGTGACTCAGCCGAACAACCCTGTGCCTCGGCTCATTCTGGATTTCAAGAGCTTCCGGGACGACAACGGCCACGGCATCGGGTTGGATCCTTCTTATGTGTATATGACGGGCGAAGAAGGGACGATTTCGGAACTCGGCACCACCGGCAACACGCGGTTGTACATCGGGCAATATCAGCAGATCGTCGACAACGGAGGAGTTCCTCCAGCGGTTCAAATTACTTCGCCCGCTGCAAGCCCGGTTATCGAAGGCTCGCCGGTAACGATTAACGTGACCGCGACCGATGATATCGCTGTAGCGTCGGTACAGATCCTTGTAAACGGCCAAGTGGTTTTGGCGTCGTCGGCGCCACCGTTCCAGTACAGCTTTACGGCACCCACGACGCCCGGAACCTTGAGTATTGTGGCGAAGGCCGTTGACTACGGCAACAACACGGGCACGGCCACGCTGAACGTGCCGGTAATCCCGGATCCGCTGACCACCGTGACCGGCCGGGTCGTGGACGGCACTGGGCTGCCGCTGGCGGAAGCTACGGTCAAATTGTTCTCGTTCACCACTACGTCGGGCGCGGATGGCACGTTCACCTTTACCGGTGTGCCGACCGTGAGCGGGCACATCATTGTGCAAGCGTCGGCAACCGTGGGGAACGCGCTCCTGGCCGGAACGTCAGCGTCGTTGATACCCGTCGGAGGTGGCACGACGAGTACCGGCGATATCACGGTTCGTCCGATACCGGTGATCTCGTCGGTGCAGCCGAATTACGGCCTTGTGGCGCACGCGACAACAGTCACCGTAACGGGAACGCAGCTCACTAATGCGACGTTCGACTTGCCGAGTGGCGGAGTCGTCAGCGGCGTGGTGATCAACAGCGATACGCAGGCGACGATTCAGATCACGGGAACCAACCTCGGGAATTGGGCCTTGATTGCGACGAATCCCGCCGGGTCCTCCGATACGAACCTGACCAGCGCGAATCAATTTCTGGTGCTTCCGGCGCAGGGTGCGGCGTTCGTGGACCTCTCGGTCCTGAATCGAGGGTGGATTCCGGCGGACATTCCCGACCCGCGCATTAATATCAGCGGAGCGTTGTCGGGCCGGGTCGCGGTGGTGAACCAGGCATGGATTCCGGCGGATATTCCCGATCCGCGTATCAATATCAGCGGAGCGCTGGCGAACCCAGTCGCCGTGCTGAACCAGGCGTGGATTCCGGCGGACATTCCGAATCCGCGCATCAACGTCAGCGGGGCGCTCTCGAGCCCGGTGGCTGTGCTGAACCAGGCGTGGATTCCAGCCGACATCCCCAGCGCGGGAAAGATTGGTTTTGCCGCGAGTCTGGTGGTCTCGGTTAACAACACCGCTACGGGGAGTACGGGCCTGGTGCAAACCGGCGCAGTGATCCCGTCGGCCCTGCAGACGCAGTCCGCGGCACAGGCTTCGTCGAGAACAGTCGAGATTCTGAGCCCGTCGGAGAGTGCCACTCTGCTGGCCGGACAGACCGTTCCCATTCGGGTGAACCTCCCGGATGTGACCGCCAGCGGAGCGGAATTCAGCGTGAATGGTACTCCGTGGCGGGCGACAGCGCCGTTCGAATTCCTGTTTACGGCTCCCGCCGGAGTCTCTTCGGTGGATCTGCGCGCGGTGGTGCGGGCGACCGACGGCCGCGAGTGGGTCACGCCTCTGCGTCACCTGCTCATCGTCCCGGACCAGGGGCAGACCATCAGCGGGCACGTTGTGAGCGCGGACGGCAAACCGGTTCCGCGCGCCCCGGTACACATCTTAGCCAGCGGTCTGGCTGCCGAGTATTTCCGATTCGACCAGCCTCTGACCGGCTGGCCCGATTTGACCGGCCGCGCCCCGGACAAACAATCCTATGTGTCGGCCGTAAACCAGCCCAACACGAGCGGCGTGTTCGGGCACGATCCGTTCGGGACCGGATTCACCGGCGACTACGCGACGCGCCTGACCGGAAGAATTCGGGCGCAGACACCAGGCAACTATATTTTCTACCTGCAGGCGCATCGAGGCTCCCGTCTGCTGATTGACGGACGGTTACTGCTTGAAATTCCGTTCGTGCAGAACGATCCTGTGGAAACTTCGACAGTGGCGCTGCTTTCGGCCGGCTGGCACAGCATCGAGGTGGATCATTTCGAGTCCATTGGCGCGCCGAGCTTGGAACTTTCGTGGCAGCCGCCCGATTCACCGCGCGAGGTGGTTCCACAAGAGGCCTTCCAGACCGATATTGATAGTTCCGTGGCGACCGATGCACAAGGATCGTTCACGGCGGGCCCAATTCCTTTAAGCGTTGCGCCGCTGAGTGTAACGACTGACAGCCGCGGCGCTTCGGTCGTGATAGACGGAAATCTTCCTATGGAGAGGGTAAGACAATGAGAGTTCTTCGATTGGCGACAGCCGGGATTGCTGCTCTTCTGGTGTGCGCTGGCGCCGCGTGGGCGCAGCCGTTCAGCAGCGGATCCACCGGTTCGGACGGCGCCCTGACCTACACCACCCCGGGGACGTACAGCATGGATCCTGCGGCGCTCAATTTGAATCCAGCGGGCGACAATATTTTCAACTTCACGACAATCACCATTGCCTCGGGGGTGACGCTCCGGTTGGATTCAGGCAATCTGCGAGGCAAGCCGGTCATCTGGCTGGCGACGGGGAACGTCACCATCGCCGGGACGCTTGATCTGAGCGGAATCAACGCTCCCAACCTAGGCAGTCTCGGCGCGGACTGGATCAGCCAACGGCTGCCGACCAGCCCCGGTGCGGGGGGCTTTCCGGGCGGAGTGGGAGCGCGCCCCGGAACAGCGTCGTACGCGGGGTCAGGCCCCGGCGGTGGTCCGGCGAATGTCGCGGGGTCAAATTCGTGCAAAAACCTGCAAAGCAATCCCGCCTCGTTTGGCACAGCGGGAGGCACCGGGTTCGGCGGTCAACCCGGCAGTAC
The DNA here is from genome assembly GCA_964438005.1 of uncultured Solibacteraceae bacterium. Classification (GTDB taxonomy): domain Bacteria; phylum Acidobacteriota; class Terriglobia; order Bryobacterales; family Bryobacteraceae; genus PSRJ01. The sequence continues at coordinate 1,070 of CAYTJD010000066.1, read as the reverse complement.
TTATGGGAACGTGCAGCTGGTTCCGTTAATCGGGGGCTCGGGCGGAGCCGGCGGGTGCGTTCCGACGACGGCGACAGCAAGCGATGCATCCGGCGGCACCGGCGGAGCGGGAGGCGGAGCGATCCGGATCGTGAGTTCGACGTCCATTTCGCTAACTGGCAGCATTGACGCACACGGCGGCACTGGCGGAGGCGGCCGGTCGGGCGGCGGCTCCGGCGCCGGCGGATCGGGAGGCGCCATTAATCTGATCGCGCCGGTGGTCACGGGCACCGGCTCGATGCGGACAAACGGCGGAGGTCCGGGTGTGGCGGCCGGCGCCGGTTATGTTTTGATCAATGCCGGCACGAATACTTACACCGGATTCGATTCCGATGGAATCCTCACCCTTCGGCCGCTGCTGGCGCCGCCGCTGCCCACGCCATCGACGCAGCCAACTATCACGGTGACGAGTGTGAACGGGGTCAACGTGAATCAGCCAGCCAAAGGACTGTTCCTGAGCCCCGACGTAACGATCAACGCGACGGGGGCGGTGACGATTGCGATTACTGCGACAGGAATTCCGGTGGGCACGGTGGTCACGTTCAACATTGTGTCGGAGTTGGGCGCGGATCAAAACATAGCCTGCACACCGCTGGCCGGCACATTGGCGAGTTCGACGGCGACGTGCTCCGCATCGTTTCCGACCAGCGTTTCAATCATGCTGGGTTCCGCCAGTTGGGGCGGTTAGCGGACCAGTTGCGCCGCGACGGGTGGAGCAAGCGGAGGAATTCTCATTGGCACGGCTGGTCGGAATGAGTTAGAAAAGTAACGTTTCTGACAGCCCCAATGTCCCATTTCTGTTCCATAGGCTTCTGAACGGTTCCTCCGCTGGTTCTTCTATGAGGAGGCCGGCCTGTGTCAAGCATAAATTATTGTGACTCGGTGCAGCCTGTGGCTCGCCAAAAATCGTCCAAACCTGATGAGGCCCTTGGTAGCGGACAATAGTCCATTCCATGGCGGCCATCTTCTTGTTTCTGTTTCGGTTGTTGTCCCTGTGCGGTGGTGGGCACCAGGCTGTCGCCCTTGAGAAT
>CAYTJD010000065.1:0-54024 GCA_964438005.1 uncultured Solibacteraceae bacterium | reverse complement strand
CATCACTTGTAATGACGGTGCCGCCGGCGGCGGGGCAGTCGGGGTCCGCCGCCGCTACGTCGATCCCCCGTCTTTCCGATGGCAAACCGGATTTTAACGGCGTCTGGGACCACCCCCGAGTGGCCGACGTGACCAAGAACGGAAACACCTGCGGCAGTGGCAGCAAGGGATGCAAGCAGGTGGGATCGGGTGAACTCTCCTTTACAGAAGAGGGACTGAAGATCTGGAAGGATGAGGAGCACCGTTTTGACTATTCGGCCCGATGCCTTCCGTGGGGCTACACGCGCGCCTGGCAGGTGGAGTATCCGGTCGAGATCGTGCAGACGTCCAGCCGCCTCGCGCTATTGTTTGAATCCAACAATATTTTCCATGTGATTCACACCGATGGCAGCGTCCATCCGAAGGACCTGGATCCGACGTGGATGGGCCACTCGGTCGGCCACTACGACGGCGACACGCTGGTGATCGATACCACCGGCTTCAACGGCAAAACCTGGATCGACACCGCCGAGCACCCTTCGAGCGAGCAACTGCGCGTCACCGAGCGCATCCACTACATCGACCCGCAGCACCTTTCGTATGAAGTGACGTGGGAAGATCCGAAGACCTACACGCGGCCCATTAAGAACACGCGCGTCCTCGCGCGCATGAAGCCCGGCGACGAGCTGATGGAATACTGGTGCATGGAGAACAACAAGGACCTGCTGGAAGGGCACCTGTCGCGGTAGCCGGCGTTACTGCTTTCCCTCCGAGCCCGGCCCCGAGCCTCCCGAAAACAACTCGCGGCCGTCCGGAAGAATGATCGACCGCCCGTTGCCCACGTTGTCGCCGCTCTTGGCGCGGAACCCGGTAATCGAGACTTCCAGTCCGGCCGGAACCGACTCCTTCCGCCATCCCAGCCGGATCATCGCGTTTGGCGCTCCCAGCTCAAAGCGCCAATTGGTGACTTTGCCATCGTCGCCTTTCACATCGACGTAGAGCCACGCGTGCGGGTTCACCCACTCGACCTTGGTGATGGTGCCCTTCACTTTCACCGGCTGGTTGACGTCGAACTCCGCGGCGAATGCATGATGGGCCGCCAGCGGCACTGCTCCGAGCGCCAACGCCGCAATTCCAACTAAGATCTTCATCCGCATACGTGTGCTCCTTACCGCTCCGGCGGCTTCCCGAAAATATTGACCAGCGTCTGGCTGCCTTCGGCACAGGCGAATTCCAGCGACTGCGTGTCCTTGGGCGACCGCGCGAAATAGCCCGCCACCTTCCAGGGCTTGGTAAACAGGACCGGGTCGTCGATCGTCACCTCGTAGTCGATCGTGTTCGCATCCGCGATCGTAAACCGCTCGATGGTGTGCAATTGATCGCTCAGGTACGGGATCTCGCGCGAATAGGCCACGTGCCCATTGAAATTGGTCGTATCAGCGACGAGCGTGTTGCCTTCCCAGTGCCCGATCGAATCGCCCATGAACAGGCGGATGTTCTTGCCGACATGCGGCCGTCCGTCCACATGAATCACGCGCGAGGTGTGATTGTAGTCATAAATAATCAAGACCTCGCCCGCCCGCTGCAGGAAGGTGTACGGGTTGTTGCCGTCCTCGCCTTGAAACGGTCCCGGCAGCGCGCAGCGCGCGTTCAACTCCACGTGCCGCAGGTCCGCGGGCGGATTCATGTTCACCAGGAAAACGCGCCGTTTGGCGTCTTCTTCCGGCCGCCATGGCAGTTTCTTGTCCTCCGGGTCTACGATCCCCGTGCGCCGCTGCTGCCGCCCCTGCCGGATGAGCGAGCCGCCCTGCTGAAAGATCTTCGGATAAGGGCCCAGGCCGTCGGAGCGGGCTGAAACCGACAACGGGTTCTTCTCGCCCGGATCGATGGGATTTTCAGGCGGGTTGGCTTCCAGCCCCACCACGCCGTTGCGCGCATACATGCCCTGCATATCCGGCTGGCCATCGGGCGTGCGCGGCGGTGTGTAGGACTGCGCCCCGGCGGCCGCGGCGAAGATCAGGCTGACGAGGAATCTGGTTCGCATAGGGCGCCTCACTTGAATGGAGCTTTCTTGAATCTCTCCTCCTGGAGGTAATAGACGCATTCGTATTCCAGCAGTTTTGCGTTCTTGTCCAAGAGGCGATAGAGCGGCATGCTGATTTTCCACGGCCGCGTGAAGGTTTTCGCGTCTTCGATGGTCGCCTCGTACTGGATGTGATCGTGGTCGGCCAGCGTGTAGCGCTCCACCACGTGCAGCGCGTCGCTATGAAAATCACCCGCGGCATCGAACCAGGTCTGGTCATTGAAGTCGGTGACGTCGACCACCAGCGTGTTTCCGTCCCAGTGCCCGCGCGAGTCGCCCATCCAGGTATCGCCAAGGTCGGAATGCGCGCTTCCATCCATTGGAATCGTGCGTAGCGCGTGCGCGAATTCGTACGTCATCGCGACGAGCTTCGGTGTCTGCACGATTTCGAAGGGATAGGGCATATACGTCGCGCGCGGCACGCCTGGCAGGAAGCAATTGGCTTCGGTCGGATCGAGCGCGTGCCGATTTGCGAAATTCTGCTGTTTTTTCGCCGCCGCGTCAGGGCGATATGGGATCTCACCGCCATCGACCACGCCCTGCCCTGGTGGGAACCCCAGCGCGCCCGTGTGATCCTGCAAATCCCAGGCGGCGGTATTCACGGCCTGCCAGATCCCGCTGAAATCGGGTTTGTTCTGGGCCGCGCCGGAAACAGCTGCCAGGATGAGGATGAGCGCCAGTCTCACAACGACCATCGATCTTATCAAAATCCTGGACCGGCTCACCTCAGGCAGCCTGCTAAAATAAGGGCTCATGCTGAAGCGCTTTATCCTCTGGGACTACAAGCGGACCAGTTGGCAGTACGACGTCATGGTGGGCATCATCCTGGCGTTCATTTTCTTCACTCCCAGGGACTGGTTCCGCGATCAGCCCCGGATTCCCACGGCCAGCAGCATCACTCCCATTCCCGCGGAAAGTGGCAGTTCGGTTTTCTTCGTCAACACCGAGTTGTTGGCGGGTGTTCCCGAGAATCAACGCACCAGTCAACTGACGAAAATGCTGCGGCTTCGCGCCGGCAATTCCCGCCTCGAGGTCACCCGTATCGAACCGGTCCTGGATTCGGAAGGCGGCTTGCAAGGCTATATGGCGTTTGCGCGGCCATGATTTGCTGCTCCCGGCGCATTCTGTTCCTGGCCGGCGTGATGGCAAGTACGGTTCCGTGTTTTGCGGCCGGGCCTCTGGACGCTGTGTTCGCCAAAATCGATCGTGCCGCCTCCGGGTTTACCGGCGTTACCGCCGATCTCCGCCGGCTCAATCACATGGCCTTGCTGAACGAAGACTCCGTCGAAACCGGCACTTTTAAGATGAAGCGTGTCAAGCGCGACCTGCACGTCCTGTTCGATATCAAACAACCGGCGCCCAAAGCCTACGCCTTCGACGGCCACAAACTGGAAGAATACTTACCCAACGAGCAGACCGTGGAAGAATACGACGCGGGAAAGTATAAGTCCCTGGCGGATCAGTTCCTGTTGTTGGGATTTGGCACTAGCTCCAAGGAGCTACAAGCGGAATACACTATCACCCTCGGCGGCCCTGATACTATTAACAACGAAAAAGCGACGCGCTTGGAATTAATTCCGAAATCGAAAGAGTTGCTGGTGCATCTACCTAAAGTGGATCTGTGGATCTCCGATGTAATGGGTGTGCCCGTACAGCAGAAATTCTACAGCCCTGGCGGAAATTACAACCTTGCCACGTATAGCAGTGTCATGCTGAACCCCAATCTTCCCGATTCCGCAGTTCGCCTGAATCTGCCCAAAGGGGTGACGCGGGAGCATCCCCTCAAGTAGTTCTCGAATGAAGACCAAGACCAGCGCCGATAGGCTGCTATTCCTCGACTGGCTGCGCGGGTTAGGCGCCGTCATTATGCTCCAGGGACATGTGTTTCATTCGTTTCTGAAGCCGGAATTACGCAGTGGCGGCCCCTTCATGATGTCCCAGTTTGTGGGCGGTATGCCGCCGGCCATTTTCCTGTTTCTCACCGGCGTGACCCTGGCGTTCCTGATGGACAGTACCGAGCGGAAGGGCCTTGCCGCCGAGGCGCGCTGGCGCGCCGCCTTGCGCCGCGCTGGATATCTTTTTCTGCTGGCCTGCGCATTTCGACTGGAGATGTGGATCTCGGGTTGGCCGAAGTCGCTGGGGACGGATTTGCTGCGCGTCGACATTCTCAATGCGATGGGGTTCGCGGTCGCGGTTCTGTCGGTCATGGCGATTTTCCGCACCGTGGAACGCGCGCGCCTCTGCGCGATCCTGGGCGTGATGATTGCTTTCGCCTCGCCCTGGATCACGCAAATAGACTGGTCGTGGGCGCCCCCTCTGGTCCGCAGCTACATCGTTCCCGATTACAACTCGTTCGGATTCTTCCCCTGGGCCGCGTACCTGGCCTTCGGCGTCAGCGCCGGAAGCCTCCTTCGCGTGATTCCGCACGAGTCTTCGGAACGCCTCATGCAGTGGGGCGCGCTCCTGGGCGGCGTGCTCATCCTCGCCTCGCAGTATTTCGCCAACCTGCCGTTTTCCATCTACGCTCGGTCCGAATTCTGGCTGAACAGCCCGGCGCTGGTGCTGATCAAGCAGGGAGTCACGCTGCTGCTGGTGTCGTTCGCGTTTCTCTGGACGCGCTCGATGCCCGCTGCAGGCTGGAGCTGGGTGCGTCAGTTCGGCACCACTTCGCTGCTGGTCTACTGGGTGCACGTCGAGCTCGTCTACGGGCGCTGGTTGTGGTTTTTCAAAGAGAACCTGACCCTCGCGCAAACGCTGACTGCAGTAGTTGCGGTCGTCCTGCTCATGCTCGCCATCTCCGTTGCCAAGACCCGCCGCCATCGCATCGCAGCCGCTTTCGCCAACTGGGGTTGGGCCTTCCCGCCCCGGCCCGAACGCGTCCCCGGCGATTAACGATCGCCTCCATTGCCGCCGGCCGCCGGGCTCCGTATAATCGGCCCATGAAGCGCTTGCTGCTTTTCTGTCTGATCGGGACTGCCATCCTTTTTGCGCAGGACCGGGGAGACCGCCCGGATCTCGGGATCGTCGGACGCATTAAGACCGAAGCGTTCGACAACTCCCGCGTCATGGACACGCTGGGGTATCTCACCGATGTGTATGGGCCGCGGCTCACCGCCTCTCCGGAGTTTCGCGAGGCCGCCGATTGGGTGGTCAAACGCCTCCAGGGATATGGACTGGAGAATGTCCGGCTCGAAAAATGGGGACCGATCGCGCGCAGTTGGTCGCTGAAGCAGGCGTCGCTCGAGATGCTCGAGCCGCGCTACGCCTCCCTCGATGCCGCCGCGCTCGCCTGGTCCGAAAGCACGAAAGGAGCGGTCACCGGCGAACCGATCCTGACGCCCTTCGGCGACGGCCGCCCGTCTCAGGATCCCAAGAAACTCGAGGCCGACCTCAACCAATATATGATCGCCTGGAAGGGCAAGCTGCGCGGCAAAATCGTCCTGTACGGCCCTCTGCGCGAGGTCCGCCCGCAGACGCAGGCGCTGTTTTCGCGCTATACCGATCGCGAACTCAGCGATCTCGGTGTCGCGCCGCTTCCGGTGGCCCGACTCTCCGATGTGAGCAGTCTGAAATTCCCGGAAGATCCCGATGCCGAGCGCCGCTTCGTGCAAAGCCTGCCCAGTTGGGTGCGCGAGCAATTCAACGAGCAGCGCCGCCAAACCACACAGAAGCGCGTGAAATTCTGGCGCGAGGAAGGCGTGCTCGCGGTGGTCAACTCCAGCGATTCCTCGCGCGACGGTCTCGTCTTCGCCCAGGCCGCCGGCTCCTACGACGCGAAAGATCCGCTCGCTCCGCCGAGCTTCGTCCTTTCGCACGAGCAGTACAACCGCATCCTGCGTCTGCTCGATAAAAAAATCCCGGTGAAGCTCCGCCTCAACCTGCAGGCCGATTGCTCCGACCGCAATGCCGATTCGTATAATGTCGTCGGCGAAATCCCCGGCGGCGCCAAGAAAGACGAACTCATCATGATCGGAGCGCATCTGGATTCCTGGCACTCCGGAACCGGCGCCACCGATAACGCCGCCGGCAGCGCCGTCATGATTGAAGTCATGCGCATCCTCAAGACGCTCAATCTCAAACTCGACCGCACCGTGCGGATTGCCTTGTGGAGCGGCGAAGAGCAGGGCTTGTTCGGCTCCAAGGCCTATGTCAAGGAGCACTTCGGCGACCCCGAAACCATGAAACTCAGCGCCTCCCATGCCAGCCTCTCCGGCTACTTCAACGTCGATAACGGGAGCGGCAAGATTCGCGGCGTCTACCTCCAGAACAACGACGCGATGCGCCCCATTTTCGAACAGTGGCTCGCGCCCTTCCGCGATCAGGGTGTGAGCGAGGTCACAATCCGGAATACTGGCGGCACCGACCACCTGTCATTCGATGACGTGGGTCTCCCGGGATTTCAGTTCATCCAGGATCCGCTCGAGTACGACACGGTTACCCACCATTCCGACATGGACACGCTCGACCATGTCCAGGCGGCTGACCTCATGCAGGCCGCCGCGGTGGTGGCCAGCGTCGTCTACAGCGCCGCCAATCGGTCCGACATGCTTCCGCGTAAGGAACTGCCCAAGCCGCGCCCCAAGCTCGATCTGAAGGGTGCGGCAGGACCCGCTTCCCAGTAAGCGCGTATTTCCGAGTAATCCTTAGAAAGTAAAAGAATAGAAACCTTTGCCGGGGTCCCTCCTGGCTCCAAATGGGTTTGACAGCAGTGCCGGGCTGGCGCTGTAATGGGTTTCAGTGTGGAGGGGAAGACCGAAGGGCTTGGGACTTTCGCTTCGCACCCCGTGGTTTCTGCAAGATGCGGTTACCTTGGCGGCCTCTGCTGACGTCTTTTCAGAAGGTCGGCAAATACTATTCCCAAACCATTGGAAGCAAAACGATTCATGAATAATCGATTGATCTGGGCCGAGGCTGTCGCGATCTCATCGATGGCGATTACCCTCTACGGCCAGACGGCTGGCTCTCCAAAACCGGCGGCATCCGCCGCCATCGCTTCTCCCACCGCGGAGACCGCTCTTTTCAAGCAGTATTGTTTCGGCTGCCACTCCGGCCGGGCACCCCAAGCCGGCCTGAACATCGACAAGCTCGACACGGCCGACGTCGAAAAAGACGCTGAGAAGTGGGAACTGGTGGTCCGCAAACTCCGCGCCGGCATGATGCCTCCCTCAGGGATGCCGCGGCCTAACGCCGACGCGCGCGAGGCCATGATCGTCTGGCTGGAAAATGAACTCGACCGCCATCGTGTCGACCAGGTGCCGCCTCCGGGTCTGCACCGCCTCAACCGCACCGAATACGCCAACGTGATCCGAGATCTGCTGGCGATCGAAATCGATCCCGGCAAGTATCTGCCGTCCGACGATTCCACTCGCGGTTTTGACAATGTGGCCGGCGGATTGTCGCTCTCGCCCGCGTTATTGGAAGGCTATACCTCGGCTGCCGGCAAGATCAGTCGATTGGCGATCGGCGACGTGAACAGCCCGATGCAAGCCACGTTCCGCGTGCCTGAAGACACCTCGCAGGACTATCACATTGAAGGCATGCCCTTCGGAACCCGCGGCGGACTCCTCGCCCGGTACGAATTTCCCGCCGACGGCGATTACTCCATCAAGATTACTCCCATTAGCAAAGGCAACATGGGAGACACCAACCCGTTCGGGGAAATCACCGGCGAGAAACTCGAGTTCCTGCTCGATGGCGAGCGTCTCAAGCTCTTCGACTGGGATAAAGAGCGCGTTCGCTCCGACGGCACGTTTAATCTCAAGTTCCCGGCCAAGGCGGGCTTACACACGATCGTCGTCACGTTCATCGCGACGAACTACGCACCCGGCAACGATCTCGACCAGCACTTCCTCCGCAGCACCATTGAGACCGGCGGTCTTCCGGGATTCAAGTTCTTCCCCCACGTCGGCAAAATCAGTGTCGATGGCCCGATGAACCCCAAGGGCGCCAGCGATTCCGAGAGCCGCCGCAAGATCTTTGTCTGCAAACCGGTCAGCTCCGCGCAGGAAACTGCCTGCGCGCGCCAGATCGTCAGCACGCTCGCGCGGCACGCTTTCCGCCGGCCCGTCGGCAATGCCGAAGTGGATATGCTGATGACCTTCTATCAGCAAGGCCGGAAGGGCGCGAATTTTGATTCCGGCGTCGAAATGGCGCTGCGGCGAATTCTCGTGGATCCGGAATTCATCTTCCGCAAAGAGACCGAGCCGGAGGCCGTCAAAGCCGGCCAGCCGTATCACATCAGCGATCTGGAACTGGCGTCCCGTCTGTCGTTCTTCTTATGGAGCAGCATTCCCGACGACGAGCTGCTCAACCTGGCCAGCCAGAACAAACTGCATGAACCGGCTGTGCTCGAAAAGCAGGTGCGGCGCATGCTGGCCGATCCACATTCCGATCAGCTGGTGATCAACGTCGCCGGCCAGTGGCTGCAGCTGCGAGGCTTGCAGACGCAGTCGCCGGTGACTGCCGAGTTTCCCGATTTCGACGATAACCTGCGCAAGGCAATGCGCAAAGAGACCGAGTTGTTCGTCGACAGCATCGTGCATGAAGATCGCAGCGTCCTCGAACTGCTCGACGGCAATTATACGTTCCTGAACGAGCGCCTGGCGAGGCACTACGGTATTCCGAACATCTACGGCAGCAATTTCCGCCGCGTAACGCTGCCGCCGGAATTCGACTACCGCCGCGGGCTGCTGGGTAAAGGCAGCGTCGAAACCGTGACGGCATATCCGAACCGCACCTCGCCGACCGTGCGCGGCAAGACCATCATGGCGATGTTCCTGGGCGTCAGCCCGCCGAACCCGCCGCCCAACGTGCCGCCGCTTAAAGAAATCGCCAACACCGTGCACGGCGGCGCCAAGCCGACGATGCGCCAGCAGATGGAGGCGCATCGTGTCCGCGCCGACTGTGTCCAATGCCACAAGATCATGGATCCGATCGGCTTCTCGCTCGAAAACTTCGACGCGATCGGCGGCTGGCGGACCACCGACGATGGCAGCCCCATCGACGCGGCCGGCCAGCTGGTTGACGGCACCAAAATCAATGGCGTGGTGGACCTGCGGAGCGCGCTGATGCGCTACTCACCGCAGTTTGTCCGCCTGGTGACCGAGAAGCTCATGATTTACGGACTTGGCCGCGGCACCGAATACTACGATATGCCTCTGATTCGCGCCATCGTCCACGACGCGGAGAAGACCAACTATCGCTTCTCGTCCCTGGTTCTGGGGATAGTGAAGAGTGAACCGTTCCAGATGAATCAGAAGGTACAGATCAGTTCCAATGCGCCAGAGCCCCAGCAGCGTGCCTCGCGCTAAGGCGTGCGCTGGGAAAACCGAAGTACGAACGTGAGAAAATAGGGGGACTCGACATCATGTTCATTACTAAAAAGCACATCTCGCGGCGCACCATGCTGAGGGGAGCGGGCGTCGCTCTGGCGCTGCCGTTGCTGGATTCGATGGTGCCCGCGCAAACACCTCTCGCCAAGACTGCGGCTGCCGGGAAAACGCGCTTCACCGGCATTTTCGTTCCGCACGGGATGGCGCCGGGCTACTGGATTCCCGAGAAGCCGGTGCTGGAATCTGGAAATTTTCCGTTCATCATGAAGCCGCTCGAGCCGTTCAAGGATCACACCGTGATCTTGAGCGGCATGTGGTCGAAATCGGCCGAGCCGCCTCCGGGAGTGACCGGCGCGGACCACTGGGTGGCCTCGGCGTTCCTGTGCGCCGACAAACCCAAGAAGACCACCGGCGCCGACATCCAGGACGGCACTACCATCGATCAGATCATCGCGCAGAAGATTGGACAGGAAACGTTGGTGCCGTCCCTGCAACTCGCCATCGAAGATCCGGGCGCCAACTCCAGCAACTGCGGCGAAGGCTATAGCTGCGCGTACACGAATTCCATCTCGTGGGCGTCGCCCACGCAGCCCCTGCCCATGGAGCTGAACCCGCAAGTGGTCTTCGAGCGACTGTTCGGCGATGCGCAGGCGCGCACTCCGCAAGAACGGGCCGCCCGCCGCGAGCAGGATCGCAGCATTCTCGATTCGGTTGCGCAGAGTTTGGCGCACTTCAAGAAAGATCTCCCGGCGAGCGATGTCGCCAAGCTCGATGAGTACACCCAGGACATCCGGGAACTCGAACGCCGCCTGGAAATCGCCAGGAAGGCCACCGGCGAAGTTTCCAGTGAAGGCGTCGCCGTTCCCACCGGTATTCCGGAAGCCTTCGACGAGCACGTCAAGCTGCACTTCGATCTGCAGGTGCTGGCCTACAAGGCCGACATCACCCGCGTTGCAACCGTGCTCTTTGCCCGCGATCTCACCGGCCGCGCCTATCCGGCGAGCGACGTGCCGAGCCTCAGTTTCCACGGCGGCTCCCATCACGCCGAAAATCCGGACCGCATCGCCGAGTACTCCAAGCTCAACCAGTATCATGTCAAGTGCCTGGCGTATTACATCGACAAGCTGGCCAAAACGCCGGATGGCGACGGCACGCTGCTCGATCACTCGCTGGTTCTTTACGGAACCAACATGGGGGATTCCAACCAGCATCTGCACTACGACGTGCCGCACATTCTGGTTGGCGGCGCCGGCGGGCAGCTCAAAGGCGGCCGTCACCTGGCCTTCCCGACCAAGACCATCACCACCGGCAACCTCCTGCTCAGCCTGATCAATCTCTACGGCGTTCATCAGGACAGCCTCGGCGATAGCACCGGATTTTTGACTGGTCTCGTGTAATCGGGTGTCTGCCCGGAGGAGCAGAGGGATGCGCTTGAGATCTGTCTACGCAACTGGTGCCGCCGTGTTGTGTCTCTGTCTTGCTGCGAACGCCGCGGTCTCCAGCCCCGTGGCCGACGCCGCGATGAACGGCGATAGCCTGGCTGTGGCTGCGCTGCTGCAGCAAAAAGCCGACGTCAACGCGCCGCAGGCCGATGGCGCCACCGCGATCCAGTGGGCCGCATACCGCAATAACCTGCCACTGGCCGACGTGCTGATTAAGGCGGGTGCCAATGTGAAATTGGCAAACCGCGATGGCGCCACTCCGCTCTCGCTCGCCGCCGAAAATGGCAGCGCGGCGATGATCGAGAAACTGATCGAAGCCGGCGCCGATCCCAACGAGCGCCGGCCGACCGGCGAAACCCCGCTCATGATGGCGGCCCGCAATGGCAACGCGGCGGCTCTGAAAGTGCTGCTCGATCACCAGGCCGATGTCAACGCCAAAGAGAATCTCCGCGGCACTACGGCCCTCATGTGGGCCGCCGAACAATCGCATCCCGATGCCGTCAAGGTGTTGCTCGATCACGGCGCCGACAAGAGCGCCGCGACCAGTCCCGACACTCGCAACTCGCGGCTCAACATCGCGCCCAGCGTCCAGCAGCGTCTGAATTCCGCGCAGGGTGCCGGCGGCCTCGGAGCGTTCGGCAACCGCGCGCGCGCCAACCGCGGCCCGCGTCCCGGCGCTGGTGCTGCCGGCGGCATTTCGGCCGACGACTTCGACCTCGAAGCCTTCTTCCGCGGACCGCAGGTGAAAGACGGCGGCGGTCTCACGCCCTTGTCGTACGCCGCCCGCGAAGGCTGCTTCGACTGCGTGAAGACACTTGTTGAAGCCGGCGCCGACGTAAACCAGCTCACACTCTATGGCTGGAGCCCACTGCTGGTCGCCACGCAGAACCGTCATTATAAGATCGGAGCCTATCTGTTGGACCACGGGGCCAATCCCAACCTGCCGAATAAAGGCGGCTGGACTCCGCTCTATCTTGCTACCGACAACCGTAATATCGAGAGCGGCGACTATCCGGTGCGCAAGCCGGACGTGGATCATCTCGAGTACATCAAGCTGCTGATCGAGAAAGGCGCCCACGTCAATGCCCGCATCTGCGGCGTGCAGTCCACTGACAAAGACTGCAAGGGCGACACCACCGAGACCCGGACCAACTTCACCATGCAGTGGCTCTACGAAGACGGCGCCACCCCGTTCTTGCGCGCCGCGCAGTCGGGCGACACCGCCCTGATGAAGCTTCTGCTCGCCAAAGGCGCCGATCCCAAGATCGCCACTGCGCACAACGATACCGCGCTGGCCGTCGCCGCCGGCATTGGCTGGGTGGAAGGCGTGACCTTCGAGTGGTCGCCCCAGCAAAGCGTGGACGCCGTCAAAATGTGTCTCGATCTCGGTATCGATCCCAACGTCGCTGACGACCAGGGCCGCACCGCGCTGCACGGCGCTGCGCACAAAGGCCGCACCGACGTGATTCAGCTGCTGGTCGATCGCGGCGCGAATCTGGAAGCGCACGATCTGGGCAGCCGCGATACTGTGAACGGCGCGATGAAAGGGCTCACCTGGATTCCGCTCGACTGGGCGCGCGGCCTCGTCCGCGTCGGGGTGCAATCGGCAATCGCGCATCCCGAAGCCGAAAAACTTCTGGTGAAGCTCATGACCGATCGCGGATTGCCGATCCCGCCGCCGCCCAAGTCATCGATCTGCCTGACCAAGGGCACCAACGGCTGCCAGTAGCGGCGCCCTGCGCCGCGCGCGGACGGCCTCGACCGCGAACCACGCCAGCGTATATCCCGTCACCGCCAGGTGTCCAGGCAATTCGTTGTTGCTGAGCAGGATCAGATACGGGATCGGCGTCATCAGCAGCACCGCCCACGTCTGCATCCAGAGTGGATAGTCTCCTTCGAACGGCAGCATCAGCGCCGGCAGCAGGAGCAGCGCATCATATGCATAAGCGTGCGGGCTCACCAGAAGCCCGCCGGCAAGGGTCAGCGCCATGGCAGCCGGAAGGGGCAGCTGCCGGCTGAGCAGCCAGCATCCACCCGCGACTGCCAAGCCCCCGGCGATGACGAGTGGCGCGCTGCCCCCGAACATCGATAACAATCCGGTGAGCGTCGGCATGCGATCCGCAGCCGGGTTGAATTCCGGAGTGCCCGAGAGCGCGAGTAGCAGCCCCGGCCAGCCAGTGCCTTCCACCGCGAACGAAACCAGCAGGATCACCGCGCCTCCGGTTGCGCCGCCCAGCACGGCCCTCCATTTTCCACGCGCCGCCAGCAGAATCGGAAATAGCAGCGCCAGTTGCGGTTTGGCCGCGCACGCGGAGAGCGCAACGCCCGCCCAAAACTCCCGGCCGCTGAGCAGCAGCCGGAGTCCCAGCGCGACGAAGAACAGGAACAACATCGAATCCTGCCCGAATGTGAGGCACATCACCGTCGGAACGGACCAGCACAGTGCCGCCGCCAGGCGTTCCCATCGCGAGAGAGGCCACAAGGCCACCACTGCGGCCAGCGCTCCGAAACCAAAGCCCATCCACAACACGCGCGCCACCGCATACGGCATCGCCGAGAGAGGCCGAAACGCGAAGGCGAAGAAGGGAATCCTCCCGAACGGCACGGCGCGGCTGGTGTGCTGCAACTCCAGTGGCTGGAGAGCGGCCGGGTCATACAGATGGCCCGTCCCCGTCAACTTCCCCGCGGAGTAAAATTCGTTGAAATCGACGCCCCAGGTGATCGGGCTGTGTAGCGCCAGGGTTGTGCCAAAGATGATGCCGGCGACACTGATCGCGAGGTATGTCGCGATCGCCGCGCGGCTTCGCTGGTGCCTCATTCCTTCAGCCTTGCACACCGCGCGCAGTGCGGCCTTATTACCTTTCGATAACCCGGCATTCGCCCGTTCCGGCATTCGCGTTGCCGCAGAGTATACTCGGCTCAGGGATGAGCGCCGATTTTCTGGTCGACGGCCTGGTCTGGTACATCGTCTTCTTGCTGTCCACCACCTGCCACGAAGCGGCCCACGCTTGGGCGGCCAAATTGGGAGGCGACCTCACTGCGTTCCACGGCGGTCAGGTCTCGCTCGACCCGGTGCCCCACGTCCGGCGCGAGCCGTTCGGCATGGTTGTGTTCCCCATCCTCTCCTACGTGATGGGTGGCTGGATGATGGGTTGGGCGAGCGCTCCTTACGACCCCTACTGGGCACAGCGTCATCCACGCCGCGCCGCCTGGATGGCGGTTGCCGGACCGGCAGCCAATTTCTCCCTGGCGCTTCTCGCCGCCGTTCTGATTCACATCGGGATTTGGATCCGGGTGTTCGAGTACCCCAACGAAACCGGATTCATGCACGTGGTGGCCGCCGTCACTCCCGGCGCAGCCGCCGGCGGGGCCACGTTCCTGAGCCTGATGTTCACCCTGAACCTGCTGTTGGGAACGTTCAATCTGTTGCCCGTTCCCCCGCTCGATGGCTTCGGCGCGGTAGGTCTGCTTCTCCCCCAAGACGCCGCCGCGAAATTTCAGGCGTGGGGCCAATCCATGCGCGGCTTCAGCTATCTGGGCCTGTTGGTGGCATGGAGGATCTTTGACCCGCTGTTCGCGCCGGTCTTCTCTTTCGCGCTCAAGCTCCTGTACCCGGGCGTGGGCTACTCGTAAGCGTCCCGCGCCACCGCCGCAAATTCTGCGATCCTAAAGGTAGGAGGGGAGTCATGGAAATCGATCGGAAGGCTTTCCTTTCCAGTCTCGGCGGCGCTGCAGCGCTCAATATGATGAGCGATGAAGCGAAGGCTGACGCCCTCGAAGAGCACATGATGTTTCAGCTGAATCGAGCGACGCCGGACGGCCCCGCCGGGGGCCCGAAGTTCCCCACCGCGGCGGAAATCGAGGCCCAGATCGAAACCCGGCCGTCGCGGCGCGGCGTCGGCACTCTGTTCGTCAGCCCGCGCGGTAATGTAAGAAAACTGCCGGCCATGCCGGCCCAACCCACTCTGATCGATTTCTTCAATGGGCGCTTCCAGGACACCGCCAACCACGTTCTGCAGAGCGCCAATCTGGCCAAGAAGAACGGCATGTCGGAGGAGATCATCCTGGCGTGCCTGCTGCACGACACCGTGCAGGCGCTGATCAAAGTGGACCACGGCTGGTGGGGCGCGCAGCTATTTGAGCCGTACGTTTCCGAGAAGACCGCATTTGCCATTCGCTACCACCAGGCTCTCCGCTTCTACGAAGACAAGGAAAACGGGTACGAGTACCCGGACTTGTATCGGCGCATGTTCGGAGTGGATTACAAGCCCGAACCGTACATCGAAGCGACTTACCAGATGGTGCGCAGGCACAAATGGTACATCTATCCGCGCCAGGTGACCGTGAACGATCTGTACGCGTTCGAGCCCAACGTGAATCCGCAGTTGGAAGAGTTCACCGATATCATCGGCCGCCACTTCAAGCAGCCGAAGGAAGGCTTGGGGTTCGACAACAGTCCGGTCGCGCACATGTGGCGCTCAATCATGCGTCCGGATGCGCCGCTCTAGCGGCGCGGCTTCAACTTCTCTTCCACGCTGCGGACTTTGTCGTCCATCGTCTGTTCCCGGTCCACGCGGGTTCCGAACCGCATATTCGTCGAGATGCGCGGAATGCCTTGCGTGTGCAGTGCCTCGTGGCATCGCTTCACGGCCGCGAACACCTGGTCCCACTCTCCTTCGATGTTGGTCCCGTAGGCATGGAGGCGCGTAGTCAACCCGGCCTCCGCGAAAATCCGCTCGCACACCGCAATTTCTTTCGAAACGGAAACGCCCACCCCCAGCGGGATGATGCACACATCCGCAATCACATTCATCTTTATATTGTGACGCGGGCTGAGGCCGGCTACCGCCGCGCCCGCGCGCTCTTGCGGACGATCTCGTCAAACCCCGCCAGCAATTCCTCGCGCCGCGAATACGGCCCCGGTGTATACGCCCGGCTTTGAATCCCCAGTTGCGACTGCTCGACGATGTGCCAGTCCTCGCGATTCGTCCGGTCCCAGAACGAGACCGCGTCGCGGCAGTCAAACCCCGGCTTCGCCAATTCGGCAGGATGGAAATACCACTCGCATACGATTTCAGTCCGGTCCACCGTTCGGGGCCACAGCGTATGGATCAGCATGTAATCGGGATGCAGCGCCAGCAGCAGGTTCGGATAAATCGCGTAGTAGTAGACGTGCCGGCGTTGGAAGTCATCCAGGCCGGGCAGATACGGGCGCCGCAGCCGCCCGTCGTCGCTCATTGTCTGAGCGCCGCTGGAAAATCCCATCGCGCCGCCGATATATGCCGCGCTGGGCGGCTCATTGTCCGCGCCCAGGTAATCGGTCAGCCGGTTGAGCCCCGGATGCACCAATGGACAGTGCAGGCACTCGTTGTAATTCAGCACTACCAGTTTCCAGTTGGCTTTCACGTCGTAGACAATCCGCCGGCCCAGGCGCAGCTCTTCCATCTGCCACGGCGCGAATTTCTTTGGAAGCGCGCCCAATTGCCGCGCCAGCGGCTGGGGCTTCTTGCCCAAATGGAGAAATATGTGACCGTCCCAAAGAGCCGCAGGAACCGCGTGCAGCGGATAATCTTCCCGCGCGAATCCCACGCCTTCCATGTGCGGCGCTCCGATCAGCCTGCCGTCCAGCCCGTAGGTCCAACCGTGATACGGGCACAGGATGCGCCCCTCGAACCGGCCTTCGGCCTCCGCGCACAGCCGCGTCCCGCGATGCCGGCAGACGTTGTAAAACGCGCGCACATCGCGCTGATCGCGCACCACCACCAGGCTCTCACCCGCGACCTCGCGTAGAAAATAATCGCCCGCATTCGGAATGGCGTCGGCGCGTCCCGCGCAGAACCAGCGCTGCCCGAAGAACCGCTCGATCTCTTCGTCGAACAACCGCGGGTCCGTGTAATACCGGGCCGGCAGCGTCTTGGCAGGCGTCTTCACACTCACATCGTACCGCCACGATCGCGAAGCGACGAGCCCGCAATCCCCTTCGGTGTATACTCGGGGGACCAGCAACACAAACCGCCTTCAGATTGGAGCCTCGCCATGAGAAGGATCCTGTCGCCCGTCGTTGCGGTCGCCCTTGCCGCAACGCTCTTGCCGGGTCAAAGTGCCAAGGAAAGACCGAAGCCGTTCGAGATCACCGAAACCACCATCGAGCAGGTTCACTCCGCCTTTAAGTCGGGAGAACTGACGGCGCACCAATTGGTGCAGGGCTATCTCGACCGCATTCACGCCTACGATCAACAGGGGCCGAAGCTCAACGCGATCATCACCATCAACGCGAAGGCTTTGGAAGAAGCCGATCGCTTGGACGCCGAGTATCGGCGCTCCGGACTCGTGGGCCCCCTGCATGGCATTCCCATTCTGGTGAAGGATGAGATCGACACCGCGGGCATGCCGACTACGCTCGGTTCCGTGTTGTTCAAAAACTATCGGCCGCCGCTCGATGCGTTCGTGGTAGCGCGCTTGAAGAAAGCTGGGGCGATCATTCTGGGGAAGACCACGCTGAGCGAGTTCGCCGCCGGCGATACCTATGGGTCCTTGTTCGGAGCCACTCACAACCCGTACGATCTCCTGCGCACCGTTGGCGGTTCTTCGGGCGGCTCGGGCGCCGCGACCTCGGCGAATTTCTCGACCGTCGCCGTCGGAGAAGAGACCGGCGCGTCTTTGCGCCGGCCCGGGACCTGGAATGGCATCGTCGCCATGCGGCCCACCGCCGGCTTGGTGAGCCGCACCGGCATGTACGACGGCTATCCCTCCGAGCCGGCCTCGATGGGTCCCATGGCTCGCACAGTCACAGACCTGGCTGTTCTGCTCGACGCGATGGTGGGCTATGATCCGGAGGACCCGCTCACCGCCTTGGGCGCCGGCCACGCTCTGGAGAGTTACACCCGCCCGCTCGACCGCAACGCCCTGCGCGGCGCGCGCCTGGGCATTCTGCGGGAATCGATCGGCACCGATTCGGAACCCAACTCCGCGGACTTCAAAAAAGTGGACGTGGTTTTTGAAAAAAACGTCGCCGAACTGAAGGTTGCGGGCGCCGTCCTGGTCGATCCCGTCGTAGTTCCGGATTTGAAGAAGCTGCTCGACACGCGCCCCGGCGGCACTCCTACGGCCGATGAAGCCCTCCGCGTCTGGCTGGCGCGCAATCCGAATTCGCCGTTCCAAACGCGCGCCGACATTCAGCACGCGCCGCAAGTCGATCGCATCTTCCCTCCCACCAAGGCCCGGCTTTGGAAAAATCCTCCCGCGCCCGTGGATCTCGCCAAATGGGGCGCCTACCAGGTCGCCCGCCGCCAACTGCTGATCAATCTGATGAAGGTGATGGCGGACAACCGCCTGGACGCGATTGTCCACAAGTCCGTGGAGCA
The DNA here is from genome assembly GCA_964438005.1 of uncultured Solibacteraceae bacterium. Taxonomy (GTDB): domain Bacteria; phylum Acidobacteriota; class Terriglobia; order Bryobacterales; family Bryobacteraceae; genus PSRJ01. Next base: position 35,825 of record CAYTJD010000065.1, on the reverse strand, counting down.
TCAGCCGACGCTAATCAAGGACGGCATCAATCCGCCGTACGTCACGAACAAAGGCGTGCCGACGCTCAACACATTTCTGGTTTACGTGCCGGCGATCACGGTGCCTTCCGGGTTCACGTCCGACAACTTGCCGGCCGGCATCACCTTTCTAGGCAAACCGTATAGCGATGCGGAAATGATCAAGCTGGCCTATGCATACGAGCAGAGCACGCATCATCGCCGGCCTCCGCAAACCACGCCGACGTTACATTAGGGCCGCTTACTTCTTCGTCCACGAATCGCTAACGTGGCCTTCGACGATCTCCTTGTTGTTCTCGTCGCAGGAGTATTCCATGATCTCCTGCCCGGGCTTCATGAGCACGAAGGTCCGCGTGTTCTTAAACGGCTTGCTGTACATCTTCGGATCGTCGACGGTGACCTCGTACCTCAGGTGCTGAACGTCCGGCCGGTCGATTCGCTCGATCACGTGCAGCGCGTCGCTCGTCAGACGCTCCGGCTCCGTATCCAGCCACGTGCGGCCGTTGAAGCCGATCGTGTCAATGACGAGCGTGTCGCCGTCCCACTTGCCGACCGAGTTACCCATCCAGGTGCTGTCCAAATCCTTGGGATGGTCCCGCCCATCGGTCGGAACCACGTGGAACATATTATTCTGTTCGAATAGAATCGCCAGCCGGTTTGTGTTCTGGACGAATTCGAGCGGATACGGTGTGCCCCACGAGCGCACATACCCCCAGGGAAGACAGTGCACGCCATAGTCGAACTTCTGCTTCGCGTTTTCTGCCTTGCCGTACGGCGTCAACAGAGAGTTGATATCTTTGAACCCGGTACTGCTGCACCCCATCGTGCCGCCAACGCATCGCCCGCTGACATCTTTACTCATATCGCCGACGCGCGGATGGTCCCAGACCCCGCTCAAGTCCGGCTTGCCGTTCGCGAGCTTTGGCACCGGTTGGCACAGGGCCGCCCCCGCCGCCAGTGCCGCAATCCACATTCCGGAATAAATCCTCATCGAAAACCTCCAGATCCGTGTCTCCAGATCATATCAAGGCGCCGCGTGTTAAGCGCGCCTACCGCAGCACGCGAATCCGATGCGCCTCGCTATCCGCCACGTACAGCACTCCGTTGGCGAACAGCACCGCGTGCGGCCGCGACAGCTTGCACGCCAATGGATCCGGCTCCGGCCCGTCGCCCGCTTGCCCCGTGCCCAGCACCGTCGTAATCACTCCGCTCTTCAGGTCGATCCTCCGGATCGCGTGGCTTTCCGTATCGGCGACATACAGGCTGTTATCCGGTCCAAGCGCGAGCCCTTTCGGCCCCGCCGATCGCACGGTGGATCCGCCGAACCGCGCCGCCAGCGCCGGCCCGTTATCTCCGCTGTAGCCCGGCTCGCCAGTCCCAGCTACTTTGTGCACAGTCTGCGTTTTGGCGTCGATGCGATAGATCGCGTCGCCCTCCCGCAACGCGAGGATCAGATCGCCATTTGCCGCCAGCACCATCGTGCGCGGCCCATTCAGCGGCGCTTCGCGAGCCACGGCCCCCTCGGGTGTCGGTTTGGTTTCGCCTGTGCCCGCATACGTCTCAATCGTTCCCGTATCCAGGTGCAGACGCCGGATCCGATGATTCCCGATGTCGCAGATCAGAATCGTCCCGTCGCGGTCGAGCACGATGCTGTGGGGCTGCCGCAATTGCGCCTTCGCGCCCGGACCGCCGTCGCCCGAAAAGCCGGGCACGCCTGTGCCGGCCACGGTCGCAATCATTCCCGTCTTCATATCGACTTTGCGGATTACATGGTTATCGCGCTCGGTGATATACAGGTCGCCCTTGCGGTCGAACAACAGCTCGTGCGGCGCGCTCAGCGACGCGTCTACCGCCCGCCCGCCGTCGCCGCGATACCCGCGCTCCCCGTTGCCGGCAATCAGCGTCATTTGCCGGGTCTTCAGGTCGAGCCGCCGCACCCGGTGATTGTCCACCTCACAGAAGTACAGCGCGCCATCCGGCCCGATCGTCATCCCGTATGGATTGTTCACCTGCGTCTCGGAGTATCCGGGCATACCCGTGCCCACCAGAGTGGTCACGCTCGAAAACGGCGCCGCGCTCGCCGCCGCGGCCAACAGAAAAACCAGATTCCGCATAAACATACTGTAAACCCGGCAGGTTAATGTTGCGTCAGACTAGAATACTCAGCATGCCGCGAGTTTCTTTCGTTGTCACTTTGCTCTTCGCGGCCGCGCTCCCCGCCCAGCAGTTTTCGACGGCGGCGCGCCAGCAGGACCTCGACTTCGTCGCCAACCAGGTCCCCAAGCTCCACGCCAACTTCTTCTTCCAGTTGGACCCCGCCGTCTATCAACAAGCCGTCGCCGCGCTCCAGGCCCAGATCGCCACGCTCACCGATTCCGAATTCTACGTGCGGCTGGCGGCTCTCGTCGCCTTGGCGGGCGATGCCCACACCTTGATCTATCTCAACGATCAAGCGGCCGCGCGGGCGGGCTTCCAGCCATATCCGGTGTTGTTCCGCTGGCTGGATGACGGCGTTTTTGTCACAGCGGCTGCGCCTCCCTACTCCCAGGCGCTCGGCGCCCGCCTGATTCAGGTGGGAAACTTCTCCGTCGACCAGGTCGCGCAGAAGCTCGCCACCATCATTCCTCACGCCAACGATCAGTGGCTGCATTTTTTTGGTTCCCAATATCTCTACGGACTGCAGATCCTGCAGGGGCTCGATCTGCTGCCCGCCGGCTCCCCCGCCTCGCTCACCTTTCAGACGCTCGGCGGCGCGCAATTCACGCTGCAGATCCCGGCTGCGTTTGCCGGCCCGTTTCTGCCGGCAGTCGACCCCGCCCAAGGTCCGATCCAGGATTTTCTGCAGCAGCCGGGCCAAAATTACTGGTACACCTACTCGGCGGCCAACCGGATGCTCTACTTCAAATACAATCGGTGCGCCGACGATCCGGCGAACCCGTTTGCCTCCGTTGCGGCTTCCGTGCTCGCCACCGTGGATGCACAGCCTGTCGACACGTTTGTTTTCGATTTCCGCGGTAACACCGGCGGGAGTTCTTCTGTCATCGATCCTCTGATTCTTGGTCTGATTTCGCGCCTGCCTTCGCTTCTCGCCAATCCGAAATTTCAGATCTACGACGTGATCGACAAAGGCACATTTTCGTCCGGCATGGACGACGCCATGGCTCTCAAGCTGATTCCCTCGCAATTCCCCGCCGCCGCGGGGCGTGTGGTAGCGATCGGCGAGGCCACTGGTGGCAAGCCGGCGGAATATGGCGAGGTGGTGCCGTTCGTTTTGCCCGGCTCCGGTCTCGACGGACAATATTCCACGCAATTTCACCCGCTGCTTCCCGGCATTCCCGATCTGCCTTCGTTCGTGCCCGACGTCCCGGTCGGCACTCGTTCCACGGACTTCTTCGCGCGCTACGACCCCGTCTTCGCGGCCATCTTGGCGCGCCGCGGCGGAACCCCGCCTGCTCCTTCGGGGAATGTGCTCACCGTGAACGGCGCCAGCTTTCGCGTGGATCAGGGCCTCGCCCCCTCGTCAATCGCCACGGCGTTTGGAACGTTTTCCCGCATGCCCGACCAGGTGACCGTCAACGGTGTGCCCGGGCAGCTCTTCGGCGCCAACACGTCGCAGGCCAACTTCCTGATTCCGGCCGCGGTCTCGCCCGGACCCGCCACCATTTCCGTTCGCGTCGGCGGCGCCGAGTTGGCCAACGGCCAAGCCACGATCACCGCCACCGGCCCCGGAATTTTTGTCCTGTACGGCGCGGATCCCGCGCAGCCGGGCGCAGTCGAAAATCAGGATTATTCGGTGAACAGCAGTTCCAATCCCGCAGCCGCCGGTTCGGTTGTCCAAATCTTCGCGACCGGAGACGGACCGCTGGCCGCCTCCGCGCAGGTCTTCTTCGCCGATACCCCCGCTCAAGTCCTGTTCAGCGGCGACCTCGCGCCCTATCCCGGGCTCTGGCAGATCAATGCCGTTGTGCCTCCCGGCCTTTCCGGCCAAATCCCTGTCTTCATCACGACAAGCAATCTGGCTAGCAACGCCGTCACCATCTCGGTTCACTAGCGTGGGTCTGCGCCTTTCAAAATCCGCACCACCGCAAGCACCGTGTTCCAGTTGCGTGTAGTCGCCGGCACGCCGAACAACTTGTCGATCTGCCCCAGATAGCCGATCGTCTTCATGTGCCGCCGGTACACGCCAAACACGAATCGGTTTTTCGCCCCGATCACGCGCACCAACCACTCCCCCTCCGGCGGAAGCGTGATCGGAAGCGATGGCGTGGCCCGGCCCGCTTTCGAGAGGATGCTCACGAATCGAACCAGATCCGGGCGTGAGGGCTCAGATCCAAACGGGGCTCCCTTCTCGAATCCGATCAGATCGCTCCCGTCACAAAGCGCAATCTCCGCGGCAAACGGCAGCTTCCGGCGTAGTTCCGCAACGAACTGGTCGCGCCGCCCCGGCTTTCGAACCACCAACGTCCCGGCGGCGCCTACGCTCACAACGTCGCGATCGCTCAGTTCTCGCGCCAGCAAGCTCGGTCGAAACCTCCGGCTCCCGCCAACGTTGATCCCTCGGATGAAGACAACCAGAGCCATACCGGGTCGTCGGACGATGATAGCAGCCGAACCTGCGCCACCGCCAAGAACGCCCGCGACCCGGCTTGCCGAACAAGCCCGCTCAGTATGCGCCGGCGCCTGCTTCCGCGACAGTCTGGTCCTGCTCGCCGCTGCCACCGCTTACGCCCACCGCGCCCACCACCTGGTCGCCGCGTTTCAGAGGAACACCTCCGGCGAAGACCATGACGCGGCCGTGATTGGACGCGTGAATGCCGAAGAACTGGCCGCCGGACTGGCTGTGCGCGCCCAGGTCTTTCGTGGCGATGTCGAAGGCCCGCGCCGTCCACGCCTTGTTAATCGAAATGTCCACGCTGCCGATCCAGGCTCTATCCATGCGCGCGTGAGCCACCAGGTTGCCTCCCGCATCCACCACCGCGATGTTCATCGGTTGTGCGATTTCGGTCGCCTTTCGTTCGGCGGCCGCAATCACGCGCCGCGCGTCGGCCAGGGTCACTGTCAACGTTTGTCCCTTCGGACCTGCAGGGCTTGCCATGAGAATTCTCCTCCATCTCCGATCATGCGCCTCGTCATTCCGGCAAATCTGTCAGGAACCTCACTAAGCACGCCTCCGCCGAATTGGGGAGATGGCGCCGATCCCCGTTTTGATAGACTGAACTCACGGATGACGACATCCCGCCCAAGGAGTCATTGATGGCCACTATTCTTGTGAACGGCGCGCGCCGCGAGGTGCAGGCGCCGGCGGACACTCCGCTCCTCTACGTTCTGCGCAACGATCTCGAATTATCCGGACCGCAGTTCGGATGCGGACTCGCCCAATGCGGCGCCTGCTCCGTCCTGCTGGACGGCAAAGAGGTTCGCTCCTGTGTCACGCCCCTTTCGGCCGCCGTAGGCAAGGAGATCACCACCCTCGAAGGGCTTCCCGCGCGCTGGGCGCAGCAAAAAGGACTCTCGCCGGCGGATGCGGCCAAGACTCTGCACCCCGTGCAGCAGGCCTGGATCGAAGAGCAGACGCCGCTCTGCGGCTTCTGCCAGAACGGCATGATGATCAAGGCCACCGAACTCCTCGAGCACAACGCCTCCCCGACCGTCGCCGAAATCAAGGACGCCTTCACCACCTCCGGCCCGTCGGCGCACCTCTGCCGCTGCGGCAGTTACACCGCCATCATCGAAGCCGTGCAACGCGCCGGCAAGGAAATGGCGAAAGGAGGCACCCGATGAACCCGCAAAAAAACACCGTCAACGTGTTCGGCGCTTCCCTTACCCGCCGCGGCTTCGTGCAGACCGGCGGTGCGTTGTTGGTGGGCTTCGGTCTGGTGGGCGCAAAAAACGCCGGTGCCGCCGCCTCCAAAAATTCGTTGGACGCCTCTCTGCCCGAGTCGTGGATCGAAATTCACCCCGACAATACCATTCTGATCCGCACCGGCAAGAGCGATTTCGGCCAGAGCACCACCTTCACCGCCTATCGCCAGATCGTCGCCGAAGAGCTCGGCGCACGTTTTGAAGACATCACCACCGTCGTCATGGGCGATACCGACCGCACGCCCGATGGAAGCGGCGCCTTCGACTTCCTCGGCAGCGGCACGCCCAACATCCGCAAAGCCGCCGCCTACACTCATCAGGCGCTACTCGACCTCGCCTCCCAGCGGCTCGGTGTCCCCAAGACCGCGCTCTCCACCAAGGACGGCGTGGTCTCCGGCGGCGGCAAGCGCGCCACCTTCGGCGAGTTGGTCAAGGGCCAGCAATTGAAACTCACCATCCCGGTCAAGGGCGATCTCACCAGCATCATGGGCTTGATGGTCGACGGCAACCCGCCCATGAAGCCGGTCAGCCAGTACACCGTCGTCGGCAAATCGTTCCGCAACTCCGTCACCGCCTCGAAGGTCGCGGCCAAGGAGCAGTGGGCCGTCGACGTGCGCCTCCCCGGCATGTGGCACGCGCGCATGGTGCACCCCGCCACGCTCGGATCCACGCTCGTCTCCGTCGGCGCGCTCGACAAGACCAAATTTCCCAACGCGCAAGTCATCGTCAAAGGCAACCTCGTCGGCGTAGCCGCGCCCTCCGAGTGGGAAGCCATTCGCGCCGCCCAGCAGGTGGCCGGCGCCACCAAGTGGAAGGAGTGGAAGGGCCTGCCCGGCCACGCGCGCCTGTTCGATTTCCTGAAGCGCGATGCCGATTGGAAAACCACCCGCGTCACCAAGAGCGAAAAATCCAAAGACGACGTCGCCCCGGCGCTCGCCGCCGCCCCTAGGAAGCTCAACGCCACTTACCAGCTTCCGTTCATGAAGCACGCCCCCATGGGGCCCACCATGGCGCTGGCCGACGTCCACAAGGATGGCTCCGTCTTCATCTACACCCACAACCAGAATCCGCAAGCGCTGCGCGGCGAGATCGCGCAAATGCTCTCCACCTCCCCCGACAACGTCGTGGTGCGCACCTTCTCCGGCCCAGGCCATTATGGCCGCTCCAACGGCGGCAACGCCGGCGCCGAAGACGAAGCCGTCCTCCTCTCCAAGGAACTCGGCCGCCCCGTCCGCGTGCAGTGGATGCGTCCCGAAGATTTTCACTGGTCCACGCAATCGCCGGCCGCGCTTTCCGATGTTCAGATCGGCCTCGACGCGAAAGGCAGAATGGTGGCGTACCAGATCGATCACTACATGCCTGCCATGCAGGACGATCGCCCGATCGGCGCCGTCCTCGCCGGCCTGCCCACCATGCCGGCTCCCAACGAAAAAGCCTTGTTCATCGGTTCCACCGTCAATGACATTCAGGACCCATGGATTTACGACGGCGTCACCAATATCGTCGAGCGCGGGCACGGCACGTTCCAGGTCGGCCAGAAATCGTCCCCGCTCGCCGTCGGCCTGCGCGACCACTCCATGCGCACGCCGGGCCAGTTCCAGCAGAACTTCCCGCGCGAACTCGCCGTCTCCGAAGCCGCCGCGCTGGCTGGCGCGGACGCCATTCAGTTCCGCATCGACCATGCCAGGCAAGAGCGGGTTGTCAACGTGCTCAAAACCGTCCGCGATGCCTCTGGCTGGCAGACGCGCGCCACCCGCGCCCAGAATTCCGGCGCCGTGCTGCGCGGTCAGGGCATTTCCTTGATGTTCCGCTCCGCTACCTATTGGGCCTGCGTCACCCAGATCGCGGTCACTCCTTCCACCGGTGCCATCAAAGTGGAGAAGGTCACCGTGGCCGTGGACCCTGGTATCGTCGTCAATCCCATGCAGCTCAAGCGGCAGGTGGAAGGCGGCACCGTCATGGGCGTTAGCATCGCCCTGCTCGAAGAGTTGCAGTTCGACGAAAGCGGCATCACCAGCCGCGATTGGCGCACTTATCCGATTCTCAAGATGGCCGACCTCCCCGAAATCAAGGTCGTGCTGCTCCACCGCCCCGAGGTCGGAACCTACGGCGGCGGTTCGGAAGCTGCCAATGCGCTCGCCGCGCCCGCCATTGCCGCCGCGCTGTTTGACGCTACCGGCAAGATCGCCCGGCGGCTTCCGCTGAAACCCGAATACGTCCAGGCGCTTCTGAAAGCCTGAGCGCTACGCACAAGGGCCGGCGGCGGCGTACCGTTCACCGGGCCTTGTGCTGTATCGGCGCTACTCGTTCTTTCTCGCGTGGCCTTTCCCACGGCGCACTTGGCCCCGGATTTCTCCCGCTGGGAAATTCGCCGTGTGCATATTGGCGTAGGCGTTGCCATCACGCACTGCTTCGAGCGCCGAAGTCAAATCCCCCGCCGCGACGCCTTGCGCCGTTGGACCGGTAACGTTGGTCGCGGTGATCGTGCCCGTGATGGTTCCCGATGTGGACGCGGGACAGGCGGGTTGTCCGCCACCGCCGCACAAAAAGATCATCACTCCGCCTGCCACATTCGGCTGCGCGAAGTGCAGGTGGGCCACCGCGGGTGGCGCGGAAAGACCGGAGAATGTAAGCGTGAAGGTGATGGTGGTGCCCACCTCCATCTGGAACGACGCCGTGCCCGTGGAGTTAATGGGAGGTACTTCGTTGTCTCCAACAAGCTGGGCAGAGAAAGACTCCGTATCGGCTCCCGCAGCCGGTACTGTCATCACAGCCGCCGCCAGCACAAAACCCGTTACTGCAGCGAAGTTCTTAAGAGTCATGGTGTAATCCCCTTTCGCTCAGAATAAGGCAAGCTTTGCGGCCGGGCTAGACTGCGAAGGTAAAATGTTGTTGAGTGCCGATCCCACCAAAGCTCAGTATTAACTTTCGCCGGGGGACACATGCTGCTCGTCCGCAGCGATAAACTGGTCGCCATGTACCGGCCGTCTTCGTTCCTGGTTCCCGTGGCCGTCTTCGTGGCGGCTGCCGTGTGTCTCGAAGCATCGCGAACGCCGCCTCGGCCCAAAGCGGAGGCGCTCGAAACGCCGCAAACGACTACCGCCGAAATCCTCCGCTTGGAGAACCTCCTCGACGATGCCGAATCGCATCACCGCGTGGCCGCCGTCGACGACCTCATCGCCGACGACTATTCGGGCATCACGGTCGGTGGCGGCATCATCATGAAGCAGGATGTGCTCAAGCAGGTGGGTGGCAACGAAGAGGCTTCCTCCGAGTCCAGCGACCGAAAAGTGCGCCCCCTGGCGAACGCGGCCGTCTATACCGCTCTCGTCCTGGACCACGGTATTGATCCGAAAACAGGACAGGCATATGCCCTGGCCACCCGCGTCACCGATATCTGGCAGAAACGCGCCGGCACGTGGAAATTAGTCAACGATCAGGCCACCGTTGTAAACCTGGCTTCGCAATAATCGAGCGGCTTCACTCTAGCGGAACAGCTTCTCCAACTTCTCCAACCCGGTCTCAATCCGCTGCGGCTTCTCCAGCACGCCCGCGAACAGATCGCCTTTCTCCCGGAAGCGCTCGCGCGCGTTGCGGATGTGGAACTGTGTCGGATGCAGGCCGTGCTTCACCTCATCCCACTCCAGCGGCGTCGCCACCGGCGCGCCCTCGTAGGCTCGTAGCACATACGGCGCCGCGATCGTCTTCGACTTTGCATTTTGCAAGTAGTCGAAATATACCCGGTTCTTTTTCCGCTTCATGACCGCGCGTGGCGTGGTGAACAACTCCGGCTTCTGGTGCGTCACCAGCCGCGCAATCAGCTCCGCGAAAATCCGCGTCTCTTCGTAGCTGTACACGGGCTCCACCGGAATATAGACGTGCATCCCGTCGCCGCCCGTGGTCTTTGGATACCCCGCCATGCCGATCTGGTCGAGCACCCCCTTCACCAGCAGCGCCGCGTCGACAATCATGTCGAACGGGCACTCTTGCGGGTCCAGATCGATCAGCACGAAATCCGGATTGTCGAGCGACTGCGACCGGCTCATCCACGGATTGTGGTCGATGCACCCGAGGTTCACCAGGTACAGCAGGCTCGCGTCATCCCCCGCGAACACATAGTTGATCGGTTTCTCCGTGTGGTCCGACGCGATCAACTCTGTGCGCAGCCACGGCGCGAACGCTTCCGGCACGTTCTTCTGGAAGAAGTATTCTTCCTTGATCCCGTTCGGATACCGCTTGAGCGAAAGCGGCCGGTCTTTGAGGTGCGGCAGAATCAAGTCTGCGATCGCCGCATAATAGTTCAACACGTCGCGCTTGGTGTAGCCTTCGTCCGGATAAAACACCTTGTTCAGATTTGTGAACTTCAGCGTGTGGCCGCCGATGTCGCGCGTGGCTTCCTTCTCGCCCGGCGTAAACAGGTCGGCCTGCTCGCGACGTACCTCTCGCGCGTTAAGATCGGTGCGCATCCCCTGATACACCGGCGCGCGGAGCCGGTTATCCTGCGTCCAATTGAGGTACTTCACTTGCGCGATCAGCTCCGGCTTCACCCACGTCATGCCGCGGTCCGGCTCCGGCCGCTCGGCAAACGGGCACTTCTCCGTGATCAGGGGCTGCATCCGGCGATACAAATCCCCCAGCGTCTTCTGATCGAAACCGGTCCCGACATTGCCCGCCCACCGCAGCTTCCCTCCTTCCCACACACCCAGCACGAGCGCCCCAAAATACGAGCGGTCGCCCTGCGGGGCCGTGAATCCGCCAACCACGAACTCCTGCTCGGTGTTGACTTTGATCTTCAGCCACTCGCCGCTGCGCTTCGATTCGTACGCGCTGCTGGCGCGCTTGGCGACAATTCCTTCGAGCCCCAGCTCGCGCGCGGCTTCGAGCAGTTCGTCACCGCCGCCGGGGAACACTTCCGACATCCGCAGCACGCTGTTCGGCGTGACCACCGCTTCCAGCAATTTGCGCCGCTCACTTAGCGCCACGTTGCGCAGATCGTATCCATCGAGATAAAGCAGATCGAACGCGAAGTAGACTACTGGCGTCGAGCGTACTAAGTGCGCAATCGTATTCGGATCGGAGTTGGCGATTCGCGGCTGGATCAGATGAAAGTGCGAAACGCCTTTGTCGTCGAGCACCGCGATCTCGCCGTCGAGCACCGCCTGCTGCGCCGCGATCTGGTGCGGCAGCAGCGCCAACTCCGGGTATTGCCGCTCAAATCGCAGCCCGCTGCGTCCCTGCAGCCGTACTTCTTCCTGATCGATGAACGCGACCGCCCGCACCCCGTCCCATTTCACCTCGAACAGCCAGCCATCACCCTTCGGCGGCTTCTCCGAAAGCGTCGCCTTCATCGGCTCGATCGCGTCCGGCTGCTCCGCGCGCCGCGCGCCTTTCAGCTTGCCAAGATCAATTGAAGTTTTTTTTTAGGAGCCGCCGGAGCGGCCGAGGCCGCCGCCGTGGCGGTCTTGCCTGCACGCTTCTTCGCGGGACGGCTGCTCGCCCACACCCGATCCACGGCGCCCGCCGTCTGGCGCTTGGTTTTGCGCGCCGGCGCGTTGTGCGCGATCTCTTCCTGCGTCCGCCCCGAAAGCACGCTGAAGGCGTTCGCTTCCACCTCCCAACCTGCCACCGCAAACTGGTCGCGCTTCTTGATCAGCAGCCACTCGTTCCCCTTGCCGCGCCCTTTCATGTGTACGATCGCGTACTCGCCGTTCAGCTTTTCCCCATGCAGCCGGAATTTCAAATCGCCCCGCGCCAGTTGCTCGGCGCCGCTCGCGTCGCCCACTAGTTCGAACGTGCCGCGATCCCACAGCATCACGCTGCCCGCCCCGTAGTTGCCTTCCGGAATGTTGCCTTCAAAATCGCCGTACTCGACCGGATGGTCTTCCACGTGAGCCGCGAAGTGCCGGACACCCGGATCGAGTGTCGGCCCTTTCGGAATGGCCCACGACTTCAGCACGCCGTCGATCTCCAGCCGGAAGTCGTAATGCAGACGCGTCGCGTCGTGCCGTTGTACACAAAAGTAATTGGCGCCGCGCTTGCCTCGGATATTGCCGGGCGGCGGCTCCGGTGTCTTTTCGAACCGTCGTTTGGCGATATATTCGTCTAATGACATAAACGGTTGAATTTGTTCTATTTAAAATGCTACCCTGAAAACCAATCCCCACGGGGAGGGAGGAGTTGCACATATGGCAGCCAGCGTCTGGACCGGCCACCTGACTTTTGGTCTCGTCTCCTTCCCGGTTCGCCTGTTTAGCGCCGCGCGCAGCGAAACCGTCAGCTTTAATCTATTGCATAAAGACGACCACTCCCGCATCAAGCAGGTCACCTTCTGCCAGGCCGAAGATAAAGCTATCCCGCGCAGCGAACTCGTGAAAGGCTACGAGTACGAAAAAGGCCAATACGTCGTCATCGAGGACGAAGACATCAAGAAGGTGGCGCCCAAAACCGCCAAGGTGATGGAGATCCTGGAATTCGTAAAGGCCGACCAGGTCGATCCGATCTACCTCGAAAGCTCATACTACGTCGCGCCTGACGAAGGCGGAGAAAAGCCCTACGCGTTGCTCTTCGAGGCGCTTCGCAAGTCGAACTTTTACGGAGTCGCCAAGGTGGCGATGCACAACCGCGAGCACATCATCATCCTGCGCCCCGGCTCCAAAGGCATCCTCTCGCACACCATGTATTACCAGGACGAGATTCGCCAGGTGGAAGAGTTCCGCACCGATACGAGCCTGGTGAAAGAAAAAGAGCTCGACATGGCGCAGATGCTGATCTCCTCGCTCGAAGCCGAGTTCGAGCCGCAAAAATACCACGACGAGTACCGCGACAATCTGAACAAGATGATCGAGGCTAAGATCGAAGGCAAGAACGTGGTGGCCACGCCGGCGCCGCAGGTGGCCCCGGTCATCGATATCATGGAAGCCCTCAAGCGCAGCCTGGCCGAGAAGAAGAAGCCCGCCATGACTGCGACGGCCGCCGCCCAGCAGGAAGAAGCCGCTGCCGCCCCCAAGAAACGGGTCCGCAAAAGCGGAACAGCCTAGCGCTTAGTCAAGAACTGCGGCCGAGGGAATTCAGACAGAACCGCGACCTTTAGGGATCGATCGCCGAGGACTCTCGGAGCAACCGCTGCCAAGTCCCCGAACTGTCTCGCCGCAGGCTTGTGTCGGCGGGCGACCGTCGCGTCAGACTCGATGAACCATGACTCGCAAAAAATAAGCCGGGCTGCGAATGCCAGCATCGGGCATATGCAGCCGATTTCCGCCCGGCCTCAGCCTGCACGAAGAACCGACTATGAAAGAGACGAATTGCAACTATCGCATCGGCCGCCGGTCGGCCCTGGCCGCCTGCAACCATGACCGGTTTGCGATTCAGATTAGTCGCACCCACAGGTGAACGAAAGCATCTCAATAACGAGGAGCCCCATGAAACAATCCGCAACCCTGAACAAAGACATGGAACGGCGTCCGTTGATGACGCCTACCGGCTTGGATCGCGGAGCAACCAAGGACATCGCTGCGGCGATGAATGGGATTCTGGCGGACGTCTTTGCGCTGTACATCAAGACCAAGAATTTCCATTGGCACGCAAGCGGCCCTCATTTTCGTGATTATCATCTGCTGTTGGATGAGCAGGCCGGCCAGCTGTTCGCAATGACCGATGGGATTGCCGAAAGGGTTCGCAAGCTCGGCGAAGCGACCATTCGATCCATTGGCCAGATTAGTGGCATGCAACGCGTGCTCGACAACAATGCCGAGTATGTGGAGCCAGGCGACATGCTGGAGGAGTTGTTGGAGGATAACAAAACCCTCGCCGCCCGGCTCCGCGAAGCTCACAATGTCTGTGATGAAGGCCGTGATGTTGCGACGGCAAGCTTGATTGAGGTCTGGATCGACGAGACCGAGCGGCGTACCTGGTTCTTGTTCGAGGCCAGCCGCCCGAACTCCACGCGACGCTGACTCAACATTGATCGCTCATCGCGGAACCGGCCATCGGCGCTGCGCCCCGTCGGAATTCTCCCGGCACGCCGCAGAAACTCGCCGTCATCCGCCAATCGCGGCGCCGTTTACGCTGCCTCGGACAATAACGAGAGGCTCCAGCATATAGTAGTTTATCTACCTGTAGCATGATACACTCTGCGTGGTGGGCCGTCAACAAAAACAGGTCGAGATCCTCCAGGGAACTCTCAACATGATGATCCTCCAGGCGCTGCAGCAAGGCCCGGCCAATGGCTACGAGATCGCTAAGTACATTGAGCAGCGCTCCGATGAGCTCCTCCAGATAGAGCACGGATCCTTGTATCCGGCGCTCCGCCGCCTGGAAGCGAAGGCTCTCATTAAGGCGGAGTGGCGCGTTTCCCTAACCAACCGGCGCGCTCGCTATTACACGTTGACCGGCGCCGGCAAAAGGCAGGCTGTGCTGGAACGTTCCCGCTGGAGAACTTTGGTGCAGGCCATTACCCGCGTAATGAGGCCTGCATAAGCTGCTATGTGGTCGCGGATTCGATCTTGGCTTCGGAGTGCGGGTGACGCTTCTCCGCAAGATGATCTGTCACAGGAGATCGATCACCACCTCGCCATGCTCGCGGACGAGAATCTCGAGCGAGGCTCCACACCACAGAATGCGGACTCGTTTGCTCGCAGAAAACTTGGAAATCGCACTGCGATCTCTGAGGCCATCTACGAGATGAGGCCGTTTTCTTTCCTCGATGCCTGGGTGATGCATCTGCGCATCGCGATCCGTACTCTCGTTCGGAACAAGGCCGCGCACTTTCCAGCGTTCGCCATCTTGTCTCTGGGCGTAGGTATGAGCGTCGCGATGTTCTCTCTCGTGTACGCGGTTCTGATCCGGCCTCTGCCGTTCCCCAACCAGGAATCGATTCAAGTCGTCTGGAAGACCGATCCGCTCGCTGAAACCCGCGTGGAAGAACTTGCATATCCCGAGCTGCGCGATCTGCAGGACGGCATCTCCGATTTCGAGTTCGTCGCTGTGATGCCGACCTCGCTGTATGGCTACTCCCGCGTCCTTCAGAACGGCAGCGCGCCGCCGGTGCAGATCGAGTGCTCTCCCGTCTCGCACGATTTCTTCCGGGTCCTCGGCGTCTCTCCGGTTCTCGGCCGCGATTTCGCTGCCTCCGACGAGCGGATCGGCGCGCCCCCCGTCGCGATTCTCTCCGATCGCGTCTGGCGCAATCAGCTGGGCGCCGACCCGACTATCGTCGGACGCGTCATTCGCCTCAACGGCCAAGGTTATACGGTCATCGGCGTGATGGCTGCGGAGGTTGAGTTTCCGCGCGGAGCCGGATTGTGGATTCCACTTGGAGTGGATCGTGCCGTCATCGATCGCCGGGGTGCGACCTTTCTGCAGGCGATCGCGCGCACCAGGCAAGGCGTCGCCCGCGAAAGAATTGCCGTTGCCGTGAACGCTCTCTTCCACCGTCTGGCCGTCGATCACCCCGAAGCCTACCCGCGCTCGCAGCGTGCCGTAGTGACGCCGCTGGTGCAATACTGGACCGGCTCCGCGCGCCTTCATCTCTGGATCATGCTGGGCGCGTCCCTTCTGCTGCTGATCGCCGCGATCACGAGCGCCGGCAATCTGCTCCTGTCCCGCACTCTTCGACGGCGCTATGAAATTGCGACACGGCTGGCCTTGGGGGCCCGGCGCATCCAGGTCCTCGTCCCGCTTGGCGCCGAAGGCACGCTGATCGCGATCACATCCGCGGCGATCGGAATGGGCTTGGCGCAGTCGGCGATTCGGTTTCTCGTGCGTTGGGCCCCCGGTGACATTCCGCGGTTAACGCAGGCGGCCTTGAATTTCGAAAGTTTTTGTTTTGCGGCCGCCATCGCGGCCGTGGCCGCCGTCGCTTGTACCCTGATTCCCGGGTGGAGGGCCGCCCGGACGAACGTGGACTCGGCTCTTCGACAAGGCGGGGCACGATCATCGCCGTCTCGCGCCGAAGGCAGAACCACCAATCTCTTCGTCCTGGTGCAGGCCACCGTCACTGTGATGTTGCTGGTCTTGGCTTCGCTCCTCGTGCTCAGCTATCGTGCCATGACGTCCTCAGATATCGGGTTCGCGAATCGGGACGCGCTGTCTATGAACCTGCAACTCCACGGTCCTGGGCTGCTTTCGGGCCAGGCCTTCGATCCGCAGTACCGGCGCTCATTTTATAAGGAACTGCTCGATCGCCTGCGCCGGGCGCCTGGCGTCACCTCGGCTGCCGCCGTCCTCCTGCGGCCGCTGGAGGGAACTATCGGATGGGATATTTCTTATGAATTTGAGTTCGCCGCCACCAATCACGACAAGCGCGTGCTGCCCAAAACGAATTATGAGGTGGTAACACCGGACTATTTCCAAACCGTCGGAACGCCTTTGCTCGAAGGCCGCGATTTCTCGGAACACGATTCCGAAAACACCGAACCCGTGGCGATCATCAGCAACTCGCTGGCCGACCGGATTCGCGAAGCCGGCCTCGCGCCGCTCGGGTCGAAACTTCGTCTGGGACTGAGTCCCGATCGTTGGACCAGGATCGTGGGCGTCTGCGCCGGCGCGCGATACCGCAGTATTACTCAGCAAGGCTCCGACATTTTCGTTCCTTATACCCAAGCCACCCAGCCCACAAATTACCTCGTCATCCGCGGAAACCAATCTGCGGATGATCTGGCGAGCATGGTGCGCCGGACCGTGTCCTCGTTGGACCCCGCTCAGACCATCGCAGGAATTGCCACCATCGGTGACCTGGTCGACGCCAATTCGGCCCGTCATCGGTTCAACATGATCCTGCTGTTGTGGTTCGGCGTGTTCGCGGTGATTTTGGCGGGCGCTGGGATCTACAGCGTGATCACCGGGCTGATCGCGGCTCGAGAACACGAGATCACGATCAAAACCGCCCTGGGCGCTCCCAGGGCCAGGCTCGCGCGAGAAATGGTTTCGGGCGCGCTCGGTTGTGTGCTGATCGGCGAGGCTTTCGGTGTGCTTGGTGTTCTCGGCGTCACGAGACTTGCAGCGGAATTGTTTTACGGAGTCTCGCCGCGAGATCCGCTGGTCGTCGGCTTAGTGCCGGCCTTTCTCTTCGCTGTGTCCCTGTCTGCCAGTGTCTTGCCGGCCTGGCACGCGGCCAATCCTCGCGCCGGCGCTGTCCTGCGCCTTCGCTGAAACACGCGGCTCCGGCTTGGAATGGCTCTACTGCCGAACGGCTCTTGCCTTCGCGACACCACCCAGCCCGATCAGGCTCAAGAGCAGGAGCGCCCCTGGCGCTACAACCGTACCCGGCTCTGGTACGCTCGAGCTGGTAGTGACCTCGATGTTAATGTCAACCGCCCAGTCACCATCACGATTGGCAGTCGTCATGTCGCAAAATATCCCATTGGTACACCCGAGCGCGGCCGTGAAGTTTGCGTTTCCCGTCTGGCTGAAACCATCGGCCAGCGTCGGTCCGTTCGCGAAGTTGCCGTCTTGGGTGAGTACCAGCGAATAATTGCCGGCGGTGAGTGGCTCCGTGAACAACACGTCGAAGGCAACTCCTGTCACCGAGTCGATCGCCGGCGAGCCGGTGTCGCTCTGTCCGATCAGATTACCGCTGGCATCGTATAGGGAGAGGTCGGGAGCGAAGCCGCCTTCTGCGATAATCTGGCCTGCGCCGTTCGTTCCGCCCGCGTAACCGAAGGTCTCGAAAGTAACATTGGCCCCGGAAGCCACAGCAAAGGCGAGAACCTGCATCTGGTCGTCCTGCGTGAAATTTCCGGTGAACGACAAGTTGTTTGCGTAGGCCGAGCCTGCTAGCAGGAACAGAATGGCGGCCACAATACTGGCTCGGAATCCGGGACGGCTTTGCATCGCGATCTCCTGTAACTGGCTTCTAACTACTCTCGAACGGAAGCCACACCCATGACACTTCATATGAGACGCCATTAGCCAGCGTAACGCTGGATTGCTCGATTCTCCAAGACCGAATCATCGCGGATTTTGAAGAATAGTACTGTTACCAGACTGCGCCGGGCGATTGCGTCGTGCCTCCCTCCCGGTTCCTGTGCGCGGCTGGATTCGCTTCCCCGGCGCTCCCAGGTGCGGGTGCCTCCCGTGGCCTATGTCTCCCGCTCACACCGCCGAAAGATGACTAGCTCTCGATAGGGACTGATTCCGGGCCTCGTTCGTAAATACCGGCGCTATACTAGACGCGTCCGTATGCGGTCCCCCCGGGAAAAACATCTGGCCTTCATTTTGTTGTGCGCCGTGCTGGCTGTTACCGGCGTCGGACTTTGGCCGGAAATTTCCATCAGCCGTGTCGATCTGAACGACAACGTTTTCCACTTCACGCTCATCGAAAACATGGCCAAAGCCATCGAGCAGGGTGCCAATCCTTTGGATTTCTGGTCGCCCGAATGGTCGGCCGGTTATCCGGTTCTGCGAACGTATCAGCCCCTGGCTCACATCCTGGTCGTCCTGGTGCACTTCGGCTTGGGCAAATCCGTGCCGCTGCTCACCGTTTTCGTGTGGGTGCGATTTCTTTCCGTCCTCCTGCTGCCTGCCACTTTTTTCGCCGCGGCTTATTTGCTCGGGATGGAATGGCTGGAGATGGCCTTCGTTGCCTTACTCGCGCCGCTGGTTTCCACCAACTTTCTGTATGGAATCGAATACGGCAGTTATTTGTGGGCGGGCAGCGGACTGTTTACGCAAGCGGTCGCCACACATTTTCTACTGCTGGCGATCGGCTTTGGGTTTCAAGGGATCCGCTCTGGAAGGCGGCTCGGCTTGGCCGGGTGCTTGCTCGGTCTGACTTTTCTCACGCACTTTGTCTACGGTTACATTGGGGCGCTGACTCTTTGTCTGCTCGCCGTATTGCCGAACCGCGAGGAGCCGCGAGGACTTCGCGTCCAGCGCACGCTCTGGCTCGGGGCCGTTGCGTTTCTGGTGGCCGCGTTCGAATTGATCCCGATGTTGCGCGACGGCGGGCTGATCAACCACAGCCGCTGGGAAGCCGTGTGGAAGTGGGATTCCTTGGGCGCAGGTCAAGTTCTGCAGCTCTTGTTCACGGGTGAGCTGCTGGACCATGGCCGCATTCCGGTCATGACACTGCTGGCCCTTGCCGCGTGTGTGGCGTGTTGGTGGGACTATCGTCGCCGCGGCCGCCTTCGGCCCACTGCGGCTTTCGCCCTCTGCGGCGCCGGTCTGTGGGTGCTGATCTTCTTCGGACGGCCCTTTTGGGGCCCCGCCCTCTACCTGCTCGGCGTAGCGGCCGACATGCCTCTGCACCGCGTCATCGGCGGCGTGCAGATCTTTCTTGTGTTTCTGGCGGCGCTCGGACTGGCTGCCGTGTGGCGCGAACTCGCTCAGCGCTGGCATGGGGCCGCCGCCGCCGTGGCCGCGGCGCTGTTGGTATATCCCATGGCGGCCGAGCGTTCCGTCTTTCTGGCGAACAACGCTGCCTGGGGCCGCCGCAATCTGGCGGCCTATCAGCAAAACCAGGCTTCCCTCGATGCCGTGCTGGCCAAGCTGCGCGACCGGGGCGGCCGCGTGTACCCGGGCCTGGCCGCCGGATGGGGCGGTCGCTTCAAGGTCGGCGACGTCCCCGTGTACGCTTTCTTGAGCGAGGCGCGCCTTCCCGCCGTTGCTTTCTTGTACCATTCGATGGCGCTCACCGCCGACGTCATGGTGCGCTTCAATGAGCAGGATCTGAACCACTACCGCTTGTTCAACATCTCCAGCGTGGTTGCTCCCGTCCAGCAGCCCGTTCCTCCGTTTCTGCCGCTCCGCGATCAGATCGGCCCCTTTCGAATTTACGATGCGCCTGGCAAGAACTATTTCGAATTGGTGGACGCTCCGCTGGCTGTCCGCGTCACCCGCGACAATTTCTATGACGTGAACGATCGATGGATGCACAGCGATTGGCTTTCCAAAAATCAATACCTGCGGCTGGATTTCTCGGGCAACCCCGAGTTGATGCCTCGTCTCGGACCAGAGGATCCCCTGCCTCCGGCGCCTTTGCTCGCCCCGCCGGGAACGGTGGACGCGGAACGCCAGGATCGTGACTCCTACGAAGCCGAGTTGCTGGCCGCGCGCTCGAGCCTCGCCTTGTTTCGTATGACCTGGCATCCCAACTGGAAGGCTTATGTGGATGGCCGGCCGGCGCCCACCGTCATGCTGTCACCGGGATTCGTAGGCGTTCCTGTGACGGCCGGGCGGCACCGGATCGTCTGCCGGTATGAGCCTGGCGGCTCAAAAATCGGAATTGCGCTGTTGGGGCTCGGGCTCGCCGGGCTGCTCTGCGCTCTCCGTTTCCGGCCGGTGCGCGCCACTTGGGCCGCGCGCGCGGTGCCTCGCCTTGCCGTCGCAGCCGGATTGCTGGCCCTGTCTCTTCCGGTTGCGATACCTGTCCTCACTACGCGAGTGCCGGATGGACATGACGCCATGGAATACTTCCCGCGTCTGGAGGAGTTCCACCAAAACATTGCCCACGGAATTCTGTTTCCAGGATGGGCTCCCGACTTGAGTCGCGGTACCGGACAGCCTTTTTTTGAATTTAATCCGCCCGTGATCTATTACCTTGCCGAGATGTGGCATCTCGCGGGTTTCGATTTCGTAACCGCGATGAACCTGGCCTGTGCGCTGATTGTCGTGGGCTCGGCGTGCAGCATCTACCTCCTCGGCCGGCTCTATTTCGGCGCCCTCGGCGGATGGCTGGCGGCTGCGGCCTATCTGTATGCGCCGTACTTCAGTGTGAACCTGTTTGTGCGCTCTGCGATGGCCGAGTTGGCGGCCTTCCCCTTCTTCGCACTCACGCTCTACGGCTTCGGCAGCTACGCGAAAACGCGCAAGCGGACACACCTGCTCTTGGGGGCCGCCTCCTACGCAGCGATTCTCTTGAGCCACAACGCGGCCGGCTTGCTATTCACTCCGTTGCTGGCCGCGTTCCTCTGCTTTACCGCCAGGATGGAGAAGTCGTGGCCGGTGCTGCGCGGCCAGGCCTTCGCATTTCTGTTGGGGCTGGGCCTGGGTGCCTGGGTCTGGCTGCCTTCTTTGGCCGAGCGCCAGTTTGTGGGCCTTGACCGCTTGCTTCAGGGATACCTCCGCTACACCAACCACTTCGTCTATCTGCACCAGTTGCTGTATTCTCCCTGGGGCTATGGCGTTTCTGTGGCGGGTGATCAGGATGGCATGTCCTTCGCGCTCGGCTGGAGCCACCTGGCTCTGGCTGTCGCGGCCTGGATCTGGATCGCCCGCGCGCGCAGATCGGCGGAGCGGCCTTGGCTTCGCTTCTTCACGGCTGCCGCCGCCCTCCTTTCCGTTCTGATGCTCGAAGACGCCGCCTGGTTTTGGGATCACGTCCCCCTGCTCCGTTACGTCGAGTTTCCATGGCGCTTGCTGGGCCCGGTGGCGCTCTGTGTGGCGCTCGTGGTCGCCGCGATCGGACCGCTTCTTGCCGCGCTGCCGCGATGGCGGCACGCCGCGTTTGCTCTGGCGCTCGCCTTGCTGATTGTTCCCAATCTGCCGCATCTGCACCCCAAACAGTTCCGCCAGGTCGACCTTGCCCTCTGGGGACCGCAACAGATGGCCGCGCGAGGAATCGAAGTCACTACGGCGTCTGAGTATGTCCCGCGCTGGGTGCGGATTTGGCCGGCATACGACCCCAGACCGCTTCGGGTACTCGGTGGCGAAGCCATCATCGCGCAATCCAGGAGCACGCCCGTGTCGTGGTCCGGACGGCTCCAGGTTAAGAGCGCAGGGACTGCGGAACTGCCGATCGCATGGTTCCCGGGTTGGCAAGTGCGGATCGATGGTGCGCCGGTCGAGACTGCGCCGGCTACGCCTACCGGCCTCATTCGCTTTCAGATTCCGGCCGGTGAACACACCGTCGATGCGGCGTGGACGCTCACCACTCCACGGTTTCTGGGCGACGGAATCAGTCTTCTCTCACTCGCTGCCTTTCTTGTCTCGGCGGTATGGAGCCTGAAGTCCGGCAAACGCGAGATCGCTCTGGCGCAGCCCAGTCGCGTTTGAAGACTCGATGGCGCGCGCGAATTTTTCGAACGCCCGCGCGAGTAACGCTGCCAGTACCAGTACAATTCGCGCTCGTAATCCCTCAACACGATCGTCCAGATGCGCCGCTTCCGACTTATACTGTTCGAGTCCAGCGAGCGAAACGTGTGTTTCATGGTGTTGCGGAGAGGGGTGTGAGGATGAGGATTTGCCGGAAGCCGATCCGGATGCTTGCAGCATTCTGCCTGGTGCTGGCGACGGGTTGGGCGGATCAGTCCGTGGTGGGCGACGCCTTTTTTGCATCCGGCAACGCCACCAACTTTGGCACAAGCCCGTACGTGAACGTTGGCGGACCTTCCGGGTTTCAAGGGTTGCTGCAGTTCGATCTGGCTGCCTTGCCGCCGGGCACTACGGCGGCCAACATCTCCAGCGCCAGTTTACGTCTCTTTGTCAGCCGCATCGGCACGGCGGGGACCATTGACATTTATTCGGCTGCTTCGTCATGGAGTGAGTCGACTGTGAACGGCACTGCTCCCCCAACTCCGCTGAGCTTGGTCGCCGCCGGGGTCAGCGTCTCGGTGGCCGGAACTTATCTTTCCATTCCCATTACCAGTCAGGTCCAGAGCTGGCTGAACGGGGCCCCGAACAACGGGTTCCTCCTCGTCGCCAATCCAGGTACAACGTTCGTCTTCTTCGATAGCAAGGAAAACACCAGTACCAGTCACCCGGCAGTTTTGGAAGTGAGTCTGATCGCACCGGTGGGCGCAACCGGACCGATGGGACCCGCGGGTCCCCTTGGTGCGGTGGGCGTTCCGGGAATCGCGGGGCCCGCTGGCCTTGCCGGTCCGACTGGACCAACCGGCCCGGTCGGTGCGCAAGGCCCAATCGGTGACACAGGTCCGGCCGGTGCCGTTGGCTTGGCGGGAGCTCTTGGAATTGTCGGTCCTGCAGGGCCGGTCGGCCCAACAGGACCAGCGGGAACTAAGGGTCCAACGGGAGCAACCGGTCCCACCGGGCCCGTCGGCGCGACTGGTCCCGCGGGCGCGACAGGTGCGGTCGGTGCGCAAGGCCTGGCTGGACCGCAAGGCCCTGCCGGCGCTACTGGACCGGCAGGAGCCACTGGTCCTGCGGGTGTAGCCGGGCCTCCGGGCGCCACGGGTGCGGCCGGTCCGGCAGGAGCCACTGGTCCCGCAGGAGCCACCGGAGCCGTGGGCTTTACGGGAGCTCAAGGCGTCCCTGGAAGTGTTGGACCCACTGGTCCAATCGGACCCACTGGTGTCATCGGCAACAACTACTCGTTAACTACACTGGCAAACACTCCGGGCACAAAGTTCATCATGAACGGAGTTGTGGATACCTCCGTCAACGAGTTTTATCTGCTGAACAATACGGGCGCCGTCGCCATGGTGGAACTTCCTGCCGCTGCCACTGTCCCGGCCGGCCGGCGCATCGTTCTGATCAATTCCAACTTCGCCCTCACCAACGGATTCGACATGAACGTGTTTCCGACCGACGGCGATGCCATCCTCAACGGAGACACTCTGGTCAAGAACACAGGCGGCGCCGGCCCCGCGCCGAACAACTTCGTGGACACAGGCTACGCCCTGGAAGTAGTGTCGGACGGAGTCGGAACGTGGTACATCACCACGGGAGCTCGCTAATGGGAGACAGGACAATGATTCGAGGCAAACTCTCCACGACCGTCCGGCTCTTGGTGGCTGGCGCCGCGGTCCTGATTCCCCTGCTCAGTTGGGCTGATTCCGTGCCGCTGGTCGGCGACACCTTCATTAACGCGGGGAGCAGTCTGAACTTTGGCAATCTGCCCACCATCAATCTCGGCGGAACCAGCGGCTCTCAAGGATTGCTGCTTTTCGATTTGAGCGCGTTTCCCGCAAACGGTCCGGTGGCTTGGGCCAAGCTGCGGGTCTACGTCGACAAAGTGACTACGCCCGGCGCATTCGATCTCTATGCGGCTGGGGCCACGTGGGTGGAAGCCGCTGTGAACGGAACTTCCGGAGTCGGGCCGGGGTCGCTCATACAGGCCGGCATTCCGGTGACCACTGCCGACTCCTACATCACATTGGATGTGACCGCGCAGGTACAGGCGTGGATCAATGGAAGTCCCAACACGGGGTTCTTCTTGAATCCGAATCCCGCCAGCACGACAGTGTTTCTCGACGCGAAAGAGAATATCTCCACGAGTCAGGCTGCCACCTTGGAAGTCGTGATGCTTGGGCCCGCCGGCGCCATCGGAGCGCCTGGGCCTGCGGGCGCGGCGGGACTGACTGGCCCGACCGGACCCTTTGGCCCGACTGGGCCCGCGGGTGCAACCGGTGCTCAGGGCTTGGCGGGACCGGTAGGTGCTGTCGGCGCGACCGGACCCCCAGGACCGGCGGGCCCCACTGGCGCGGCGGGAGCTGCCGGCCCGACCGGACCGACCGGCGCAGTGGGAGCAACCGGAGCGCAAGGTGATCCCGGAGCGCAAGGCGCAGTTGGACTCGCTGGTGCAGCGGGTCCGAACGGCCCAGCCGGCGCAATTGGCCCGACCGGGCCCGCCGGCACACAAGGCAATCCGGGAGTCGCGGGACCGACGGGCGCTGTGGGGCCCGCTGGCCCCAACGGCCCCGCCGGAGCTACGGGAGCGCCGGGCGTGGTCGGTGCGGTGGGACCTACGGGCCCAACGGGTCCGATCGGATTTACGGGCGCAGCGGGTCCACAGGGCCCCGCCGGTGCCACCGGACCGGTCGGCGCCAACTTTGGCAACGTCTTTTCGGTGACGACCATCAACAACGGCGCCATCATCCCGGATACAGACACGCACCGCATCTTCTTTGTGAATAACAGCGGCGGTGACGCCACCGTCACTCTTCCGCATGCGAACAGCGCGTCCGGAAAGGTGATGATCTTCGAAGCCAACACATTTACTTTTACGAGCACAGCGATCACCAGCCACTTCATCATCCTGAAAACCCAGGACGGGGATCGCATCTGGCTCCCGAGCGGACAGACCACAACCAGCGGGTTGACCGCATGTAGCACACAGGGCTCCTGGGAAGTCGTTAGCGATGGCGTCAGCCGGTGGGTTGGTATGGGTCGTTCCGTGGCGGTGAATCCCGATGGCGCCACCCCTGGCTGCAGTTAGAGAACGCGAGTGAGGAGAACACGATGATGAACCGAACAATCATACGAGCCCTCGTCGCGGGAACTCTGCTGCTACCCGGTTTATGGGCGCAGTCGGGCACGCTCGCCGCCGACGCATACATCAGCTCGGCGTCGCCCACGACGAATTTCGGCGCGGCGCCAACCTTGAGCATCGCCCCCGGAAATACTGCCTTGGTGCAGTTTGATCTCAGTGGCATTCCTGCCAATGCGAATGTGGCTGCGGCGTTCCTGCGCGTTTTCGTCGACAAAGTCACGACAGCGGGAGCGGTGCAGTATGCACTCGTGACCTCACCCTGGGCTGAGGGCACGGTCACCTTCAGCACATCGCCAACAACTGCCGCAGCGTTCAATTCCGCTCCCGTAACCACCGCCAACGCTTTTGTTCTGGTGGACGTCACCGCGGTGGTGCAGAGCTGGATTTCCAATCCGGCCACGAATTTCGGCATCGCCATTTCCGGAGTCGGGGCTGCGTCGGTTTTTCTCGATAGCAAAGAGAACACTCTTACCAGCCACCCGGCCGCGCTCGACCTCAGCATCATCGGCCCTGCCGGCCTCAGCGGCAGCATTGGTCCAACTGGTCCGCAGGGCCCGACGGGACCGGCTGGAGCGCAAGGTCTTGCGGGCGCGCTTGGTCCAACCGGTCCCACCGGACCTGCCGGGCCAACGGGCGCCAAGGGTGCGACCGGAGCAACGGGGCCGACAGGCCCTGTTGGCGCAACCGGGCCGACCGGAGCGGCGGGCGCTACCGGAGCTGTAGGATTGGCCGGTGCTGCTGGACCTGCCGGGCCAGTCGGCGCGATCGGCCTCACCGGTCCTACCGGCGCTCCCGGAGCAGTCGGCCCTACCGGCCCCACCGGAGCTGTCGGTCCTACCGGCGCACCCGGAGTGGCAGGCACCGCTGGAGCAACTGGACTTGCCGGGGCAGCCGGTGCGCCGGGACCAACGGGCGCGTTGGGCCCTGCTGGTCCCGCTGGTCCTGCGGGAGCTACTGGAGCGATGGGGCCGGTCGGACTGCAAGGGCCCCCGGGATTGATTGGCCCCACCGGAGCCACGGGCCCCAGAGGAACCGACTGGCCCGGTAGCAGCAACCTGTTTAACTTCGACGGCACCCCGCTTACTTTCGCGATCCCGGACAACGACGCGAATATTTACTACCTCGCGAACGATTCGGGCGCTGCGGTCACCATCACTTTGCCGCATGCAAAAGTGGCGGCGGGGCGCGTGGTGGAGGTCCGCGTGACAACGCGCACGGGAGTCGGCCACGGTGTTACCGTGCAGCCACAATCGGGAGATTCGATCGTTACTTTCAACCATCAGGTGGGTATCATCAATACCGCCTATCCGGGCTCGCACGGGGGCTTTGGTCTGTTCAGCGACGGCAACAACCAGTGGTTTGTTTTTGACATCTTCTGAAGGGGGAAGTTCGTGTCGTCACCATACGTCGGCGAGATTCGCATGTTTGCCGGTAATTTCGCGCCTGTCGGCTGGGCTTTCTGCCAGGGCCAACTCATGGCGATATCAGAGAATGAGACGCTGTTTAATCTTATTGGAACCACCTACGGCGGGGACGGTCAGTCGACCTTCGCGCTTCCCAACCTGTCCAGTCGAATCCCCATTCACGCCGGTCCCGGGTTTACCCTCGGCCAGCCGGGCGGAGAGGAAACGGTGACTCTGACCGTGCCGCAGATCCCCGCGCATAGTCATGTGCCGCTCGCGGACTCGAACCAGGGCGGCTCCACCGATCCAACCAACAATGCGTATGCCGGCGCGCCGGTCTACGTTGCCACGGCTCCGTCCACGCTGTTGAAAGCAGGGACCATTCAAAACGCGGGCGGCTCCCAGCCGCACGACAACATGGTGCCGTTCCTGGTTGTCAACTTCATCATCTCGCTGTTCGGAATATTCCCGTCGCAGACTTAGAAGGAGATACGAATGGCTGACCCATTTCTAGGCGAAATCAAGCTTGTTTCCTTTAACTTTCCTCCCAAAGGCTGGGCCTTCTGCAACGGACAGCTCCTCGCAATTAATCAGAATCAGGCCCTGTTCTCGATTCTGGGGACCACTTACGGCGGCGACGGCCGCGTAAACTTTGGCCTACCCAACTTGCAGGGGCGCATGCCCGTGCACGCCGGCAGTGGGATTACCCTCGGCGAACGAGCCGGCGAGACCGCTCACACGCTGACTGCGGGCGAGCTGCCGCAGCACACGCACCTGATTGCGGCTCAAACTACCTCCACCGATCAGTCGCCGGGAGCCGCTTCCATTCCGGGGGGCGGCCCGCAGGCACCCGCCACGCTCTACAGCAACACCTCCAACACGCCGATGAACCCGGCCGCGGTAAGTACCGTCGGCGGAAACCAGCCTCATGACAACATGTCCCCTTACCTGGTGCTGAACTTCATTATTGCCCTGCAGGGGATTTTCCCTTCGCAGACTTAGCAGGAGACCCGGATCATGGCAAATCCATTTCTGGCCG
Organism: uncultured Solibacteraceae bacterium; assembly: GCA_964438005.1. Lineage (GTDB taxonomy): Bacteria > Acidobacteriota > Terriglobia > Bryobacterales > Bryobacteraceae > PSRJ01. The sequence goes on along the minus strand of CAYTJD010000065.1, from coordinate 8,338 downwards.
AAATTCGAATTTTCACGGGCAACTTTGCTCCGAAGGGGTGGGCGTTGTGCAACGGACAACTAATGTCAATCTCGCAAAATACCGCCCTGTTCTCGCTGCTCGGCACCACCTATGGCGGTGACGGGAAGAGTACGTTCGCTTTGCCCAACCTGCAGGGTTGCGCTCCCATGCAGCAGGGGCAAGGCCCGGGGTTGTCCCTGCGCGACCTTGGCGAGGTCGGCGGCGAGCAGACGGTGACGCTGCTGCAAACGGAAATGCCCGTTCATAGCCACACGTTTACTGTCGGCACAGGCTCTCGCGGCGAACTGAGCAGTCCTGCCAATAACGTTCCTGCCAATGCTCCCTCCGGTAGTGCCATGTACTCCACCGGTTCCGCTTCCAATGCCAACATGGGCCCGCAGGCGCTGGCAACGGCCGGCGGGAGCCAGCCTCACAACAACATGATGCCGTTCCTGGCTCTGACGTTCATCATCGCCCTGCAAGGCGTATTCCCGGCTCGAAGCTGATTTTCGGCAACATGCCGTTTCCGTATACGACTTACCGGATCCTGTGCTCGACTCCCCAGGATCTGGATGCCGAGCGGCTTGCGTTCCTGTCGGCCAATGCGAAGTTCGGCGAGGAAGTGACACTCCCCGCTCAGGTTCTGTTTGCGGTCGCCTCGCTCCCCGCGTCCGCGAACCCGAATCTGCAAAAGGCCGCCATCGAAAGCAACATTCGCATGGTTGATTTCTTTGTGCACGTCTTTGGACAGGACGCGCCGGAGCCAGTCTATAAGGGTTTCGTCGACTATGCTCTGGAATGCCTGGCCGATCCGGCCAAGCCGCTGCGCAGTGTCGCCGTGCTGTTCAAAGCCTCTCCACCAGGCAGCGGCGAGGTGCGCAAGATCCGGGAGGAGCTGGCAAGCGGTGGGCGTTGCGAGATACGGGAATTCCACGACGTTCAGGAACTCGAACAACAGGCGCGCGCGATACTGGAAACCTGGTACGAGTTGGCGCGTGCCGGGCCCAACACTCCCGGCTAGAGAAACGCCAAGGTTTGACCGGCAAAGTTGCCGCGGACATCCGCCCCATACCATCGGGCCAGAGTTCCGGTGTACTGGCTCAGCGCAGTGGACGGGATCCAGATCCCGCTGTTGCCGGCATCGTCCGCACCTCCCAGCTCCAGCGAGGGAAAGCGGCCGTAAACCTGCCCACCGATCACCGACCGGCCGACGATCAGCTCGTGGCCACCCCACCCATGGTCTGTGCCGCCGCGTGCGTTCGGCGCCAGGGCGCGGCTGAACTCGGTTTGCGTAAACAGGGTCACCCGGTCGGCGATGCCGAGGTCCTGCAGAGCGCCGTAGAACGCCACGATGGCATCGTTCAGTTCGGTGAACAGAGCAGCTTGCTGGGACAATTGATCGGCGTGAGTGTCGAATCCATCAACCGGACAGACAAAAGCCTGGTGGTGCACGCCCCGCAGCAAAATACCGGCCACATTCGCTAATTGACGGCCGGTCCGGGTTGACGGAAAGGTAGTTTCAAACGGAGAGCCCGTCGCGGGCCGTCCGTTCGCCGAAGTCAGCGTCACGCCGTGATTGAGCCGGAAGAGACTACCGCCGCCATCGGCCCAAGGCAGAGTGAGATAACCGTTTGGAGCGTAGCCAATCTCCGCCGCTCCCGTGTGTAGGAAAAGATTCTCCGGGAGCGCATTGGAATTCGAGCGAATTTGCGCTTGAGTCAAAGGCGTATCGATCCGCCCGACATTCGCCAGAACCGCCAACACGCCCTGGTTATAGAGGTCTCGCAGCCCGGGAAGACTGGGATGAAAGCCGTATCGGGAGGCGCCGTTCGTGGCGTACACATCGAGAAGGTCGCTTTGAGGGATGGCGAGCGCTCCCCGGCCTCTGGCATACAAATCGTAAGCAGGCGAGTCCAGCGGCACGATTAGATTGTTGCTGTCATTGCCCCCGATCAGGTACAGGCACACCACGGCGGAATTGCCGGCGGCCGCGGCCCGCGAGAGCGGAGCGGCCAAACTGGCCACGCCTGCCACCGCCGCAGCCTTGGCGCCCAGACTCAGAACGGATCTACGGGATTGTTTGGTGGCTGTGTCTCTGGTCATGGTTGATCTTCCTCCGACAATTCTGGCGCCGGTTTAGTGTAGCCCAACCCAGTCAGCAAAAGAAGAGAAATCGATGTGGTATTAGAACTAGTACTTCTCGGCGCTGCTAAGTTTCAGGAGTGAATCGAGGAGGCACGATATTCCAGCTCGTAGTAGATCGGATCCTGGCTGGTAATACAGAATCCGAGCCGCTGATGAAAACGCAAGGACCCTGTATTGCTCACCGCCACCGAGCACCGCAGAGCTGCTCGCACCGCGGCGGCATCGGCGATGAGTTGCCGGAGCAACACGCTGCCGATCCCCCGGCCGCGGCAATCGGGGAGTAGGGCGATATCGATGAGGCGGTACCCTGCGGAGTCCCGGTCTACCCAGATGTGTCCGACGGGAGTTTCTCCCGAAAGTACGATGGAGTGCTGCGAGCCGGGATACTCGGTTTGGTAAGCTCCCGTTTGTGCCTTGAATTGCATACTCAGCAGCATGTCCAATTGGGCAGTCGGGAGGGCCGCGGGAGCAAATTCGGGCGCGCGCACCGACTTGAACAACTCCAACAGGAAAGGTTCATCGGATTGGCGCGCCGGGCGCAGAGAAATTGGGGGAGTCATTTGTTTACGGTTTCGTAGATTGGAAATACAGGCAATCGGCAGTAACCGGACACTGGTCGCAGTTGGGCCGCGAGCGTTTGCACAACTCCTGGCCGTGCCTTTGCAGCAAGAGGTAGGCGCGCAGCCGCGCGCGAGAATCTTCCGGGACTTCGGCTGCCAGCGCCGATTGCGCCGACTTGTAATCCTTCGTGTACGTTTTGTAGGCGGTGCCGATCCCCAGCCGCAGTGGCACGTGAACGCAATTGGAGGGCACGGCGGCCACCGCAGCCCTGCGAGTGAACAACAAAATCTTCTCCGCGCCGGGATCGCCGATCGTCGGAAACTGCTTCAAGACCTTCCTGGCTTCCGGCAGCGGCTTTTTTATGGCGGTCGCCAGATCGCCCGAATACTTGCCCTTTACGCGCGCAGCGATCTCTTTCAAACGCTGCGCGCGCACCTCGGGAACGATTCCACCGAGACGCAAGAGCTCGGTGAGTTGTGTGTCGGGCGCGGCGAGAATCTGGCCGGGCTCGATGCCGATCTTCTTCTTCAATGCCTCATAACCTTTCGCGCACGTTACATCATTCGCCGGATAGCCGCAATTGGCATAGAGCACCATCTCGTAGGCATCAGTCGGCGCCACCGGCTTCAGCTTGCCGTAGTGCTTTTCCAAACGATCGAGGATGCGGGCGACTCTCACGAGGATTTCCGCAAAAGAGATTCCGCGTTGAGCGCCCCCTCGGGCGTCTCTTCGTGCTTGAACATCAGGTAGAGATCGCGGCCGGTGGCCAGCAGATCCCTGGCGCGCGCGGCAAAGGCGGCGATGTCGGCTTCGGTGTAGTCGGGCTTGCGTAACCGGTAGTACACGAAATCGGCGGTAATCACCTCCGGCACGTCCAGACGTTCGGATTCCGCCAGGCATAACGAGATGTTCCGCCGGCGCAACTCGGCATAGACCTCGTCGACAAGCCAGGAAGCGTGGCGGAACTCGAAGGCATACCGCAGACCGTCAGGCAACAGTTCCAGATAACTCTTGAGCAGCCCGACATCGCATTTCATCGCGGGCGGCAGCTGGAACAGCACCGGGCCCAGATGGCGCGAGGTGCGCAGCGGGTCGATGGCCTTGAAAAAAATCTCGGTGGCCTGCTCGGCGTTCTTCAGACGCAAAATGTGCGTGATCCGCATGTTCGCTTTTATGGCGAAGACGAAACCGGCCGTCGTTTGCTGCACCCAGTTTTCGAGGGTTGTTACGGCGGGCAGGCGCCGGAATGTGTAGTTGATTTCGACGCAATTGAGCCGTTCGGCGTAATGCTTCAAAAACTGGTTGGAGGGCAACTTGGCCGGATAAAAGCCGGGCTTCCAGGCCGCGTAAGCAAAACCGGACGTTCCGGCGTAAAGAGTCGCCATGGCCTATCATTATAGAAGTGCTGGTCCCCAAAACTCCGCGCGAGATGGCGGAGGCACTTCAGGAGGCCGCCGGCCGCGGCCGCACTATAAGCCTTTCCGGCAACTCGACGAAGCGGCGCATGGCCGGTCCGGTCGAGCAGGCCGAAGTCTGCATTTCGACGACCGCGCTCAACCGGGTGCTGGAATATGAGCCGCACGACCTCACCATCAGCGTGCAAGCGGGCCTGCGCTGGCGGGACCTGACGAACCTGCTGGCCGAGCACCGGCAGATGATCCCGCTCGATCCGCCCTTCGCCGAAGGCGCGACGGTGGGCGGGGTGATTGCCGCCAATTCGAACGGGCCGCGGCGGCGCCTGTACGGGACAGCGCGCGATCTCGTCATCGGCATGCACTTTGCGACGCTGGAAGGCAAGCTGACGCAATCTGGCGGCATGGTGGTGAAAAACGTTGCCGGTCTGGACATGGCGAAGCTCATGATCGGGTCGTTCGGGACGCTGGCCGCGGTGACGGTGGTCAACTTCAAATTGATTCCGGCGCCGGAGCACGAGCGCAGTTTTCTGCTGGTGTTGGATTCGCTACCGGCAGCGCTGGCGGCGCGGGATCGCATTCTGGGCGGCGTGCTGAGTCCCTCAGCGATCGATTTGCTCAATCCGATGGCGGCGGGCGTCTTGGGAAGCCGCGGATGGACGCTGGCCCTGCGCGCGGGCGGCAGTCCGGCGGCGCTCGACCGCTACGAGCACGAGCTGGCGGAGGTGGCGACGGGCGTGGTGCTCGACGATTTTCGCCAAGACACGTTGTGGCGGCACCTGGAGAGCTCGACGCCGCGGCATCTGGAGCGGTACCCGGATGGCGCGGTCGTGCGCGTGTCGTGTACCCTGAATGGAATGGAGCCGGTGATCGGGTCGTTTCCAGGTCCCGCGTTCGCTCGCGCCGGATCCGGCGTTTGCTACGGCTATTTCGAAACCGCGGAAGGCGCCGCTACGTGGACCTCCGACGCTGCCGCCAAAGGATGGAAAGCCGTGATCGAGTTCGCTCCCGAAGCCAAGAAGGCCGCGCTCCCGTTGTGGCCGGCGCCCGGCGGCGATCTGGAAATCATGAAGCGCATCAAGAACCTGTTTGACCCGTCGAACCTATTGAACCGTGGCCGTCTCTATCGTCTCCTCTAGAGCATCCGCATACGGTCCGCAACAAGTGGACCTGGACCGCTGTGTGCATTGCGGTCTGTGCCTGAACGCCTGCCCGACGTACCGGGAACTGGGGCTGGAGATGGATTCGCCGCGCGGGCGCATTTACCAGATGGTGCAGGTGTCGGAAGGGGCGCCGATCACGCCGTCGTACCTGGCGCATATCGACTTGTGCCTGGCGTGCCGCGGCTGCGAAACGGCGTGTCCGTCGGGCGTGCAGTACGGGCGGCTGGTGGAAGCCGCGCGCGCAGACATCGAAACGAGGGCGCCGCACGGGCTGGTGAGCCGCATGGCGCGGGCGTTCGTATTCCGGCGGCTGCTGCCGTCGCGGACGGCGCTGACGATAGCCGGCACGCTTCTGTACCTGTACGAATCGTTTGGCGTCAAAGCGTTGATGCGGGGGCTGGGATTTCTGAAGCTTCTGGGGCGGATGGGCGAGATCGAGCGGCTGGCGCCGTCGGCCGAGCCGCCGTTTTTCTTTAGCCAGATCGGGCGGACGTTTCCGGCGCGCGGGACGCGGCGGTACCGGGTCGCATTTCTTTCCGGGTGCATCGCCAACATTTCGTTCGCGCGGCTGAACGAGGCGACGGTGCGGGTGCTGCAGAACAACGGCTGCGAAGTGGTGGTACCCGAGGGACAGAGCTGCTGCGGCGCGCTCCACGTGCACGCGGGTCTGCGCAAGGACGCGCGGCGCCTGGCGCGGCGCAATATCGACGCGGTGGCGAGTGACGAGTTCGACGCCATCATCACCAACGCGGCCGGCTGCGGGTCGACGCTCAAAGAATATGAAGAGCTGCTGCACGACGACCCCGAGTATCAGCTCAAGGCGCGCGCGTTCACCACGAAGATGCGGGACGTAACGGAGTTTCTGGCATCGATCGAGCTGAACCCGGACCTGGGGCCGATCGGGGCGACAGTGACGTACCAGGATTCGTGCCACCTGGCACACGGGCAGAAGGTGCGGAGCGCGCCGCGGCAACTGCTGGGGCGGATTCCCGAGCTGCAGTTCAAGGAGCTACCGTTTTCCGATATTTGCTGCGGCAGCGCGGGGATTTATAACGTGGTACACAACGCGATGTCGATGCAGATTCTGAACCGGAAAATGGAGTGGGTGAAGGCGACGGGGGCAGCGTTTGTGGCGACGGCGAATCCGGGGTGCATGCTGCAGTTGGAGGCGGGAGTGCGGCAGCAGGGGACGGGGCAGCGGGTGTGCCACGTAGTTGAGTTATTGGACCTTTCTTATCGCGCGTTCTCCAGGAAACCGGAGCCGAAGCGCAAAGAGCCGAAGCGGCCAAAGACCTGAGTCGTGGCGGGACTCGGGGTTGAGCCGGCGTTTTCGCCATTTTACGAAAGGATCCTTTCGGGATTTCGCGAACATTTGTTGCAGGCGAAGCGGTTAGCTGTGTATCTCCGCTTGGTACCAAGCGAACCACTTCGCTCCCGTTTGGAGCCCTCGCCCCGGGCACCAGTTCCGGGAGTGTGTCCAACCTTCTCACGTCTTCATTATCCCGCACAGGCACAAAGAAACCGGTTTTCGAAGGGCTGGTTTTCGACTGTAAGCCGTGGGTGACGCAGGGGATCGGAGAATTTTGCGAAGACCGTGAATGGCATACAATCTGTTTATGCGAATCAGCCTGATGAAGCCGCTTGGGGCGGCCGTTCTCCTCTCTTCGTGTGGATTGCTTTTGGGACAGCCGCCGGCCGGAGCCGGCAAAGGTGGTGGAGGGAGAGGGCCGGCCCGACCGGTGCTTTCCGTCACTTCGCCCTCGTTTCCCGATGGCGGCGAAGTGCCGTTGAAACATTCTTTCTACGGTGACAACAAATCACCGGAGTTCACTTTCAACTGGTCGCTGGGCGGCAACCCGGTGGCGGCGCCGGACGGGCTTCAGACGTACGCGGTGATCTTCCACGACATCGAGAATGCGACGAACCGGGGTCCCGCGGATACGCTGCACTGGTCGGCATTCAACATTCCGGGAAGCGCGAAAGGATTGCCGGAAGGACTAGGAACCGGCGACTTGCCGGACGGCACGCGGAATGGTCCGGGGATCGCGGCGAGCCGTCCCAACGGCACGCCGGGCTACTTCGGGCCAGGCGCCGGACCGGGACCGTTCCATCATTATGTGTTCGAGTTCTACGCGCTGGATACGAAGCTCGATCTGCCGGTGACTACGACGCGCGACGAACTACTGAAGGCGATGGAAGGTCACATCGTCGGCAAGGCGGCGTACGTCGGGCGGTTTCACCGGATGCCATAAGCTAAATGTCATAGTACAGGGCGAACTCGTAGGGGTGCGGCCGCAGACGGATGGCATCTGCCTCGTTCTTGCGCTTGTAATCGATGAAGGTCTCGATCAGCTCTTCGGTGAACACGTCGCCCTTTATCATGAAGGCGTGGTCGTCCTCGAGGCAGGTGAGGGCTTCGTCCAGCGACGACGGCATTGAGGGGACGCTCTTCATTTCTTCCGGCGTCAGATCGTAGATATCCTTGTCGAGCGGCTCGCCGGGGTTGATTTTGTTGAGTACGCCGTCCATGCCAGCCATCATCATGGCGGCGAAGGCAAGGTACGGGTTGGCCGAAGGATCGGGCGGCCGGAACTCGACGCGCTTCGCCTTCGGGCTGGCCGAGTACATGGGGATGCGGCAAGCAGCGGAGCGGTTGCGGCGCGAGTAAGCCAGGTTGACGGGCGCTTCGTAGCCGGGCACCAGGCGCTTGTAGCTGTTGGTGGTGGGGGCGATGATCGCCGACAGAGCCCGCGCGTGCTTGAGCAGGCCGCCAATATAGTGCAGTGCCATCTCGCTCAACCCGGCGTATCCGTCGCCCGCAAACAGCGCCTTGCCGTCTTTCCAAAGGCTCTGGTGGCAATGCATGCCGCTGCCGTTGTCGGCGAAGATCGGCTTGGGCATGAACGTCACCGTCTTGCCGTACTGGTTGGCCACGTTGCGGATGACGTACTTGTACAGCATCATGTTGTCGGCCGACTTCACCAAGGTGTCGAAGCGCTGGTCGATTTCGCACTGGCCGCCGGTGGCGACTTCATGGTGGTGGCACTCGATGTGCAG
>CAYTJD010000064.1:0-18893 GCA_964438005.1 uncultured Solibacteraceae bacterium | reverse complement strand
AGCGACACGCATATCCCGCCACTCGGATAGTCCGGGATGCGGGAGAAAGTTCGCTACGATTTTTAGCCGTGCGCGGGGATCTCTTTGGCCCGAATCTCGTAACGGAACGTGTCGGGATCGAGGCTGTCGAGGCGTCCTTCGGCGGTTTCCGCTTGTGGATACATCAAGAAACTCAACGGCCGGCCGCTCGATCCGGGAAGCGAAACATCGTGCGCAAAGTTGTATGCCATCCAGTTCATTTCCCAGGAACCGAACAGGCGCGTGCGAGCGCTCTCCACCATGCTGTCCTGCAGCGGGCGATTCCCCGGCGGCTCCTCCAGCATGACCTTGCGGACATCCGCGGGATCTACCGGAACCCAGCCATACTCGTTCAGGTAAACCTCGGCACGGCAGTGCTGCGCCTTGCTCACGATCTCGGACGAAACGCCGAGACTCTTGTATCCCATCTGCGAGGGCGCGACGCGGATGCCGTACACGTCGCGCGCCGGAAGACCGGCTGCCCGGGCGAGCCCGACATACAACGCGTTCAAGTCGGCGCACTTTCCGCCGAGATCGCGGGATTCCAGCATAAACCGGATGTCCCCCAAGCCGCAGCCGCGCGTCTTCGGATTGCGATAGGTGTTTTCGACGATCCACTCGTAGATGGCGCGGGCCTTGTCGAGATCGGTGCGGGCGCCGCGCGTGATTCCCGACGCGGTTTCTTTCACAATTCCGTCGGTGGGGATGAGGCGCGTCGCCCTCAGACAATAAGTCAACTCCGCTCGATTCGCCGGCCGCACCCGGCCCGGCGCCGCGACGTCCACGGCCACATTCCGCGTGACTATTCGGCTGGTGACGGTGACCACTGGTTTGACGCCGCTGGGGAACTCCGCGGCCACCATAGCCAGCGCATCCGCCCGGTTCGTCACCAGGTGCGCGGTGCCGCCTTCCGCGTGGAACTTGTTCGAAAGCGTCTTCTGATAAGCGGTCTCGCCGAAAAGCGCAGCCGGCACCCAGAGACGCGTGGCCCCCGACGCGTTGCGGACCTCGACACTGGTGGTGACCTCAAACGTCCGCCAACTCGGGGGAGCCGCGCCGCCTGCCGGCGCGAACAAGGATCGCGCCGAGGCCAAGCCGGCTGCTTGCAGAAACCTGCGCCGCTTCATGACCTCTGATTGTACCTGTCCGGGCCCGGTCGAGTTTTGCGGAAATGTTACAAATTAGGACACCTCACGCGGTGCTCAGGGCGCGAGATCAAGTGCAGCGATTATTCATCGATCCGCCGCCCGTAATGCAATCATTGATTGCAGTGATATCATTGATTCATGGCGAGTATCACAATCCGGAAGCTGGATGAACGTGTCAAGACCCGGCTTCGCCTGCGCGCCGCGCGCCACGGGCGCTCGATGGAAGAGGAAGCGCGGGAAATCCTGAAGAACGGGCTCCGTGAAGAATCCGCGCGCGGTTCAGATCTGGCCCGATCCATACGACGCCATATCGCGCCCCTGGGGGGCTTCGAGCTGAATCTTCCCCGACGGGAGCCTGCCCGGCGTCCCCGTCTCGCCGAATGACCATACTCGATACGAACGTGCTCTCGGAAACGTTTCGCCCTGCGCCGGCCGCAACAGTGCTTCGATGGCTTTCCGCGCACGAGCCTTCGAGCGTGTACATCACGGCTATCACGCAGGCGGAGATTCTATATGGAGTTGAACTCTTACCAGCGGGAAAGCGCCGCAGCCGGCTGGCCGCAGCGGTCGAGCAGGTGTTCTCGCAGGAGTTCCACGATCGGATCCTCCCCTTCGATGAAGAAGCGGCACGCCTCTTTCCAAAGATCGTAGCGGGGCGCGACGCACGGGGGCATCCCATTTCGCAACTCGATGCCATGATCGCCGCGGTAACCCGCTCGCGTCACGCAATGCTGGCGACGCGCAATCCGTCGGACTTTGAGAACTGTGGAGTGCGAATCGTCAACCCCTGGGAAGAGGAGACGGGAACACCCTAGCGCCCGCGATGCCGCGCCGATCGAATCGAACGGATCGCTGCGTGGACCAGCGCGAAGATCACGTAGTAATAGGCCCACAGCACCGGTCCGCTGATCCACCGGAATCTCTGGACAGGATCGTAGTCCGCGCCCGGCCCGCCGTGTAAGAAAAGGAGAATCGGCCAGGACAGCACACCCCCAACGGCAACTCCAGGCAGGGAATAGGCCGCGCAGTCGTTGTGTTCCGACCAGCAAGAGTGCGCCAAATAAATGAAGAGACCGGCCATGCCAAAGAAGGCTGCAGCGAACAAGCTGATGCTCAGGTTGTACCAGCCCGGACGGAGACAGGCGAGCAGCAGGCGTCCGGGATCTTCCCGCGTTGAGCGGCCGGCAACCCACCCCTCGGGTTTACTCCCGGGAACGAATTCGTAGCCGCAATCGCAGTAGCGGGCTGACGCAGGGTTCTCCAGTTTGCAGGACGGGCAGATCACGCCAGGCTCGCGTGCGGAAAGCACAGCATTAGCTGCATTGTAGCCGTTCCGAATCACCGGAGTTCTGACCTCCACAGACTCGCTGCTCTTCCCGGGTACGCACGACTCACAGTCCCTGTGACCAGCCCAAACGATATCAATGACTTAGATGTTGAGCGCGCGGTTGGCGCGTTACCATGTGAGAAGGATAACGCCACTGATTGTGCTTCGAGAAAGGCATCGTTCGTTTGCAGCGGTGACTCACCTTACGGAGAACTGTTAACGCTCTGACTGCCGTAGAAAAACGGGTTTGTTTCGCAATCCTCGTTTGGCAAATCAGCCGAAGCGTTTCTGAAGTAGAATTCGACATGGGAGCAGGGCTCCCCAAACGGCTTCGTTTGGTGTTCCGCTCGATCAGCAACTGAAACAAACCACGCCGGTTGCGCGTTGACGCGCCGGAAAAATGGGTTCGTTTCGTATTTCACCCGGCGCGGCCAGCCCCTTCGACTAATGGGTTTGTTTCGCAATAGTGCTGTGCCAAAATGAAATTGTCCCGCCTCCCCGGAAAGTGCCGTCATGCCGTCGTTTGTCCATCTGCATTGCCACACCGATTATTCACTGCTCGACGGGGCCTGCGATATCGATCAGTTGATGCAAATCGCCGTCGAGCAGAAGATGCCGGCCGTCGCCATGACCGACCACGGGAACCTGTTCGGCGCCGTCAAGTTCTATAACGCCGCCAAGGCCCACAACATTCATCCGGTGATCGGGTGCGAAGTTTATGTCTCGCAGCAGGGGCACAAAACCCGCTCCGATTCGGACCGCTACAACCACCTGGTGCTGTTGTGCGAAACGCAGGAGGGCTACCGCAACCTCATCAAACTCGTTTCGACCGGATACCTCGACGGCTTCTATTACAAGCCGCGTCTCGATCTCGACCTGCTATCCCAGCATTCCCAGGGGCTCATCGCGCTCTCTGCCTGCCTGCGCGGGCACATCGCGGAAACCATCCTCGCCGATCAGTACGCCGACGCCAAGCGGCTGGCGCACACGTACTCGGATATTTTCGGAAACAAGAATTTTTTCCTCGAGGTGCAGGATCATCACCTCGATCAAGACAAAAAGCTCACTCCGGAGCTGAACCGGCTCTCGCACGAGACCGGCCTGCCGCTGGTCGCGACCAACGATGCCCACTATCTCCGCCGCGACGACGCGCGGGCGCACGAGCTGCTGCTGTGCATCCAGACCGGCAAATTCCTGAGCGACCCAAACCGGATGCGGTGGCACTCGCCGGACTTCTATCTCAAGTCACGCGCCGAAATGCTGGAGCTCTTCGGTGAATTGGAAGATGCTGTCGACCGCACCGGCGAAATTGCCGAGCGCTGCCACGTCAACCTGGAAAAGGTCAAAGAGCCGTTCCCCAAGTTCGACGTCCCGGAAGGGCATTCCGCCGACACCTATTTTGAATATGTCGCCCGCGAAGGGTTCGAACGGCGGCGGCCGCGCCTCGAAGCCCAGCGGGCGAATGGCCTGCTCAAGCACGACCTGCCGGAGTACGCCGAGCGCCTGGATCGCGAAATTCAGATGATCCAGAAGATGAAGTTCTCGGGCTACTTTCTGATCGTCTGGGACTTCATCCGCTACGCCAAGGGCAAAGGGATTCCCGTCGGCCCGGGGCGCGGATCGGCGGCGGGCAGCCTGGTCGGATACGCGATGTCCATCACCGATATCGACCCGCTGCAATACGGGCTGCTGTTCGAGCGCTTCCTCAACCCCGAGCGCATCAGCATGCCCGATATTGATATCGATTTCTGCATGCACCGCCGCGGCGAGGTGATTCAATACGTCACCGAAAAATACGGGCGCGAGCAGGTAGCTCAAATTATCACCTTCAACACGCTGGGCGCGCGGGCGGCCATTAAAGATGTAGGGCGCGTGTTGGAGATGCCGTTCGCCGATGTCGAGCGGCTCACCAAGATGGTGCCGAACGTCTTAAACATCTCGCTCGGAGACGCCATGAAGCAGGAGCCGGGCTTCGATGCGGCCGCGAAAGCCGACTCCCGGGTCGATGACATCCTCAAGGTCGCCCTGCGCCTCGAAGGGCTGGCGCGTAACTGCTCGGTGCACGCCGCGGGCGTGGTCATCTCGCCGCAGCCACTCAAGGAATTGGTGCCGCTCTACAAAACGAACCGCGACGAAATTGTGACGCAGTTCGATATGAACGGCCTCGAAAAGCTGCAGCTCCTCAAAATGGATTTTCTGGGGCTGACCACTCTGACGCTCATCGAAGACGCCCTTCGGCTGATCGACAAGCGGCACGGAGTGAAGCTCGATCCCCAGGAGCTCCGGCTCGACGATAAAGAGACGTACGAGATTTTCGGCAAGGGATACACCAGCGGCGTCTTCCAGTTTGAATCGCCGGGCATGCGCGACATTCTGCGGCGTTACCAGCCGAGCCGCATCGAAGACCTCACCGCGCTCAACGCGCTCTACCGGCCCGGGCCCATCCAGGGCGGCATGATCGACGACTTCATCGAGCGCAAGTGGGGACGCCGCGCGGTCCAATACGACCTGCCGGAGTTGAAGGAGCTGCTCGAGGAGACCTACGGCGTCATCGTGTATCAAGAGCAGGTGATGCAGATTTCCAACCGTCTCGCCGGTTATTCACTCGGCGACGCGGACCTGCTGCGCCGCGCCATGGGCAAGAAGAAGCCCGAAGAGATGGCCAAGCAGCGCGAGCGTTTTGTGAAGGGAGCGCTCGAGCGGGGATTTCCGCAGAAGAAGATCGAAAAGATTTTCGACCTCATGGAGCAATTCGCGGGCTACGGCTTCAACAAGTCGCACTCCGCCGCGTACGCGTACCTGGCATTTGTCACCGCCTATTTGAAGGCGCACTACCGCATCGAATTCATGGCGGCGCTGCTCACCTCGGAAACCGGCAACACCGCCAAGGTGGTGAAGTACATCAATGAATGCCGCGAGATGGAGATCCAGATTCTGCCTCCGGACGTGAATGCGAGCGAATGGAGCTTCACACCGGACGGCACTAACTCGATCCGTTTTGGGTTGGGGGCGGTCAAGAACGTGGGGCAATCGGCGGTCGAGGCGATCGCGCGCACGCGCGCCGAAGTGGGCCGGTTCCGCTCGCTCGACGAATTCTGCGAGAAGGTCGACGCCGGCGCGGTCAATCGACGGATGATCGAGAGTCTGATCAAAGCCGGCGCCATGGATACGCTGGAAGGGACGCGTTCGCAGAAGACGGCGGTGATCGATCGCGCGATGGAAAGTGGCCAGCGCGCCTGGCGCGATCGCGAGAGCGGACAGGTGGGCCTGTTCGGGGAAGCGCATCACTCCGAGAGCCACGCGGCGCCGCTGCCTACCGTGCCGGATTGGAACGATAAAGAAAAGCTGGCGGGCGAAAAGGAGATGCTGGGGTTCTGGGTGACGGGGCATCCCCTCGACCGTTATGCCGACAAGATTACAGACCTGGCGTCGCACGATAGCTCCACGCTGGAAGGCCTCGGCAAAGGCGTCGAAGTGACGCTGTGCGGCGTGTTCACAGCCATCACGCGTAAGCGGAACCGCGAAGGCAAGCCATGGGTGGCGTTGACGATCGAAGACCGCAGCGGCTCGGTCGAGGCGATGGTCTTCGCGGCAAGCTACGAGCGGTTGGCGCCCGAAGTGGTCGAAGACCGCGCCGTACTGGTGCGCGGCCTGGTGCTGCCGGAAGAAAACGCGCCGCCAAAGATTTCGGTCCAGGACATCGTCACGCTCGACAACGCGCGCGTCGACCTCCCGGCGGTGATTGCCATCCGCGTCTGGCTGGGCCGCAACGGAAAAAGCGACAAAGCGCAAGCGCTGGAAGACCTCTTCAAGCGCAAGCCGGGCGAAACGCAGGTGCGCCTCCGGCTGGAACTGCCGCGCGAATTCTCCGTGCTGCTCGATGTGTCCGCGCGCGTGAAGCCCGACAAAGAATTCCGCGCGGTGGTGGAAGAGATCTGCGGTCCGGAAGCGATCGAAAAACTGGCAGGGTAAACTGGAAAAAACCATGGCGGATTCCGATCGCGAACAACTGAAAGCGCTGCTGCGGCAACACTCCGTCCGTTTTGGACAGTTCAAGCTGGTTTCGGGGCAAACCAGCGACGTCTACGTCGACGCCAAGCTGACCACCTGCCGCGCCGCCGCCATGCCACTCATCGGACGGCTCTTTCTAAAGAAGATTGCCGAGCGCGGTTGGAAGCCCGCGGCGGTCGGCGGTTTGACGCTCGGGGCGGACCCGATTGCCATGGCCATTGCTCACGAGAGCGGCCATGCCGGCCGCCCGGTCGACGCGTTCGTCGTCCGCAAGGAGCCTAAAAAGCACGGCACTATGAAGTTCGTCGAAGGACTGGCGGAGCTGAGCGGCACCGAAGTGGTGATCATCGACGACGTCTGCACCACCGGCGGGTCCACCATCACCGCCATCGAGAATGCCCGCGCGGCAGGCTTGCGCATCCTTGGAGCGATTTGTCTGGTTGACCGCCAGATGGGAGCCGCGCAGAACATCGAAGCGCTCGGATGCCCCTTTGACGCGATCTTTACCCTGAGCGAGTTGAAGGAGCGCGACGAGATCACGGCGCGGTCCGCCTGAGATCTGCGCCCGGCTGTCGCTTCTTGTCTGCGCGTTATTGCACGAACAGCTTGACTGTGTTGCTGACCACGCCGCCCACCGTGAGAATCAGGTCGTACGATCCAGAGGCGACGGCGGGAACTGTGATATTCGCCTGCGCCAGGCTGGCGTAATTCGGCGTCAATCCCAGGAACAACACCGGGGCTGATTTCCCCCCGATGGTCGCGCTCGAGGCCGCTTTGGCATGGGAGAGTGCGCCGCTGGCCGCGGTTCCCGTGGGCACCGGGTTGTCGACGGCGCCGATGCCAATCAGATAGACCACGACGGTGTCGCCCACGTGCGCGGGCTGCGCGGCGGTATTCAAGCTGTAATCCGGATTTTGAATCAAGGCCTGTCCGCTGCCGCCCAGCAGGATGTACGGGGCCGCCGGAGCCACCGTGAAGTTGGCCACCGGGCTCGTGCCGCCGCAAGCCCCCACCGAGAGGGCCGCCGGGCCGGGCGCGATCTCGTACGGCAGCTGAATATTGATCTGCGTCGGGCTCACGTAAAACAGCGGCGCGGGAGTACCATTCACGCTGACTGTGACACCCACCATCGAATTGCCGAGCGGAAACGATTGGGCCGCGGCGATGCGACCCGCGAGATTGCTTCCCTTAATCGTCACGACGGAACCCGGGGCCACCTGGCTGGCCGTGAACGTGGCGCCGTTCTGAACGCCGCCCGTGGGGATCGCGGGCATCGGCGGAGTCACACCGATGTTCGCAATAAATCCATCCTGCGAATTCAATCCAAAGGCAGACTGCATCGCGCCGGCGCTGACCGGGAAATCCGTGGACGCCGTGTTGCCGGCCACCGAGAGCCCGGTCTTGCAATTGAGAGCCAGTGCATTGGCCGAGTCCAGGCCGGAGCCGCCCAAATAGGTGCCGAACAGCAAGGTGTTGCCCGTCGGACTGAGTGCCGCAACCGCCCCGTTCGCCACTCCCTTGCGGCTCGGGGCGAAAGCGTTGACCGTGGGGAAGTCATCTGAATCCGAGCGGCCGCCGATATAGAGGATGCCATTGCCGTCGACAGCCACGCTGCTGGCGGTATCGGTGCCGGCGCCGCCGAGGTAGGTCGAGTAGACGAGCTGACCCCCGTCCGGACTGAGTTTGAACGCGATCATGTCCTTCTTTCCGTTGAACACGTTCTGAAAGGCGCTCTTGACCGGGAAATTGGGAGAGCTCGTCGCGCCGCCGATATAGGCGGCCCCCGTGCTGTCCACGGTGATTGCCGCCGGCGTATCGTCGCCGGAACCACCCACATAGGTGGAGTACACCGGCGCGCCAAACGCCGCAAGTTTGGTAACAAAACCGTCGATGCCGCCGGCGCTGTGGCTTTGCAAGGCCGCCGCGGTAACGGGCAAGTTCGACGATGTCGTCGTGCCGGTCAGGTACACGCTGTAACCGAGATCGACCGTAACTCCGTACGCCACATCGTCGGCGCTGCCGCCGAAGTAAGTGGAATAGATCAAATTGCCGTTCGGATTAAATACAGTCACAAACCCATCGATGCCGCCGGCCAGCGCGGCTTGATAGGCGTTGCCCGAATGCGGAAAATCGGGAGACTGCGTCCCGCCGACCACGTACAGGTTGTTCGACAGGTCCAGCGCGACCGCATAGCCCACATCGGTGAGGGAGCCGCCGAGATAAGTCGAATACAGAATCTTGCCGGTGGGGTCAAGTTTCGCGGCAAAGGCGTCGATGCCCTGGCCCGCGAGGTTCTGGGCAACCGTGTTCGGAAAATCGTTGGAGTCGGTCTGCCCAGTGACATAAATGTTGCCGGCGGCGTCCAGCGTGATCGCGTAGCCCGCGTCGTCTCCAGAGCCGGCGATCAGCGTTTTGAACAGCACGGCTGTACCGGTCGGGTTCAGCGCGGCGACCACACAATCGGCGTCGCCGAGCGGGGAGATGTCGTATCCGGTAACGTACACGTTGCCGGCCGGATCGGTCGCGATGGCAGAGACATCCGACGCCGAGCTATGGAACGACGAATACGTCGCCCAGGTTAAGGGCGGGTCAATGATCAGCGGCTTGGAGTGGTCGTAACGCGCCAGTTCCAAACGGACCGTCTTGCCGTGTACTACGTAACGCGCCGCAACCGCGCTGTGCGCGCCGGGGGTCTCCACATAGGCCACGGGTTTCCGCTGCCGGATCGCACCGGCCGCTGTCTCGAGCACCAGGTCGCCCTCGCGGCTCAGCCGGATCGCCGTGGCGCCTTCGTAGCGCATGCTGATGCGCCGCGGATCGGCGCCGGGCGCGACCACGAAATCATACTCCAGACGTCCTTCGTTGCCGTAGTAAACGACGTCGATGCCGGGATAGACGCTCTTGTAGCGCGCCCGGCTGTACGTGGGGATATTCAAAAGCCAGTCCGATGGATTCCGCCCATGAATGTAATTCACAACGCCGGGAAGCGGGGCCTCCGGCTCGGCAGACGCATCCGCGCGCGCGTCTTGCAACACCGCAGCGACGCGAGATTGCCCCGACGCCCATTCCACGCGCGATGCGCTCAGCGCCACTGCATAGTGTTCGCTTCTCGAAACGAAACTGAACTGGCGGGGGGCCTGACCGCGGTTGACCTCGAAGGCGATCGGGAGATCCCGGGTGCCGCACCAGGCGCCTGTTGCCGCAATTGCCAATACGAAAACGCGTCTGAACATCACGGAACATGCTAGCCCATGAATGCTTTTAAGGAATACGTTCACTTCATATAGGGCATACGAGTTGCAGTTCGACTGTAGACCGTAAGTCATACCAATCGCCAGCCTCCCTGCCAACACCCCGTAGGTGTGCTGTACCCGTCTGGAAACAGTTAGAGTTAAGTGCTGTCATTACACCTTCGTGAAAGGGCTCTCCGGAAACCAAAGAGAACCTTGAACGCCCCCCGGTGTCCACCCCAATATTTGACCTAAGCCGAGGCGATTGGACAGCGCGAGGCCGACATCAGGATACGACGTTAGGAGGCGGCGAACTTGAGAAATCTGCTCCGCGCAGGACTGCGAGCCTGCTCGCGTCACGGCTTGCTTCCTGGCGTTCTGGTCCTGGTGACCGCTTCGGTTTATGCGCAAAGCGATTCGTTGGCGCTGGGTTCCACCTCGGCCAGCGCCGGGGCCAGCGTCGCTCTGAATCTGACACTGACATCGGGGTCGACTCAGCCCGCCTCGCTTCAGTTCACCTTGACCTATAGCGCCGCGAGTCTCCCCGTCTTCTCTGTGTCGGCGGGCGCGGCCACGACCGCAGCCTCGAAAACGTTGATCTGCGCGGGTGGAAGTGGATCGTACACATGTCTGATTGACGGGCTGAATCAAACGGCAATCGCCAACGGCACGGTCGCCATCGTGAATGCCACTCTTGCCGGCAACGCGTCCGGAACAATCGGCATTGCCGTCACAAATGTAGTAGCGAGCGCGCCGAACGGCACCAGCGTTTCGGCCAGTTCCGTGAGCGGCGGTGTAACGGTCGCGGTTGCCAGTCCGACTCTCACCAGCGTCTCCTGCAATCCAGCCACGGTGAACTCGCCCGGCACCTCTTCCTGTACGGCGACGCTCACGCTAGGCGCGCCTGCCGGCGGAGCTTCGGTATCGTTATCGAGCAACAACGCTTCGGTTACCGTGCCGGCCTCCGTCACCGTCCCGGCGGGCTCGACCACTGCCGGCTTTACCGCAACCGTCGCGAGTATCAGCACCAATCAGACGGCCGTCATCACAGGCACCTACGGCGCCTCGCAGACCGCCACCCTCACGCTAAACGGACCGCCGAGTCTCACC
This sequence comes from uncultured Solibacteraceae bacterium, assembly GCA_964438005.1. Taxonomy (GTDB): domain Bacteria; phylum Acidobacteriota; class Terriglobia; order Bryobacterales; family Bryobacteraceae; genus PSRJ01. Next base: position 8,049 of record CAYTJD010000064.1, on the reverse strand, counting down.
AGCATCTCCTGCAATCCGACCGCTGTGAATGCGCCCGGCACCTCTTCCTGTACGGCCACGCTCACGCTACCCGCCCCGGCTGGCGGAGCCTTGGTATCGTTATCAAGCAATAACGCCGTCGTTACGGTGCCGGCCTCCGTCACCGTCTCCGCGGGGTCAACCACCGCCGGCTTCACCGCAACTGTAGCCAGTATCACCACGAACCAGACGGCCGTCATCACCGGCACCTATGGCGCGTCGCAGACTGCCACCCTCAGTCTGGCTGCGCCGAATGCGCCGCCGGTGGTGAGTTCGGTATCGTGCAACCCATCGGGCCTCGGCAGCGGCGCGACCGCCACCTGCACCGTGACGCTCTCGAAGGCCGCGCCCGCTGGGGGCGCCCTCGTCTCTCTCTCGAGCAACGTCGCGCTTTTGAGCGTTCCGGCATCGGTTACGGTGGCAGCCGCAGCGACTTCCGCATCATTCACGGCGACCGCCGGCTCCATCACCAGCAATCAGTCCGCGACCGTCACGGCGAGCTATTCCGGGACGTCGCAGGCAGCGATGGTCTCCCTGTCAGCCCCGTCCACCGGTGGTGGTGGAGGAGGCGGTGGTGGCGGAGGAGGCGGCGGTGGCGGGGGTGGCGGGCAATCGGGGCTTATCTCGTTAAGCTGCGCTCCGCCCTTCGTCCCGGCGGGGGCGGCGGCCCTATGCACCATCACTTTGTCGGGGGCTGCCCCCGCGGGCGGCGCCATTGTTGCGCTAGCCAGCGATAACCCGTCGGTGACGGTACCCGCGCAAGTGACCATCGCCGCGGGGACAACGAGTGGTACGTTTTCGGCGAGTGCGGCGGCAAGTGCAGCCGGCCAGACGGCGAACGTCACCGCGACTTTGAACGGCGTGCTAAGTTCGTCCCTCTCCGTCCTTGCCGGGGCGGGTGTGATCTCCGTGACGTGTACTCCGGCAACGCTCGGTTCCGGCAATACCACCACCTGCACTGTCACCTTGACCCAGGCTGCGCCGAGCGGCGGGGCAGCGGTGGGCCTCAGCAGCAGCACGGCGGTCGTGACTGTTCCGGCATCCGTCACCGTTGCTGCCGGAGCGATCTCGGCGACCTTCAGCGCGACTGCGGGCAGCTTCACATCGAATCAGACCGCCATCATCACGGCCACGTTAAATGGAAGTTCGCAAACCGGCACCATCTCGTTGACGAACACTCCGGGAACAGTTACAAGTCTCACCTGCAGCCCCGATCCGAATGCCGTGGGCACGCTCCTTTGCACGGTGCAACTGGCCTCAGCCGCACCGACGGGAGGCTCCAGCGTCCAGCTGCAGGCCGCCAACTCCGGCGTGCAGCTGCCGGCCTCCGTGCTGGTGCCGGCCGGTGCGCAGAGCGCTCAATTCCGCGCGACCGTACTGGCCTCCGACCAGAACCAGCAAATCAACATCACGGCGGCACTCGACGGCAACAGCAACACGCTCGCGTATTCCGTCACGGGGATCCGCCCCTCATCCGTGGTTTGTCCCAGCAGTGTCGCAGCGGGCGGCACGGCCACGTGCGTCGTGCATCTAACCGCCAGCAACGTTCCGGCCGTGGCGCATCTTGCCATTTCCACCAACAGCGCAACCCTGAAGGTTCCAGCTACCATCACCACGCGTCCGCGCCAGACGCGGCTGACGTTCGTGGTGACAGCCGACCCGCTAGCCCCGCAACAGAACTCGAATGTGTCGGTCCAGTTCGGCAGCTCGACGGTGGGCAGTCCGTTGACCGTCCAGCAGGCTGCAGCGCCGATCCTGACGGTGCCGCCCGATCAGGCGGTGGTGGCGGGTAACGCCCTCACTTTTAGTGTCTCGGCCGCGGATCCAGGTGGATTGGCAATCACGCTTTCGGCCGCGAATCTTCCGGCCGGCGCCAGCTTCGACCCGAGTGCCGGCGTGCTGTCGTGGACGCCCGCGGCGTCACAGCTGGGCGTCTATCCGGTCGCCTTCACCGCCACGAACTCAGCCTCGGCCTCTTCCACGGGCCAGGTCAACATCTACGTGGACAGCGGAATACCAATCATCACGGATCTGCGTAATGCCGCCAGCCAAGCCCAGCCGGCGTGCACTTCGGGTTCGGTGGCCAGCGTCATGGGCCGATGGCTTTCCTCCGTGGCGCAGCCGGTTTCCGATCTGACGGGCGGGTCTACCACTCTGGGCGGCGCACAAGTTTTGGTGAACGGCACGGGTGTTCCGGTTCTCGCCGTGTCGTCGGGACGAATTGATTTCCTGTGCCCAACCGGGCCGGCCGGCACCGCCTTGAGCGTCACCGTGCAAAATGCCGCCGGCACGAGCGCTCCCGCCCCGGCGACGATGTTCGACGTCAGCGTGGGCGTGTTCGCCAACGACGGTTCCGGCAAGGGGCAGGGCACGGTGTACCTCGCAGGCACTTCCTTGCTCGTTACAAGCCGGTCCTTCCTTAATCTGGGTCAACCGGCCCTGGCGGGCGATGCCGTAACCCTACGGGTGACCGGGCTTGGAAGCGCCAGCAACACGCTACCGATGGTCAAGATCTCCGATCTTTACACCCGCGCTGATGCCGTCACTCCTGTCTTGGGAATGGCCGGCGTCTACGACATCGCCGTTACCCTGCCGCCGGGCGTTCCGGAGAGCGCAGCCGTGCCCGTGAGTGTGGTTTCACCGATGCCGGCCTGCGCTCCGGGCACACTCTCAACCCCTGGGAGTTGGCCTTCCGCTCCTGCCGGCGCCTGCAATTCCGGGGTGCATGCCGGCGATGAACTGTTGAGCAACCCCGTCAGCATCGCGGTCGAACTCGGGAACTAGTTCAGGCTGGGGCGCCAAGCGGAAACCGGGAAGTGTTTTTGGAGCGGGAGACGGGATTCGAACCCGCGACATCGACCTTGGCAAGGTCGCACTCTACCAGCTGAGTTACTCCCGCCCGAGTGGGAAGAATCCATTGTCCATCACAAGCGCCGCGGGTGTCAAACGCGCGCCAAACAAATGAATTTCCGGGATTTATAATCCTGTCAGAATGGTGTAACGCTGTGATAGAGTATAGTCTCGATTAAGCGGAAAACACCGAGTGAACTGGCAACCGCGGCGATCCTGACAGAAACCTCCGACGCGATTTCTTCAGGTCGTCACTACTGATCCCACTACGTTGTGGAAACGCTGTGGAAAACCGAGGCTCGAAGTGTGCAAGGACTCATGAACTACTGGGACCGGATCCGTCAATACTTGCAAGACAAGGTCAGCGCAGAGAGTTATGACAATTGGCTGAAAGGGGCTCAGTTTCAGGGCGTCGATGGCGGAACGTTGCTGGTCGCTGTACCGGACAACGAAACGCGCACCTGGCTCGAAACCGAGTATGCCGCTCTCGTGCGCAATGGCATTCAGGACCTGGGCATACCCGTGAACACCGTGGAATACCTGGCGCACCAGGAGCAGGCGGCCCGTGCGCGCGCCGCCACAGTGGGTGAGAGCAGCCACGAGATTGAATCGCCCGTGAACGCGCTCAACCCGAAATTCACTTTTGATTCGTTTGTGGTCGGCGCGTGCAACCAGTTTGCCCACGCCGCGGCGCGTTCGGTGGCCACCAACCCGTCGCGCAGCTACAACCCGCTCTTTATTTATGGCGGCGTGGGGATGGGCAAGACGCACTTGATGCATGCCATCGGCCGCTCTCTCATTGAGAATCACGCCTCGAGGCGCGTCATCTACACCTCCAGCGAGCGTTTCATGAACGAGATGATCGCTTGCATTCGCACGGAACGTATGCCGCAGTTTCACCATCGCTACCGCGAAGCCGATGTGCTGCTGATTGACGATATCCAGGTCCTCGGCAACAAGGAACGGACACAGGAAGAATTCTTCCATACGTTCAATGACCTGCACGATCATCAGAAACAGATCGTCATATCGAGCGACGCTCCGCCAAAGGACATTCCCGGGCTGGTGGAGAGGCTGCGCTCGCGATTCGAATGGGGTCTGATTGCCGATATCCAACCACCGGATCTCGAAACGAAAATGGCCATCCTCGACAAGAAGGCGGAAGCAGAGGGAGTCCGCCTGCCTGATGAGGTTCGCTCGTTCATGGCGTCCAAGACGAAATCAAACGTCCGGGAGCTCGAAGGAGCATTGGTCAAGTTGATCGCGTATTCCTCGCTGACGGGAGCATCGATTACTCTCCCGATGGCGCAGCAGGTTCTGAAACACCTGGTCCACGTTCAGGACCGGCGCATCACCATTGACTCGATTCAAAAGGCGGTCGGCGAGCGCTTTCAGATCAAGCAGTCGCAGCTGAAGGAGAAAAGTAACACGAAGAAAGTAGTCTATCCGCGCCAGGTCGCAATGTACTTGGTAAAAGAGCTTACCGATGCCTCGCTTCCTGAGATCGGCCGCGCCTTCGGTGGCAAACATCACACGACTGTGATTCATTCCATAAACAAAATCGAGCAACAACGTCACGTCGATCCGGAATTAAACAGGTTGCTGCACAGTCTAATGGACTCATTGCAATGAACTTGTGGTTTTTTCCACAAGAGCCTGTCAAAACCTCCCCCGGAAAAGTGTGCAAATTTGATGACGGACCCCTTTTTGCGCTTTTTCCGCACCTCCAATCCGCAACTTCTTGTAGCGAGAAATAGCTGAATTTAGTATAATTTAGGTAGTCTTCATCAATTTGCACAGGCCCGATGAAAACGGTTCTTAGGTGTACCTCTATAGAGCCATAAGAACGTAGGAGCTGGGGCGATGGAATTCACCGTCAGCAAAGCCGATTTGGTACGAGAACTGAGTCTGTCGCAAGGTGTGGTGGAGAAGAAAACCACCATTCCGATCCTGTCCAATGTCCTTCTGGAGGCATCAGACGATCGGGTCACGCTGACGGCTACGGATCTGGAGTTGGGTATTCGATGTCACTGTCCGGCTCGTATCAAAAAGGAAGGGGCCGGCACGGTTCCCGCGCGTAAGTTACTCGACTATGTCCGGCTGCTTCCCGAAGGCGATGTGAACATGAAGTTTCTGGAAAACCATTGGGCCAGCATCACCAGTGGACGTTCGCGGACACGAATAGCGGGCATGTCGCGTGAAAGTTTTCCGGAATTGCCGGAGATGCCCGCAAAGATTGCGGAGATTCCGGTACGCACGCTCTCGTCCATGATTACACGGACTGCCTTTGCGATTTCGATGGAGGAATCGCGCTTCACTCTGAATGGCGCCTTGCTGCTAATGAGGGCCGAAGGGCTGACGATGGTAGCCACTGACGGGCATCGATTGGCATACGTTCAGGCGACGCCGGCGGAGAGCGGTCAGGTGGACCAGCAGTTTCGCGCTTTGATTCCCAAGAAAGCGATGACCGAGCTGATCAAGCTCTCTGACGAAGCCGGTCCGGACGCGAAAGCAATTTTCGCCGGAGATGACAACCACCTATTTTTCCAGGTAGGTCATCGCTTGCTGATCACGCGGAAGTTGACCGGCAATTTTCCCGATTACGAACGGGTACTTCCGAAGGAACACTCCGCCACAGCGAAACTGCAAAAAGACGAGATCCGCTCCGCCATCGAGCGAGTCGCTCAATTTGCTGACGAGCGTTCCCGGGCGATTCGGGTGCAATTTACAAACGGAGAGGTGAAGATCTTCTCGTCGTCGGTCGAGACCGGCGAGAGCGAAGAAAGTGTGCCCAGCGAGTATCGCGGTCCGGACATGGAGATCGGATTCAACGCGCAATACCTGCTGGATTTCTTAAGGGCGATTCCCCAGGATCACGTAGCATTCGAGTTAAAAGATCAGAAGAGCGCAGGCGAAATGCGTCCAGCGGGCGAGAGCGTGCCCGATCAATACCGCTACGTGGTCATGCCCATGAGGATTTGAAGTTTAGGTTACCCCTATGGCAGATGAAGTACGTGTAAGCGATACCGCGGAAGTTTACGATTCCAGCAGTATCAAGGTTTTGGAAGGCTTGGAGGCCGTGCGTCTGCGGCCGGCCATGTATATTGGCTCTACCGGAGAAATGGGTCTGCACCACCTCGTGTACGAAGTGGTGGATAACTCGGTGGACGAGGCCTTAGCCGGCTATGCCACCGAAGTCTCAGTGACCATTCACGATGATGATTCCGTCACGGTGGTGGACAACGGCCGAGGAATTCCAGTAGACCTACACGAGGAAGAAGGCGTTTCGGCGGCGCAGGTTGTCATGACCAAGCTGCATGCCGGCGGCAAGTTCGACTCGAAGAGTTACAAAGTCTCGGGCGGCTTGCACGGAGTCGGTGTCAGTTGCGTCAACGCGCTCTCGGAGCGGCTCGAGCTCGAGATCTGGCGCGATGGCTATACCTGGCAGCAGGAATATGCGTGCGGCATTCCCAAAGCCCCCCTGGCCATGGCCGGGAAAGCGGCGCGCAAGACCGGCACCCGAGTTACGTTCAAACCCGACGCCACTATCATGGAGGCGACGTCGTTCAACTACGACACGCTCGCGCAGCGGCTGCGCGAGTTGGCGTTCTTGAACAAGGGCCTCAAAATCACCCTGACTGACGAGCGCCTCGATCCGGAAAAGAAGACCGAGTTCCTGTACACCGGCGGCATTGCCGAATTCATCAAGCACCTCAACCGCGGCAAATCGGTGCTGCATGACAAGCCGATTCACTTCGAAGCCGATCGCGACTTGCCGAACGGCGGCACGCTCAGCATGGAGTTGGCCCTCCAGTATAACGACGGCTACTCGGAGAACGTATTCAGTTTCGCCAACAACATCAACACGGTCGACGGCGGCACGCACCTGACCGGATTCCGGACAGCCCTGACGCGGACCATCAACTCGTTCGGCCAGCAGCAGGGTCTGTTCAAAGAGAAGGATGTGAGCCTGAGTGGCGACGATGTCCGCGAGGGTCTGACTGCCGTGGTCAGCGTGAAGGTGCCGCAACCCCAGTTCGAAGGCCAGACCAAGGGCAAGCTGAACAGCGACATAGCCGGCTTCATGACCCAGTTTGTCAATGAAAAGCTCGGCGAGTACTTCGACAAGAATTCCACGGTGGGCCGCAAAATCGTTGGCAAGGCCATTGAGGCGGCACGCGCCCGCGAAGCCGCCCGCAAGGCCCGCGATCTGACCCGCCGCAAAGGCGCCCTCGATTCCGGCGGCCTGCCTGGAAAGCTCGCCGACTGCCAGGAAAAAGATCCCGAACGCTGTGAGCTCTTCCTGGTCGAGGGCGAATCGGCCGGCGGCACGGCCAAGCAGGGCCGCGACCGGCGCTTCCAGGCCATCTTGCCGCTCAAGGGCAAGATCCTCAATGTCGAGAAGGCGCGGTACGACAAGATGCTCGGCCACGAGGAAATTCGCGCCATGATTACGGCGCTCGGCACCGGCATCGGCAAAGACGATTTCGATGCGAGCAAACTGCGCTATCACAAAATCATCCTAATGACCGATGCGGACGTAGACGGCTCGCACATCCGCACGCTTCTTCTGACGTTTTTCTTCCGCCACATGAAGGAACTGATTGAGCGGGAGCACATTTTCATCGCGCAGCCGCCGCTCTATCGCGTGAAGCGCGGGAAGAGCGAGAAATACATCCGCGACGAGCGCGACTTCGCCCGAGAATTGATGAAGCGCGCCACCGAAGACCACGTGGTGAAGGGCAAGGAGGGAGTGAACCTGGAGGGCGCAGGACTGACGACATTCCTGCTCAACGTGCAGGAGTATGACGCCGTTGCCGCGAAGCTCGGGCGGCGCCTGCGCGATACGGGGCTCGTGGAAGTGCTGGCTGAGAGCGGCTTGGACAAAAAAGCGGAGTTCGAAGAGAAGAAAACGCTCGAAAAGCTATTGAAAGAGATCGACAAGGCCAAGCTGAAGCTCGAAGGCAAAGTGGCGTTCGATGAAGAGCACAGCCTGTACGAGATTCAGTTTGGCGCGCCGCACAACCAGAAAATTAACTGGGCGCTGGCTTCCACGGCGGAATACAAACGTCTGCGGGCGCTGGCAAAGCAAGTGGAGGAGTTCAACAAGCCGCCCTTCACGGTCGCGCGCAACGGCAGCAAAGTGACCAGGGAAAAAGCCACCGACGTCCAGAATTTCGT
>CAYTJD010000063.1:0-11519 GCA_964438005.1 uncultured Solibacteraceae bacterium | reverse complement strand
AGGCCGTGCATCATGGTCAGAAGATCTGCCTTGTGCTGCCGATCGTTCATCGTGATGAAATCAATGGCTGCCATATGGTGCGCACCGTGCGCGCAATCTAGAAGCGTGCTTCGGCCGCGCCGAGGATCTGTCTCGATCCGGGGTCCTGCAAGAACGCCACAACCCGCCAGGGCTGGGGATTTTCATTCTTCAAGGGAAGCGTCAGTTCCTTGGCGAAGGCGCCATGCGCGGGAAGAGCCCCGACCCGGACCAGGCTTCTGACCACCGCGACGTGCCGCAACGTGCGTCCGGAGTTTTCGCCGCGTGTCACGTGTGACTGCTCCGGGTCATAGTCGACGTGCTCGCTCAGTACGATCAGATCGGCGCCGGAGACCGGCTGGGTTCGATCGAGCGCTTCCAGAAGACGGTCGGCGGACGGGCAACTGGAACAACCTTCGGAGGTGAACAATTCCAGCAAGATCGGACGGCGCGGTCCGGATGTTTCCGCATTTTGCGCCGCGCGGGCCGGATGGGACTGGGCTGCGAACCAACCGAGCCCAGCCAACGCGGCGAACACCGGTACATAGCGTGTCAGCATGTCATTTGTGAAGCGCCGGCCAGTTCTGGTTGGCCTTCTGGATGTTACCGGGTACGTCCTCCGCCCAGGTTCTTTGCACGCCTTGGCTGTAGTTCAGGTACAACTTGCCGTCTACAATGCGCCACGCTTCGGGATCGATCGACGCCGTGTGTCCCTTACTGACGGCAAAGGAGCAATATCCGCCGTATTGGGGCGCGTATTGCGCGGGATTGGCGGCGAACTGGTCCCGGTGGGCGGCGGTGGCGAAGCGCCAGGTGGCTCCCATCCAGGCAAAGGTGAATTGTTCGGAGCCCTTTACAGGTTTCTGGTCCGTGAAGTAGGCCACCGGGTCGTAGCCGCGAATGGCTACGCCGCTGCCGTCCTGGAAGACCGGATCGGCCTTGTCGGCGAACGCAGCGGTTGCGGTTAGAAGAAGGATGGCGGCGGCCGCCAGTTTGTGAGGAGAAAGGTTGAGCTTCATGCCTGTCTATCCCTCTGGGATTCCTGGTTATTCCCGGAATAAATGGAACGCCACTGCGGATTTGCACGGTGACAGGAGCGGGCATGAAAAAACTCGATGGAAAAAATGTACTGGTGACCGGAGCTTCGTCGGGCATTGGCCGGGCGATCGCGGTTCGCTTTGCCGAGGAAGGCGCCAATGTGGCGATCAACTACCGCAGCGGGGCGGAACAGGCGGAAGTCACGCGGACTATGGTGCGCGATGCATACACTGCCACCGGCCGGCCGGACCGCCGGGAGTTGATGGTACAGGCGGATGTCGGGAATGAAGACCAGGTGAGGGCGATGTTTGCCGGCGTGCTCTCGGAATTCGGGCGGCTCGACGTGCTGGTCAACAACGCCGGTATTCAGAAGGTATCAGCAAGCCAGGAGATCGAGATGGCGGACTTCGACCGTGTTCTGAATGTCAACGTGCGCGGGCCGTTTCTGTGTGCGCGCGAAGCCATCCGGCATTTTCTGTCGCGGCCGGGTGGCGGCGTCATTCTGAACAACTCGAGCGTCCATGAGACGATCCCCAAGCCTAAGTACCTGCCGTATTCAGTAAGCAAGGGCGGATTGGAGAATATGACGCGCACCTTGGCGCTGGAATATGCAGGCAGCGGCATCCGAGTGAACGCAGTGGGCCCGGGCGCCGTAGTGACGCCAATCAACCGGGCATGGATCGACGATCCCAAGGCGCGGGGGGAAGTCGAGAGCCATATTCCAATGGGGCGCGCGGCGTGTCCGGAAGAGATCGCGTCGGTGTTCGCGTTTCTGGCTTCCGAGGATGCATCCTACATTACGGGCCAGACGCTGTATGCCTGCGGCGGGCTGACGCTCTATCCGGAATTCCGCACCGCGTGGTCTTCTGGAGAGTGAGAGGGGAACTCCATGGAAGACAATCGCATCGTTCTGATTACCGGAGCAAAAGGAGGACTCGGTAGCTTCGTCACGGAGGCGTTCCTGGCGGCGGGCGATACCGTGATCGGCACGTCCAAATCGATCCAGGCCTCCGATTTTTCCAATCCACGTTTTGTCGCGATGGCGTCGGACTTGACCGACGCCACGTCGACGAGCCAGTTGGTGGAGTGCGTGATGGAGCGGTTCCGGCGGATCGATGTCCTGGTGCACGTAATGGGCGGATTCTCCGGAGGAAAGCCGATTGGCGAGACGGATGACGCGACCTGGGACCGCATGATGAATCTCAACCTTCGATCCGGGTTCAACATTCTACGGGCCGTCATTCCGCCGATGCGGGCCGCGGGCAGTGGCCGAATCGTGGCGATTGCCAGCCGCAGCGCCGCAGAGCCCGCGGCGAACATCGCGGCCTATGGCGCCTCCAAGGCGGCGCTCGTATCGCTCGCCAAGTCGGCGGCCCTGGAGAACAAAGACCGTGGCATCACTGTCAACACCATTCTGCCGGGAACGATGAACACGGATGCAAACCGGAAGTCCGATTCTGCTGCCGATTTCTCGCGTTGGGTGCCCCCGGAAAATGTGGCCGATCTCGTGGTGTTCCTCTCTTCGGAGGCAGCGAGCCAGATTACAGGTGCGGCGATTCCGGTCTATGGAAAAGAGGCCTGACGTGGCGGCGGAACTGTTTGTGGCGGCGCTGATTGGGTACGAGTCGGTGGGAGCCCTGTTTGCAATCGCATTTGTTTCGCGCGGTGTCTCGCGAATGGACGGACAGGCGGCCGGCGCCGGCCTGGGCTTCCGGCTGATCATTCTTCCCGGAGTCACGGCTTTGTGGCCGGTACTGCTCCACCGATGGATTCGAGCCCGATCATGACACGACCTCTGCGACGCGCGCACCGATCCACATGGCTGGCTCTTGCGGTTGTTCTTCCCTCGCTGCTGGCGGCGGGCCTGGCGTTGCGGCCGGCCGAGGTAGCGGACGAACGAATGATGGACCGTATTACCTTGCGCTTGCCGAATGGCACCGAAATGGTTTCGGACAGCCGGGAGCTTTGGGGAAATGCCGTGGATGCGCCGGACCCGCTTATCTATTGGGCTGAGACAGGTACGCAGTCGATAGCCAAGGCCCAACTGGCGGGCAGCCTGCAACAAGGCCGCCGGTCCGCGATTCCTGTGCCTTCGAGCGGCGGTTATCTTCTGTTGTACAGCCTGGCGCATCGGGAAGTGCTGGCAAGCGCACCGACTCCGAAGGAGATGCCATGAGCGTGCAATATCAGGCAATCGGTTGGAACCGGCAGAAGCGGTTTTACGATGCGATTTTGGCGGGATCGGTAGCGCTGTACCTGGCTCTGTTCACGGGCATCGGGGCCTTGTGGCATCCGAATGCGACGGCCGAAACGCTGCTCATCCGAGGATTCGGAACAGCGGCCATCCTGCTGCTGCATGTCATTCTCGTCATCGGCCCGCTGTGCCGGCTGAACCGCCGCTTTCTGCCGCTGCTCTACAATCGCCGGCATCTCGGCGTGACGATGTTCCTGCTGGCGCTGGTGCACGGGGTATTCTCCCTCGTTCAGTTTCATGCACTGGGCGACCGGAATCCGCTCGTGAGCGTATTCGTCAGTAATTCGCGCTACGGCAGTTTTTCTCAATTCCCGTTTCAGTGCCTTGGGTTTCTCGCGCTCCTGATTCTGTTTGTCATGGCCGCAACCAGTCACGATTTCTGGCTGAACAACCTGACGCCGGCGATCTGGAAGCGGATCCACATGGCGGTCTACCTGGCGTACGCGCTGCTGGTGGCCCATGTCGTACTCGGCGCGCTGCAAGCGGAACGCAACCCGTTGCCGGCCGGGGTTCTTGCCGCAGGCCTGGGCGCTGTTTTGACGCTGCACCTGTTGGCCGCGCGACGCGAGGAACGAACCGATAACAAACTGCGGGAGTCCGATTCCGAGGGTTACGTGGACGTGTGCGCGGTGAACGCCATTCCCGAGAATCGGGCGCAGATTGTCTGCGCGGGCGGGGAACGAATCGCCGTGTTCCGATACGACGGCAAGGTTTCCGCAGTGTCAAACGTCTGCCGCCATCAGAACGGACCGCTGGGCGAAGGCCGCATTGTGGATGGCTGTATTACGTGTCCCTGGCACGGATATCAGTACAAGCCGGAAAACGGCGCGGCGCCACCTCCTTTCACGGAGAAGGTGGCCACTTATCCGGTGCGCGTGCGGAACGGGCGCGTGCAAATTGATCCCAGGGCCAATGTGCCTGGGACTTATGTCGAACCCGCCTGCCTGAAAGCTCCTGCGACGAGGGATTACGATGCTCAAATCCGATGACGGCGAATTTTATGTCGGCTATGCGCCGCGCCCGCCCCGGCGCATTGCGCGCACCATCTTTCTCGCCGTGGTTGGCCTCAACGTGCTTGCAGCCGCAATCGCGCTGGTGCTTGTTTTCGCGCAGCGCCCGTTCGCACGGTCCACGTTCGAATATCAGCAATATCGCGATTTCTCCGGAGAAGTGGAGCTGAAGCCGTACCCCACCTTGCTGGTTGGGCGTCCCGGCAGCAACCAGTATTCGCGCTACCTCCTGGTCGCGCCGGGCAAGCATGGGGCGGACGCAGAAGTGGGCGCGTTCGGCGGCGAGGCAGTTCGTCTGCGGGGATCGCTCATTTACCGCGACGGCCAGACGATGGTGGAAGTTGTGCCGGGATCGGTGCGAGCGATGAAGCGAGGGCCTGCCGTGGTCTCAGTGAACACCTTGGGAGAAGAGACCCTGACGGGAGAGATCGTGGATAGCAAGTGTTACCTGGGCGTGATGAACCCGGGCCGGACGAAGGTCCACCGCGACTGCGCCGCGCGGTGTATCAGCGGCGGCATTCCGCCCGCGTTTGTAACGACTGACGGCTTCTATCTTCTGGTGGGGGGAGATGGCCGGCCGCTCCAGCACGAGGTGCTCGGTTGGGTGGGCGAGACGATTCAAGTGAGGGGTGAGGTGCTGCGCTCCGGGGAAACTTTGATCCTTCGGGCCGAGCCGGCGGGCTTCCGGCATATCGCAAACTAAACGCTTCTCAATTTACAATGCCGACCACCTCATGTGAGCCGAGGGCCGGCAGTTCTCTGAATCGATATCCGCTTCAACGCACTCTATAAGGGGGGTCACAGTATGCGAATTCTGGCAATCTCGGGGAGCCTGCGCGCCGACTCGTCCAATCAGTCGGCGCTTCAGGCTGCCGCCTGGTTGGCCCCTCCGGGGGTAGAGATTATTTTGTATGACGGCCTGAACCGACTCCCGCACTTCAATCCTGATCTGGATGCCGAGGACCCACTCGCGACGGTAGCGGATTGGCGTACGCAGCTTCGAGCCTCGGACGGAGTTTTGATCTCCTGCCCGGAATACGCGTACGGGGTGCCAGGTAGCCTGAAGAACGCTTTGGACTGGGTGGTTGGCACGGGTGAGTTTTCAGGAAAGCCAGTTGCGCTCATCAATACCTCGCCGCGTGCGTTTCACGCGCAGGCATCGCTTCGAGAAACACTCACCACGATGTCGGCACAGGTGGTTTCAAACGCCTGTGTGGAGTTGGCGCTCTTGGGTAAGAAGCTGGATGCATCCGGCATCCTGGCCAATGAGGAGATCGCGGGCGTGATTCGCTCTGGTCTCGTTCGGTTTGCCGCAACAATCGCAGAGGAAGAAGCGTGCCACGCCTAACCGGGATCGTTGAGACGGCGCTAGATGTACAGAACATTGGGGCCGCCATTGCGTTCTATAGCGGGCTGCTCGGCCTGGAGGTCATCGACCGCAACGAGCGGTTCTGCGCTCTGAGCGTAGCGGGACGCGACGTCCTGCTGCTCTTCCAGCGGGAAGCCTCACCGCAAGCCGTGGCAATCCCGGGAGGTACCATACCGCCTCACGGCAGCAGCGGATCCATCCATTTCGCGTTTTCGTTGGAACACGGAGAACTGGACATCTGGGAGCGGTTCCTGACCGCAAAGGGGGTCGCCGTGGAAAGCCGGGTCAACTGGAGCCGCGGCGGAACGAGCCTCTACTTCCGCGATCCCGATGGACACCTGGTCGAGTTGGCCACACCGGGTGTCTGGTCCATCTACTGAGAGGCGATATGAGTGTTTCGATCGTTGAGATGGTATGGCTGGCGCCGATCGCGAAGCGTACCATTTCCTGGAAGAGTGGGCGCACTTTGCGGAGTGGGCGCGATCGGATTTACCGGTGTCGTGTCATGGGCGCCGGGACCGGTCTCGGTATTTCTGTTCACTGCGCTGTATCTGACTCCGATGCTGTTCAACATGATCTTCCATGCCGCGACGTCATACCTATACGGAAGCTACTCACCAGGCCTCCTTACCGCAGTCGTGCTGTTCCCCGCATTGTCCTGGTACTTGATCTCCGCATTCGCGCAGGCGGGCCTGCTGCGGGCCGAAGCGGCGGCGGCCGCAGCCGTGATCGGCGCGGTGGTCCATGGCATCGACCACGGAGCGGCCACCGGCATTGGATTCTCCGCCTATGTCGAGAAAAAACTGGGACGCCGGATTTCGCTCGGTCCCGGGTACGCCCATCTCGACCGGCCGGGCCTGTACTCGGATCGCTTCAACGTGGGCAAGTGGATCTTCTGGAATGGTCACGTTGCGCTCGGACCGGAGTGGAGCCTCATGACGCTGGTTACCTACGCCATCGATGCCCCGGTGAGCAGCGCATCGCGCCGTCGTTTCGATTTGGTGCTGAGCTACGATCTGCTGCACCGGCTACGGGCCGCGAGGCTGCTGTGAACCCGCCCGTGCGGCGCGGAATAATCCGCATGACCCCGGTCATATAGCAAACAGAGAGACGAATATGACGGAGCCGCGGCGCCTGTTCATCCCGGTCATTCTCGGAACTCCTCGCAAGGGACGTTCCAGCGAAAACGTCGCCCGGTTCGTGTTAGAACAAGTGCGCAAGCGTCCGGATATCGAGACAGACCTCGTGGACATCGCCGCGATGAACCTGCCTATCGACGATGCAGGTGAAGCCGTAAAGGACGATCAGTTTTCCGCGGTGGCGATGCGGGCCGATGCGCTGATCCTGGTTGTGCCGGAATACAACCATGGCTATCCCGGCCTTTTGAAGCACGTGCTCGACAGCAATCTGAAGGAGTACATCCACAAGGCGGTGGGGATCTGCGGCGTCTCGGCCGGCGGCTTTGGCGGCGCCCGGGTGATTCAAAACCTGCTGCCGGTGATGCGGGAACTGGGCCTGGTGACGATTTTCTGGGACGGCAATTTCTCCAATGTCCAAAATCTGTTCGACGCGAACGGAGCGATCACGGACGGGTCGTACGCCCGCCGGATGGACAAATTCCTTGCGGAACTCGTGTGGATGGCGAAAACGTTGCGGCACGGCCGCGAAAATATTCCGCTGGAGTAAACCTTATGATCTGCCCTGCCTGTGGAACCACGATGAATCATCACGCCGACAAGGTGGCATATGCGGAGGGCGCGGGCGAGTCAGCCTGGGGCGGTGCCGTGATGGAGGTGCATACCTGCCCGGGTTGCGGAAACGTCGGGACTCAGCCGGCGCGTGGAGATCCCGTAAACGGCTGAAATCAAGGCGCTTCAAGTTATTCGGAATTGGGAATAACCAGCCGGCTTGCCGGCATTCACAGTTTGGAGATGAAACGCCAGCAGTTTGAGGACGCGGCCCTACCGCATCTGAACGACCTTTACAGAACGGCGACCCGTCTTTTGGCCGATAGCACCAAAGCCGACGATGTGGTGCAGGATGTTTTCCTGGAGGCCTGGAAATCGTTCGATCGTTTCGAAGTGGGCACGAACTGCCGGGCATGGCTCTATAAGATTCTGTTCCATGTGGTCCATCATCACCGGCGAAAGTGGTTCCACGTGCGGATGGTCAAAGAGAGCGAGGAGATCCTCGACCAGGTGGCGGCATCGCCCGAACCCCTACCGGAGAATTTGACGGACGCGGAGATGCTGAGCGCGTTGGACCGCGTTCCCCAGGACTTTCGTGCCGTGGTCCTGCTGGTGGACGTAGACGAGTTTTCGTACAAGGAGGCCTCCGGCATCTTGAATGTGCCGATCGGGACGGTGATGTCTCGCCTCAGCCGGGGCCGCAAGCTCCTTCGGGAGCAGTTGGAAGAGACCGCGCAATCGTACGGGATCGGCAAGGGTAAGCTGGAAGGACGGACCGCATGAAACTGGTGCATTTTGGGGAAAACGCGTGCGCGCGCATCCGCAGGTACATGGATTCGTACATTAATAATGAGCTGCTCGTGGAGACCAATCACGAGGTGCTCCGGCACCTGGAAACGTGCCCGGCTTGCGCAGCCGAAGTCGAATCGCGCACACGCATCAAGGGGCGTTTGAAAAGCGCGGTACACAATCAGAGTGTCCCGGAAGACCTGCAGGCGCGCCTTCAGGCCGTGCTGCGGGAGGACGGCCGCCGCTCGATCGCCTGGACACGATGGGCTTCCGCGGCCGCGGCCGTTTTGGTAGTTGCCGCCGGGCTCTGGTTTGAGCTGCCGCGGTGGACCCGGCCTGCTCTGCCCGACTTAGCAGACCGGCGCGGGCAGGACGCCTTCATCCAAAAAGTTTCAGCCAGTCTTTCCGCAGTCTTGAAGGTTGGGCTCGGAGACCACATCCATTGCGCCATCTTCCGGAAATACCCGAAGAATCCGCCCTCGGTCGAGGAAATGGCCCAGAAGCTGGGTCCAGCCTATCAAGAACTGGTGCCCCTGGTGAAGGCGCGAGTCCCGGAGGGATACCGGATCATTCTGGCGCATCAATGCGGATTCCAAGGGCGACGGTTCGTACACCTGACGCTGACCAACGGCTCGAGCCTGCTCTCTCTGGTGATTACCCGCAGGCAGCCCGGAGAATCGATGCAAGCGCTGCCCGTTTCCGATCACGCGTCCGGAGTGCCCGTTTATCAGGCCGCGGCGCAAGACTACGACGTGGCTGGATTCGAGACCGATCAATTCCTGGCGTATGTCGTTTCAGACCTGGGCGCGCCGCAGAATCTGCAGATTGCATACGCCCTGGCGCCGTCCGTGCATCAGTTCCTGGCTGCCGTTCGCAGCTAGTCCACTCAACCCCAAACGCTTCGTCCCGCGCCGGCCTTCGGGCCGGCGTTCTTTTTTTGGGTTGAGAATTTTGCGCCCAAGCTGGAATATCTTGGGGAGCACATGGTCTTATCCGGTGTGACACACGAAGAGATCAGACTCGAAGAAGCTTGGACGCGCAGGGCCCACTGGCAGCGGTGGGGGCCTTATCTGGCGGAACGCGCCTGGGGCACGGTTCGCGAGGACTATAGCCCCTACGGCAACGCCTGGGAGTCGCTCTCGCACGATCATGCGCGGTCGCGCGCGTACCGTTGGAATGAAGATGGGATTGCAGGCATCTGCGACCGGCATCAGTACCTCTGTTTTGCCGTCGCGCTCTGGAACCGCCACGATTCCATCTTGAAAGAACGTCTCTTCGGCCTCACGGGCAACGAAGGCAATCACGGCGAGGACGTGAAGGAGCAGTATTTTTATCTCGACAGCACGCCGACGCACTCGTACATGAAATACCTGTACAAGTATCCGCAGGCCGAGTTTCCGTATGCGCGCCTGGTGGAAGAGAACCGGCGCCGCGACAAGCGCAGTCCCGAGTTCGAGCTAATGGATACCGGCGTGTTCGCCGAGAACCGCTATTTCGACGTGACCGTCGAGTACGCCAAAAACAGCCCCGAGGATATTCTGGTAAGGATCCGGGTGACCAACCACGGACCGGATCGCGCACAACTCGACCTGCTACCGAGCATCTGGTTTCGGAATACGTGGTCCTGGGGAAATGGCGCCCAGCGGCCCGAACTGCGCAAAGCCTCGAAGCCAACTCCCGCAATCGAACTGCGGCACGATCAACTCGGCACGCGCTGGCTGGCCTGCGAAGGCGCGCCGAATCTCCTGTTCACCGAGAACGAAACGAATTACGAGCGCCTGTATGGCGTGCCCAATGGCTCCCACTACGCCAAGGACGGCATCAACGACTATGTCGTGCGCCAGGCGAGCCATGCCGTCAATCCAGCGGAGACGGGCACCAAGGCAGCGGCACATTACCAATTAACTTTAGCGTCCGGCGAAACGGCCACTATCCGCCTGCGATTGGTTGATCGAGATCCAGCAGGCGGCCTCTTTGGCCCCACCTTTGACACCATCTTCGCCGACCGGAAACGCGAGGCGGACGAATTCTACGCAACTGTGATTCCCGCCCACCTTTCGCCGGACGCCAAAAATGTGATGCGCCAGTCCTTCGCCGGGCTGTTGTGGTCCAAGCAGTTTTATCACTATGTCGTGCGGGACTGGCTGAAGGGCGATCCGGCTTCGCCGCCGCCGCCGGGCGAACGGCTCTCCGGCCGCAACCACGAATGGCCTCATCTCTACAATGCTGACGTGATCTCGATGCCGGACAAGTGGGAATACCCGTGGTACGCCGCGTGGGACCTGGCGTTTCACTGCGTCCCGCTGGCATTAGTCGATTCCGAGTTTGCCAAGCAGCAGCTTTTGCTGATGCTGCGCGAATGGTACATGCACCCGAACGGGCAACTGCCCGCATACGAATGGGCGTTCGGCGACGTGAACCCGCCGGTGCATGCCTGGGCCGCGTGGCGCGTTTACAAGATCGACAAGAAACGCCGCGGCGTGGGCGATCGCGAGTTTCTCAAGCGCGTTTTTCAAAAGCTCTGCCTCAATTTCACCTGGTGGGTGAATCGCAAGGATAGCGAAGGCAAGAACGTGTTTCAGGGCGGTTTCCTGGGCTTGGACAACATCGGCGTCTTCGACCGTAGCGCTCCTCTTCCGACGGGCGGCTTCATCGAGCAGGCCGACGGCACAGGCTGGATGGCCATGTATTGCCTCAACCTGTTGGCCATCGCGATGGAACTCGCCAGCGAGGACGGCTGCTACGAAGACGTAGCCAGCAAATTCTGGGAACACTTCCTGTATATCGCCAACGCGATCAACCATCTGGGCAGCGGCGGCACAGGAATGTGGAACCAGGAAGACGGCTTCTATTACGACGTCCTGCACCTGCCCAACGACGGACGCATTCCCATGAAGGTCCGGTCCATGGTGGGATTGATCCCGCTCTTCGCCGTGGAAACACTGGAACCGAAGGCGGTCAACAAACTGGAAGGCTTCAAGCGGCGGATGGAGTGGATCGTCGAAAATCGCGGAGACTTGACCAGCAATGTGGCCTGCATGAAGACTCCCGGCGAGGAGAAGCGCCGGCTACTTTCCCTGGTGACGCAGGAGCAACTGCGAAGCGTTCTGCGGTACATGCTCGACGAAAATGAATTTCTTTCGCCCTTTGGCATCCGAGCCATCTCGCGATTCCACAAGGACCATCCATACGTTCTTGCCGCGAACGGCATGGAACACCGCGTGGACTACGAGCCTGGGGAATCGTCCACGGGCCTGTTTGGCGGCAATTCCAACTGGCGCGGACCCATCTGGTTCCCCACCAACTATCTGCTGATCGAATCGCTGCAGAAATTTCATCATTACTTGGGCGAC
>CAYTJD010000062.1:0-44441 GCA_964438005.1 uncultured Solibacteraceae bacterium | reverse complement strand
CCTGTGATAAATTGTCAGCGTATGGAGGCTACGTGTTCGTTCCTCGTGCGAGAAACCGGCGCTTGAAAGGATGGCGGCTCGCCGGGCTCGTTATCGCAGCGGCAATACCCTCCGGAGTGCTGGCCTTCCAACACGGCAATTCTCCCGCTCCGAAGGCCGGGGACGCGAAGGTGAATCCCAACGATGGCCTGCGCTACGTCTGGATTCCGCCGGGGAGCTTCACCGAGGGCTGCTCGCCAGGAGACAAATCGTGCTACGAGGACGAATTTCCCACCCATAAGATCACTCTGACGCGCGGATTCTGGTTGAGTCAGACGGAAGTGACGCAAGCCGCATTCCAGAAGTTGATGGAGTACAACCCGAGCGTGTTTGAGGGGCCCAATTTACCCGTGGAGTCGGTCAGTTGGATCGAAGCCGACGAGTACTGCCAGAAGATTGGAGGCCGGCTCCCGAGCGAAGCGGAGTGGGAGTACGCCGCCCGAGCCGGGACCACCGGCCCGCGCTATGGGAATCTCGACGACGTCGCCTGGTACTGGAACAACAGCGATTATAAGTCCCACCCGGTGGGCCAAAAGAAGCCCAACGCTTTTGGGTTATACGACATGCTCGGAAATGTCGTCGAGTGGACTCACACCTGGTATTCGGTGGAGCACAACGTGGAGACGATCAACCCCACCGGCCCTTCCACAGCGGAATACAAATCGCTGCGAGGCGGCGGCTGGTGGGACGAGCCGGATCTCGTCCGGGCATCGTACCGGCGAAGGTTCGAGACCGGGGACGAAGACTACAACATCGGCTTCCGGTGCGTGTCCGAATAGCTTCCGGGGCTTCCGGGAGAGAGAGTTCACCTCTAAGCCGCGCTGCGATAGACTCAATCGGAAGGCCCTTGTGCGATTCCCTGGCGCCATCGCTCTTTTCTTCGCAGGCCTGAGCGCGTTCGCCCAAATGAACAGCGCCGAAGTAGGCGGCATGGTGCAGGATGCGACCGGCGGCGCGCTGCCCGGGGCAACTGTCATTTTGCAGCAGGCGGCGACTGCCCAGCATTACACCACGCAATCGAACGGAAGCGGCGAATATCTCTTCGCGCAGCTCCCGGTCGGCGTCTATTCCATGACGGCGAGCGCCCAGAATTTCAAACAGGCCACCCTGGCGCGACTGGAACTCCACGCCGGGGACCGACTCCGCCGCAATTTGGTGCTCGAAGTCGGGCCCTCCACGGAGGTCCTCACCATTAATGCCGAGGCCGGCAGCGTCGAATTGGCATCGGCGGAAATTCGAGCCGTCGTCCCGCAGCGTCAGGTGAACGATCTGCCCTTGAAAGGACGCCAATATCTCGATCTCGCGATGCTCAGCGAGGGCGTGGTCCGCCCTCCGGGCGGCACTCGCGGCGATGCGATGCAGCAGGCCGGGACTCTGGTCAACGTTCTTGGCCAGCGCAGCGGCCACAATCTCTATTTGGTTGACGGAGTCGCCGTTACCGACGAACACTTCAATAACTCCGTGATCGCGCCGTCCATCGATGCCATCCAGGAAGTAAGTATTCAGAAGACCTCCTATGCCCCGGAGTTCGGAGGCAAATCCGGCGCGGTGATTAATGTGGTGACGCGGTCGGGCTCCAACACTTTACACGGCAGTTTGTTCGAGTTCGTCCGTAACGACGTATTCGACGCCAAGAATTTTTTCGACTCCGCCGTCGCGCCCATTCCGCCGTTCCGGCAGAACCAATTCGGCGGCAGTCTCGGCGGACCTGTCATCAAAACCCGGACGTTTTTCTTCGTGAGCTATGAAGGAGAACGCGTCCGCAAATCGCTTACGCGGACGGCGTCGGTCCCGACTGCCGCGATGCGAGGCGGAGACCTTTCCGGCCTGCCGGTCATCTATGATCCCGTCCAGGTGGCTGGCGGCCAACGGACACCCTTCGCCGACAACCGGATCCCGGCGGCACTCCTCGATCCCGTCGCCACCGCGCTCCTCGCCCAGACCCCTCTTCCGAATCTGCCCGGAGTCGCCCAGAATTTGCTGTCCACCGGACTACAGACCACGGGTGGCAATCAGGCCAGCGCGCGCATCGATCATCAGATCTCGCAAAAAGACACGACTTACTTCCGTACCTCGCTCTTTGACGTTCGGGAAGCCGACCCATTCGGCTCTGATGTCCTGCAGGAGAACCTGCTGCCCGGTTTCGGCCGCGGGTTGAGTACCCATGCGATCAACGGTGTCGCCGGGTGGACGCGCGCGTTCAGTGCGGGCGTGGTGAACGAAGGTCGGTTCGGCTTTCTCACCGTGGCCGGCGGCCAGACTAGTCCGAACGCCGGAAATCCCTTTGCGGCCCGCACCGGGCTCTCCGGCGTCACTACGGATCCGCGCGACACCGGCTACCCACAGGTTTCATTCGGCGGCCAATTCAACACAATCGGCGACCCTGCCTTATTCACCTTCCGACACAACCGCGATTTGGAGTGGTACGACAACCTCACCTGGCACAGCGGCCGCCACACAATGAAATTCGGCGCTTATGCAATGCACTATGACCTCCGTACCGAAAACCCGAACGGCGCCCGGGGCGTTTTCTCGTTTACCCCGCGTTGGACGTCCTCGGCGCCGAGTCTGGCGGATGGCAGCGCCTTCGCCGATTTCCTCTTGGGCTTTCCGACCACCGCGCAGGCCGGCCTCGGCCGCGCCGCCATCGATGGCGCCACCAACTGGACTCATTTTTACGCGCAAGACAGCTGGCAGCTCACGCAGAGCTTGAAGGTCGAGCTGGGAATTCGCTACGAATACAACCAGAACATGACGGATTCCGCGAACCGGATCGCGGCGGTCGATACGGCCGTGCTCGGAGGGCGCTTCGTCATCGCTGGCAAAGGCACCGGCCCGTTGCTTTCTTTTATCCCTACGCCGTCCGTTTCTGCAGCCTCAGCCGGCTGGAACAACAGTCTCCTGGCCTCGCGGCCGCTCCGCGTGGCTCCGCGCGCCGGCCTTTCGTGGATTCTTCCGGGAAGTGCGAAGACCGTAATTCGCTCCGGTTTCGGGATCTATCCCAACCAGGCTGCCTACAGTATTGTGACCAACCTGGCTCAGAACCTGCCGTTCTTCTTCACCAAGACGGTTAATTCTACGCCAGCCCTATCGCCCGGCTTTACCACGGAAAACGCGCTTGCCGCCAACACCGTTGGAAGTGTGGGCGGCAACAACCTCGATCACGACTACCGTATCGAATACAACGAGGTCTGGAACCTTAGCCTCGAGCGCGAATTCACGGCAAGTACGATGCTCTCGCTCGCCTATATCGGGTCTCGTACAGTGCACGCCGACAGTGCAACTGTTTTGAATGTCCCGGTGCCGGGTCCGGGCGACATCGCGCCGCGCCGCCCGATTCCGCAACTCAGTCAGATCGGCGACATTCGCTGGAACGGATGGGCGGCATACCACGCGCTGACTCTGGCGGCAAAGCGGCGCCTGGCCAAAGGCCTGATGTTCGACGCCAACTGGACCTGGTCCCACTCGATCGACGATGCCTCAGATCCTGGCGCCACCTTCAACGAAACCAATCTCCCACAGAATGTCTATAATCTGGGTGCGGAAAAGGCGAGCTCCAGCTTTGATCATCGGCATCGCGTAGTGGTGAGTTTTATCTATGAATTTGGGCTGCCTCCGACCGCGAGCAGATGGGTTCGAACGCTCTTCGGTCAATGGCAGGCCGGAGGCAGCTTTACCGCCCAATCAGGCGCGCCGTTCACCGTGAACCTCGCCAGCGATCAGGCCAACATAGGCGCCGGCCCCGCGCAGCGTCCCAACAGCTTGGGTGATTCGAATGACGGCCCGCACACTCCAGCCCAATGGTTGAACACGGCGGTCTTTTCGCTGCCGGCTGTCTACACGTTAGGTGATTCGCCGAGGAATGCGGCCATCGGGCCGGGACTCCAAGAGTTCGATCTCTCCCTGCAAAAGTGGATTCCGTTGATTGAACGCGCCAAGCTGCAGTTTCGGGCTGAGGCCTATAACCTGCTTAACCACCCGAATTTCAACATTCCGAACCGAATCGCCTTCACACCAAACTTCGGCAGTATTTCGAGCGCCATGGACTCACGCCAGCTGCAACTCGCTCTGAAACTGGAATTCTGAAAGTGGACGGAAGCGGCGGGATCCTCAGGAATCCCGCCTGAAAGGCCGCCTATTCGTTGAAGACCAGTCTGGTCTTCGTTCCCCCGACGTGGATTTCCTGGATATGCATTTTGCCGTCGCCGTTTTCGAATCGCACGGCGGTGCTGCCATATTTGTTCTCGGCGGTCTCGATTCTCACTGCAGCTTCGCAATGCGTCTTACCGCTCCGGATTACAGCCTTCTGATCGGTCACGCTGACCTGATAATCGCCCGGCGCAAGTTTCATCGGACCGAGCAAGGCCGGTTCATACAAGGTAAACGAATACGACTTGCCACCGGCCACGGCCAGCCCGGCGACACCCATAGCGATTAGCAGAATCTTCTTCATCACGATTTCCCCCCAATTGATTTGGCTTGAGATCCGAACTCGAATCCAACACCGTCCCCTCCAGAATGGGCCTGATGGCCTGCAAACCAGGAGTAGGGAGAAGTTAGCTTACGGTAAGAGATCAACAGGAGAGTCGTACCCGGTCTCTGCCGCAGATGCATATAATGAGAGACCGCGAAGGAGACCTCATGAGACGAGCCCCCGCCGCTTTCGCCGTTCTGTTCGTGTGTCTTCCGGGTTTCGCCCAGCGGCCGACGAATCCGGCCCTGCTCATTCCACAAAATGCGCCCGATCTCGAGTACCAAGCCGTGGCCGACACGTTCGCACTGCCTGCCGGCGTCACGATGGGGCCTCCCGCCAGTGTGGCTTTCGACTCCAAAGGCCATATGTGGGTGCTCAACCGCGGACCTCAGCCCATCCTGGAATTCGACGAGAATGAGAAATTCATACGGACTGTGGGCGAAAGTTCGTTCACGCGCAGCCACGGCCTGCGGCTTGATCGGGACGGGAACATCTGGGTCACTGATGTCGGCGCTCACATCGTGGTGAAGCTGGATCCGCAAGGGCACACGATCCTCACGCTCGGAACCAAAGGGGAGCCCGGCGAATGGAACGGAGCTGCCCAAGCCCGTCACCTCATGGAGCCCAACGATCTCGCATTCGGGCGCAACGGCGACATCTTCGTGGTGCAGGGCCACACGCCCGGCCGCGGCGATCCGCGCGTGCTCAAATTCGATAAGAATGGCAACTTCATCAAATCGTGGGGCGGGCACGGCACCGAGCCAGGCAAATTTGACGTGGCTCATGGAATCGCGGTGGACGCCAAAGGCCAGCTCTGGGTAGCAGACCGCGAAAATGAACGCATCCAGGTCTTCGATCAAGATGGCGGCTTTGTCCGCGAAATGAAGTATGCCGGCCTGCCATGCTCCTTCGAAATCGGCGACCGGTACATTTACATGGTCAACGGGTTCGCCGGCCAATTGCTCCGCCTCGATCTCACCGGCACGGTTCTTGCGGCGACCGGAAAGCCCGGCAAAGAACTCGGCGAGTTCGGCGAGGCCCACTTCGTGGCCGTCAGCCCGAAAGGCGACATCTTTGTCGCTGACACCGTCAAACCTGCGCTTCACAAGTTCGTGAAGAAATAGGCCATCCGTTTGCAGTAAGCTGGACTACATGCGCGCCATTCGTTTCAGGTTCGCCATACCTGCCGTCCTTATCGCTTTTGCAGCACTCGCCCTGGCCCAGGCTCCCAGCCGCCAGCAACTGGAAAACGCATCCGAACTCCACAACGAGATCAGGCTTGTGACCGGCAGCGAGTCCGCTGTCCAGCAGTTTTTCCCTTCGTTCCTGGAATATCAGGACCTGATCATGTTTCACCCGAAGTTCGGTTACTACGGAAGCGGCCGCGTCAGTTTCTCCGCCGATTATCAGACCTACCCGATTGTGCTCTCGCCTTATTTCGGCCAAATGATCGCTGATCAGATCTTCCGCATGTGGGACGGTATGCGCCAGGCCGGCAGCCTGGTTCCGGCAGACCGGTTCACGATCGCCGAGTTCGGAGCCGGAGACGGAGCCCTGGCCGAACAGATTTTGAACTACATGGACCAGAAATCGAAGCGCGATTCCCGCTGGCGCGAGTTCGCCGACCAGACCGTATACATCTGCTATGACCGCTCGCCCGCCCTCAACCAGTCGCAGCGTAAACGGAATTCGAGGTTCGGGAAACGCTTCGAAGCAAGGGAAGCCGATGCAACCGAGCCCACTGCCACCATTCCGCCCGGCAGTCTGAAAGGCGTTGTTCTCTCGAATGAATTGCCCGATGCGTTCAGCGTTCACAAAGTGATTCTTCCGGCGAGCGGTGCGGCGGAAGTCGCCTACGTGGTTCCCTCCCTGCCAGCCAAGGAATGGAACAAAGTGAGGAATTCCGTTCCGGCGGCGGTCGCGGAGCAGGTCGCGACGGACAATGAGGCGATTCAGGGCAAGTTTTTCCCGACCAGAAGCGTGGACACGGTTTACCTGAGCCGGGTCGCATTCGTGTCGCTGCTCGACTCGCTCGTTTCGACTCGAGTTTACGAGGCGTCCGTGCAGCCTCTGGAATTCCACGAGGTCTACATCTCCACACGGGCTATTCCCGAACTCGCAGAGCATCTCCGTCGCTACGCGCATCTCTACGCCGACGAACTGGCGAAGAACAATCGCGGAGTGGTGACATACATTAATCTTGGCGAAGAGAAGTTCGTGCAGGGCGCCGGGCGCATACTCGGCGCGGGGTATGTGATGACCATTGATTACGGAGCCAACTGGGATGGCACCATGACGCAGGACCGCGCCCACCTGCGCACCTACGGTCCTGCCCACCAGGCGGAGAACGATCACACTGAGCCGTTCGACACTGACTCTGATGGCGAGCCGACGGAACGCGATACTTCTGATCCTTACAAGGGGCCTACCTTGAATGACATCACTACTGATGTGAACTTCAGCCTGATGGAAGCGGAAGGAAAGATGGTGGGCTTGAGCACGTCCTATTACGGGCGCCAGAAGGCGCTGGCCACAGGCTCGTCGGCGTCGATCGATGTCATTCCGGCCGAGCGCCAGGGCAACGATGCCCTTGTCAACGAGTATCAATCCTGGCTTAAGGATTTCAAGAACGGTGACAGCTTCAAGCTGATGATTCAGCAGAAAACCGATACGGACACCGCTTACAAATATCCCGACGCGGCCCCTCAGCCTCTGTCGCTGAACGAGAACGACCTGACTCCCGCGCAGAAAGCAACCGCGGCGGCGATCGAAAAAGTGCTGGCCGCGGAATAGCGAAGTCTAGCCAGTCGCCGTCATCTCAGACTTCCAATCGTGTACTGGAGACTGGCATACAGGGCCTGGTAATCATATTTCGCGCTGAGATTATCGATCTCCGACTGCGTCAGATTCAGCTGCCCCTGCGTCAGTTCCACGATGGAAGCCAACCCCAAATCGTATCGGCCTTGCGCGAGACTTAAGGCCAGAGTGGCCTCGCGCAAAAACTGGGCGGTCACATCCAGGCGCTGGTACGCCGTCATGGCGCTGGCCCACGCCGCCCGCACATCGCGCGCAATTTGCTGCTCCCGGTCTCGAAGCCGCTGGTCGGTCTCCAACGTCCGGTAATGCGCTTCCTGGCGCCGCGCTGAGAAAAGGTGGCCGTTGAAGATGGGAACTTGGACGTTGACGGCCACGCCCTCGAATTCGCTCGACACGAGGCGCTGTGGCGTTTCCTGGGCGATGTATGGAATGAATCCGCCCACTCCGAGCAAACTCACTGTAGGATTCGCCAGATCTTTTTCCGCTTGCTCAAACCGGTTGGCCGCTTGTTGATTGAGCCGCAGACTGGCGAGTTCCGGGCGGTTCTGGACGGCTTGCATCACCATCTGCTCCACGTCGGGAGGCGGGCTCGCCGGCAGCGGCTGTTCTACAAGATCATAGGTCGCCGCCTGATCCGCCCCCAGCGTCCGCGTCAATTCGGCGTACGACCGTTGTACTTCGTTCTGCGCCTGAATCAGCAGCAATTGCGCTTGCGCCAGGTTCACCGTCGCGAAACTCACGTCCAACTGGGACCGCAGATTGTTCTGTGCCAGAGCCGTCACTTGGTTCACCAGCAATTGCCGCGCTTCTACGGTCTGCTGCGCCACACGCACCAGGGCTTGTGCGCGCAGAGTACTGTAATACGCGTTATTGACGCTCACCAGCACGTCGTAGCGCGTCGCCTGTAGATCCTGCTCGTTGGCATTCGCCCGCAGCCGCGATTCCGCCACCAGGTTCGAAGTCCGGCCCCAATCCGAAATCAACTGGCTCAACGTGAAACCCGCGCCAACGCGGTCGAACAGGCTGGAAGTCGTCAGGAAGCCTGCCCCGATCCGCGCGCGCGGATTCGCTTGTGAGCCCGTCAAGTCGCCTTGGAAGGTAGGGTAGTAAGCCGACCGGGCTTCTGTGATCCGTTGGTTGGCCGCGAGTGTCGCGTCCTGGGCTGCCAGAACCTGCGGATGGTTCTTCAGCGCCATCGCTTCGGCGTCTTGCAGCGCCAGGTGCACGGCCGGGCCGCCTTGCGCCGCAAGCGGCGCCACATCGATGGAGAGAACTAGTAGTGCAATCGCAATTACTCGCATGGTAGTCAGTGTGAATTTAGGCTCGCGCGGTCCCGGGTCTCCTGCCATAGACCAGCAAATAGCCCGCCGGAACCAGGAACACGGTGAGCATCACCGAAATCGTCAGGCCGCCGAGAATCGCGCGTGCCAGTGGCGCATAGGCCTCGCTGCCCGCGCCCAGTTTCAACGCCATCGGCAACATTCCGATAATGGTGGCAAGTGACGTCATTAACACCGGCCGCAAGCGCACGCGGCAGGCCATCGCCACCGCCTCGCGCACGTTCATTCCCTCGCTTTCGAGGTGATGTGTGAACTCCACAATCAAAATGCTGTTCGACACGGAAATGCCAACCAGCATGATGACTCCCATCAGTGACATGACATTTACGGTTGTCCCGGAAAGGTACAGCGTCACGATCACCCCGCTCAGCCCCGGGGGAACCGCCAGCAGGATGATGAACGGATCGAGAAACGATCGGAACTGCGCCACCAATATGAGGTAGAGCAACACCACGGCCAGGATCAACCCCAGCGTGAAACTCGAGAACGAGGTCCGCATCCCCTGCACCATCCCGCGAAGCTGCACATCGAGCCCCTCCGGGATCTTCGTGCCGGCAATGATTCGGTCGATATTGGCGGCGATCTGTCCCAGATCTTCGTTGACCGGGCGGACATAAATGTCGTTCACCCGGCGAATCGCGTAATGATCTACTTCAGTGGGCGATTGAATCCGGCTGACTCGGCTGATCATGTCAAGCCGTGTCGGCACCGGGTCGTTCGGCCCGCGCAGCGGAATCGCACGCAGATCGTTCAGCGTCTTCACCTGGAATTCCGGATACTGCACCGTCAGCATGTAGTCGTTACCCGACTTCGGGTCGATCCAGTAGCTCGGTGCGATCATGCCGTTTGACGTGAGCGCCGTAATCACGTTATCCACCACTTCGCGCTGGTCCAGCCCCAGTTCACTGGCGCGGGTCCGGTCTACATCAAGCCTTAGCGCCGGGTAGTCGATATCCTGCGGGATGAATACGTCCGCTACTCCGGGAAGCTGCCGGATCCTGGCGGCAAGTTGCAGCGCGGTCGCGTACGACTTCTTCGAGTTGCTCCCCCCTACCTGTACGTCGATCGGCGCCGGCAATCCCAGATTCAGTACCGCGTCCACCATGCCACCCGATTGAAAATATGTAGTCAACTCGGGCAGTTCCGCCCCAATCCGCTGCTTCAGCTCCGCCATGTACTCGTAACTCCCCACTCGGTGCTCGTCTTTCAAACTCACTTGCACGAACGCCGTGTGCATGGCCGAATTGGTGGTGTAAATAGCGGAAAAGTCCGGCGTCGATCCGATATTCGAAACAATCATGCCAAGATCTTCCGGCTTCACCACTCGCCGAATCAGGCTTTCCAGCCGCGCGACCTCGTTCTCCGTTACGGCCAGGCGGCTCCCCGTCGGTGCCTTCAGATTGATCACGAACTGCCCGGCATCGGTCCGCGGAAAGAACGAGAGCCCCAGCGACGGGAACATCGTCAGGCTGGCGGCAAACATGACGGCAAACCCAAGAAGCGTCACGACAGGGTGCCGCAGCGTCACGCCCACGAGCTTGTCGTAGCCCTTCAGAAACCCTTCAAAACGGTCGTTAAACCAGACATTGAACCGCTGTCCCAGCGAGAGCCGGCGCCGGCGTGGCGTGTCCACCGTCACCGGCTGCTCCAAGGCCGGCGTGCCATGATGCGACGGCGATTTGATGAACCGCGCGCAGAACAACGGCACCACCGTCATCGCCACCACGAACGACGCAAACAGCGAGAACACCACCGAGAGCGCCAGGGCGGAAAACAGGAACTTGCTCACGCCGTAAAGAAACGTGACCGGGAAGAACACTACGACTGTCGTCAGAGTGGCTGCCAGCACTGGTAACGCCACTTCGCGCCCACCCTTCTCCGCCGCCACTTCCGCCGACTCGCCCAGTTCCAAGTGCCGATAAATGTTCTCGAGCACCACCACCGAGTTATCAATCAGGCGCGACAACGCCAAGGCCAGCCCGCCCAGCACCATGCTATTGATCGAACTTCCGCCAAGCGCCAGCGCGATTGCCGCCGCCAACGCCGACAGTGGAATCGAGAAGAACACCGCCACCGTCGCGCGCATGCTTCCCAGGAATATCAGAATCATCAGCGAGGTCAGGAACAGGCCGATTGCGCCTTCGTGCCACAGCGTCTCAATCGCGGTCTTAACAAACGCCGATTGATCGAACACCACTTTCGTCACCAGTTCCTTTGGCACGTCGAACAGGTGTTGCAGCGCCGTGCGCACGCCATTGACTACTGCGATGGTATTCGTGTCGCCGCCCTGCTTCAGCACCGGCAAGTAGACCGACGGCTGCCCGTCGACGCGAACCAGATTGGTTTGTATCTGTTCCGCATCTTTCGCGTAACCTACGTCCTCCACGCGCACCGCCGACTGCCCCACTGTCCTGATCGGAAGTTGATCGATCTCCCGCACCGTCGGTAGCTGGCTGTTCGTATAGATGTTGTAATCGAGCTGTCCCAGCTGAACGTCGCCGGCCGGCAGGATGAGGTTGGCGTTATTGATCGACCGGACAACGTCCATCAGGCTCAGTTGGTGCGCTTCCAGCTTGTATGGATCGGCATACACCATGATCTGCCGGTATCTTCCGCCGAACGGCTGCGGTACGCTCGCGCCTGGCGCATACGGCGGAATCTGGTTGCGCACCTGGTACTGCGCCAAGTCGCGCAACGCGGTTTCGTTCAGCCCTTCGCCTTTGAATGTAACCAGGCAGACCGGCAGGCTCGAGGCATCGAACTTCAGCACAACGGGCGGCAGCGTGCCAGGAGGCAACCGGCGCAGTTGCGCCATCGCCAGGTTGGAAATCGTCGTTACGTCTGCATCCGCGTTCGTCCCCGGTTGAAAGTACACTTTGATCACGCTTACGCCCGGCAGTGAGCGCGACTCGATGTGCTCGATTCCCGCACCCAGCGTGAAGAACCGTTCGAAGCGGCTGGTAATATCGGTCTCGATCTGCTCCGGCGGCATACCCGAGTAAAACGTCGCCACCACCACCACTGGAATGTTCATCGAGGGAAACATATCGACCGGCATTTGCACCAGGCTGGTCACGCCGATGACCGCAATGAACAGACAGACTACGACAATAAAGTAAGGATTCCGAATCGCAAATCGGGACATTTGAAGTTCCTTGCCTACGAACCGGCGGTCGCCAGCGTGGTTGCCTTCGGCCGCACTTCCTGGCCGGGCTGCAATCCAGCGCGCCCACTCAACACCACGGCATCGCCGACATTCAGTCCCGAGCGCACTTCGAACTTGTCGGCGGTTTCAATCCCCAGGTGAATCGTTCGGATCTCCACGCGGCTATTCGCCGTCACGACCATCACTTTTCCCGACGGCGCGCTGGCGCCGTCCTTGGTATCCGGATCGACATCCACTGCCAGCACCGGTATCGAAAGAACGGCGTTGTGCCGTTCGAGGGTGAGATTCACTTCCGCGTACATGCCCGGAATCAGCACCAGGCTCGGATTCGGTACGTCGACTTCCGTGTCCATCGTGCGGGTCGATAACGACAGCTTGTCCGCGAAACGCGCTACCTTCCCCGGAAAACTACGATGCAGCGTGGGCACCTGCACTTCGACCGGCTGCCCCAGGTGGACCATGGGCACCGACGACTCCGGCACGGGCAGGATGAGCCGCAGCAAACTGTTTTCCGACAGCCGCACCACCGGCATCGCCTGTGTCTGTGAAGCCGTCCCCGCCTGAATCATCGAACCGGTGTCGGCAAACCGCTTAGTGATGACTCCGGCGAACGGCGCCGTCACGCGCGTGTATTCCATCATCGTCTGAACGCGCTGCATCTCGGCTTCGCTCACGCTCACTTGCTGGTTGGCTACCGCGAGCGCGGACTTGGCCGCCGAGACCTGCGCTTCGGCCACCAGATCCTTGCTGTGCGCATCGTCGATTTCTTGCTGCGCAATCAACCCCGGCCTTGTCTTCGCGACACCCGAAAGCCGCTCGAACGACAGATGCGCAATCTCGTGCGCCGACTCGGCCCGCTGCAGTTCGTCCTTCGCGCGCCCCACCTCCGCCTGGCTACGCTCCAGCGCGGCCCGTGCCCGCCTCAAATCATCCGCCATTTCCGGAATTTCCAGCGTCGCCAGCAGGTCGCCCTGTCGTACACGGTCGCCGACGTCCACGTCGATCTTTCGAATATAGCCGGCCACCTTCGCCATCACGTCGACTTCCTGGTAGGGCTTGAATTCAGCCGTCAACACCAGTCCACGCGACAGATCTTCGGCCGTCACGCGAACCACGGGCACGGTCGGCGCCGGCGCCAGGGCAGCCGCGCCCGCCTGAACCTCGGCCGGCCGGGAACAAGATGCCAAGCTGAACCCTAAAATGCCAAGCCCGGAAATCCAGGCCGCCATCGTCATTGAATTGCGCATGAATTCCTCATTCGCTGCTGCGGATCGCCTGCAGAAGCTGGCCTTGGGAAAAGTCCGGAGACTGGCAAACCGCTACGATCCGTTGCTCGTGGTTGCGAATCCGTGCTGCCGCCGCCGGCAACTCGGCGGCAATCTCGCGAGGAATGGAGATCGCGCCATGGCAGTCCGCATAAATCAGATCTCCCATTGCGATCCCCAGCCCGAAGATCTCAACTGGTTCCCCGCAGTCCACCAGGTGGCTGTATGAGTGTGACACGGCCACCGATCCCGCCAGCATCGGGAACCCCATGCGGCGTACCCCGGGAAGATCGCGGACCGCTCCGTTCGTTATCACTCCCACGCAACCGAGGGCCTTCAAAATGGCCGCGTGGACTTCGCCGACGCAGGATGCCGCACCGCGCCCGGTGTCGAGGTCCTGGATCACAGCGATTCTCGGCATGGGCAGCCGCGCGATGATCTCCCACCAATCGGTCCGGTCCAGATACGCCTTGCCGCTCATCGGGGGGTCTGCGGACCGCAGCCGCGCCGTCGCCGCATAGCCTAGTAGGCGGGGCTCTCCGCCGGTCACGCACCGCAAGCCCGGCCGCGTGTAACCCTCGTTTCTGAGCCGCACATCGAATTGTTCAATCGCGTTGGCGATCGTGCATGTATCGAACTGCCGGATCTCGTCAAGGAGATTCCGGCTTTGCACCTGGCCGTTATCCAACATTTTGGCGCCGTGGCGTGGAACGCCTCCGTGAACGATCATAAGAAAGCGTGTAGGGCGTTGAGAATACCCGGTTTCGGGTATTTTGGGCCGGACAGGTTCCAGTCGGGCGGCGGGGAGGGGGCCGAAATACCGTGTTTCCGGTAGATGCCTGCGGCGATTCGTCAGCCAGGGCGGCTGGTCTGCTCACTCATACCGCAGCGCTACCGTCGGGTCGACCTGCGTCGCGCGCCGCGCCGGAAGATAACATGCCGCCAGAGCGACACCGGCCAGGATCGCGCCGACGAATGCCATGGTCACTGGATCGCGCGCACCCACGCCATACAGCAAGGTAGCCATCGCACGCGTCAGCGCAAAGGTGCCGCCCAGTCCGATCGCCAGGCCGCCGCCGGTCAAGACCAATCCTCGGTACAGCACCAGTTTTAACAAGTTTCCTGCAGACGCGCCCAGCGCCGCCCGGATTCCCATCTCGTGTGTGCGCTGCACCACCGAGTACGAGATCACTCCGTAGATTCCGACCGCCGCCAGCAGCAACGCCACCGCCGCAAACACGCCCAGCAGCGCCGCCTCCAGGCGGCTCCCCACCGATGATAAGTCTTTGATCTGCTCCAGTGTCTGAACGTCGCTAATGGCTTGGTCCTTGTTTACTGCGTGAATCGCTGAGGTGATGAACTTCTGTAACTGTAGCGGATCCCCGTTCGCCCGCACCACCAGGTTCATGCCGTAGGCTGGCGTCTGGTCGTAGGAAACATACACACCAGCCGAGCGTTCGTCCTGCAGGCCATTCACTTTCTCATCCGCGATCACGCCCGCCACTTCCCACGCAATCTCCGAACCCAGCTGCGTTTTGCCGGGGATGATTTCCTGGATCAGAATCCGCTGCCCGACCGGATTCTCATTCGGAAAATACTGGTGCGCCAGCCTGTCATTGATCACCAGCGCCGGCGGCGCGCCTTTGGTGTCGTGATCGGTGAGCGCACGCCCCCTCAGCAGTTTGATTCCCAGAGTGTGGAAGTACGACGGGCTCACAATTTTGAAAAAACCTCCGCGGCGGTTGGCGCGATCCACCATCGGGCGGTTCGCCACCTGCATTGGCATACCGTAGCAAGCCCCCTGCAGCGGCAGCGCGCAGGTAAAGGCCGTTTCGCGCACGCCGGGTATCGCTTCGACGCTGCCGCGAATCTCGCGCAGATAATTGTTGAGTTGCGCCGGGTCTGGATACTGTTTGTCCGAGGTCGGCAGCGACATAGTCAGAATATTGGTCGAGTCGAATCCCGGATCGACATTGACCAAGTGGAAGAAGCTCTGCATCATCAGCCCCGATCCCACGAGCAGCACAAACGCCACGGAAACTTCGGCAACCACCAGGAGATCGCGCACGCGCCTCCGCGCGGCTCCGGAGGTCGAGCCGCGGCCGCCCTCCTTCATCGAGTTCGCCAGGTCGGGCGTGGTCGCCTGCAGTGCCGGCGCCATGCCGAACACCAGACCGGTCATCACCGAAATCCCCAGCGCGAACAGCAGAACACGCCCGTCCATGCCGACTTGCACTTCGCGCGGAAGCGTGTTGGGCGGCACCAGCGTGTTGAGGTAACGCATCGTGACGTACCCGATGCCGATCCCGAGCACGCCTCCACACAACGAGAGCACCACGTTTTCCGTCAGAAACTGCCGGATGAGCCGCCACCGGCTGGCGCCAAGCGACGCCCTAATGGACACTTCACGCTCCCGCGCCACCCCGCGCGCCAGCGCCAGGTTCGCCAGGTTGGCGCAACTGATCAGCAACACCATGATGGTGGCCGACATCAGCACGTAAAGGGCAGTCTTCAGCTCCGGCCCGACAATGACGTCGCTGAATTTTTCCACCACCACTCCCCAACCCTTGTTTGAATCCGGGTAGTCGTGCGCGATCCGCGCTCCGATCACGTCCATCGATTTCTGCGCCTGCTGTAGAGACACGCCTTGCTTTAACCGCGCGAAGGAACCGAACCAATGGAAGTTGCGGGTCATGTTTGCCGGCTCGAACGCCAGCGGCCGCCAGAGCTGGTTAAAGGCCCGGTCGAACGCGCTGCCGGGCGGCAAAATCCCCACCACCTGGTACGGCTCCTTATCCAGCAGAATCGTCCGATTCAGAATCGACCGGTCGCCGCCGAATCGGTTTTGCCAGAGTATGTAAGAAAGCAGAACCACATGGTCTTTGCCGAGTTGGTCTTCTTCGGGCAGAAAGGTCCGGCCGAGTGCGGCTTTAATGCCGAAGATATCGAAATACTGCGCCGAAACCCGGCCGCAATGGAGAAGCACCGGCTCATTGGTCCCGGAAAGCGTCATAGACCCACCGGTCTGTGCCGCCATGAAATCGAAGACCGTGTTTTGCTTCTGCCAGTCCAGGAAATTTAACGTCGAAATCCCGTTGCGCGGAAATCCTGGCGGCTTCTCCAGCACCCTCACGATTCGGTCAGCGTCCGGATACGGTAGAGGCTTGAGCAGGATGCCGTCGACGAAGCTGAAGATGGCAGTATTGGCGCCGATGCCGAGAGCCAGCGTCAAAACAGCCACCGCGGCAAATCCAGGACTCCTCCTGAGGGTCCGCGCGGCAAAACGCAAATCTTGAGACAGCATCGACACAAGGGCGGCTCCATCC
This sequence comes from uncultured Solibacteraceae bacterium, assembly GCA_964438005.1. Lineage (GTDB taxonomy): Bacteria > Acidobacteriota > Terriglobia > Bryobacterales > Bryobacteraceae > PSRJ01. The sequence goes on along the minus strand of CAYTJD010000062.1, from coordinate 28,014 downwards.
GCCACGAAACGCTAAACCTTGGACGACGGCAACCGGCGAAAGTTCCACAAAAAGCCGCCTTTTTTCTTTTTTGAAGGAACTTTTCTCAAAATTCCTCGTCTAACCCGATCGAGGAGACACGGATTCCCATGCCGGAGACCCTGATCCACCTGGAAAGTGTCGATAAAATCTTTGTTACAGATGATGTGGAAACCCACGCGCTTTCCAATATTCAGCTTGATGTGAATCGCGGCGACTATATTTCGATTGCCGGCCCGTCTGGTTGCGGCAAATCCACCCTGCTCGCAATCCTCGGCCTGCTCGATGCCCCGTCTAACGGCACCTATGTGCTAAATGGCCGGCCCGTGGAACGGCTGAAGATGAGTGAGCGCGCCCGCATTCGGAACCGTGAGATCGGCTTCATTTTTCAGGCTTTCAACCTCATCGGTGACCTCACCGTCTACGAAAATGTCGAGTTGCCGTTGACCTACCGCGGGATGTCCTCGACCGAGCGCAAGAAGCGCAGCAAGGAGGCGCTCGAACGGGTCGGCATGTCGCACCGGACTAAGCACTATCCGTCGCAGCTTTCCGGCGGCCAGCAGCAGCGTGTCGCCGTGGCCCGCGCCCTAGGCGGCGACCCCGCCATCCTGCTTGCCGACGAGCCCACCGGCAACCTGGATTCCGCCAATGGCCAGGCCGTCATGGATCTCCTCAAGGAACTCCACCAGAACGGCGCCACCATCTGCATGGTCACCCACGACCAGCGCTACGCGGCGCACGCCGACCGCTCCGTTCACTTGTTCGACGGAAAAGTCGTTGAGAACAATTCCGCCGCGGCCTAACGGCAGTGTGCCAGTAGCGCCCCGATCTTGTGGCCGGTGTGTGTGCGCACTCTTGCCGTAGAATCGTATGGATGACGATCCGCAAAGCCGCCGTTGTTCTGCTGCCTCTCTGCCTGGCATTCACGGCTGAAAAACCCGTCGCTCTGTACAAGGGTCTCGGGGCTTGGAAGCATCCCATCACCGCCAGGAACCCGGACGCCCAGAAATACTTCGATCAGGGGTTGGCTCTGCTTTACGGCTTCAACCGCTACGAAGCGCTGCGCTCCTTTCGCAAGGCTTCAGAACTGGATGCGCAATCGGTAATGGCCTACTGGGGCATGGCTATGGCACTAGGCCCCTACATTAACATGGACGGCGAGCCGAGCTTCGACCTGAAGGGCGCGTGTGCCGCCGTCGAAACGGGAAGTAAACTCACTTCCGCGCCGGAGCGCGAACGCTCGTATCTGAAGGCCGTCGCCACCTGGTGTCCCCAGTATGAACCAAAGACTTACGTCGACGCCATGCGCGCGCTAGCAGCCCGCTACCCGGACGACCCGGACGCGCAAACTGTTTTCGCCGAGAGTCTCATGATTCCGGTCCGCTGGCATTGGTATTCGCAGAACGGGACGCAAGCCGCCGGCATGGCCGAGGCCGAGCGCACGCTCGAGTCGGTCATCCGTCGCTGGCCCGATCATCCCGGCGCCAATCACTACTACATTCACGCCGTCGAATCCTCTCCGACGCCTGAGCGCGCCATTCCCAGCGCGCAGCGCCTGATGGGAATCGTCCCCGCCGCCGGACACATGGTGCACATGCCGGGCCATATTTGGCTGGTCGTAGGTGATTGGGAAACGGCCGCCAACGTCAACGAGCGCGCCGTCACCGTCGACAAAGAGTATTTCGCCGCCACCAATGTCACCGGAGGAACCTACACGCCTTACTACCTCCACAACATCGACTTCATCCGCTACGCCCGCTCCATGCAAGGCCGCAAAACGGACGCCCTCCGTGCCGCCGATGCTCTAAATGGCGCGGCGGAGCCTATGACCAAAGCGATGCCGGAAATGGCCGACACCGTATACCCTGTCGTCCTCACCACCTATGTACGGTTCGGCGAGTGGGACCACATCCTGAAGACGCCGCAGCCGGTGCCCGCGCAGAAAGTGGGCGCCGCGATCTGGCGCTATTCCCGCGCCGTGGCGCTGGCCAGCCGCGGCGACCGCACCGGCGCTGGGCGCGAGCGCGACGCCTTTGCCCAGGCCAAGATGGCCATCGGAGCCGATACACCCTGGGGACAAAACAAGGCACGCGCCGTGTTGGAGGTAGCCTCGGAAATCATCGCAGCCCGCTTGTCCGCCTCGCCCGCGGATGCCGTCCCGCATTGGCAGAAAGCCGTCGGGCTTCAGGATGCGCTCGTCTACGACGAACCGCCCGATTGGTATTATCCCCTGCGCGAATCCCTCGGCGCCGCCCTACTGCGCGCCGGCCGCGCCGCGGATGCGGAAAAAGTCTTTCGCGAAGGCGTCAAGCGCTCGCCGCGCAACGGCCGCATGCTGTTCGGCCTGGTTGAATCACTGAAAGCCGCCCACAAACCGGAGGACGCCGCCTGGGCGCAACGCGAATTCGACGCCGCGTGGGCCAAAGCCGATATCAAGCTGCGAATCGAGGACCTGTAGCGCTATTTCCCCACCAGGTGTGGGACATCCCTGTTGTTCTCCGGACAGATGAACTCGTAAATCTCTTCCGTCGGCGCCAATTCCGACACCCGCTTCAACGTATACGGTTTCTGGAGCGCTCCCGGGTCCTCGACCGTAATCTCAGTCTCCAGGTGCCCCATGTCCGGACGCCGATAGCGCTCGATGACGTGCAGCTTGTCCGAATGCGGATGTAAATCCTCATCCAGGTACACGCGATCATCGAAGCCCACACGGTCGATTACCAGCGTGTCGCCTTCCCACCGCGCGGTGTTGTGCCCGTACCAGGCGGGATTCGGATCCTGTGGATGCGGACGCCCATCCGTATAGATCTGATGAAATCCCGGGCTATCATCGTCCGAGATTTGGACGATCATCTGTTTGCCCTGAACGAACTCCCAGATCGGTCCGAGTCGCAGCACCGCGGCCGGCAGGCACCGCGCCTGCGGGCTATCTTTCCGTAGTGTCTCGCTCCGTTCCTTGGCCACTGTTTCCGCCCATGGCTGGAACTGCGGCTTGCCGGGATCCACAATCACCGGCCGCCACCAGACACCGGAAAAATCAACCTTGCCTTCTAGGCGTGGCGGAGGCCCAACGGGCGGATCATGCTTCCTCAGATCCGATCCCACGGCGAACCGGTCCTCGCCCAGCGTGCTCAACTGCGTCGTGTCTTCCAGCCGGATGTCGAGTTGCACCGTTTTCGCAGCTGCTACCGCCACGTCCTTGCGCGAATACGGCTTCAGTGCAGGGACGCTCACGGATACATCGTACGTTCCGGCGGGCAGATCCAGAGAATACCTGCCTTGAAGGGACGTCATGGCCTTGGTCACGGCACTGCTCTGGACGTTCTTGGCTTGAACCGCAGTGCTTACCACGGGCACGCCGTTGGAATCGAGCACTACACCGATGACGCCGCCGTTTTCCGCGAAAACAGCGCCCGCAAACAGAACGAACCCACTGATGGCTGCACGGACACGCATATGCGGCCAGTATACAATGTCGGCCGCGCGCTATGCCCGCATGGCTCTTGCGCTCGGGCTCGCGTGCCCGAGCACCGCATGTGGCCGGTACGGCTTTTCTACCGCCGCGATTTCCTCCGCGCTCAGTTTCAAGTCCACCGCCCCGATCAGATCCTTCAACTGCTCGACCTTCGTGGCGCCGACAATCGGCGCTGTGATTCCCGGCGCTTGCAACACCCACGCCAGCGCAATCTGAGCCGGCGAGACACCGCGCTTCGTCGCCACCGCAACCACCGCATCCGCCACTTGGAAATCGGCCTCGCTGTAATACATCTCTTTCGCAAAACTATCGACTTCCGAACGCGTGGTCGTACCGCCCTCGCGCTTGCGAGTGCCCGTCAGAAATCCCCGCGCCAGCGGGCTCCACGGAATCAGCCCTACCCCCTGATCGAGGCACAGCGGAATCATCTCCCGCTCTTCCTCCCGGTAGACCAGGTTGTAGTGATTCTGCATCGCGTCAAACCGGTGCCAGCCATGCTCCTTGGCCGTGTACAACGCTTTTGAGAACTGCCACGCCGCCATGCTGCTCGCGCCGAGGTATCGCACTTTCCCGGCGCGCACCAGCGAATCCAACGCGTCCAGTGTCTCCTCGATCGGCGTACCCGCGTCCCAGCGGTGGATCTGATACAGGTCGATGAAATCCATCCCCAGCCGCCGCAGCGAGTTCTCGCAGCCTTCAATAATATGCTTGCGGCTGAGCCCGCGCTTGTTCGGGCTATGCCCCATCACCCCGTGAACCTTCGTCGCCACGATAATTTCGTCGCGCGACGCCATGTCCCGCAAATGCGCGCCGGTGATTTCTTCGCTCTGCCCCGCCGAATACACATCTGCGGTGTCAAAAAAGTTGATTCCCGCCTCCAGCGCCACCCTGAAATGCTCCCGCGCCGCCTGCTTGTCGACGTGCCAGCCCTTGGTCCCAAGCGCCCAATCCGGTAGCGGCCCGCCTCCATAACTCATGCAGCCCAGACACAGCCGCGATACCGTAATTCCCGTCTTTCCAAGTTTCGTATATTGCATGGCGAACTACGTTAGTAACACTGAACCGCGCGCGTAAGCAAGCGGCGCCTCGCGAGCCTGCTACTCGGTCCACGCTATAGTTGAGGTTCATGACGAACATGATCGAAGCGCGGCTCGTGCAGTTGGGCATCACTCTTCCCGTGCCCCCGGCCCCGATCGGAACCTACGTTCCCTATGTTGTCTCCGGCAATCTCTTGTTCCTGTCCGGTCAGGGCCCGCGAACCCCTGACGGCCAGTGGCTCTGCGGCCGGGTTGGCGAGCGCGTCTCGGTCCAGGAAGCATACCAGCACGCCCGCCTCGCCGGCGCCCGCCTGCTGGCTGCCGCGCAAGCCGCCCTCGGCTCGCTCGATCGCGTGCGCCGTGTCGTGAAGGTCCTCGGCTTCGTGCAGGCGACTCCCAATTTCGGCGACCATCCTGCGGTGATCAACGGCTGCTCCGACTTGTTTGTTGAAGTGTTCGGCGAAGCCGGCCGCCATGCCCGCACCTCGCTGGGTGTCGCCAGCCTCCCTCACGACATCACGGTCGAGATCGAAGCCGTGCTGGAGATCAGTTAGCGCGATGAATCTCCCCGACCTGCAAACCCTGGAAGCCGCCGCCGAACTGGTGCACCAGTCAATCCCGCCGACGCCGCAGATCCGCTGGCCGCTACTCTGCGCCCGCACCGGCGCGGAAGTCTTCGTCAAACACGAGAACCACTCACCCGTCGGCGCGTTTAAACTGCGCGGTGGCATCGTTTATATGGATGCCTTGAAGCGCGAGCAACCCGGCCTTACCGGCGTCATCGCTGCTACCCGCGGCAACCACGGCCAGAGCATTGCTTTCGCCGCCGCTCGCGCCGGCCTGCGTGCCGTCATCATCGTGCCGCATGGCAACGGCCGCGAGAAGAACGCCGCCATGCGCGCGCTTGGCGCCGACCTCCGGGAATACGGCCGCGATTTCCAGGAAGCCCTCGAACACGCCGCCGGCCTGGCAGTGGCCGAGCACCTGCATTTCGTGCCATCGTTTCATCCCGCGCTCGTCGCTGGCGTGGCCACTTACGCTCTCGAACTGTTTCGCGCAGTGCCGGACCTCGATGCAGTATATGTTCCGGTTGGGATGGGCTCGGGAATCTGCGGAACCATCGCCGTGCGCGATGCACTCGGACTGAATACCGAGGTCATCGGCGTTGTGGCCGCCGGCGCGCCGGCTTACGCGCTATCCTTCGCCGCCGGCCGGCCGGTCGCAACCGAAGCCGCGGCCACGATGGCCGATGGAATGGCCTGCCGCGTTCCCGATCCGGAAGCGCTGGACATCATCCTGCGGTACGCCAAACGCATTGTCACCGTTACAGATGACGAAATCTGCGCCGCCATGCGGCATTTGTTTACCGATACCCACAACGTGGCCGAAGGCGCTGGCGCGGCTGCTTTGGCCGCGCTCGGGCAGGAACGCGCCGCCATGACCGGCCGCCGCGTAGCCCTGATCCTTAGCGGCTCCAACATCGACTCCGCAGTATTCGCCCGCACACTCAGAATCTGACGCCTTGAGAGGGTCTATACAAAGAGCCCGAGGCTTGCACTGATTCTGGCGGACCTTCCGCAATTTGACAGGTTTTTGCCCCCTCCGTGGCTTGACCCTTCCTTCCGCACACGATAGACTAAACCGAAGTCTTGAAGGCTGAGCAATTTACAAGTCTTGCTTCAGGAGGGGAACCATGCGTTTTTTGAAGGGCGCCACGTTAGCGCTTGCGGCGGCATTGGCTATTTGGGCCCAGGGCGACCGCGGCACCATTACCGGCACCGTCGCCGACCCGGCGGGAGCAGTGGTGGCGAATGCGGTCGTTGAAGCGAAGAACGCCGACACCGGCACCTCGTATCAGGCAGGCAGTTCCACGACGGGAAACTACACCCTGGCTCAAATGCCCGTGGGTACCTATGAGCTATCAGTTTCTGTCCCTGGATTCAAGAAGTCAGTCCGGCCGGGCATCATCGTCAGCGTGGCGGCCACAGTGCGCGTCGATTTCACTCTCGAGGTCGGCGCAGCCACCGAATCGGTAACGGTCCAGGCCGAAGCTCCTCTCCTCAAGACCGAAAGCGGCGAACTCAGCCATACAGTTGACTACAATCGCCTCGATAGCATTCCGCTGCTGACCCTGAGCGGCACGGGTACCGGTGTGGGCAACATCCGCAATCCTCTGGCGGCTGCGTCACTCATGCCCGGCTCCGTCTTTTCCACTGATAATACTCTCCGAATCAACGGCATGCCTTCCAGCACTGCCGCCATCCGAGTCGAAGGAATGGATGCCACGAACGGCACATGGAGACAGATCACACAAGTAACGCAATCCGGCGTGGATGCCATCCAGGAAGTCGCCATTCAGACCAGCAATTTCGCCGCCGAGTATGGACAGGCCGGCGGCGGCTACTTCAACTACACCATGAAGTCCGGCACGAACCAGATCCACGGAAGCGCCTACGACTATTTCGATAACGAAGCGTTAAATGCCGGAATTCCGTATACCAGCGACGGACACGGCCACGCCCTGCGCAACAGCGTTCGCCGGAACGATTTCGGTTTCACTTTCGGTGGACCTGTTGTCGTGCCGCATTACAACGGCCGCGACAAGACCTTCTTCTTCGTCAACTTTGAACAATTCCGCGAGGGCCAGTTTGTGCGCAATGGTATCGCCACGGTTCCCACCGACGCGTATCGCAACGGCGACTTTAGCCGGGCGACCTTCCCGGTCCCCACTCCGCCGGATCCGCTGGGCCGCAGCTTCTCGGCGTTCACCGTATTCGACCCGAATAGCACGTTTACCGGACCGGGCGGCGTCCTGCTTCGGAATCCGTACAGCAATTTTCAGGTTCCGTCCTCCCAGTTCGATACGGTGTCAGTAAAATTACAGGCTCTGATTCCGCGCGCGAACGTCCCGAATGCCAGCGTCAACAACTATGCAATCCCGGGGTACAGTAATTTTCGGCACACCACCATTCCTTCGATCAAGATCGACCAGTCGCTCAGCTCCACCATGAAGATCTCGGGATACATGTCGGTCACGCGCACGGAGTCGCCCAGCGCAAATGGCTTCGCGTCGGCGACGCTATCGGCCATCCCGCAAGATGATACGACTTATACCACCAGAATCAATTTCGACGACACGCTACGCCCCACGCTGCTGCTGCACATGGGCATCGGGCTGCTCTATTACCAGCATCCGCAATTCACCACCACGTTCGATCAGAGCAACTATTGGGCGGCAAACGCGCAGTTCGCCGCAAACCAGTATGCGCCATCCATTGGCGCTGCCAACAACGTTTTCACAGGCGGAGTCTCTATGGGCACGGGCTTGTTCGGTGGGACCGGACCGGGCGCCCCGGGTTTCGCCAACGTCTATTTGAAAGACATCAAGCCCACGGCCAACACCAGCCTCACTTGGGTGAAGGGCAATCACACTTTCAAAACAGGCGGTGAACTGGTGGTCGAGGGTTTCCCCCAGCAGAGTCTGGCACGTGCCAACGGTGGGTTTAATTTCACCAATGCTGAGACCGCCAATCCCTGGGATAACGGCAATGTCAACCCGACCTTCCAAACCGGCTTTCCTTACGCCAGCTTCCTGCTCGGCCAGGCTAACAGCTTGACCCACTCCGCCATCACCGACTCGCGGTTGGGTAGTCACGCGATCGGGCTATTCATCCAGGACACCTGGAAGGTGACCCGCAAATTCACGCTCGATTACGGAATCCGGTACGACTACCAGACGTTGCTGAAAGAGCAATATGGACGCATGCAGAACGCCGCGTTCAATACGCCGAATCCCGTGGTGGGCAACCGCTTGGGCAGCGTGGTTTATGAAGCCACCTGCGGCTGCTCGTTCAATCACAATTACCCCTGGGCGCTGGGACCGCGGCTCGGTGCTGCTTACCAGATTACGTCCAAAACCGTGTTCCGGGCCGGCGCCGGGTTGGCGTACTCGCAGACAGCCGACAACGCTTTCCTGTCTTATAGCGTTCCCGATTTCTACACGCTCAATGAGCCGGGCTGGGGCATTGCCGCTGGCCAGGTTTCCAAGGGGAATCCTTACGCTCCGGGTAATCCATACGGTAATCCGGTGGACGTCTATCCGAACTTCACGCCGCAATTCCCGCAGCGAACCGCTTCTGGAACCGTGTCTCCGGCGGCGCCGTTCATCTCCATCGACCGCAACTCAGGCCGGCCGGCTCGCATCTTGCAATGGAGCATCGGCCTGCAGCGGGAAGTTGCCCGCAACCTGGTGGTTGAGGCCGAGTATGTTGGCAACCGCGGCGTCTGGTGGACGGCTCCGGTGCTCGCTGCCCAGAATTACAACGCGCTAACGCCCCAAGGGTTACTTGCCGACAGGTCCTACGGCGCCACGCAGGGGATCGACATCAATAGCGCGGCCGATCGTGCCCTGCTGACTACTCCGATCAGTTCCCCCGCGGTGATCGCGCGGTATCCTCTTCTCGCTAACGCCAACACTGTGTATCCGGGCTTCCCGAGCACCTCTCCCTTGAACCAGGCATTGCGGCCGTTCCCGCAGTGGCTCGGCATTCCGCCGTTCCTCGGACCGCCGCTGGGCACCACCTGGTACGATTCGCTCCAGACCAAGGTAACCAAACGGTACTCCCACGGACTCGACGTGCAGGGAGCATTTACATGGCAGAAGGAGTTGACTAACGGTGTTAATTCCGGGACCTCTTACTTTACGCCCGGAACCTTGCTGATCAATGACGTCTTCAACCGTCCTCAGCAGAAGCAGATTTCCAGCCTCAGCCGGCCGTTCTTGCTTGTGATTTCCTTTAACTACACAACGCCCAAGCTCAAGGCAGACGGCACGGCCTTGAAGGCCCTATCCTGGGCGGCCCGTGACTGGGTCTTTGGCAGCGTGCTGCGCTATCAGAGCGGCCTCGTGATTCAGACACCGCCCTCTAGCAACAACTTCTTCCGGCAACTGGCCCGCACCGACAACCCCGCCATTTTCGGAGGCGGCAACACCTTCGAGAACCGTGTTCCCGGCGTGTCTCTGTTGAATGTCGATCCGAACTGCCATTGCTTCAACCCGCAAACTACGCTCCCGCTCAATCCCAAGGCGTGGAGCGACGCCGCGCCCGGGACCTTCGGGACCTCGGCTCCTTACTATAACGATTACCGCTGGCAGCGCCAGCCGGCCGAATCTTTCAGCCTCGGGCGCAATTTCCCGCTGGCGAAGGAAGGCCGGGTTGGGCTCAACATTCGCGCGGAATTCTACAACGTGTTTAACCGCGTCTTCCTCACCGCACCGTCCATCGGTGGCTTCTTCACGACGAACTCCAACACGGGCCCGAGCTATACCAACGGTGTGCTCACCGGCGGCTACGGCTACATCAACACGACCAATCCCGGGTTGCCTGGCTTCGGTCCACAACCTCGGACGGGGCAGATCGTAGCCCGCTTCTCGTTCTGATATGAAACGACCTGTCAATAGCTAACACGACAGTTCGTGTTTTTGTTTTCGCCGAGGGCCGCCCGAAAGGGTGGCCCTCGGCGTGTTTGGCGGAACAACAGAAGACGGCGGAGGCAGTCGCGACGTTGGATCACTCTGATATTCGCGGGACCGCCTCGGGACGGTTCGGGACGATGCCCATGTCGCGGATCTCGCTGACTAGCGCGGGATAGCTTGTGGTGCCGCGCCTCGCCGATTCCCTTCGGCGAGGCCCTTTTTCTTTCGTCGTGTGAAAATGAGTAGTTCAGTGCCCAAGCGTTCGCTCAAAAGCCGGCATGAGCCGGCTGCACCAATCGCACCTGTGGAAGAACTGCTCCCGGTCGAACGCCCGGAGGCTGCGCGCGCTTCTCTGCCCTGGCTCCTGCTGCTCCTGGCCGGCAGCGGCTGCGCCGCGCTCATCTACGAAATCGTCTGGTTCCAGCTGCTCCAGCTCGTGATCGGTGCCTCAGCCGTGTCGCTCGGCCTGCTGCTCGCCGCCTACATGGGAGGCCTGTGCCTGGGAAGCGCGGGGCTCGCCCGCTTCGTACCCGCGCGGCATCATCCGCTCCGTGTGTACGCCTACCTTGAGCTGGGAATCGGCGCACTCGGAATTGCGGCGCTGTTCGGGGTCCCTTTGGTCAGCCGCTTGTACGTCGCCGGCGCCACCACAGGGTTGTTAGGGCTCGTACTGCGCGGCCTCGTCGCGGCGCTCTGCCTGCTGCCTCCCACTATGCTGATGGGCGGCTCGCTCCCCGCGATTGCACGCTCCGTGCAAACCACGCCCAAGGGCGTCACCTCTATGGGCCTCCTCTATAGCGCGAACATCGCCGGCGCAGTGTTCGGGTGTCTCCTTGCTGGGTTTTATCTGCTCCGTGTCCACGACATGGCAATCGCGACGTACGCCGCGGCTGCTGTGAATTTCGGAATGGCCTTGCTGGCGCTCGTATTGGCTTCACGAATCACTGATCGTGCCGCCCCGCAGCTGGAACCCGATCTTCCATCATCACCGCGCCCGCGGGGCGCGTCTTTGGTCTACGCTGCCATCGCTATATCCGGTCTCACCGCTTTGGGGGCGGAAGTCGTCTGGACGCGGCTGCTCTCCCTCATCCTCGGAGCTACGGTTTATACGTTTTCCATTATCCTTGCCGTTTTCTTGATTGGTTTGTGGGCAGGCAGCAGCCTGGGTTCGTGGTTCGTGGGGCGCGGCGCCGACGCTCGCTGGGCTCTGGCTGCCTGCCAGATCGCATTGGCTGCGGCCATCGCGTGGACCGCCTTCTCCCTCGCGTACTCCCTTCCCTTCTGGCCGGTGGATCCGTGGCTCTCGACTAGCCCGCTGTTCAATTTCGATCTCGATATCACGCGCTGTCTGCGCACGATTCTTCCCGCGACTCTGCTGTGGGGCGCCAGTTTTCCGTTGGCCCTGGCGGCGGCCGCCCGGCGTGGCGAAGATCCGGCACGCCTGACGGGCGCGGTATATGCCGTCAACACAGCCGGTTCCATCGTCGGCGCTCTGGCATTCAGCCTGGTGCTGATCCCGGAAGCGGGAACCCATATCGCGCAACAGCTTTTGATCGCGCTCTCCGCGGTGGCCGCCATTCTGGCCGCAGCCGCGGTTGCCATCGAGTCACGGGTCCCGACAAAATACGGAGCCGCCTTCGCGGCGTCGCTCGTGGGAGCCGCCGCTCTGACCTTAACCGTCGGCCCCGTCCCGTGGCAGGCCATCGCCTACGGCCGCCGCGTCACACCGGTCTTGCGCGGTGTCGACCTCGCGGCAGAAGCCAAACCCCTATTCGTCGGCGAGGGCATCAACTCGTCCGTCGTAATCACCGACCGCGCCGGTCAGCGCTTTTTTTATGTCAGCGGCAAGCCGGAAGCCTCCACGGGATTGCTCGACATGCGCTTGCAGCGCATGATGGGCCATCTGCCGGCGCTCTTGCACGCGGCCCCGCATTCGGTGTTGGTGGTCGGTTTCGGCGCCGGCGTCACGGCCGGATCCTTTGTCCCCTATCCCGAGGTACAGAGCATCGCGATCTGCGAATTGGAACCGATGATTCCACCCGCTTCCGATGAGTACTTCGGCAAGGAGAACAATCACGTCCTGCGCGACGGCCGCACCCACATTCAGTACGATGACGCGCGGCATTACATCCTCACTACTCCGGAGAAGTTTGACGTCATTACCACCGATCCGATTCACCCTTGGGTGAAAGGCACGTCGACCCTTTACTCGAAGGAGTATTACGAACTGATCAGACAACACCTCAACCCCGGCGGCGTGGTGGCACAGTGGCTGCCCCTATACGAGAGCGATCTGGACACGGTCAAAACCGAGCTGGCTACATTCTTCGACGTCTTCCCGAATGGCACCGTCTGGAGTAACTACCTCGACGGGGATGGTTACGATCTCGTCCTGATCGGGCGTCCGGAAAATACACCCATCGATATCGGCGACCTGCAACGGCGGCTCGCGCAGAAGACTTACGCGGCCGTGGACAGCTCGCTCGCCGAGGTGCAATTCAATTCAGCGGTCGATTTGCTGGGAACCTATGTCGGCCGCGCCCCGGATTTGCAGCCGATGACCGCGGGAGTGCCCGTCAACAACGATCTCAACATGCGCTTGCAATACCTGGCCGGGCTCGGGCTGAATTCGGCCAGCGGCGAGCCCATTTACCGCGAGATTGTTTCGCACCGCAAATTTCCGGAAGATCTGCTGACCGGTGGCGGAGAGCTGATGGCCCAGCTCCAGGAAATCATCGGCCGCCGGCACCGCACCTTCTAAACGGCATGCCCTACCGCGTCGGCATCATTGGCACCGGGGCCGTCGCTGACAAGCACGCCCAGGCCTATCGCAATATCGGCTATGAACTCACGGCGTGCACCGCCCGCGATCCGGCGCATAGCCAACAGTTCGCGGCTCAATATGGTTGCGCGAACTGCGAAGGATGGCAGGCAGTCTGCCGACACCCGCACGTCGATTTCGTCGACGTCTGCACGCTGCCCGACTTTCGCCTTGAGCCTGTCCTGCTCTGCGCCGAGCTCGGAAAGGCCGTCCTGGTCGAAAAGCCGATTGCCGCGAATCTGGAAACGGCGCGACACATGCTCGATGCCGCGCACGGGATCGCGCTCGGTGTTGTCAGCCAGCACCGGTTCGATGAATCGACCCAGTTCCTCAAGCATGCGATCGAGTCCGGCCGGCTCGGCCGGATTCTGCAGGCCGATGCATACGTGAAATGGCATCGCCCGCCTGAGTATTACGCGCGCCCGGGCAAAGGGACCTGGGCGGTAGAGGGTGGCGGCGCGCTCATCACGCAGGCCATCCATCAGGCCGACCTGCTGCTCTGGCTGGCGGGACCGGTACGCCATGTGTACGGCGACTGGCAGCTCGCTGCGACCCACCGGATGGAGTCGGAAGACATCATCAACGCGGTGCTCCGATACGGTTCCGGGGCAACCGGTGTGATCCAGGCGGCGACCTCCTTCCAGCCGGGACAGCCGGAGCGGATCGAAATTCATGGAACCCGCGGCACGGCAATCGTCACGGGCGACCGGCTCACGCAGTGGCTCGTAGAGGGCGATGCTGGTGAGCCTCCGCCGGTTGCGCTGCCGGCGGCATCCGGCGCTTCGAATCCGATGGCCATCTCGCTAGCGCCGTTTGAGCAGCAATTCCTTAACTTCGGCGAAGCCGTCCGGAAAAGCCGCCCGCCGCTCGTTTCCGGCCAGGAGGGCTACCGGGCTCTCGAACTGGTGGACGCGATCTACCGCTCCTGTCGGGAGGAGCGGCGGATTTCCCTCTAGACGGAACAAACCCGCTGTCATTCTCGTATCCTCAAGATCGAGGACTCCTATGCGCGTAAAGCTACTGGTTCCGCTCCTGGCCGCCGGGCTCATCGGCGCGACTGGCTGCTATATCGACGATTTCGGCGGATTCGGCCGATTTCCCAAGGACTTTCATTACAGCTACCCGCTCAAATCGGGCGGCCGCCTCAGCCTCGAGAGCTTCAACGGGACAGTGGATCTCTCGGGCTGGGACCAGGAAACGGTCGATATCAGCGGCACCAAGTATGGACCCAGCCCCGACGCCGCCGATTCCCTCAAAATTGAGATCGACAACAGCCCCGACTCGGTTTCTGTGCGGGCGGTGCGGCCGTCGGAACTGCGTGGCGGCTGGGGCGTGCGGTTTGTGGTGAAGATGCCGCGGCGCGCCGTCTTGGATCTCATCAAAACGTCGAACGGCCAAATCCGCGTGATGGATGGCTCCGGACCGGCCCGTTTGCGCACCTCCAACGGTCAGATTCACGTGCAGGCGTTTCAGGGCAGCGTCGACGCCCAGACCTCCAATGGCTCCGTGGAATTAACAGACATGACCGGCGAAGCGATGGTGCGTACTTCCAACGGCCACATTCATGCGGATAATCACAAAGGGCCTCTGCAGGCCAGCACCTCCAACGGGACCATCACGGCCAACCTGGCGGCTACGGGCGACCGGCCGCTGCGGCTGGAAACTTCCAACGGCTCCGTGGACCTGACGCTCCCCGCTAAATTTGACACCGACGTGCGCGTCAACAGCAGCAACGGCCACATCACCCTCCATCTCCCCGCCGAAGTGAACGCGCGGCTTCAGGCCCGCACCAACAATGCTTCGGTCACCTCCGACTTCGAAGTGCGGGCGCAAGGCGAGTTCCGCAAGAACCGCCTGGACGGTGTAATCGGCAACGGCGGCCCGCTCCTCGATCTCACCACATCGAACGCGAGCATCCGGCTGATGCGGATGTGATCAGGGCTTCCCCGAACGGATCGCGTCCGCGATCTCCGATGCCCGCTCCCGCGCTGTGTGCATAAAGCTTTCGTTCTTGATGACGCGGTCGAGCATCGGCAGGAACTGCTCCATTCCGACAAGCCGCCTCTTGTCTTGGGCCGCCTGCAGGTCCAGCAGCGCTTTGACTATTCCCAAATGGTCGTATTTCACCGCGCGCTCCAGCTCGATGTTGCGCTGCGCGGATTCCGTCATCCGTTCAAACCAGTCAAGCAACGCCTGTGCCGAGGGGTCCTGCGAATAGTTGAACTTCACTTCCCCTTTTTCGGAGCCGTTCTCCCATCGGAAGGTTTTCGCGCCCATGAAGGCGACTTTCACCGGCGCTTCCAGGGCGTGATCGAAATGGCCGAGTTTGTCAGCCAGCCCGAAGACTTCCTCGGTTTCGGCATCCTTCAGCCGGAACGTGATCGGGTTGTCTTCACCGGGCGCTTCGCGATATTCCGCGGCGCCGGCCTTGTCAAGCTTGATCTCCGCGTACGCCGGGCTGCTGCCAGGAAACGATTTCGAGTAGAACAGACGCGGCCCGTCAGCGGCGAAGACCGGCGCCAGAAAACAAAGTAATAGCACGTACTTCATACGGTGACTCGCAGCCGATAGTGCGTGGCGTGACAGATCGCCACCGCCAACGCATCGCTGGCATCTTCGGAATCGATCTCTTCCCGCAAATGAAGCAGCGATCGAACCATGAGCTGAACCTGGCTCTTCTCCGCTCGGCCGTAGCCCACCACGCTCGTTTTCACTTCCAGTGGAGAGTAGTCGCCCAATCCCACTCCGGCTTCCGCAATCGCCAGCAGTGCCACTCCGCGCACTTGCGCCAGCTTGAGCGCCGTTTTCACGTTGGCGGAGTAAAAAACTTCCTCGACTGCGGCGGCTTCCGGGCTATGCTGCCGAATCAGACCGCGCAGTCCCCTGGCGATCTCAAGCAGGCGCTGTTCAAACGGAGCTTTGGGATCAGTGCGGATTACACCAGTCGCCACCAGACGGTGATCCACGCCGTCGGTCTCGATGACTCCGTAGCCGGTGCGCTCGGAGCCGCAATCGATGCCCAGGATGCGCACCTGTTAAGCCAGGGCCTCCAGCTCCTTCTCATCGATATCGAAGTTGGAATAGACGTTCTGCACGTCGTCGTGTTCTTCCAGCGCCTCGCTGAGCTTTAACATGCCGCTGGCATTTTTCCCTTCAAGCTTGATGAGGTTCTTAGGTACGAAAGCAATGGAGGCGTCTTCGTGCGGGAGATGGTTGGATTCAAGAGCCTTGAGAACGGCTTCGTGCGCCTCGGGCGGCGACAGGACTTCCCATCGTTCGCCGTCGCTGCGCAAGTCGTCGGCCCCGGCATCGAGTACGATGCCCATCAGCTGGTCTTCACCGGTCTTTTCTCCCGGAACGAAGATCTGGCTCTTGCGTTCGAACATCCACGAGACGCTGCCTTGCTCGCCCATGTTGCCGCCGTTTTTGGAGAAGACGTGCCGGATCTCGCTGACCGTGCGGTTGCGGTTATCGGTCGCGACATTCACCAGGACTGCGGCACCCCCCGGACCGTAGCCTTCGAACATCACCTCTTCGATCTGTCCGCCTTCCAGTTCGCCGGTGCCGCGCATGACCGCCTTCTTGATGTTGTCCGATGGCATGCTGACAGCCTTGGCGGCGAGAATCGCAGTGCGGAGACGCGGGTTGCCATCGGGATCGCCGCCGGCGCGTGCGGCGATGGTGATTTCCTTAATGAGGCGCGTGAACGCTTTGCCACGCTTGGCGTCCAGAGCCGCCTTCTTGTGCTTAATGGTGGCCCATTTGGAATGGCCTGACATAGTAAACCTCTCGGGTGAGCCTGGCCTCAGTGGCCAGAAATAGACGATGTTATGAAAGCAACGCCTTGAGCATAGCAGAATGAAGAACTTGGCTCAACCGCCACGCCGCTTGCGGCGCCTCCTGGCCGCCCGGCGATTCTCCTGAATCCCGACACCCGAAATCCCCGGAACATATTGTGTTTTCTTTCGTCTAAAGACGGCATGGACGCCTTCCTAAAGGACCTGAAGCACTCTGGACGGATGTTTCTGCACACGCCGGGTTTCACCCTTGTCGTAATCGCGGCGCTTGCCCTGGGGATAGGAACCAATACGGCGATTTTCTCCGTGGTCAATACAGTTCTGCTGAAACCGCTGGCGTTTCCCGATCCGGAACGCATCGTGCTGTTCCAGAACCTCTTTAAGCAAGGAGGCCGCGGCGGCGGGGCTTCACCCAATGAGTACAACTTTTGGCGGCAGCAGACACAGTCCTTTCAAGACGTTTCGGCTTACGCTTTCAACGTCGCCAATCTGACTGGAGAGGCCGAACCGGAACAGATCCAGACCACGCGCGCCAGCGCGAATTTCTTCCGCCTGTGCGGGGCCAACGTGGTTCGAGGCCGCACCTACACACCCGAGGAAGATCTTCCCCATGCGCCGAAGACGGCCGTGCTCGCATACGGGTTCTGGCGCCGCCAGTTCGGCGCCGACCCGCAGGTGGTCGGAAGACGGATGACTCTGAGCGGAGAAAGTTACGAAATCGTGGGCGTCGTGGGGCCGAACCTGAAAATTGAAATCGACGAGCCGCCGGATGTCTATATTCCGTTTCAGCTCGATCCCGATAAAGACGACAACGGGCACTACTTCACAGTGATCGGCAGGCTGAAGCCGGGCGTCAGTCTGGCGGCGGCGAACGCGCAATTGCAGGCCGGCTACGCCGAGTACAGGGTGAAGCACCCTGTGCCATTCGATTTTCCGCAGATCGGGTTCGGCGCGCAGCCGCTGCAGGACGCCATCGTGGGGGGCGTCAAGAACTCGCTGCTGATCCTGGTGGGGGCAGTCGGTTTCGTGCTGCTCATCGCGTGCGCAAACGTGGCCAATTTACTGCTCGCTCGCGCGACGGGCCGGAAGCGCGAGATAGCGATCCGCGCTGCCGTGGGCGCCGGGCGCGGACGCCTCGTGCGGCAACTGTTGACGGAAAGCGTGATGTTGTCGCTGGCGGGCGGCGCGGTGGGACTGCTGGCCGGTTACGCCGGCATTCGCGCGATTCTCAGCGTCAGCCCGGGAAATATTCCGCGGATCGGCCTCAACGGAACCAGCGTCGGGCTCGACTGGCGCGTCGTCGCGTTCACTTTCGGCCTCTCCATTCTCACTGGCATCCTGTTCGGGCTGGTGCCGGCGCTGCAATCGTCGCGTGCCGATCTCAACAGCACCTTGAAGGAAAGCAGCAGCCGCAGTGGCACCGGGCTGCGGCATAACCGGACGCGCGCGCTGCTGGTCACTATCGAAATGGCGCTGGCGCTGGTGCTGCTCGTAGGCGCGGCGTTGCTCATCCGCACCTTCATCGCGATCCGGCAAGTCAATCCGGGATTCGATGCGCGCAACATTCTCACGATGCGGATGTCATTAACCGGGCCGCAGTTTGCCAAACCGGCGGGAGTGGCCCAGCTGATTCACGACGGCGTGCGGCGGATCCAGGCCCTTCCCGGCGTCGAAGTGGCCGGAACCAGTTGCTGCGTGCCGCTGACGGGCGGTTTCGGGCTGCCGTTCCAGATACCCGGGCGCCCCGACGGGCCGACGGCCAAGGGCGGCGCGGGATGGACCATGGTCTCCGCCGGCTATTTCGAAACATTCAAAATTCCTGTATTGCGCGGCCGCTCCTATCGGGAGCAGGACGACGGCGCCTCCCCGGTCGTGATCATCAACGAAGAACTCGCCAAGAAGTTCTGGCCCAAGGGCGACCCGCTCAACGATCGCCTCGTGATCGGTCATGGCGTAGGCCCGGCCTTCGCAGCGGAGCCCCCGCGTCAGATTATCGGCGTCGTCGGCAATGTGCGCGATGGCGGCCTGAACCGCGATCCGCAACCGATCATGTATGTGCTTTCATCGCAGCTCACTGACGGCGAGAACGCACTGGTCTCCCAGATCGCGCCGATGGCTTGGGTCGTGCGCACACGCACGCCGCCGCTATCACTGAGCGCGGCGATTCAAAAGGAGCTCCGGGCCTCGAGCGGGCTGCCGGTGGCCAACGTGCGTACCATGGAAGAAACCATCTCTCGTTCAACGGCCACCCAGAACTTCAACATGCTGGTCCTGACCATCTTCGGCTGCGCGGCCCTCCTGCTGGCCGCCATCGGCATCTACGGCCTGATGGCATACTCGGTGGCTCAGCGGACCCAGGAGATCGGCATCCGGCTGGCCCTGGGTGCGGGCGTGAGCAGCGTGCGAAACATGGTCGTCTGGCAAGGTCTCCGTTTGGCTGTAGCCGGTGTCGCCGTGGGCTTGGCCGCCGCTTTCGGTCTCACGCGCTTGATCGCCAGCCTCCTGTTCGGCGTAAAGGCCTGGGACCCGATGGTCTTTTCCGCCGTGCCGGCCGTCTTGATCGCAGTCGCGATCCTGGCCATCTGGCTCCCGGCCCTACGCGCCAGCCGCGTCGACCCGATCCACGCCCTGCGCTACCAGTAGTCACGATTCAACTCGTGGACGCTCCCGGAGGGGCTAGAATTCGGTCATTAAACTTAAAGCTTCCTCAAAAGCAGCCGTGGCTTCCGCAAGTTCCAAAGCTTCGGCCTCGGCAGCCAGATCGAAAAGACTCTCAAGCTGGTATAGCAGTCCGACGGCCAAATCGGTTGCCGTAAACACGTACGGCGTAACCGGCAAGGCTCCCGTCAGTATCACTCCGGGCCCGATAGATCCCGCGGCTCCGCTGCCCACGGCTCCGCCGGCGGTCCCGGCAGTGCCTGCAGAACTTATCGCAACCGTATCTGCGGCTGCTACCGACGATACGGTATTTGCGATACCGACGGAGGGAGTGACTGTGTTTGCGACCGCCAGGTCCCCTTGGATCTCGACGGTGACGGCTTCTCCAATCAGATCTTCCTCGTTCCCCGAAGGATCGCGGCGGTTGACAGGATCGGCGCGGGTGTAAAGATATTTGTTCAAACTCTGAGAATCGCCGGCCCTGGCCCCATGCGTATCCATCGTCCAGAATCTTCCCCGGCGCTCGTCATAGTACCGCGCTCGGTTGTAGTAGAGTCCGAGCGCTGGATCGAACTGCTCACCGGCAAACAGGAGATTGTTCGCCGTGGTGCCGGTCCGATGGATCAGGTTGCCAAACGCATCGTAATCGTAGGTGTCGGTAGTCGCGCCCGACGGGTTTGCCAGCGCCCTCACAGAGCCGCGGCCGTCGTAAACATAAAAGCTCGTTGCGCTGCCGTTACCGCTGGGAGTCGCCTGCATTTGGCTCACTCGGCTCAAACCGTACACGAAGGCGCGCGTGCTGCCATCCGAGCTCGTTTCCGCGACAACCTGCGGGAAGCCCGTAAGGTTCTGGTCGTCAATCAGATATTTCGTCGTTATGCCGCCGGCGGTCTCCGACACCCGGTTGCCATCCCCGTCATACACCATCGACGCCGAGCCGTGTTGAGTCAGGCGATTTTCAAAATCGTAGAGATTGCCGATCCCGCCCGAAGTCACAGTGTTGCCGTTCGCATCGTAGACATCGTCGCTCAGGCGATCGTCGGCGTCGTAGCTGAACGTTCCTGACGAGATACCGGCCAGCGTTGAGGTTGTCCCCGTCCGGTTTCCAATCGCGTCATAGGTATAACCGACCGTGCCATTCGGCCCGCTCCCCGCCCCGGCGATGCTCTCGCCAGTCAATCGGTAGATCCCGTCATAGGTATAGTTCACCGTCCGGCCGCCAAGCTCTGAGACCGCGAGCCTGTGGCCGGTCGGATCCAATGTGTAGGAGTAGGACGCACCTGGAATTCCGTTTTGGTTGAGCGACATTGCCTTCAGCCGGCGCACGGAATCGTAGCTGTACCCATACACCAGTCCATTCGGGTAAGTCATGCTCTGCAGATTGCCGGCGAGATCATAGCTGTAGTTCGTCGTTCCCGTCGCCGGCTCGGTAACCGACGACAGCCGGTTCATCGAATCGTACGCGAAAGCAACGCTTAACGTGCCCGCCTGCATGGTCGTGAGATTGCCGGCGGAGTCGTAGCCGTATGTGAGATTGCCCGCCGGCGACTGTTTCGCGGTAAGTCGTGACAGTGCGTCATAGATATACGTGGTCGTACCGCTGCCATCCGTCATGGAGGCACGACGGCCTGTGGCTGTGTAGGCATAACTCACCGGCGGCGCGCCGAAGCTCGCGTCCGGTGTCTTCGATAACAATCTGCCGACGGAATCATGTTGATACGTCGTGGTCTTCCCGTTGAAGTCGGTGTGCGCGATCATTTCGCCCGCCGCGTTATAGGCGAAGGTCTCGCTCTGGCCGCCGGGCAGCGTGCGGCCAGTGCGGCGTCCTCGCTGATCGTATTGGAAAAGCGTGACGTGGTTATTGCCGTCGGTGACCGACACGCGATTGCCCAATTCGTCATATCCGTACTTTATCGTCTGACCGAGGGCGTCGGTTACCGAAACCAGCCGGCCCAACCTGTCATATGTGTACTGCGTCGCTTTGCCCGTGGCGCCGGTCAACGAGGCGATGCTGCCCCGAGCGTCAAACGCGACTGAGTCGCTCGATCCATCCGGATGGGTCATCTGCGTCACCCGTCCGTCGGCATCGCGGCTCAAATTGGTGACGTTGCCGGCCGGATCCTTGACGGAAATCAGCATCCTGGCGCCGTCGAACACGAACTGCGCCACTCCGCCTGACGCGTCAGTGCCGCTAGTCTGCATCCCATCGTCGTCATATCCAAAGCGCGTCGTGTTTCCTCGCGCATCCGTCTCCGTCAGCGCTTGCCCCGCGGCATCATAGGTCTCACGCACCACGCCGCCGGCGGCGTCCGCGGTGGCGAGCAGCCGGTGGAGGGCGTCGTACGTGTAGGTGGTCGTTGCGCCGGAGCGGTCGGTGAATGCCACTTTGTTTCCGACGGCATCGTAGGCGGTCGTCTCGCTGGTTCCGTCGGCGTAAGTCGTACCCACCCGTCTCCCATCGGGATCGTAGCCGTAGCTGGTCTGCCGGCCCAACTCGTCGATCGACGTCGCCTGCTGTCCCAGCACATTGAACGTGGTCTGGGTAGTCGAGCCATCCGGCAGAGTGGTCTTGACCACTCGGTTTTGCGCGTCGTATTGGTATCGCGTCGTGAGGGTCTCTTGCCCTGTGCCCGTCGTCCGCGTCACCGTCTGCGAGGTGCGGTTCCCATTCAAATCGTAAACATAGCTGGTGACGTTTCCGAGCGGGTCAGTGACGTTGACCAGGTTGCCCTTGGAATCGTATGTAGACGTAGTCGTGTTCGCCAGAGGGTCCGTGGTCGTTGACGGCAATCCGGCAATATACGTGTGTGTGGTCGTATTGCCGAGCGGGTCCGTACGGGTCAGTAGATTGCCGAGCGAGTCGTACGTATTGCGAGTCGTGTTCCCATTCGGATCTGTGCTGGTCAGCACTTGGTTCAGCTGGTTATACGTGTACCGCGTGGTGTGTCCAAGGGGATCGGTGGTCGATATTCGGTTGTTGTTGGCATCGTAGGCATAGGAAGTCGTCTTCCCGAGCGGGTTCGTCTCGGTAAGAAGATTATCGTTCGCGTCGAATGTTCTTGACGTGACGTTTCCGAGAGCGTCGGTCTTGCGAACGATGTTCCCATGATCATCGTAGACGGATGTCGTGGTGTTGCCGAGAAAATCTGTGAACCCATCCACGTGCCCCGCCACATCGTGCGCGAAATCTTGCACATGACCCAAGGCATCGATCTGCTGGATCAGCCTGTTGGAATCGTCGTACACATTCCGGGTCGGCTGGGCTCCGCTCGGATCGGTAAACGAGATCAGATTGTGATTCGCATCGTAAGAGAATTTGGAGACGTTTTGACGTTGATCGGTGACCACGGTGAGGTCCCCGGCGCCTCCGTATTGGTACTGAATGAGATTGGAATTCGGATCCCGGATTCCCACGATGCGGTTCTGCGCATCGCGCGTAAACGTGACAGCCGGCCCAAACGATGATGTGATGCCACCGGGACCGATGTTGAGCGTGTTGCCGTTACGATCGGTGATGGACTGTACGCCGAAAGTCACGCTCACCTGAACGCTCCGGCCGTTCGGCAGGATCAAGATCCATTGGTCCGTGTCACCGAACTGGCCAAAGACTCCGAAAGTGGACGAATCCAGCAATTGCAACGGTCCGGTGAACTGGCCGCTGACAATCAGGCCGGTCGAATTGGGTTGGAAGAGTTGGGCGGAAGGCGGTGTCGAGCCCGTGGGCACGAACTGCAGATCCACCATGGCGGGAGGGAGGACTGCGTTACACTGCGTGTCCGGCGTCGGAACGGCCAGGAATTCATAGACGTCGCCGTTCTGCAGCCGCGCCGTGACGATGTGAGTTTGCCCCGGTTGGACACAGAATGTGGGAAGGATTCCGCCCGTTGAGGTGCCGAGCCAATTCTTGCCCAAGGTTCCGTTCACGTCCACGTGAACGCTCTTGACCGCCAGCGTCCACCCCGTTCCGAAGTCGCCCACGGTCTTGTCGCGGCTATCGTAGGTCCGCACGATCTGAATCGGGATGCCGGCAACCGGCATATTCAGGTCGAGAAAGGAGAGACTGAACTTCCCGACTTTCAGCTTCCGCGCGACCACCACATTCACGATGGTGCTGGTGGTCTGGCCGGACTGGTCCACGGCGGTGAGGCGGACCGCGGTGATGCCATTCAGAAGCAGCGTCGGATCGAGCGTGCCGCTTACGGCCGGCGTCGTCCCTGTCGCCAGCGTGGTGAAGGAGCTCGACCCACTCGGCGCGTAGTCGAGTATCCAGTTGGAGAGATTGGGGCTGGTAATTGTTCCGGTCACCGTCGTGGGCGCGGTAATCTCCATGCCTTCCGTCAAGCTGGTGAAACCAGGGATCGGCGCGGGGCCGGTGACTGCTCCCAAAACGAGAAAGCCGCCGTCTGCCAGAGATGCCTGCTCGGCGCCGGTGCTCATTGTGATCGGTGTTCTCAAGCCAACGGCGGCGGTGGAAGCAATCGTGATCTGAGCGGCAGCCGTTCCCGGCGCGCTCACCGTAACTGGCCCGAAGCCGCCGGGGGCTGCGCCTCCAACCGAAATGCCGGGACCGAAGTTCGCCTGTGTCGTTCCCTGGACAAAGTTCGTGTAAATGCCTCGGATCGTTACCGACAAAGTCTGCCCGGGATTCCCCGAAAAGGGGAAGATGGAAGAAAGACTCGGAATTCCGCGCACCTCGAACGCGTCAATATAGGTGTTCTGTTCCAAACCAGTCTCGAGCGCTACCGTGCGGAAGCCGGGTGCTGCGGCGGCCGCGGCACTCAATTGGGCGACCGCCGTCGTCGGACTGGTCACGGTTACCGGCCCATAATTACCCGAAAAGCCCCCGCCAACCATAATCCCCGGCCCGAAACTCGCGACCGTCACTCCCTGCTGAAAATGTGTGCCACTCGCCGTGATCGTCACCGGCACCGTGTCGCCTTGTTTCATGCTGGAGGGAGAGAGACTGACCGGAGGCCCCGCTCCGGATATGTTGAACGGCGCACTCGTCGCATTGGGAAACCCCGCCGACGAGGCCACCATCGTGTATCCCACGCCCGCGAAGTTGATCGTCACGCTGAAGAAGGTCGCGAATCCGCTGAGAGCTCCTGTCGACGTGGAGCCGGGAGGCGATATGGTGGCGCCCGTCGGGTTGACCCCGAGTGCAAGGGTAACGGTGTTGGCCGCCGTCGTCACGGGATTGCCGAACGCGTCTTCGATCGCCACCTGGATATTGCCCATGGGCTGTCCGGCCGCGGCAGTGGACGGTTGCATGATAAACGCCAGTTGGGTGGCGGCCGCGGCTGTTACCTGAAAAAATGCGCTTTGCGCTGGCGCTAACACGCCGGTTCCCGACGCCGACATCGAGAAAGGACCCGTGCGTTGGACGGTCAGCGCCGTGAAACTCGCGACTCCATTCACCGGCGTAACTTTGGTCGTCCCAGACAACGTCGCGCCGGAAACATTCGTGTTGAGCGCCATCGTAATCGGTGAATTACTCGGCGTCCGATTTCCGAATTGGTCGAGCCAGGCGACTTGAATAGAGGGAAACAATTGGCCGGCCACAATGTTAGTAGGCTGGCTGACGAAAGTAAGACTCGTACCCGCTGCCGCTGTGATCGTAAACGAATTGCTCGTAATCGTACCCAGTTGGGGAGTACTTGCCGTCAGCGTGTAAGTCCCAGCCTGAAAAATGACGAGATTGGCCGTGGCGATCCCGTTCACGGGCTGGACGTCGCTTAGTCGAACGCCGCCTGCGGATAGCGTAATGGTAAACGCATTGTTGTTGTCGATTTGGCCCTGCGCATTCTCAATGGCAACCTTCACCTGGAAGGCCTGACCCGCCATGGCGCCCGTCGGCTGTGAGACGAATGTCATCTGTGCCGGCGTCGATCCGACTGCCACGAATCGCACGAGGCCGGTTCCCAACAGGTCCACGCTCGACGCCAGTGTGTGCGCGCTCGAGCGTGGCGCATTCAGGATACCCTGTAAATCGATAACTGCCACATACCGGTCCAAGCTCGGGTCCGAAACGCTGGGGACCACTCCGTATGCCTTACCGTCATTGGGGCTCACATAAGCGGACTGCGTGTGCGGGTCGCCTTCGATCAAGAATCGATCGCCGCTCGGGTCCGTCGGCATCCTCACCGCGACGTAGTCCTGAACGGCAGGAGTCCCGCTGCCGGAAGTCGCGGGCAATTGGATCACGCCGAAGCCCGAGTACCCGAATTCGCCGATTACCAGGCCCAGATGAGCGCTCGAGGCGATGGCAATCCCTTCCGCAGTGGTGATATTCGTGAGCTCTGGAAATGATTGGCTCTGCGCCGGCGCGGTCCACGTCGAGGCGGCCGTGTCAAAAGTTGCCTGCGTCAGGTCGGTCAAAAAAAGCTGGGTCGGGAAGGAATCCTCCTCGGCGGCGAGGGCAATGCCGGTGGTGCAATCCTCGGCCACGGAATCGGCCGAAGATCCCATTGCTACAATCCCGGAGATGTTGTTGTCGTACACTTTTCGGGTACTCAGATCGAACAGCGAATAGTGGTTGTTCTCCGGAGCCGACAGCACCAGGTTCAGGTTGGGATCGACCAGAATGCCCTCGGAAATTCCGAGACCGTTGCTCGCGATGGGTGTTGCAAACTGGTTCGTATTCAGATCGAGAATCTGGATTCCCGCGCCCCCCGGGTTGAGTCCCATGGCAATCACCGCCTGGTTGCCCGTTGCGTTCATGGCGACACCGCAGTTTAAACAAGACCCTCCCGAGATCGAGCCGACCCCAACACCTGCGTTACTCCCGCTGGTCAGCGTGCTGGTGAGCGTGGATCCCTGGATGACATACACGTCGGTGTTGTTTGCCGTGCACACGGTTTGCCCGGTATCCGAGTTCGACGCGCAGGAGTTGACCACGTTCGGTGTCGCAATTGTCGCCTGCACTCCTGTGCCCTCGATCGGCACCAATTGTACATTCTTAATGGGTAGTCCCCATGTCCCGTTCGGTAAGTAGGCACTCACGTTCGCGCCTTGCACCAGCAGCGATTGGGAACTCGCCGGCACGCAGGCGCCAGCCTGCGCCGGACTCAGCACCACGTCGAACGGAGCACTGGTGGCGGTGAGACCGTTACTCGAAGCGATTAGCGTGTCTGCCTTCCCGGTCCGGTTCACACTAAGATCACCGAATGTCGCCACTCCATTGACGGCGTTCTGCGTCAGCGTGCCGCTCAGAGTCGCTCCCTGCGTGCTGGTTCCCAGTGCAATCGTAACGGAGTCGTTCGCTCCCGTCCGTACATGCCCATTTGGATCGAGCAGCGCCACCTGCACGGCGGGGGAGAAATGCTGGCCAAGCCGGATGTTCCCCGGTTGAGCGCTGAATGAGATCGAATTCGGCCCATTGACGCTGAAACCGTTGTTCAGCGCAACTACTTCCGCACCAGTCGTAACGGTCACCGTCCGGGTGCCGATCGCCGCCGCCGGATCGATGTTCAACACCGCCGTCGCGCTGGTTGCCGAATTGACGGTCAGGCTGGCCACCGTGATTCCCGCCCCGAAGCTCGCCGCGCTGGTCCCCTGCACCCAATGCGTGAACTGGCCCGTAAGGCTCACGCTCTCGCTCTGCTGTCCCTGCTGGCCGGTGTTGGGATTGACCGTCGTCAGCACCGGCGTGCCGGCCGTCACGGTGAAGCCGTTACTCAGTTTCAGCGATTCTGCCCCGGTCGTGAGCGTTACCGTGCGCGGCCCGAGTATCGCTGCCGGATCGATATTGAGCACGGCAGTGGCGCTCGTGAGCGAGTTCACGGTAAGCGATTGCACCGTGACTCCTGCGCCGAAATCGGCCGTTGTTACGCCCTGTGCGAAATGGCTGTATCTGCCCGTAATCGTCGTCGCCTCGTTCTGCTGTCCCTGCTGGCCTGAATTCGGTTGAACCGAGATGAGCGCCGAGGTCGAGATCACCGCCTGGGCCTGCGAAAAATTCAGACTTGTGCCGCTCGAGTCCTGAAGCGTGCCGTTCTCCGTCACGGAGAAGCGCAGCACCGTCGCCGGTGCATCGAAGGACAGCCGGATCACGGCGGAGCCGCCGGCTGCTAGATCCCCCACGGACAGCGGAAGGGCCGGCGAGAGACTCGCGTCGTAGGTCACTGCTCCACTACCCGTTAGCGTTCGAAGTTGGAGGTTCTGTAGAACGATGTTTCGGGCTGCCGCGGTACCCTTGTTGGTTATCTGTACATCCAGGGCCCATACACCTGGAGTTGGCGAGGCTTCCGCGACGACACTTAAGGCAAGGCTCGGACCGTTCCCGGACTGTGGGGACGCTGGAGCCGGGAGCATCGCGAATACTGACAGCAGAGTCACGACGAGCGAGATCAGCTGCCGGACGGACTCGCCGCACGAGCTCGACGAGCGCCCTCCAGACCACCCACGCACACTCAACCCGTTCCGAAGAATTGACCGACTAACCGACTTCATAATGAGATACTTGTTGCCTTTACGCCCTATTCGGCTTTTTGACTCAACCCAATGCCGCCCCGAGCCTGTTACAGGGCGGCCCGTCGGCGCCTTCCAAAGCCGAATCCGTTCTGCGCCTGGCTTTCTGAATGAACATGACTGCTGCGATCAAGCCGGCAGGCCAGGGCATCAAAGGTTCTGGAACTGCCGTTACCCCTAAAACAGTCGCTGAGTAGGCCGCGCTCTCTTCGGGCGCATCGCCTAGAAAGCTCCCTCCTGACAGCGGATCGCCATCCCACCAC
>CAYTJD010000061.1:0-22302 GCA_964438005.1 uncultured Solibacteraceae bacterium | reverse complement strand
CCTGATCCTTGTTCCAATGTTGGTAGCGACGCGCGCTCCGACCGGCCAAGTCTCCGAGGACAATCTAACCGACTTCGTAAGAGAGCCGTGGAGCGCGAGCGAAGAAGATTTGGTCGAGAAACTAACGCTTTGCGCCGGCAGGTATCGGGGCGAAAGGCAGCCCAGTCTTCCGCAGTGGGATGATGGCGAGTATTCTCCGACGCCAACGATTATCGAGGCAGCGCAGGCCTTGTACGCGGGTCACAATGTAAAGGAGATATCCCGGTGCCACGCCGGGAATGACAATCTGACCAGGACGTCGGATGCAGTCATTCGATTGATAGACGAAGCTCGGACTCAATCAAAGAAGCTGATTTGTTTTGTCACAGGCATTCCTGGTGCGGGCAAGACACTGGCCGGATTGAATGTGGTGCATAACCACGGCCTGGGCACAGAAGACCTCGGAGTCTTTCTCTCGGGCAACGGGCCGCTCGTTCGCGTATTAACAGAAGCTTTAGCAAGAGATCACCGGCTCCGCACGGGTTCGTCGCTGGCAGCATCTAAGAGACGAGTCAGCACCTTTGTGCAAAACGTGCACCGTTTCATCGCTGAATACTTTGAGCATTCAGACCGGATACCTGTCGATCATGTGGCCGTATTTGACGAAGCGCAGCGGGCATGGAATGCCGAGCAATCACTTCGAAAGTTTAAGCGCAATTTTTCTGAACCGGAGATCATGCTCGAGGTCATGAGCCGACACCGAGATTGGGCAGTGATTGTAGCGTTAGTTGGCGTCGGTCAGGAGATCAATACCGGAGAAGCAGGGCTCGGGGAGTGGGGCCGAGCGCTGCACGAGCGATTCCGAGATTGGTCCGTTGCCGTCTCAGCGGAACTCATGACGGAGACGGGGAACCATCAAGGGCTATTCAGCAGTGTTCCGCAGGATATGTACGTGCAAGAGGAGGCAGCACTGCATTTGGATGTTACGCTTCGATCCTTCAAAGGCCAACAACTATCGGAGTTTGTTGACGGGCTGCTGAATCGCGAGGTAGAGCGCGTCCGGAAAGTGTTTGGTGAACTTGAACAATATCCGATGGCGATGACGCGTTCCCTGGAAGTAGCCCGTGGCTGGCTTCGGGCCCATCAGCGAGGTACCCGCAGGACCGGGTTGGTTGCTAGCAGCGGCGCCCGCCGACTCTTGGCTCATGGGCTTGACGTGACTGTCGATTTGGATGTCGAGAATTGGTTCCTGAACTCGAAAGATGATGTCCGATCATCGTTCTTCCTCGAGGTGCCTGCGACCGAGTTTGGTATTCAAGGTCTGGAGTTGGATTGGGTCGGTCTTTGCTGGGGCGGAGATCTCGTGCCTAACGATAACGGCTGGGTTTACCGAAAGTTTCGCGGCACAGAATGGCAGATGGTTCGGAATCGCCAAACACAACAGTACATTCTCAACAAGTACCGGGTGCTGTTAACGAGGGCTCGCGAGGGTTTGATTATTTGGGTACCGCCTGGAGATGAGAAGGACGTTACGCGTACTCCAGCCGTCTACGAGAAGGTCGCCGAGTATCTCGTATCGTGTGGAATGCCGGAGATAACCCGTCTGTAGCACCGACGCGGAAGATTGCGCCGGAATACTACGGGTAGGCGGGAACACCGGCAGCACCGCCGGCGTCTATGGGAACGGGTTTACTAGCGGCTTCAGCTCGGCTTGCGCGGGGTAGCGGTCCACATCGAGGGCTTTGCAGACGATGTCGTACCAGCCGCTGGTGCCGATCATGTCGACAATGCCGCGCTCGCCGAATTGGGCTTTGGCGGCTTGGAAGGTGGCGTCGCTCACCTGGCGGGTCTTATAGAGTTCGGTGATGAAGTTGTAGGCGGCTTCCATCTTGGCGTCCATGCTGGAGGGGCGCTTGCCGGCGGCGATCGCGTCGATGACTTCGGGCTTGACGCCTTCCTGGAGCGCGAGGCGCTTGTGCGCGGTCCATTCGTATTGCGCCATCCACCAGCGGCCCGTCAGGATAATGACGGTCTCGCGGATGTTGGCGGGCAGGGAGTTGTGGAAGCGCATGCGGGCGCCCACCTGCTGGCCGAGATCGCCCATTTCGGGACTGCGGAGCAGGACGTTGAAGGGGCCGCCCATGCCGCCGCGCTCGCCGGCAAGCAGGTGGTCGACCATGGTTTTCTGCTCGGGGGTCATTTCGTCATACTTCATCGGCTTGAAGCGGTCGCCGACCAAGCCGAGGTTTTCCCTGGTGACTTTGTTTTGAGCGAGGACCGCGATCGCGATTGCACAGAGGAGGAACGTTTTCAGGCGCATGCGAATTCCTTTCAGGGGTGCTTTTCTCCCGGCCTGAGTCCGACCATGTGGCCGTTGACTCCGACATCCTTATTGTTTTCCTGGCAGACGTATTCGAGCGGGTCCCAGCCGGGCTCCCAGGAAACCTTCCAGCCGACGGTCCAGGGCTTGGTGTAGGCGCCGGGATCGTCAATGGTGGCCTGGTAGTGGAGCGTGTTTTCGCCGGTGCGGGTGTAACGCTCGATGACATGCAGCTGCTCGGTGTGGGGATGGCCGGCGGCATCGAGCCAGGTGCGGTCGTTGAGGCCGACGACGTCGACTACCAGCGTGTCGCCCTCCCAGTGGCCCACGCTGTGGCCGAGGTAGGTGGGATTTAATTCGGGGGGCTTGGGATGCGGACGGCCATCCATATAAATGATCCGCCACATGTGAGCGCCGCCTTCATAGACCTGGAGGATGCGGTCGGGCAGCTGATAAATCTGCATGGGGAACGGTGTGTTCATCATGCGCGGAATACCCGGCGGCAGGCAGTAGCCCTCGGGATCTTCCTTGGAGAGCGTCGCGTTGCGCTTCTCGTAAACTTCCCGGGCCCAGGGCTGGAAGGGGACGTCGATGCGCTCATCGGTCATCTTCATCTGGGCAGCGCGCGTCTTTTCGTCCTTCTCCCCGCCGCCGTTGCCGGAGATGTCGTCGACAATGCGCGGGGACCAGACGCCTTTTGCGTTGCCGAGATCGGGGCGGCCATCGGGCAGCCGCGGCACTGAGGATCGCGGCTGCGCGGAGAGCAGAGCCGGGGCGACCAGAAAGGCAACGCTCCACGCGGCAAGGGAGTGGCTGTGGTTCACGGTGGAACAATTCTATATCAAACGATCGGAGGACGGCGGGCGGCACGGGCGGCGGCGCTATAATGACTGCCACGGAGGGCTCCATGAGACTACTGACGCTCGCGGCGGCGGCCACGCTGAGTGTGACGCTGGGTTGGACGGCGGAGGTCCAGAAGAAAGACGTGGACATTCAAGCGCCCGACGGGACGAACCTGAAGGGCACGTATTTTTCGTCGGGACGGCCGGGGCCGGGGATGATTCTGCTGCACCAGTGCAATATGGACCGGCATGCGTGGGACGGGCTGGCGCAGGATCTGGCAGGGGCGGGATTCCACGTGCTGACGGTGGATTTTCGCGGATTCGGAGAGAGCGGCGGAAAGACCACCGATGCCGCCGAGCGGCGGAACGCGATGCAGCAGAAGTGGCCGGGCGACGTGGACACGGCGTTGGCGTTTCTGAAGGGCCAGAAGGGGGTCGACGCGGCGCGGCTGGCGGCGGGCGGAGCGAGCTGCGGGGTGACACAATCTTCGGACCTGGCGGCGCGGCATCACGAGATCAAGGCGCTAATGGTGCTTTCGGGGCAGGCGACGGAAGCGACGCGGGCGTACCTTTCTTCTTCGGCGCTGCCCGTGTTCGGAGCGGCGAGCGAAGGCGACACCAACGCAGCCAAAGGGATCCGTGAGGCGGTGGGGGCATCGAAGAATCCGCAATCGACGGTGAAAATTTACGGCGGCACCGAGCATGGCGTGCCGATGTTCGCGAAGAACGCGGAGCTGGAGCCGATGATTGTGGCGTGGCTGAAGACACAAGTGATGGCGCCCGCCGGGACGCTCGGGCACGCCGGGAATTAGTGCGATCTGCCTCATGCAATGACAGAAAATTGGGCGCAGTGGCAAGGCGAAGTCGTCGACGGCGCGTTCCGTCTAGACCGGTATTTGGGCGGCAGCGAGCATAGCGGCGTCTTTGCGACGGAGTTCCAAGGCCAGAAGGCGGCGATCAAGGTCCGCGCCGGCGAATCGCGGAGCGAGCCCGGGGCTGACCTGTCGCACCCACATTTATTGAAGATCTTGCGGACGGGACAGTGGGAGCGGGCGGGCACGCCGCTCGGCTACGTGGTGATGGAGTATGCCGACGAAGTGCTCGCGAACTTCATTCCAGGGCGCTCTCTGGAGGCCGAGGAAGGGCGCGAGACACTGGCGCCGGTTGTGGATGCCCTGGCGTATCTTCACGGCCGGGGGCTCGTGCACGGCCGAATCAAGCCGAGCAACATCATGTCGATCGGGGAGAAGCTGAAGATTTCGAGCGACGGGCTGGGGCGAATTGGCGAAGCGAGCCGGGGGCCCGAGGCCAGGGGCCGGTATGACGCTCCGGAGGCTAGCGAGGGACAGTTTACGCCGGCGCTGGATGCGTGGTCTGTGGGAGTCACAGCAGTCGAGATCATGACGCAGCAGATGCCCGCCTGGGATGAGGCGGGGAATCCGGTATTGCCGCCGATGGAAGAACCCTTCCGGGAGATTGCGAGGCATTGTTTGCGGCCGGATCCGCGGGAGCGGTGGAGCGTCTCGCAGATCGCGGACCGGTTAGCGGGGCGGACGCTTTTCACGCGGCCGGTGGGGACGGCGCCGATGCGGCTGCCAGAAAAGCCGAAGACGGTGGCCGTGGTGATGGGCCTCGCGGCGGTGGCACTGGTGGCAGCAGGGGCATTCTTCCTGCGATCGGGGCCGAAAGCGGAAGCGCCGGCGGCGCCGCCGGCGGCCGCGTCGCGGCAGGAGCCAGCGCCCGTTGCTCCGGCGGCTCCTCCAGAGGAGAAGAAGCCGGCGGCGCGGGGAAAGCGCGTTGGGGGAAAGGTCGAACACGCGGTGGAGCCGGAGGTGTCCCGGCAGGCGTTGGGGACGATTCAGGGACGCGTGAAGGTGAGGATCCGGGTCCGGGTGGATTCGTCGGGGAAGGTGGTAGAGACGAAACTGGACACGCCGCGGGTGAGCCGGTATTTCGCGACTGCGGCGCTACAGGCGGCGCGCCGTTGGCGTTTTGCGCCGCCGACCGAAGGTGGCCGTGCAGTGGGCAGTTCCTGGGTGATCGAGTTCGACTTCGGCCGAGGTGGGACGCAGACGCATCCGCGGCAATTGTAGGAGCGTGGCGCCCGCTGCGTTACTTTCCGCGTAAATGGAAAGTCACGCCGACGGCGGCGGTGAGCGGGTAGCCGGGCGTGCCGTGAATGCGGCCGACGATGAGGGCATCGGGCGTAACGCGGGAATCGAAGTAGTTCTGGGTCTCGAAATAGTCGCGGTTGGTGAGGTTGTCGAAGCTCAGATTCAGATCGACGCCGTGGCGCAGGCGGCGCGACAGACCCAGATCGAAAACGGTGTGGCCGGCCGCGAGGATCGATGGGTCTTCGCCATCGAGGCGGTAGTGGTTGATGACGCGCATGCGCAGAGAACCGCTCCAGCCATGCCAGGCAGAGAGCGTCAAGGCGGCATTGGCGACGAAGTGCGGCGCGCTCTCGACATAGACGCGGTGGCCGCCGCCGCGGAAGAAGGCGTTGCCGATTTTAGTCAGCCCGCCGTTCAAAGAGAGGTGGCGCGTGAGGGCGAAAGAAAGCTTGGCTTCGTATCCATAGGCGCGGCTCGGGCCTTTGAGTTCGAGGCTGCCATCGTCGGGGATGTAGACCTGCTCATTGGAGTGATCGATGAGGAAAGCATCTGTCGCGATGGAGAGGCGCCCCAGGCTTGTGGATGTCCCGGCCTGATAAAAATCGGTGGTGGCAATACGGGGCTGATTCGGCATCTGGACGACGCCGCGGGCATCGCTACTGTTGATGCCGCGCCCGTAGTTCAAGTGAAAGGTTAAAGGGATGGAGCGCGCCGGAGTGAAGGCGAGATTGCCTTTCCCTTGCCAGCGGCCGGCGGACTGAACGCCACTCTGCGCCGGGTTGACGCGGTCGGCAACGGCAAAGCGGAACTCGTCAACGCGCAAGCCGCCACCGAGCAGGAAGCGGCCGTGCCAGAAGCTCAGACTTTCCTGGGCGTAGCCCGCGCCGTTGGTGACGTGGGCATTGGCGCGCGTCGTCACGCCGGTGGGAACCCGGCCGTCGTCGGGATAGAGAGCGACGTTGATCTCGTTATCGTGAAAGTTGGAGCCGGTTACCAGCACGCCGGTAGCGGAGGCGAGGCGGTGAATGTGAGTGTATTGCGCATTCAGGCCTTGCTGGAGGCGCGAATCGTGCTGTTGGAAGGCATCGCCGTGAACGGGATCGTTCAGAGAGAACGTGAAGTTTGAGTACAGATCGAACAACGAACGGGCCAGGAAGCCGTCGGCCTTGAACGTGTCGCCGTTATGGAAGGACTTGCTGAAGTAGGAAGAGGCGGTGCCGAGCTGGACGCGGCCGCCATCAGAGGGATCGATAAAGGCGAAGCGGTCGAGGGCGCCGGAACTGACGAGGTCGAGGGGAATCTGGCCCGAGGAATAGAAGTTGTTGCGTCCGTAGAGGACGCGGAAGCCAACTTTTTCGGTGTCGCTGAGGGCGCGGGTGAAGTTGCCGCTGATATTGTCGCGGCGATACCGAAGCGGGTTCTCGAACGGGCCATCGGTGTAAGCGCCTTCGTAGGCGAGATAGGCGTCGGTATGCGGCAAGTCGGGGCTGTAGGCGAGGAAGCCGCGGCCGGTGCCGAAGCTGCCGCCTTCGAGGCGCATGGTCAGCTCATCGGGCAGGGACTCGCGCTGGCGGATATGGACGACGCCGAGGCCGCTGAAATCGCCATATTCGGCGCTGAACGGGCCGTTGGTGATGGTTACTTCCTGGATGAGTTCCGGGCTGAGAGCTTTCAAAGAGCCCAGATAGCCCTGGCCGTGACCTTGCGTGGCTTGGTTCTGCGGCAGGTCGTCGACCAGCACCTTGAGGCCGCCGTTGACGCCGCCGTGGTCGAGGTTGAAGCCGAAGCGGCGAATCTCGAGGGATTTGCCGCCGCCTTCGTGCTGGCCGGCGTCGATGCCGGCATCGAGTTGCTGGAAGACCTGGTCGTCCCGGGTGAAGAGCGTGCGGTTGAAAACTTCGGCGTTGCGCAAGTCGAGTTGGGGCTCCACGGTGGCGCCGGTGATCACGAGGTTCTGGCGCTGCAAGGCGAGCTGGGCGAGCGTGATATCGTGGAGCGCCAGTTGGCCGGTCATGGTGAGCGTTTCGGCGGTTTCGGCGAAGCCCGGCGCTTGCGCGGTGAGGGAGTAAGCACCGTTGGGCACGGAGCGGAATTGGTAGCGGCCCTCGGCGTCAGAAGTGGCGGTGTTCTGCCGGACACCGCTCGCCGGCGTGAGGTGGATCACGGCGCCAGGGACAGCGCCACCTTGCGAGTCGAGGATTCGTCCCGAGATGGCGCTGTCGGCAGAAGCGCCTGCGACGGAAAGCAGCAGGGCTAGCGTAGCGTGGCGAAGAAGGCGCATGGAATTCCTTGTGGTTCTTGCTACCGCGGCGCGATGAGGCGTGCGTGGTCCAGAAGTTTTGGATCCTTCACGCCGAGGGCGAGGGCCTGGCGAAGTTCGGCACTGGCTTCGGCCGGGTCGCCAGCCGCGGCGAGAGACCAGGCGTGGGCGTCGACGGTGTAGACGTCGTGACGACGGGAGAGTTCCTGCCCGGCGAGATGGAGCGCTGCGGCAGGATCCTTGGCGTGATCGACGTAAAACGCGATGAGCTCGTGATTGGCGTTGTCGGCTTGCGTGGACTCAGCGAGCGCTTTCTGTTCAAAGGTGGTGAAGGCGGCGTCGGCTTCGGTGTGACGGCCCGCGCGGTCGAGTGCCTCGGCCAGGGCGTACAGGTTTTCGGCGTGGGGCGCGGCGGCGTATCGCTTTTCGAAGAACCCGGCCGCTTCGTCAAACCGGGACTGGGCCACGCGGATTTGTCCCAGGACGCCGAGAGCGTAGTGGTAATTCGGGAACAGGTCCAGCGCGGCGCGGGCGGACGCATCGGCTTTTTCGAGATTGCCGGCGATGAAATGGAGGTGGGCCATCTGGGTCATCAGCCAGGCGCGGTCTTCGAACTCCTGGAAGGGCGTGGCGTCGTATGCCATTTGCATGAGGTCGAGCGCGCCGGAGAGATCGCCGTGCAATTCGCGTTGGTACGCGGCGCGGGTGAGGCCGGCGACGTTGCCGGGGCGGAGGTCGAGCATCCACTGGATAGCGGCGACGGCGTCGGGGTAATTGCCGAGTTCGGTATTGGCGTCGGCGAGATAGCCATAGACCGTGACGTCATCGGGCGCGCGCCGGTTGAGATCTTTGCCAACGGCCAAGGCCTGGGCGAATTCGTGGCGGCCCAGGAGCAGCCAGGTCTTCACCTTGAGGCCTTCGTAGTTGTCGGGGGAAATGGCGAACGAGCGCTTGAGGGTGTCCTCGGCCTTGCCATAGAAGGCGACATCGGAGGTTTCGCGGGCGCGGCGCGCATACGCCATGGCGAGGGCGTTGTAGTAGGGATAGTGATCGGGCTGGCGGGCGATGTCCTGCTCGGCTTTGCGGATGCTGATCTCGGCGGGAGTGAGCGCTTGCGCACTGAGTGCGGCGCAGAAAAGTACGAATGCATAGGGTCTCATCGGAAGTCTCCTTTGTAAGAAATGGGCAGGCCGAAGCCTGCCCGATGCAATCAGTTGACGGGGCAGTTGCCTTGGACGCAGCCGGGCTGGCCGGGGCCGGCATGCGCGCTGTCACGGCCGCTGTAAGCGGGAGCCAGGAAGGGGAAGCTGCCGGAGATGGGCGCGGCGCCAGTGTTGACGCCATCTCCCAGGCGAGTCCCGAACCTGGCGGCGTCGGCCAGGATCCCGGCGACGGCGCGCTCGGCGATGTCGACGACATCGTCGGCGGGGCGGCGGCCGTTCGGAAATCCGGCGTTGTCGCCGGCCAGGAACCCGAGACGCCTGGCTTGCTCGAATGCGGTAGGCGCGATGCCGGTGTTGAGGCGCAACAGGTCAGCGATCGGGCCGGCGTCAGAGGCCGAACAGCCCGGACAGATCGGCGCCATATATTGGACGAGCGGGAGCAGATCGGTTCGCGGGGGCGGCGGAACAGGGATGTTGATGGAAGCGAAGATCTGGGCCAGGAGCGGCGAGAGAAAGAAGCTGGCGAACTGGCCGTCGTGGACTGGATCATCCATGCTGAAGCGATCCTTGGAGCCAGTCCCGATGATGAGCTCATTGATCAGCGGATTGCCCATGCGCTGCACCTGGGCCCAGCCGCCGCGCTCCGTATCTTCGTCTTCGCGCAGTACGCGCAAGCGCCGGCGCGAGGTGGTGCCATAGGTGCCAATCACAGCGGCTTTGTCGGATGCAAGATGCGTCTTGCCGTCGCGGGTCAGCATGGTGATCGGCACTTCCAGGGCGATGGTATTCACGTTGAAGCCAGCCAGGGAGTTCGGCGCATAGTTGTGGCCATCGTCGGCATCCAGAGCGGGGCTGAGGACGCCGCCGCCGGCCGCCATACGAAAGTTGAGCGAGTCGAACGTGGCACCGAGATCGATGAAGAACGGATCGGCCACGGTTCCGGCGAAGACGCGAACGTTGTTGGCGATGCTGTAGATGCCCTGCTGGCGCAGAGCCGGGTAGTTGGGCATGGTACGCGGGCCGACGTTGGTGGGCACGGCAAACAGGGTCTGGCCGTTCGTCAGATCCTCGTGCCTCGTCTTGGTGACCATGGTTACGGTGTAGGACTGGCGGAGGTTGAGGCCTTGGGAGCCTTGTCCGTCAAGCGCGGTGATCGGCGGAATGTTGGCGATGCCGCCGACGAGCCCGACAGGCACCGTGGGCACGCGGATTTCAGTTTTAAAGCGGACCTGAAACGTGACGTCCTCCACGCCATCGTTGTTGTTGTCGACCTTGAACTCGTACAGGATGTTCGGGTCGAAGGGGAAGTAGTTGGGGCCGTTGGAAGGTTCCAGGAAGGGGTCGACATTAAGGATCAGGATCACCTTGTCGGGATGTTCGGGGCTGACGAAGGTGTACCAGTCGGTGATGTCGGCCTTCTGGTCCAGGGCCGTGATAGGCGCTTCGCGATGGCTGGCGGAGAAGCCAGGCGATGGGACCGCCAGGCCGGCCAGGACGCAGAGCGCGGGCGGCAAAATGTTTCGTGCAAGTCTCATTGAGAGTGTCTCCGAATGGAAGAATGTCTTTCACCGGGTGAGTACGCGAGAGTTTTCCGATCGGATGTGAGACCGCGAAAAAACTTTTTGAAGTTTACAACTGGACGGCGATCACGGGCGTGGAAGTGGGAGCGTCCACGCCAGCGGCGCTCTCTAGCGTGACGGCGACGGTGTCGGTGGCGAGCACGAAATCTGCCGGAGTATAGACATGAAGCGCCGTGCCTTGAGCGGTGGAAGCAAACAGACCGGCGGGTGTGGGTCTGCCGCCACGAATGATCCACATCTCGTAGGCTTTACCCGGCGGAGGCGCGGGCAGGTTCGAAGCGATGAGCAAAATGGAAGCCGGATTGAAGAAGATGCGGCCGCGGGGAGGTTGAGGCGCGCCTTGGCCGAAAGTTACTTCGCGCGTTTCGGGGGTTTGCAATAAGGCCAGGGCCGAGCGCAAAGAGGCGGCTTCGAGATTGCTTTGCTTCAACTGCCGGCTGGTTTCGGCGATGGCGGCGGTGGTTTCATGAGTTTGGTAGACGATGGCGGCAATAGCGAGCAAGGCGACGACGGCGGCCGCCCGCCAGGCGGTGCGCCAGTGCCACTGCGGCTGACTCACGGCGCCTGCCACGGCCAGCACACGATTGCGGAGCTGGCGGGAGGGTTCGGGGCCAGCGGCGGAAGCGCCGACAGAGGAAGTGAACTCGCGCGCTTCGCGAATGCCGGCGACGCAAGTTTCACAGCCGCGGTCGAGGTGGGCGCGCAACTCGGTCTTTTCGGGATCGTCGAGTACGCCCATGGCATAGAGTACGTAATCGGGGCGGAGTTCGTCGCAGGTCATGCGGGCACGCCTCCTCCCAATTCCTCGCGCATCTGAAGCAAAGCGCGGCGCATCCAGCTCTTGACCGTACCAAGGGGCTGGCGGAGGCGCTCGGCGATTTCAGTTTGAGACATGCCTTCGAAATAAGCGAGTTCGATCGCCTCACGCTGCGGGCCGGGGAGCTTCTCGAGGGCTGTTTTCACCTGGCGGACCGTGTCGAAGCGCAGGGGATCGCTTCTGAAGTCGGCAAAGAGGGCGGGGTTCTCGCTTTCGTTCAGTTCGAGCGCGGCTTCGGGGCGGCGTCCGCGGTAGCGCAGATAGTCGATCGCGCGGTTACGCGCCACGGCCAGGAGCCAAGGACCGACAGCGCCATGTTCGGCATCGAATCCGCCGACACGATTCCAGACTCGCAGGAAGGTTTCTTGCACCAGATCCTCGGCGGTGCCGCGGTCCTGAACCATGCGGAGTATCAATCCGAAAACCATGCGTCCGTACCGGTCATAGAGCTCCGCCAGCGCCTGCGGATCGCGCCTTTGCAGCCGGACCAGCAGGTCGCCGTCGCCTTTCGTCAGGATTGCGAGAATCAGCGGGAGCATGCAAAGACGGTCAGGACTGCTCCAAGAATTATAGACACAGATCCTCGAAGGAGATATACGTTTGCGGCGGCAAGTTGGATGAGTCAGGAATAGACCATGAATTCCAACAAGTTACCGTCGGGATCGCGGATGTAGAGACTGGAGCCGGCCGTCTTGCGTCCGCCCTGGCGGGAAACGGGGCCTTCGATGATTTTGGCGCCAGCGCGGTCGAGCAGGGCTTTGAGGGATTCGGGACTACCATCCCAGACGAAGCAAAGGTCGCCGCAGGGAGGCCGAGCGGCGGGGGCGCGCAGGGTGAAGCTTTCCCGCTGCCAGGTTGCCGGGCGATGAAAGTTGATCATATTGTCGCCAAAATAGACGGAGCAGGCGGCGGCAGTTTCGGTGACATCGCAGCCGAGGCCGCGGTAGAAGGCGAGCATGGCCTCGGAGTTCTGCATGGGAAGGGCGACGTGATCGAAGCCGCGAATCCGGGCGACGGGCTGGGCGGCCGCGGGGGCGCCGGCGGCGACAACGGCAGCCTGGAAAAAACGGCGGCGGGAGGGTTTCTGTTTCATTCTGACACCTCCTTTCTAATGTAGATTAAGGCCTGCTCTCAGCGGTTCGGCGGATGGGCAGGAAGCGATTGGGCAGCTAGATTGGAAGCTGTAGGGATTCTATTCTGCGAGTCGTGAAGGAGGGCGGATGAAGCTCTACATCGGCAGGTTCTGGAAGGATCAGCAAGGGCAAGACCTGATTGAGTATGCCCTGGGAGTTGGCATGGTGGCAGTGGCTGCGGTGGCGGCGATGCCGAGTCTCAGCGGATCGGTGAACACGATCTTTTCGAAGATCGCGTCGATCGTCTCCAGCGCGATAGGATAGAACGCCGGGCGCTCAGTCACGGTCGAGTTCGGCGCCCACGGAGCGCTCGGCGCAGTTTCGACAGAGCAGGCCGCTGGGGCGCATTTCGTGCGCCGTCTGGTGGCCGCAGGTCTTACAGAAGCGGAGAGTTTTGGGATAGGGTCCGACCTCGGCGGCATGAGAGTGGTGCGCCGCCGAGGCGGGCCGTGTGCTTGGGGCGCCCCAGCGCTCGAGGGCGCTGGTGGCGTGAGCCCGCTCGTAGTTCCGCACGAACGAGGCCATCATGCGATCGGTGACGCTGGTGTGATCGGTGAGCCAACCGGCGAGAAACTCCAGGAAGGCGTCGATGGCCTCGATGTTTCCTTCTTCGACGAGCGGAACAAATAGCTTGAGGCGGCGGCGCGCGGTGTCGTGCTGCTGCCGATGCCAGCCGTAGGACGGGTAGCTTACCGACTGCATGAGCCACTCCTCATGAGAAAAGTGCTCCTCGGCATGAGCAGCGAGGGCATGCAGGTGTTCCCGAATCTCGGCGGGCGGCGCTTGGGTTTCGATGGCGCGCTCGAGTCCCTCGGCCAGTTGAAATATATCGCGATGCTCGGCGTCGATCTGCGCAATGAAGACTTCGTTTTCGGTGCTCCATGCAAAGTGGCCCATGGTTTTATGCTAACGCAATTTCGGACAATTGCGACTGATTTTACCAGGGCGTTCCGGTCTGATATCGTGCGAGTAGATGAAGAAGATCCAGCGTGTACTTCTGAGCGTGACGAACAAGACTGGTTTGGTCGACTTTGCACGTGAATTGAGCGGGATGGGGGCGGAACTGATCTCGACGGGCGGCACGGCCCGGCTGATCCGAGACGCGGGGATTGCGGTGCGGGAAGTATCGGAGGTGACGGCGTTTCCG
Source organism: uncultured Solibacteraceae bacterium (assembly GCA_964438005.1). Classification (GTDB taxonomy): domain Bacteria; phylum Acidobacteriota; class Terriglobia; order Bryobacterales; family Bryobacteraceae; genus PSRJ01. The sequence goes on along the minus strand of CAYTJD010000061.1, from coordinate 8,947 downwards.
GAGATGCTGGATGGCCGCGTGAAGACGCTGCATCCGAAGGTGGCGGGGGGAATCCTGGCGATGCGCGAGAAGCCGGATCATATGCGGGCGCTGGCCGAGCACGGGATTCCGGCAATCGACATGGTGGTAGTCAACCTGTACCGATTTGAAGAGGTGGCGGCGAAGAGCGGGGCGAGGCTGGAAGAGCTGATCGAGAACATCGATATCGGGGGACCGACGATGATTCGCGCGGCGGCCAAGAATTACCAGGACGTGGCGGTGGTTGTGTCGCCGGACGATTACGGCGCGATTGGAGAAGAGCTTCGTAGCAATCAGGGATCGCTGTCGCGGGATACGAAATGGCGGCTGGCGAAGAAAGCGTTTCGAACAACTGCGGATTACGATGCCGCGATCAGCGCGCGGCTGGAAAGAGTGGATCACGAGAGCGAATTGCCGCTGGATCTGAGCGTGCGCGCGCCGAAGATGATGGATCTGCGGTACGGGGAGAATCCGCATCAAGCGGCGGCGCTTTACGGCCGGCGCGGGCAGGGTATAGCCGGAGCCGAGCAACTGCAGGGGCGGGAGCTCTCGTACAACAACCTGGTGGATCTGGATGCAGCGTGGCAACTGGTGTGCGAATTCGCGCGGCCGGCGGCGGCAATCATCAAACACACGAATCCGTGCGGGTGCGCGGAGCAGGGCACGGTCGCGGAGGCATACCGGAAGGCGTTCGAATGCGACCCGGTCTCGGCTTACGGCGGCGTGCTGGGGTTCAACCGGCCGCTGGACGAAGAAACGGCGCGGGAGATTGCGAAGACGTTCATCGAAGCCGTCGCGGCGCCGGGCTATGCGAAGGAAGCACTGGAGGTTCTGGGTGCAAGAAGGAACCTGCGGCTGCTGCGGGTGGCGGCGGGACGAGATCCGGTGGTGCTGAAGTCGATCACGGGCGGGTACCTGGCGCAGACGGCGGATCTGGCGATGGTAGAACGGGCGGCGATGGCGGTCAAGACGCAGCGGACTCCGACCGAGGTTGAATGGTCAGCGCTGGAGTTCGGGTGGAGAGTGGCGAAGCACGTCAAGTCGAACGCCATCGTCTATGCGCGGGCCGGGCAGATCGTGGGAGTAGGCGCGGGCCAGATGAGCCGCGTCGATTCGGTCAAGATCGGGGCGATGAAAGCGGTGCTGCCGATGGCGGGAACGGTGGTTGCGTCGGACGCGTTTTTCCCGTTTTCGGATGGAGTGGAGGAGGCGGTGAAGAACGGGGCGACCGCGTTCATTCAGCCAGGCGGTTCCGTGCGCGACGCCGAAGTGATCGCTGCGGCGGACCGGCTGGGCGTTGCGATGGTGTTCACCGGGGTGCGGCACTTCCGGCACTAGATCAGGAGGCCGGTGGCCGCGATCACAATACCAGTGAGGCCGGCGATGACGCCGAGGGCCGGGAACATTTTCTTGCGAGAGATGAAGAATAGGGAACTGAGGACGAGGGCGATTTCGAGCAGGCCCTCGCCGAGATCGTAGCGCAGGGCACGGTGTTCGTCGCGTTCGGCCTCGTCCTGGGACTTTTGCGCTTCGGCGGAGATTTCGTCCTGCTGTTTTTCGTACTTCTTCTTTTGACTGCCATAGTCGGCGAGCATCTTGTCGGTGGCGTCGTTCTTAGTGCCGATGACGGCGAGCAGGTTTTCGCCGAGCTCGAGGTTATGATATTTCACGCGGGTGGACTGGTAGTGTTGCCACGCGTCGTTGGCATTGGCCTTGTGGATGATCGCGGCGGTGTGCGTGCGGTGCGAGGCGATGGTGACAACCGCGAGCAGGACGGCAAGGATAGCCGCCAGAATGCCGACGCTCTGGCCCGTGGGATCGATCGCGTGTTCGCTTTCGTGATGAATCTCGAGTTCGGCCATGATCCGAGCTTACTATAAGCACATGGACGTGGAACGCGGCGGATGGGAGGAGCAGTGCATGCGGGAGGCGCTGGGTCTGGCGCGGGAGGCGGCTGCCGTGGGGGAAGTGCCGGTAGGCGCAGTGGTGGAGAACGGCGGCAAGATCATCGGGCGCGGCAGGAACAGCGCGATTGGGCGACACGATCCCACAGCGCACGCGGAGATTCTGGCGCTGCGTGAGGCGGCGGAGCGCACGGGGAATTACCGGCTGGAAGAGGCGACGCTATACTGCACGCTGGAGCCGTGCGTGATGTGCGCGGGGGCGCTGGTGGCGGCGCGCGTCAAGCGACTCGTGTTCGGGGCACGCGATCTGCGGTTCGGCGGCGTGCGGAGCAAATTTCAAGTGGCCGATTCCGAGGTACTGAACCATCGGGTAGAAGTGATGGAAGGTCTACTTGGCGCGGAATGCGTGGAGTTGCTACAGGGGTTCTTCGAGGCGAGGCGGTAGGCCTGAGATTAATCAGACAGGGAAGCGAGTTCGTGGACGTAGAGGCGATTGTTGGGGAACTCGCGCGCCAGGCCGGCGAGGAGATCGCGGGCGCGGCCTTTGTCGCGATCGCGAAGCGCGGCCACGGCCAGAAGCAGGCGGGCGAAGGGAGCCAGGTAGTGCCCTTTTTCAGCGGTAAGCCGGAGTTTCTCGATACCGACGGCCCGGTCGGTCTGACCGCCGCTAAGGCGGAGCAGCCAGCGCAGAGGCGCCGGCTTGACGCTCAGCATGTAGTTTTCCACCCCGATGGCAATCCAGGCGTCGCAGAGATCCGGATGGGAAGCCAGGAGTTGCTCTGCGAGTGTGCGCGCGGACTTCATTTCCTTGAAAGAGGCGGTATAGCGTTTTTCAATCAGAGCCAGGTAGTCCGAGCGCAAGCCTCGCGACAGAACCGCAGCGAACATGGCGTTGGGATCCTGCGGAGAACGGCCGGCTAGAGCCGACCCCTGGTCGAGCGCCGCCAGGAACTTCTGCTTGAGGGCCGGATCGGGAGCGAGCGTGTGGTCTGTATAGAAATGGTCGTCGTTGACGAAGAATTCCGACTGCAGGATGTGCAAGCGATCAAATTCGGTGAACAGGTAAGCGGCCGCATCCGAGACGGGGCCCATGGGATCCTGCGGGTGAAGCCGTTCCCACTCCGCAAAGGTGCGGTGGGCGGTATCGAATTGCAGGTTGTACATCTGCCGGTAGCCGGCATCCAGGCCTTCGGCCAGCAGGGTGGCACCCGCTGCGTAGGCGGCCGAGGCGAGGCCGAGGATCATCGCGAACAACGGTGGCCGGACAAACATTAGAGACATTATAGCGGTGGGGCAGAGTGCATCGTAGTCTCTATAAAAGACGTACCAAGGATAACGGGAGTTTCGCCGGTCGAGGCGGGAGCCTGATACCTGGTGCCCGGGGCGGGACTTGAGCCCGCACTCACGTTGCTGTGAAAAGGATTTTAAGTCCGAGAGGCCTAGTTTTGCCGGGTAGCCCGCAAGCTCTTGATTTTAAATAATTCGAGTTGCACCCAGTTGCCTGGAGTTCGCTGGGTTTGGGCATACTTTTGGGCATACCGCTAACGGACGGTAGCAGACACTGGCCTCTGTTTTGCCTCCAATTCGACCGAGCGATCCCAGCCCGCGGACGTGCGGGATGAGTCAGCCGGTCAGCGCACCCAAATCGTTAAGCTCGCGACGTTGATACCCGCACATATTTCCTGAGCCCCGCGAACCGACTGATGTTCTTCCGCCCGAGCGTGGAAACGGCGTGGCGATTTATCCCACATATAGGCCTGTCTCAAGAAGCGCGCATCTCATAAAAGTGAAACCATTTGGGTTCGTCAGCGGTAGAAGCATGAACAAACCATCGGCCGCCATCTTACCTGTCGGGCTGCTAGCAGGGGCAGCCCCTGGGCCAGTTCCGAACATTTCACGAAAAAGGATCGCCAGATCCCGGCACCACAGGCGTGGGCGTGAGGAGAGGCGCATCGGCATTGGCGCGCTGGGTGGAGGCGGCTCGTCCGGCGGGCCTTGATCGGCGGCGGTGCAGGAGGTTTTGTACCTCCGTCACCGACGTAACCCCCATTCGATAAGGGCTACGTCCGCCGCCAATCGCATTTCTCCGCGGTTATCGGCGCTCTAGAGGAGTGTTCTCATGAAAATAAAGAAATCGCCCGGTTCCCGATTCGAGGTACAAAGCCGCGAATACTCCGACTCCACGTTCCTAGTCCAGGATCGCGTTCGGCAGTCATCTACCGGCATGATCGCCCGACTAAGCGTCGCTTGGATCACCGTCGCACTGTTTCTACTGTTCGGTGGCGCCTGGCTCGGTGATCAGACCCCGGTTCGCCAGGCCGCAGGGCTGTTTCTCTGGCTCTTCACAGTCATAATGTGGTCCTCGTTCGGCTGCGTTAAGGAAGCGGACAGTCTGGCCGATCTGCTCGGCGAGCCATTGGGTTCGCTTGTGCTGGCTCTCGCGATCATAACGATTGAAGCCGTCTTGATCGGAGCGGTCGTGCTTGGCAGCAACAATGGTCCCACCATGGGCCGAGACACCATTTTCGCGGCTAACATGATCATGATTAACGCAGCCGGCGGATTGGCCCTATTGATTGGCGGACTTCACCATAAAGAGCAGGAGTACAATCTACAGGGCGCTGCGGCATATCTTGCGGTGATCATTCCGTTGGCCGTAATTGGTCTTATCCTGCCGGGCTTTACGCATGCGGAACCTCGCGGCAGCGTGACGCCCATTCAGGCAGGAGCTATCGCCGTTTTGACTATTTTCTTATACACTACTTTTCTGCTTCTCCAGATCGGTCGCCATAAGCACTTTTTCGCCGAGGTGCGGTCTGAACCTCCAGGTGAAGTTACGGCGGCAACCGACATCCATCAGTCGCCGAAAGGATCGGTCGGAAAACACACCCTCCTGCTCCTGGCTGGGATCCTGCCGATCATTCTCCTATCGGGCAACTTGGCCAAACTGATTGATCGGGGCATCGCGCTTCTCAACGCGCCTTCCGCTCTCGGAGGGGTATTGATCGCGCTTCTTGTCGTGTCCCCTAAAGCGATTTCCGCGGTAGCGGCCGGAGTTGCCGATCAGCCTATGCGTGCAGTCAACCTGGCGCTGGGATCATGCGCTCCCGCCATTGGGCTTACTGTGCCGGTGATCCTGGGCATCGGCATCGTTGCCGGCAAAACCATCATTATGGGCCTGGGTCCCGGCGAGGCGGTCCTGCTTGCCCTGACGCTGTTGCTGAGCGCCCTCACATTTTCCGGCCCGCGTACGACGTTACTGGAGGGAGCGGCTCATCTCGTCGTGTTCTTTATGTATATCGTGCTGATCTTTAGTCCGTAGTCCAGAAAAAAAGAAATCATCGTTGCGCGGATTTGCATCGACGCGCTTGAGGAGTGACCACGCTCCGCCCGCAAAGGGGGTCGTAACGTAATGAAATTCTTCGAGCAGCACGCGCCGAATCGCAGGAAGCACAATCGCCCACTTCCGGACTTGAGTGGGTACGAGGGCCCGAGGGTGCAGCGTGAGGAAGCACGGTTGCCTTCGTCGAAGTGGGAGCAGGAAATCCGTCGCATCAAGGAACTGGGCCTGGAGCCAGCGGATTCCATCGAAGATAAGACCGAGATCAGCTGTTTCCAGCGCGGCAGCATCCCGCACTGGTCGGGAATCAATACCTTCCTGAAGGCACCGTATCTCGAGGACGTCCGCAAGGTGGGCGAATATGACGTCGCGTTCGTAGGAGTGCCATTCGACATCGGCTGCACCTTCCGCACCGGGACGCGGTTTGGGCCGCAGGGGATTCGGCGCATCTCCGCGCTCTACCAAAAATACAGCTACGAGTATGCGATCGATCTCGGCGAGACGCTCAAGATGTGCGATGTAGGGGACATCTTCTGCCCGGCCAACATCACCAAGGCCCACGACCAGATCACCAAAGGCGTCGCGCACATCCTTGACCGGGGCACCTTTCCGATGATCATGGGCGGGGATCATTCCATCGGCTATCCCTGCGCTCGAGGTGTGGCGCAGTGCGTGGACGGCAAGGTCGGAATCGTCCATATCGACCGTCACGTGGACACGCAAGAGAAGGACATGGATGAGATCATGCATACTTGCCCCTGGTTCCACGCCACAAACATCCCGAACTGTCCGCCGGCCAACCTGGTGCAGTTGGGGATCGGCGGTTGGCAGGTCCCTCGCGCGGGCGTGAAAGTGGGACGTGAGCGCGGCACCACGATCCTGACCGTCAACGACATCGAGAAGATCGGGATTGACAAAACGATCGAAATGGCGTTGGAAGTGGCATGGAAGGGGGCCAGCGCCGTCTACCTATCATTCGACATCGACGCGGTGGATGCCGGGTTCGTGCCGGGCACCGGCTGGCCAGAGCCGGGCGGCTTTCTGCCCCGGGAAGCGCTTAAGATCATTGAGGGCGTCGCGAAGGAAGGGATCGTCGCCATGGAAGTCGTCGAAGTGTCGCCACCATACGACACCTCCGACATTACTGCTCTGCTGGCAGCTCGGTCCATGGTTGATGTGCTCGCCGTGCTGGCCCGGAACGGCCGGCTCGGTGGCCGCCTGGAAACTTTGGTAGGCGCGCGTGGCGGCGACGGCCATCATCCTCGCAACTGACTCTCAACCGGGTGGGACTGCCTGGGCGAGCGCGGAGGCGCAGGCGGCAAGCGTCGAGACGTTTGCAGTCCGCGTGCTCGGGTTTACCCCCCGCGTGCGGACCGCATGGCTCTCTGACGGACCGTCGGATGACGGCGCATACGACCTGGGCCGGGTGATCGACCAGGAAATCGCGGGCGGCGCCTCCGACCTCTTTGTCCTGCCGTCGGCGTTCGAGCTGAATGTGTGGCGGCGGACCAGGCTGGGTCAGGTGTTCAGCGAAGCGCGGCGCAGCCACGCGCCGGTTTCGATCCACCACGACGATGTCAATCTTACTCACCCGCTACTTGTCGATTGCTTCACAGGTCAGATCGTGGACGCACTCGCGCGCGGGGGACTCGCGCCGCAGCGAACGGGGCTGCTTCTGGTTGCGGAGGGGCAGGGCGACCCGTCCACGCGTGCCGACTCCTACCGTCTGATGCGCCTGCTGTGGGAACAGACGGGGCTAGGCCACGCTGAAACCGGTTTCATACGGCACCGACAGCCGTTCTTGCAGGACGCCCTCGAACGCTGTATGCGTGAGCCGCTCAATTGGATTCTTTTGCCACAATGCCAGTGGGATGGCGAACTCTGCCGCTACGCCGAGGTAATGTTCGCCGATCATCAGCGGGCAAACGCCAGAGCGAAGGACTGGCGCCTGCTCGACCCGCCTGGTGATCACCCGGCGATTCTCGCCTGGCTCGAACAGAGGCTGTTGCATCTCTGGCGGGAGAAACGCGCCCGGCACGCGGTGCGAGTTCCATCCGCCAAACAGCAAGCGCAACCGCCTGGCGCCGAGTTGTGGTCCAAAGATGGCTGGGCGCCATCAGGCGCGTGCGAGGACGCGCCGCGGTTCGGGCTACTCGCCCGGGCCCGTGAGTCCAACGCTCTGGCCAACATCTTGACGCGAATTCTTCCTCCAGCCGAGCGCTATCTGATAAAGGTGACCTGGCACGGCTACGCGCCCGGGACCTATACAAGCCCGGCGGCTCTGGACCTTCTGCTGGGGGCTTTGCCCGGCAAGGCAGTCCTGCTGGAAGGGCACACGAGTAGTCGGAATCTCGGCGGGGCGGATTGGGACTGGGAAACCGGCGCAGAGCAGCATCGCGCCTGGATTCGCCGACAGGATGCCGAGTTCCTGCGGCGGACCGGCCTTGCGGAGGTGATTGCCCGGCACCGCGCTCAGTATCTGAATGTGACCGAGGCGTGGTGGGATGGAGCGTGCGCTCCTGAAGACGAGGTGCGGTTCGCGCTTGGGGATATCGTGATGGAGCATCCCGAGTTGGCCGGTTTCGTGCCGTCTGCCCTCATCGCGCTGCGCGGAACGCCGCTGCTGAGCATGGCTCGCTTTAAGGGGCCGACGCGCCTCGGCATCTCGAATCTTTTCGGCCTGATCCCTCACCCGCTGCGGACCGCGTGGCATGGGCCGAACATCACCTTCTTCGCGTCGGCCTGTTGTGACCTGGCCCAGTTGTATGGACGCCTTTTCCCGTTGTTCGGCTTCGTCGAGGCGTTTGAGTCGGCCGTGCGCTGGGACCGCAAAGGACTCTACCGAAGCCGCTGGGGGAACTACGACCTGGTGCTCACTGACGGACTCTTCACGATTAGCGAGGGGCTGGTAGGCGCCGATCTTCTGGCGAGCCGGCTCCAGGGCCACGACGTCCTTCGGAGCGCCTTCTACGACGTGGTTCGCGACCGCCTGGGATGGTCAACAGAAGCTGCGACGGCGCTGCTCCCGGTCGACGTTCAGGCAATGTTGGCTTGACATTGTAATCGCTACCGGTTCCATCGCAGTAAGAGGAAATGCGCTGTCATGCCGCGGTTCGACGGATAAACGAGTGGGGACGGCTTAAATCCTTGCGTTCACGACGCGCGATCTCTCGGTGATTCATCCCGGGAACCCGACGTCTGAGCGGCGCAGGGCCGTTCGGAGTTAAATCCATTTCGCAGGAGGCCTAAGACGCGAAGCTCGGGCAGCCGGTGATAGCCTGATAGCAGGCCTCAGCCTCGGAAATGTCACTCGATTTCGCCGCAGCAAGCTACACTTGCTTCCGGCGTTCGGCGAGGTCCGCGCCGCGGACTTCGGCACACGCGATCTGAAACGCTACCTTGCCAAACGGCGGCGAGAGGAAGCTACGAACGCGACCATTGACCGCGAATTCGCCATCGTGAAACGTGCTATCCGTCTCGCGGCGAAAGCGGACCCCCTTCACACGGGCGCGCACGTTGAAGAGCTTGAAGCCCTGCAGGATTCGCAGGTGGATCTGAAGGTGAAGCGTATTGTGCTGCAGCCCGCAGAAACGAAGAACGACGAAGGCCGAACGCTACCCATCTCTGGTGAGATGCTCGAGTGGTTAAGGCTAGAGAAGGAAATTCGAGAATCGAAATATCCGAA
>CAYTJD010000060.1:0-36468 GCA_964438005.1 uncultured Solibacteraceae bacterium | reverse complement strand
CCCATCTCACCGTCCCCTGATAGCTCGCCTCTCCACCAGTTCCACACCGGGAGTCGCCCGCGCGCCGAGAAATGCCATCAGGGCCGAGCAGTCGAACGGCAGTACCGGTCGTACAGCATCCTGCCCACAAACGACTCCTTGCCTTTGCTCGGCGCACAGGCACCGCAGAGCCCGCACCCGTCTGCATTCCAGCGTCTGCCGTCAGAGAGGATGCCGCTTTCGAGAAACCGGCGCTCTCCGGCTTGTTGAAATACCGCAATTCGATACTGTCGTCGGTGTGGAGGCGTTCCGTGCGAATCCCAATGTTTGTCCTGTCCGTGGCCCTATTGGTTCGCTACGAGCTTGAACCATTCTTTCGGCTGCCAAAGAAGCTGCCCGCCAAGACCCGGGTTGCTGTTGAACTTAGCATAAGACTGCCACCCGTTGGTGAACCACGGCTCGATCTTCAGCTTGTTGGTAAGGAACTATTGGACACGCACACCGTCAAAGAACCACGGTGTATTGGAGGAGAGATATGACGGCTGATAGGTCCAGTTATCGAAATTGTAGTAACTGAACAGGCCGTTGTACGACACCAAGATTCCAGTGTCGACATTGAGTCCGTGATCGACGTTGAAATGATACCCACTCCAGGACTTCCGACACATATTTGTAGGCGTTTTGTAAATCCCACTGCCTACACCGCCGGTGTTGCCGGGGTACGCACCGGTGGCCGAGCTGCCGTTGTTGCGCGAGGCACCGTTCAGCCAAGTAAAATCGGCGTACGCGGCCAGGAATACAACGTGGACCTGCTGCCGAATATCAAGATCGAGATCGTGATTCCGTCCGAACGCTGTGAAGAAGTCATCAAGACCCTGGTCGGCTCGGCCCGAACCGGAAAGATCGGCGACGGCAAGATCTTTATCTACGATTTCGCCGAAGCTGTGCGTATTCGCAATGAAGACCGCGGCGCCCTGGCGCTGTGAATCACTAGCGCAACGTGCGCAGGCTGTCGAGTTCTCCGGTAAGCGGTGTGAACTCAGCCTGGATGGCTTCTCAGCCGCCCAAGCACTCGCGAAAGGGGAATCGACTACCTCGCGTCCCCTCAATTTCCTTGAAGAGACAACGACTTAGGCGTATGCTCCGCGAATTATCATACATTTCCCTGGCTAAATTTTTTCTATCGTTACACCGCGCAACGTCATCGACACTCCCGTTTAAAGCAAAGGACTCCAATGATTCAGCGCAATCGTTGTGTAACCCTGTTCACACTGACCTGTGCGGGCGTTTTGTTGAATTCGATGGCCGCAGCCGACGCCGAGAACGAATCCCAAACTTCAGTAGCGACCGAAAGAGTCATAGCCGCGCCCTTGCCTGGGCGACCCTCTGGCTCGCTGATCGGCGTCACCTTAGCACCCGGCGGATTTGCGCTGGCCGCGGTTACGGTTACCGTCCGGAGCGTATCCGATTCCGATACTCAACTGCTCACGAGCGACGCCGATGGAAACTTCGCGGTCAAAGCCGTTGCCCCAGGCACTTACCAAATTACCGCCTCGAAGGAGGGATTTACTGCCTCCGTCGTTACTGTTGAGGTCGCGGCAAACAAGACCGCCAACGCCAATGTGCAACTTAGTCAGGAATTAACGGGCTCACTCCGAGGAGTTACTCTGGCGCCCGACGGCTTCTCTTTGCCGGGAGCGAATGTGAGAATCCACAGAGTTGGCGGCTCGCTTGAGCGGGTGCTGGTCACCGACGGGGATGGCATGTTTCTGCTGAAGGATCTTCCCCCCGGATCTTATCAGGTGTTCGCATCGAAAGCCGGCTTCACGAGCCTTGCTGGGGTAACCGTGGAAGTGGCACAGAATCGGACTTCAAACGCCAACGTGCGGTTTACCGAGTCGCGGCCGGTTCCAGCACCGCAGGCGACCCCGGTGCAAAGCGCCCAAGCCGTACCGGCCCAATCAGCCCTACCCCCGCCGCCTGGCGCGAACCATCCTGGTGGCTCTACGCCTGTTAAGCCCCCGCCCGCACCCGCGGTGGATCTCCAAACTCCGTTCGCCTTCGGCGACTTCACCTGGTTGAACGGCAGTCCCAGGACGAAGAACCCTGTATTCGATTCGCCCTTCTTCACGGCGGAAGTCCGATTCGATACGCATTACATGGAGGATTACAACCAACCAATCGACCACACAATCGTCGGATCGACGGAGTCATTCCGCTCCGGTGAGGTCCAGATCGAACAGGCCAGCGTCGGCGGTGATTTTCATTGGCAGAACGTTCGGGGCCGCGTCCTGTTCATGACTGGTTTATTTGCCACTACGACACCGCGCAACGACGCAAGTTCCGCCACAGGCTCGGCGCCTGGAAATACAGGAGGCGTGGGCCAGTGGGACCTCCAGAATGCATACAGGTATTTCTCCGAAGCCTGGGGCGGGTATCACTTCAATGTCAATCATGGCCTCAACGTGGATGCCGGAATCTTCGTGTCTTACATAGGTCTGTTTAGTTACTACAATTTCGACAACTGGACCTACCAACCGTCGTTCGTTTCATCGAACACTCCGTGGTTCTTCAATGGCGTACGCGTCCAATGGTTCCCCACGAACAAGCTGAAGATCGAACCTTGGCTCATCAATGGATGGCAGTCCTACGCCAAGTTCAACAGCCATCCCGGGCTGGGAGGACAAATTCTTTGGATGCCTAAAGAATGGCTTAAGCTCGTGTCGAACCAATATGGATTTGGGCAGGATAATTTGGGACTGCCACACACACAACGGATTCACACTGACAACAGCATCGAGGTGCGCTATTACAACAAACCCGAGCGCCTCGGTCTTTCGAAGATGGCATTCTCAATTACGGGCGATGCCGGCTGCCAGTATGGCGGCGGAATCACTTGTACTGGTGCCCCCAGCAGGAACAAATCCTCTTTCGTAGGGTGGATGTTGTATAACCGGCTCTGGTTCCGCAAGAACCTGTTGGCGGTCACCCTCGGCGGCGGAGAGATGAGCAACTGGGGCCGGTATCTGACGTTGCTGCCGCCAATCGATGGCGCCTGGGCTGCCTCCGGTTCGGCTTACTTCACGGAAAACCCAGGCCAGCGGGCCCATATGTGGGACAGCACGGTGAACCTACAGTGGATGCCGCGAGAGTACATCACCTGGTGGTTCGAGGTTGGGTATCGCCACTCCGACGTGCCGTACTTCGCGGGCCGCGGCGGCGTCACACCTCCGGGCGGCAATAATGGACTGCCACAGTACTTTACGTGCCTGACCGGCGCGTCGTCTGGTACCGCAAGTCTCGCTGCCGCCACAGCGGCTTGCGGCGGGCCAGGCTCCGTTTGGTTCCCCGATCTGCGTCGGAGCGAAGTGAAGACCTCCATCGGAATCATGGTGAAGTTTTGAGCCCAGTTGGATGTGGCTTGTACAGTCCAAACCATCCATCAGATTGACCAGCGACTGGTCATTCGCATTGCCGTGCTCGTAATCCACTATGAGCTATGGGGGCGTGCGGCTCTACAAAGCTCTCGGCGGCGGGTAGCCGTAGAGGGCATGTGAGCACTGCGTGCCAGACCCCGAGACGACGGCGGGGCTCAAACAGCGCGGCTTGCCTTCGACAGCCACTCCAATCGTCGCGGTGAAAATCGGAGCTTTTGCTTCGCAAGATCATTTGCAGCCCCCCGCAACCGGGTTGCATAGTAGACGACGTCTGGCGCCAGGGATTGCGCCTCTTGCTCGCCGATATGCGGGGGCGGCGGGGCGCCGACGAAAGACGCGAACGCGGGTAGCCAGACCCGCAGTTCGGACGGATCGTTGTCCACCACATTGTAGACGCCGGGGTCACTAGCGAGGGCCGAGACTGTCGCAGCCGCGGCATCCTCTACGTGGACAAACGAGTACACGCCGGCTCCTGAACCGATCACAGGGTATTGGCGCTGTCGCACCTGGTGCGTAACACTCCCGGTGTCCGGATCCTGATACGTTCCGGGCCCGTAGAAGAATCCATAGCGCAAAACGACTCCCTCGATATCTGCCGAACCGAGAACACGTTTCTCGATTGCCATGTAGGTCCGAACGCTGCCGGCAACACCAGGTGACGCATTCGCCGCCAGCGGGTCCGTTTCGATCGCGAGGCCAGTGCCGGGTCGATAGAAGAAGCCGGTGGATTGCACCAGATACCGCTTCACACCCGCTGCTCGCGCCGCGTTGTATAGGTTGCCGCCTCCTTCGAGCCGCACTTTTCGGTCCCGCTCCGCGGCGGCGCGCATGGCTTCGGATGTGTAGTCCTTCGGTAGCGAAGTGAGCTCGTCGATCACGGCATCGGGGCGCACGCGGGCAACCGCGGTGGTAACAGCTCCGACATCGAGAGCATCCGCCATCACTCCATCAGCGCCGTAGTTCCGGAGTACCGTTAGCCCGCGAGCGGAACTCGTCATTCCGACCACCGTGTGGCCCGCCGCCATCAGGGCCGACATCAGGGGCCTCCCGATCGCGCCCGTGGCGCCCGCGACGAATACTTTCATGTTATTACCCCCTGATTTCATCTAAGCCCAAAGGTGGGTGGCGTGGAAGGTTTATGCTTCTCGATTGGGGGTTGAATGGTATTCGCCGACACACGCAACTCGCCGAGAGATGAGCCAGGCGGACGAACCAGCCCGCGAGCCCCGGCCAATGAACGGACCAATGACCGGTACCGCTGCATAGCTCCAACCGGAGCCTACTTTCTTGCCGAGAGGCAAAAGGGCGTGAACGATCCGCGGTCCCAGGTCTGTGCCACCAGCGCCGCCTGCGGGTCACCCAGGATGCCGGCAACCGGCGCCCGTGCGCGCTCGCTGGGAGTTGCAGCGATGCTCTGTTGAGTTTGTGGAAACTGCCGTCCTCATTAGCGATGGGGTTGTCGCGAATGTCTTGCTCAAGAAGTCAAGCAACGGCATCGGCCTGCCGCTCCCGGCGCGGCCGGCGCTCCGGGGTCTCTAGGCGGACTGGCCGGGCCTGCCGAGAATCTCGCGAACCTTTCGGCCCAACGCCTCGCGGCTAAAGGGCTTGGGCAGGAAATCCACGGCGCTGTCCAGCACACCGTGGTGAATGACCGTGCTCTCGGTATAGCCGGACAGATACAACACTTTGATGTCGGGCCGCGCCGCGAGCAAGGCGTCGGCCACCTGGCGCCCGCTCATCTGCGGCATCACCACATCAGTGACTAGAAGAGCAAGGCGATCGGCGTAGGCGTTACTGATCGCGACGGCCTCGGAACCGGACGCCGCCGCCAACACCACGTAGCCCAGCTGCTTCAACATTCTTACCGTGAGATCGCGCACGGCATTTTCGTCTTCCACCACCAGCACTGTCTCGCCTCCCAAAGTCCGGTGATCGACCTCGCTTGCCGTGACCTCGGAGATTGCCTCGTGCACGCGCGGGAAGTACAGCTTGAACGTAGTGCCGCTTCCGACTTCGCTGTAAACCCAAATGTCGCCGCCCGCCTGCTTCACCATTCCGTACACGGTGGCCAAGCCCAAGCCGGTGCCCTTCCCCTGTTCCTTGGTCGTAAAGAACGGCTCGAAGATGCGCTGGCGCGTCACGGCGTCCATCCCCTGACCGGTATCCGTCATCGCTATCATGACGAAATCGCCCGGCTGCACTCCCAGATGCGTCCGCACGTAATTCTCGTCCAGGTGGACGTTGGCGGTTTCCACAACAATGCGGCCGCCGGTCAGCATCGCGTCGCGCGCATTCACGGCCAGGTTCACTATGGCCTGTATGATCTGATTCGGGTCTGCCTTGATGTTGCCGGATTCGGCGTTCAATTCGAACACCAGTTGGATATCCTCGCCGAGGAGCCGGCGCAGCATTTTTTCGGTTTGGCCGACCACGGCGTTGACGTTCATCAGACGCGGCTGAATAATCTGGCGGCGACTGAAGGCCAGGAGCTGATTCGTCAGCGATCCGGCTCGCTCGGCTGCCTTCAGGATTTCTTCCGCATACTCGCGCAACGGATCGGTGGGCGGGAGCTCATCGAGAATCATGCGGTCATAACCGGAGATGACGGTCAGCATGTTGTTGAAGTCGTGTGCGATGCCACCCGCGAGCCTGCCGACCGCCTCCATTTTCTGGGCTTGCAAGAGCTGCTCTTCGAGTGCCTTCCGGCGGCTGATATCGGTGACAAATCCAATCGCGAACAAACCCTGCTCGGTCTCGATATAGCTGAGACTGACTTCAACCGGGAACTCGGAGGCGTCCTTGCGCCGCGCGATCAGATCCATGCCCATACCCATCGGGCGGGCGCGCGGATGCATGAAATAGTCGTCGCGTTCCCGCCGGTGGGCGGCGCGGCGGGATTCGGGCAACAGAACTTCGAGGCTGGCGCCCATTAACTCCTCGCGGGTGTACCCGAACATTTCTTCCGCGCGGCGATTCGAAAGCACAATCCGGCCTGTTCGATCGGCGGTGATGATGGCTTGGGAAGCGGACTCCAGGAGTGCGACAACCATCTTGTCGTCCTGACGAAAGGTTCCGGCCAGGTCGTGCGTCGCGATTGTCTCCGGTGTGCCCCTGAGCGCCACGGCTTCCCCCCTGAATGCAGACCTCGATTGTCCAACACTGGAGATTGAAAATCAAAGGCCCCCCCGGATCGCCGCAATTCGCGAGCCCGACGGAGCATGGTGCGAGGCATGTTGCCAGCCGGCGCAGTTTCGTAACAGTACTACTGCCAGGATGCGGGGGGTCATGCCGAACGACAGCGGTGGTAGCGCTTATTTGATTTTTTTCAATAGGTTAGGTGCTCGACCGTCGTCGAGCGGCGAGGCTGGGCCCCGGCCGGAATCGAGAGGACAAATTAGAACGCCCTGTATTCGAGGAAATTGTACCGGTACAACGACTCCATCGGATAAGTACAAACGATCTTGATACTTAGCGGACTTACATGAAAGAATTCAGTTGGAAACAATCATGAGGAAAGCACCGAATCGAATGAGTATACGGAACATACTGAGAATCCGGCGCGGGCGCCAGGCGGCGCAGCTTGTGGCGCTTGTTGTGTTCGCGATCAGTGTCGCGAAAGCGGACCGGCTTGACACGCTCAGCTACAACTTCCAGGTCGACAATGGCGGCGGTGGCGCTAGCGCCCTGTGGAACCAGATCGCGCCCCTGGAAATCTATTGCAACGATTTCAACAACGATATTTGGGTGCCGGCTCAAAACTACTCCGCGACCTTAAGCGCGATTACCCCCACCACCCTGGGTGCAACCCGTTTCGGGCAATTAAACGCCGCTGACTTCCACAAAGTCGCGTTTACAGACGCCGACAGCGATAACGATGCCGACGTCATCAACAATGCCGACGCCTACGCAAGGTATGAGATGGCGGCTTACCTGGTCTCGCAGTACGATTTCGCGGGCCAGGGCGACCCTTATAACAGTGGCATTCAACTGGCCATCTGGGAGATCCTGGACCCGACGGCGTACGGCACTCCGAACCAGTTCGCCCCAGGGGTCGACCCGAGCGCGGCCCTGGAGATGGCGGCAGACTGGTATTCGAGTTTCGGCCCGAGTGACACGGGGCGTCAAACGTATCTGGCCGATTACCGCATCGTCAGCGATACGACCATGGTCTGTGCCAGACTGAGCAGCGGCGCCTGCAACCCGGATGCTCCCCTTCAGGGAGGATTCCAGGAACAGATCACACGGGTGCCAGAGCCGGCTGCGAGTCTTTCGCTGGCATTCGGCCTGATCGGGTTCTTTGCGGCGCGGCGCCGGACGCGGCAATCTACCGCCCGCTAAACTCGACGCGCACATTCGTTCAGGAACGGGCTGGCTCTTGCCAGCCCGTTTTAATTCTGGTTACCTGCCCGCGTTGAAGCGGTTCTCGATTTCCTGCCAATTCACCACATTCCACCAAGCGCCGATGTAGTCCGGACGGCGGTTTTGGTACTTCAAATAATAGGCGTGTTCCCACACGTCCAAGCCCATCACGGGAAATTTTCCTTCCATCAGGGGGCTGTCCTGGTTGGCCGTGGAATAAATGTCAAGCTTGCCTCCAGATTTGACCAGCCAGGCCCAGCCGGAGCCGAACCGCGTGGTGGCCGCCTGGTTGAACTTTTCCTTGAAGGCGTCGAAGCCTCCGAAGGTGCTGTTAATGGCCTGCGCGACGTTGCCGACGGGCTGGCCGCCGCCACCGCCCTTCATGATCCCCCAGAACATGCTGTGGTTGATGTGGCCGCCTCCGTTGTTGCGGACGGCCGTGCGGATGCCCTCCGGGACCGCGGCGCAGTTGTTTGCGAGCAGGTCCTCGACGTTCCTATTCGCCAGATCGGGCGCGGACTCCAGCGCCTTGTTCAGATTGGTGACGTAGGCGTTGTGATGCTTGCCGTGATGAATCTCCATCGTCATCTTATCGATGTGCGGCTCAAGAGCGTCGAACGCGTACGGCAGCGATGGCAGTGTGAATGGCATATCGTCTCTCCTTTTCTCCTCTGAGCTTGTGAACAGGACCGGCGCTCAAGCGGATCTTGCCTTCTCAAACGCATCGGCCAGGCGGAACATCGTGGTCTCGTCGAAATGCCGCGTTAGAATCTGCATGCCGACCGGCAGTCCCTCCGCGGTATTGCCGCAGGGAACGCTCATGCACGGAATGCCGGCCAGATCTCCCGTGATCGTGAAAATGTCGGAAAGATACATCGCCAGCGGATCATCCACTTTTTCGCCCAGACGGAAAGCCGGAAAGGGCGAGACAGGCGCGACGATCGCGTCCACTTGCTGGAAAGCGCGGGCGAAATCTTGCGCAATCAAAGCGCGTACTTTCTGCGCCTTCAAATAATAGGCGTCGTAATAGCCGGCACTCAATACGTAGGTTCCCAGCATGATGCGGCGCTTGCATTCGGCGCCGAAGCCCTCGCCCCGTGTGTTCTGATACATATCCTGGAGCGTGTCGGTGATGCCGGACCGGAAGGTGTACCGCACTCCATCGTACCGCGCCAGATTGGAGCTGGCCTCCGCCGTGGCGATGATGTAATAGCAGGCAATGGCGGCGTCCGTATTCGGGAGGCTGATCTCGCGGACTTCGCAACCTAGCTGCTTCAGCGTTTCGACAGCGCGCGCGATAAACGTTCCGGTCTCGCTCGTCAAATCTTTTAGATACTCGCGCGGCAGGCCCAGCTTCAAACCCTTCACCGCGCCATCGAGAGCGGCCGTATAATCCGGCACCGGAGCCCCAGCTGACGTCGAGTCGGCCGGATCGCGCCCGGCAATCACACCCAGGACCGTAGCCGTGTCACGGACGGTCCGGGCGAGTGGACCGATGTGATCCAAAGAACTGGCAAAGGCAGTAAGACCGTAGCGGGAGACTCGGCCGTAGGTAGGCGTGACGCCGACCACACCGCAGAAGGATGCGGGCTGGCGAATGGACCCGCCCGTATCCGACCCGAGCGCAACCACGGCCGTGCCTTGCGCCACGACTGCCGCCGAACCGCCGCTCGATCCACCGGGCACGCGCTCGGGCGCCACCGGGTTACGGACCGGACCGAACGCCGAGTTTTCGTTCGACGATCCCATCGCAAATTCGTCGCAGTTGGTTTTCCCGATGATGACGGCGCCGGCCTGCTCCAGTCGGATGACCGCCGTCGCGTCATAAGGAGGGACATAACGCTCGAGCAGCTTCGAACCGCAGGTGGTGATGACGCCTTTTGTCAGGATCACGTCCTTGACGGCCACGGGGACGCCGGCCAAGGACCCGAGGGCTTCTCCGCGCGCGATCTGGTCATCGATACGCTGCGCCGCCGCCAATGCCCTTTCGGGCGCAAGCCGCAGATACGCGTTGGTTCTCGGGTTCTCCGCCTCGGCAAATCGGAGAGCCTCGCCGGCCAGCTCGCGCGCGGTGAATTGGCGCGCCAGCAGGCCGTTCCTCACGGCGTCGATCGTAAGCGACGAAACATCCATGATCAGCGTTCGATGACTTTAGGGACTTTGAAATAGCCGCTGCCGGGTTGTGGCGCGTTGCTGAGCGCGGCGGCGTTACCCAGAGGCGGCGCGGGCTGGTCGAGGCGGAGCGTGGCCGTCTCTTCCGCGTCATAGAGAACCTGCGCCATCGGCTCGATACCGCTAGTGTCGATTTCGTTCAGACGCGCGACGTGTTCGAGAATCCCGTCCAGATCGGCCTGGAACTTGCGTACTTCCGCGTCGCTGAGCTTCAGGTTGGCCAGACCGGCCACATAGCGCACTTCGGCCTCTGTGATTCTCACGCCAGCGCCCTTTTTCGCGAGGCGCGATAGATGCCGCGCAAAACCGGATCCTCGATGCGCTCGGCCTCGTCAGCTGGCGCGCTCACGGGCTGATCGGCGACATGGGGGCCCCGCCTGCGCGGGACGATCCGGAATTCCAAATCCTCCACGACGCCGCGCCCTAGATTTTTTTCGAGATTGGTGAGAATGTGGCGTGTGAGGACGAACAACTGGCGTTGCCAGATCTTATCTTCGACTTCGACAATCAGGCGCGTCCGCACCATGCGGGTGGCGCGAGTATGACAGGCGATTTTAGGGCCGACAGCCTGCGGCCAAGCCGCCCGCGCCAGATCTTCCGCGGAAACAGCATCGGCGGGCAGGTTCAGCCCTCGAATGAGCTTGCTGGCTCGCTCCATGTGCGTGGAAGGAATCATTCTAGCACGCGAGGAACAACGCGATCTTGCCGGCGGTGCGTTCACACACACACACCGGCGGAAAGACCGCCGGCGCTACAGTAAAGTGGTGCTCGTGCTCGCTTCACAGTCTCCGCGGCGCGCGGAAATTCTGCGTCTGGCTGGAATTCCGTTCACAGTTCGCGTGGTCGCGATCGATGAAACTCCCCGTCCGGGTGAGGCGCCGGAGCAGTACGTCTGCCGGCTTGCCGAAGAAAAAGCGATGGCCGTGGATGCGGTAGCGACCGAGACGGTGTTGGCTGCCGATACAACGGTCGTAAGCGACGGCGAGATGTTGGCCAAACCGGCCAACGCGGCCGACGCCCGCCGTATGCTGGAAACGTTATCGGGCAGGGTCCACCAGGTCTTGACCGGTATCTGCCTCCGCCGGA
Source organism: uncultured Solibacteraceae bacterium (assembly GCA_964438005.1). Classification (GTDB taxonomy): domain Bacteria; phylum Acidobacteriota; class Terriglobia; order Bryobacterales; family Bryobacteraceae; genus PSRJ01. The sequence goes on along the minus strand of CAYTJD010000060.1, from coordinate 25,435 downwards.
GTGCGCAACGGCGAAGCGATTATGCCAGCACCCGCGTGTGGTTCAACAAGATGACGCCGGACGAGATCGCCTCCTACGTGGCCAGCGGCGAGCCGATGGACAAGGCCGGGGGTTACGCAATCCAGGGCCTGGCGGCCAAATACATCGAAAAAATCGACGGCTGCTATTTCAACGTCGTGGGACTGCCGATCGCCTTGGTTTACCGCCATCTCAAGGACCTCACAGCCACCGGATTTCACTCCTAACGGGTCCATTTCCTCCGGCTGTAGATTTTTACGACAAAAAGGCCTTATAATATTGTTTGAGAAGGAGACAAGACATTGCCCAGCAGCCGGCCAAAAGTGACTCTCGACGGCAATGAGGCCGCCGCGTATGTAGCGCACCAGATCAACGAGGTGATCGCGATCTATCCGATTACGCCTTCTTCGCCGATGGGCGAGTGGGCGGACCAGTGGTCCGCGGAGCAAAAGCGGAATATCTGGGGCACGATCCCGACCGTGATCGAGATGCAAAGCGAGGGTGGGGCGGCGGGGGCGCTGCACGGCGCTTTGCAGGCCGGGTCGCTTTCCACGACGTTCACGGCGGCGCAAGGGCTACTGCTGATGATCCCCAACATGTACAAGATCGCGGGCGAACTGTCGCCGACCGTGTTCCACATCGCGGCGCGGTCGCTGGCGATTCACGCCCTTTCGATCTTCGGCGATCACAGCGATGTCATGGCCGCCCGCTCCACGGGCTTTGCCATGCTGGCGTCTAACTCAATCCAGGAGGTGATGGATTTTGCGTTGATCGCGCAGGCAGCGAGCCTGGAGTCGCGGGTTCCGTTCCTCCACTTTTTCGACGGGTTCCGGACGTCCCACGAGGTCGCCAAGGTCGAACAACTGACGGTTGAGGACTTGCGGGCGATGATCGATGACGAGCTCGTGCGGAGGCACCGGGCACGCGCGCTCTCGCCCGACCGGCCCGTGATCCGGGGGACGGCGCAGAATCCCGACGTGTACTTCCAGGCACGTGAAGCCTGCAATCCGTTCTACCTGGCGACGCCCACGATCGTGCAGAATGTGATGGACAAGTTCGCGAAAGTGGTGGGGCGGCAATACCACCTGTTCGACTACGTGGGCGCGCCGGATGCGGAACGGGTGATCGTATTGATGGGGTCGGGCGCCGAAGTCGCTCACGAAACGGTGGAGACGCTGGCAGCAGCCGGAGAGAAGGTCGGCGTGCTGAAGGCGAGGCTCTATCGGCCATTCTCGATTCAGGATTTCATCGGAACGCTGCCGGCGACCACCAAATCGATCGCGGTTCTGGACCGCACCAAGGAGCCGGGAGCGCCGGGAGAGCCGCTATATTGCGACGTGGTGACCGCGTTGGCGGAACTAGGCATCGGTAAGAAGGTAGTTGGCGGGCGGTACGGACTCTCGTCGAAGGAATTTACCCCGCCAATGGTAAAGGCGGTTCTTGACGAGCTGAAGAAGACCTCACCGAAAAATCATTTCACCATTGGCATTCGAGATGACGTCACGCATACAAGCCTGGAGTATGACCCAGAGTTTTCCACGGAAGTTCCCGGCACCGTGCGGGCGTTATTCTATGGACTGGGCGCTGACGGCACGGTAGGCGCCAACAAGAACTCTATCAAGATCATCGGCGAGGAAACCGATAACTACGCGCAAGGATACTTCGTTTACGATTCGAAGAAGTCCGGGGCGATCACAACCTCCCATCTGCGGTTCGGGCCTCGGCCGCTGCACTCAAGCTATCTGATTACGAAGGCGAACTTTGTGGCGTGCCATCAGTTTTCGTTCCTGGAACGGATCGACATGCTCAAGGCAGCCGAGCCGGGAGCGACCTTCCTGTTGAACAGCAGCTACGGGCCGGACGAAATCTGGGATCACCTGCCCCGCACGGTGCAGCGCCAGATTCTCGAGAAGAATTTGAAGTTCTACGTGATCGACGGCTATGCCGTGGCCAAGAAGACGGGCATGGGCGCGCGGATCAACACGATCATGCAGACCTGCTTCTTTGCGATCAGCGGCGTGCTGCCGCGCGAAGAAGCGATTGCCGCGATCAAGCACACGATCGAGAAGACCTATGGCAAGCGCGGCGAGAGCGTCGTGCAGAAAAACTTTGCGGCGGTGGACGCGGCACTCAGCCATCTCCACCAAGTTCCTGTCAAGGGCAAGATCACTTCGGCATTCGATATTCGACCGCCGGTCCCCGCCGCCGCGCCCGAATTCGTGCAGAAGGTCACGGCCAAGATCATCGCCGGCGAAGGCGACGACCTGCCAGTGAGCGCGATGCCCGTGGACGGCACGTTTCCGAGTGCAACCGCGCAGTGGGAGAGGCGCAATATTGCGCTCGAAATCCCGGTGTGGGACGAAGAGCTGTGCATTCAGTGCGGCAAATGCGTGCTGGTCTGCCCGCACAGCGTCATCCGGGCCAAAGTCTACGACGAAAAATTCCTCGCCGGAGCGCCGCCTACTTTCAAAGCCGTGCCCGCGCGCTGGAAGGACATGAAGGACAGGAAGTATACGTTACAGGTGGCGCCGGAGGATTGCACCGGGTGCACGTTGTGCGTAGAATTCTGCCCGGTGAAAAGCAAGAGCGAAGTGAAGCACCGCGCGATCAACATGGCGCCGCAGCCACCGCTGCGCGAGCCCGAAGCCGCCAACTGGGAGTTCTTCAAAAAGATTCCAGAGACCGAGCGGGCGGCGCTCTCGTTGAGCCAGGTGAAAGACGTTCAGTTGTTACAGCCCCTGTTCGAGTTTTCCGGCGCCTGCTCCGGCTGCGGCGAAACACCATACGTCAAATTGATGACCCAGCTTTTCGGCGACCGTGCACTGATCGCCAACGCAACCGGATGCTCTTCGATCTACGGCGGCAACCTGCCGACTACGCCGTTCTGCACCAATGCGGAAGGACGTGGTCCGACATGGTCGAATTCGCTATTCGAGGATAATGCGGAGTTCGGGCTGGGTTTACGGCTGGCAGTCGATTCCCAAACCGATTACGCGCGGACCCTGGTCGCACGGCTCAGCTCCGTTCTGGGAGATGAACTCGCGGAGGCCTTATTAACCGCAGACCAGCGCACCGAAGCCGGAATTCTCGCGCAACGGGAGCGCGTGGCGCTTCTAAAGGAAAAGCTCGAGGGACTGCGAACGGCGGAGGCGAGCGATCTGCTGTCGGTAGCCGACATGCTGCTCAAAAAGAGCGTGTGGATCGTCGGCGGCGATGGATGGGCGTACGACATCGGCTATGGCGGCCTCGATCACGTGCTTTCCACCGGCCGGAACGTGAACCTGCTGGTGCTCGATACCGAAGTGTATTCCAACACGGGCGGACAGGCATCGAAATCGACGCCGCGCGCCGCCGTCGCCAAATTCGCGGCCGGGGGCAAGCCGACCGGGAAAAAAGATCTCGCTATGATGGCGATGAGCTACGGCACGGTCTATGTCGCGCACATCGCCATGGGCGGAAGCGACATGCAGACCGTCAAGGCTTTCCTGGAGGCGGAAGCCTACGATGGTCCGTCGCTGCTAATTGCCTACAGCCATTGCATCGCTCACGGCTATGACCTGCAGCACGGTATGGATCAGCAGAAAGCCGCGGTGAATTCGGGGTACTGGCCCTTGTTCCGCTATAACCCGAGCCTGGCCGCGGAGCACAAGAATCCGTTCCTGCTCGATTCGCGCCCGCCCAGCGTGCCTCTCAAGGATTATACGTACAACGAAACCCGCTACACGATGCTCGCCAAGAGCAGTCCCGATCAGGCGAAAAAGCTGCTGGCGCTGGCGGAAGAGGACGTCGCCAGCCGCTGGAAACTCTACGACTATTGGGCACATATGCCGGTCAACGGGGGAGAAAAGAAATGATCGACCTTGCCAAGACGATTGATCTTTCCACAACCTACCTGGGATTGAAGCTCAAGAATCCGCTGGTCGCGTCCGCTTCGCCGCTGTGCGAGGACCTGGGCAACATCCGCCGCATGGAGGATGCCGGCGCCGCCGCCGTGGTTTTGCAATCGCTGTTTGAGGAGCAACTCGAAATCGAAAGCGACGATCTGGACCGTTTTTTGATCGAGAGCTCGGAGAGCTCGGCGGAATCGGTGACCCATTTCCCCGAAATGAGCGGCTGGGTGCGCGGGCCGGACGAATACGTCGAGCATGTGCGAGCTTGCAAGAAGGCAGTCAAGATCCCCGTCATAGCGAGCCTGAACGGAACCACCAAAGGCGGATGGCTGGGATATGCGCGGCGGATCGAGCAGGCTGGAGCGGACGCCCTGGAGTTGAACATCTACTCCATACCGGTAGATCCGGATGTCACCGGCGAACAGGTGGAGCAGCGGTACGTTGAAATCGTCCAGGCGATCAAGGCGGAAGTACAGATCCCCGTGGCTGTGAAACTGGGGCCGTATTTCAGCTCGATGGCCAATATGGGCCGCAAGCTGGACGCGGCGGGCGCCGACGCGCTGGTGCTCTTCAACCGTTTCTATCAGCCGGATTACGATCTGGAATCGCTGGAGGTAGTGCCCAACCTGATTCTTAGCAGTCCGCATGAGCTGCTGCTCCGGCTGCATTGGGTCGCGGTTCTATACGGGCAAGTGAAGGCCGACCTCGCGCTGACAGGCGGCATTCACGCCGCCACCGATGTGGTGAAGGCTATGATGGCCGGCGCCAAGGTGGCGATGATGACCTCGGCGCTGCTGAAGCGCGGCATCAACTACCTCGACACGCTGGCCACCGAGCTTCTCATCTGGATGGGCGAGCACGAATACGACTCAATCAAGCAGATGCAAGGCAGCATGAGCCGCAACGCGGTCCCGCAGCCGGCGGCATTCGAGCGCGTCAATTACATGAAGGTGTTGAGCTCGTATTCGGTACGGTGAACAACCGGGTTCCGCGCCGCCCGGCACGGCGCCCGATTTTCGCCGTGCCGTCATCCCCCGTTTGCCACAAATCTCTCGGTTAATTGCTGGCTGTTTCGGGCGGCTCCTTGGACTCCTCAAGATCGGTCTTGGTTTGGTTCTCGGCAAGTTTCACGTTGTTCTTGACGAGTTTGCTGGTCAGATCGGGACGCAGGTCATGGATAGCCTGCCCCAAAGAATCGTGCTCGGAACCAGTCATCTCCGCTTTCAGCTTGTCGAACGGAATATTGAGATTATGGGAGACGTGCAGCGCGGCAACGAACTGGCCTTGATTCTTGAAACCCGTAGCCGCGGCTTTCAGAGTCTCTCCGGCAGGGAGTAGGGGCTGGAGGCGGCTTGCAAGATTCGTATTGTTGCTCAGGCGATTGACGAAGTTGGCGCTCGGCTGCGAATGCGGACTGTGATCGGTGGGGAAGTCGTGCGGTTCGTGTCCGGCGCCGCCATGGACTCCGCCGTGCTGAGCCCAAGCTCCGGCCGTCAGGGCTGTACCGATTGTCAACGTAGCCGTCCAGACTGAAAGCTGTCTCATAGGTCCTCCTAACTTGATTGAATGTTCGATAACGCTTTGCATCAGATCCCCAGGGAGCGCACTGCGCTACCGAGGTTCAGACTTACACCGAAAAAAACCGTATTGAGAGAATACTGTGTACTGCGCGAGTAGCCCCCATAAAAGCCCAGTGTCTTGACCGGTTGCACTTGAACCCAGGTGGAAAACCCGCGGTCGCTGGCGATATTGGAAGAGCCGGTGGTGACGCTGGCGGTCTCGAAGGCGCCGTGGTTTTTCCGGCTGGATGTAACGGTTCCCTGGTTCGCTTTCACGATACGGCTGACCACGGTTTGCTGCCCTGAAGGAGCCACGTCATACAGTGACGCCCCGACACTTACGATGCGAGCAAGCCGGTACCTGGCGCCCCCCTCCACGTGAGTCACCAGCCCATAGGTTGTGTATGGGCGAACGAAGAACATGGTGTCGGAAACCGAATTCGCCAGCCCGATCGTTACGAACGGCGTCAGGCTGGAGAAGCTGTGATCGAAGTAGTTGCTCCAGTCAACCGTAGCATGGCCGGTGCTAAGTCCACTGGCCTTGTCTCCGGTGGGAGCTGTGCCGGTCAGAGTTGATTCGTAATTCAGAAGGGGATTGGCGAACGTCAGCCGCGCCTGGCCATACACGTTTCCGATGCCATTGGAAGAAGTAGGCGATGTGGCTCCGGCCGCCGCCGTTCCAGCGCTCGAACTCGAAGCGTGGACGAAGTAAATTGGCAGGCCGCCATCGATGCCAAAATGCGAATTGAACTTGTAGCCGACACTGCTATCCAGGTCATTCACGGCGCCAAGTGCGTTCACGCTGCCCTGGAACCGCTCATAGAAAGTCAAGCCCCGGTCAGAGCTATCCAGCTCACCGTCCTGCGCAAGAAGGTGCCCCCCGGCAAACAGCAGCAGAGAGGCATACCCACGCCATCTAAACATACGATTTGGACCCCTTCCCCGAAGAGGCCACAACTGCATCTCAATGGCCACAGCCCAAGCCCTTGTAATCAACGACTTAGAGGTATCCCCGGGGGAAGCTGCCAGTTCTTATTACGTGGTAAAAACGCTCCGTTATCGGGCGCGGACTCGCGATAGTTAACCAACCGGCTTGTGTTTACTAAGCTGGCACATGCGCGACCAGTTCCAATCGGGGGACCCCCTATCTTTGAAACATGGGCCGGGAAAGTGCGGCTTGGGGGAGCTAGAACTTGCTGAGACGCCACTCCTTGCGGTCGCGGTTCGGTGAGGGCCTACGATCACCGAACTACCAAACTCAGATTGCGTACGTCTATTTATGGTAGGCAAAGCATGTGTACTGACATCCGGCCGACCCCGATCCGAACAGCAGGCGAGAAGTTCATCGAACTTCGATTGAAGACGGATCGCGACCTGAAATTCCTGGTGGAGAAGGCCCTCAATCAGGCTTATCAAGTGCTCGGTTGCGGAGAGAGAGAGCAGGCGGAGCGCACGTACGCGCGCGCGGCCGTGTTGCTGAATTTGATGCGCACGCTGCCGGCGCAGGAACGGCAACAACTGGAGCGCCGGATTGGGCAACTCCGTGCGGAATTGGACCAAGCGCTCGGAAACCGGCTAGCGAGCTAAGGCCCGGCTCACGCCTTGGCGGCCTGAGAATCCTGTTCGTGATACGGAAAGCGGTTGACCTCCCGAACGCACTCCTGAAGCGCTCCGAGCATCGTTTTACCCCATCCGCACGGCGTGTATGCCGCTACATTCTGATTGGTCTGCTTATCGGCCTGAGCGAAAAATACAAGCGCGCCATCCTTCGGGGTCGCATACTCCTTCACGGTAATTGTGAACTCGACCTCGCCGCCGGCCTCCGTCTTCTTCAGCATGGAAAAGTAATGCAATCGCGCCAGTTGCTCAGATGGATGGCCTTGCGCATACACCCAGTCGTTCATCAGCGAACTCCTCCCGTCGACACAACCTCTATATTCTAGCTGCTGATTTACCGGCGCAGTTTGTCTTCCGCGTACAGGTGGTCCGGGGCGTGAACGATCTTCATCAGTTCGCCCTCGTCCAGCCAGTTGAGAAAACAGTGGGAACAGTCGTCGATGACAACATTCCCGGGGCCCTCGTAGAAGTGCGTGTCCATCGGCTCGTGGCACTTCGGACAGCGGATGTGGCGCGCGAGAGCCGTCCGGTCCGCAGGCGCCTGGACGTATTCCGCGCCGGCGTGGCGGGAGCGCAGTTCCTCGATCAACGCTACGAATTCGTCCATCGGAACCAGCATCCCCTGACATCGCGAGCAATAGAGGATCCGATGGCTCGCTAGTCCGGCTTGTTCGAGCAGCACGGCGCAGACTGGGCAGGCTAATTGCGACTCTACACCCAGCGGGCGAACGCCCTCATCGTTCGGCTGGGGCGTGTAGACGCTCTGGCAATATTCGCATCGCAGCGACTCTAGACTCTCCGCCAGGCGCATGAGTGCGCCGCAGTTGGGACAGTACATTCGGCGCTCAATTCTGGGGCTGCGGCTTGCCGCACTCCGGGCAAAATTTGGCCGGCCGGGGAATGGACTTTCCACACTCCAGGCAGAACTTGGTTTCGGCTGCAGGCGGCGTAGCCCCCGTCGTCCCGGTCTTGACAGCGTTCATGAGAGTCTGGCCCATGGCGATGCCGGCGCCCAGTCCTACCCCGGCGCCCGCACCACCGCCTCCGGAATTTGCCGCCGCAATCGGAATGGACTGCGCCGCCGAAAACTGGGTGTATCTTCCCATATCGCCCACCATGTTCATGCTGATGCGCTGATCCAGAAATTTCTGCAGATCGTCCGGCAGCGATAGGTTCTCGATCACGAAGGTTTCCAGACTCAGTCCGAGGGCCGCGAAGGCCGGTTTCATCTGGTCGGCCACCTTGCGCGCCAATTCGCCCTGGTTGGCGGCCATATCCAGGAAGGGGACTTCGACCGGCGCGATCACCTCCGTCATCTTGGCCACGATCGTATTGCGAAGTTGTCCTTCCAAGTCCTCGACGTGGTAGATCTCCTGAGTTGCGCTCACGTTGGTCAGGAAGGCACGCGGGTCAGCGATCCGGTACGAATAGATGCCATAAGCGCGCACGCGGACCGCGCCGAATTCCTTCTCACGAATCGTAATCGGCGTAGCCGTGCCCCACTTCTGATTTATCTGCAACCGCGTCGAAAAGAAAAACACGTCGCTCTTAAAAGGCGACTTGAATTCTTTATCCCAGTTCTTGAGGTCTGTCAGCAGCGGCAGAGTACGCGTGGTGAGCGTGTACAATCCCGGGCCAAAAACGTCGGCGATGCGGCCTTCGTTCACGAATGCCGCCATTTGCGACTCGCGCACAGTGAGCTGTGCGCCGCTCTGGATTTCGGTATTCGACATGGGAAACCGGTAAGCCAACACGCCGGTGTCGGGCTCGGTCCAGTGAATAACGTCGATGAACTGCTGTTCGAGAAAGCTGCGCAGGCCCATGAGTCGCTCCTTTACCATGGTCCGGGAAACTCCGTCCCAGGGCAACGCTTACTAGAGTTAGTAAGCCAGCCGGCTGATTCTGCTCAGGAAACTCAGACTATCTCTGAATCCGGCAGGAGCCGCCATGGGCGAATGCCCGAACCTGGTCGAGCGTGGCCATGGTGGTGTCGCCGGGGAAGGTGGTCAGGAGGGCCCCATGGGCCCAGCCCAGCCGCACAGCCTGCTCCGGAGACTCGCCGGCGAGAAGGCCATAAAAGAATCCCGATGCAAAGCCGTCCCCGCCGCCGACACGATCGAACACGTCCAACTCGCACGTGGGGCTGGCATAGCTCTTGCCTTTGACCCAAGCGACCGCGCCCCATTGGTGCCGGCTGGTGGAGTGCACTTCCCGAAGAGTCGTAGCGACCGCCTGGATATTCGGGCACCACTCCACGACGGCGTCAATCATCGCAAGGAAACTGGAAGGGTCGAGTTGCGAGGAAACCGCCACTTCCGGACCGGCGATGCCGAGTCCTTTTTGCAAGTCTTCTTCGTTACCCACCAGGACGTCGACGTGCTTCACAATGCGCTGCATCACATCCACGGCGCGCTGGCGGCTGCCCCATAAGTTCCACAGCTTCTCGCGGTAGTTGAGGTCGAAGGAGACGATTGCCCCGGCTGCTTTGGCCGCCTGCATCGCCTCCAGAATCAGCTCGCCCGTGGTTGCCGAGAGTGACGCGAAGATTCCCCCGCTGTGGAACCACCGCACGCCAGCGGCAAAGATGGTCTGCCAGTCAAAGTCGCCCGCCTTTAACTGCGCAGCCGCCTCGTTGGCCCGGTTATAGAAAACCACTGGCGCGCGCACACCGTGGCCGCGGTCGCTGTAGACCGTCGCCATGTTCGGGCCGTTCACACCGTTATGTGCGAACCGCTTGTAAAACGGCTTTACGCCCATGGCCTTGACGCGCTCGGCGATCAGATCCCCAATCGGATAATCGACCAGCGCGGATGCGATCGCTGTTCGCAATCCGAAACAATCCGACAGGTTTGCCGCGCAGTTGTATTCCCCTCCGCTCACGTGAATCTGGCACTGCTGGGCTTTGCGAAACGGAATCAGTCCGGGGTCCAGCCGATGGACCAGGGCTCCCAGGGACAAAAAGTCCAGAGCGCCGTCCGGACGAATGCTCAAGGCGTTTGCCATGAAGCCTCATTGTAGCCTCGCGGGAAGGGGAAAACCGTTGATTTTGTCTGGTTGTCTTTATTTAAGAAAGCTAAAGAAGTTAGCCGAGGGCGAGTAGAAAATCCGGATCTCCATCCACTGCGAGGGCAATCCGGTTCACCTTTTTGCGGATTCCGAGCGGGCCCTCGGCATCAAGGGTTCGCGTCAGTTCGATGCAAACGTTCGGCTGGCTTCCTCGCGGGAGCGCCACGGCTCCGGTAGCCTCGGCCCCGCCAGCGAGGCGGACGGTCGCGATGTCCCCGTGTCGCAAACGGAGCCGGAAAAGCAGCCCGAACTTCAGATCCAGATAATCCGGCCCAACCAGCGGCGGCCGAAGCGAAATCGAGCGCGCGACCCCGATCATCCAGACCATGCCGTAGAGGCTCACACTCGTGGCAATCCACGCCCAGAGCCGGCTCCAGTGGCCGATCAGCAGGTGAACGGGTACAGCCTCCATCAGGCTCACCAGTGCAATCACATAAAACAGTTCCACGGGGCCACTCTTCTTGTAGAGCGTGAAAGCTCGCGCGCCCGCGGGAATGTGCGGCCGTGTGCGCCAGGAAAATAGCGCGTAATAAAGGACGCTCAACTCCAGCGCAATCAGCCTTGCGGCTGCCGGCGCCCGCAACACCGCTTCCAGCGCAGAGCGCACCGCATCGACCGGATCCTTCTCGTGTGCCTGGCGCCGCGAAGCCTTCCGGACTTGCGCTATGAGGTAACCGATTAACCCCGCTTCGCACATGCCGCCAACAGAGACCGCCGGCAAGCGCGCGTCGGGATAGAGCATCGAAGCGTGCAGCGCGCCCAACAGGAGGACGGGCGCCAAACTCCCGCGCCCGCGAATCCCCGGCCGGACCAATAGCCAGTAATAGAGAACCGATACAACCAAAACCAGATCGGCCGAGGCGGCAGCAGCGACTAAAGCGCGTTTGCCGGGATCCGCGATGCAGCGCGTGATCGCGCTATCCACCACGTTGATCGTGACGGCAAGCAGCAGGAACGCCGCATACCGCGTCCGCCTATGACCGATTGTCGATTGCGTTGCTCGCGATTCCATGTTATCGGGCCGGCGGCAAATCCAAAGCCGGGTTGCGGGCGAAGAATCCCCACGGCATTAGTTTGAACTCGGCGGTATCCATCGGCATGACCGGCCAATCTTCCGGCCGCGGGTTGTGCGTGATCCCGAGTGTGTACCAGAGCACGAGATCGGTGTTGTCGACGGGCCGATTCGCCGCGGTCCATTTGCTGAGCCCATCGCCGCCCCGGCTCTGGTTCGGATAATCGCCGCCCGCGTAGCGCTCCGCCGCTTGATACGGCGTCACCCACACATGTGCGTTCAAGAATCCGGCGCGCTTGCGCACCCACGAATCGGCCGCCGCGAAAGGAATGGCGTTCGCGCCGGGAACCAGCGCATAGCCGGTTTCATGCCCCAGCGCGTTTGTCGCGCCGGGATTGACTACCACCCAGCGACGGCTGGTGGCGAGGTTCAAGTTGCGCTGCGCTTCCCGTTCGTTGCGCAGCGGCGTTTCTTTCATCGTGAACGCGCCGCCATACGGATTATTCTTGCCCGCAGGTGACGGATTGCTGTTCAACTCGACCACCCGGTTGCGCTCGCCATCTACATCCAGATCCAACCGGAAAGTGAAGAAGTGCTGGTGATGAGGTGCGACGAGATTCCGGTCCACCATATGGCTGAAAGGATCATCACGCCCGTCCGCAACCGCCTTTACCGCCATGATTCCGGTCAGCCCGACCCGAACTTCCAGTGTCCCGTCCTGGTGGAAGATCCAGTCGAATCCATAATCGTAATTGCCGACCGTCGAGACGAACCCGAGGACGAGATCTCGCGCCCGGCGCGCTTCCGGGCCGTGCTTCCAGGCGATTCCGCCATCGCGTTCATACAGTGCTACCACGCGCGGCATCGCGCGCGGCTCGCCCGCGGAGTCGGCCATGACCGCGTTATATACGGTGCAATTCATCGGACAATCCACGCCCGGCCGCAGAGGGCTTGCCGTGATTCCCAATCCCAATTCACCCGCATCGAAGCTGTTGCGAAAAAACCAGCCGGCGCCCGGGTCGCCGTACGGCACCACCATTTCCGACAACGATCCACGGTAGAGAATGGAACGCACACGGCCGTCGTCTTCATATCCAACCGTGTAGACCACCAGCCCCTCTCGGGGCTCCAGCGCATAGCGGAATCGCCATTTCTGCCAGCGCACTTCGCCGTTTTCGATTTGAAATCCAGGCTCCGGCTGCGTAATCATCAGCGGAGCAGGCGCGGCCCGGAACGGTTCGGCCTCCAGGCTGGCGTTCTGCCGAAGCACCGGAGCATCCCTGTCGATATCCACGAAGTCGAGGATCTTGCGCGTGGTCAGGTTGACATGCGCTACCACGCCTTCCACGGGATGGGCGAAAAAGTTGCCGTCTTCTCCGCGATGGTAGGTAAGTGCGCGCACGATACGCCCCTGCTCGGTACCGGGCAGCGCGAAATAGCCGGCTGACCAGGTCACCACGGCCACTCCGTTTAAATCGCGAATTCGGCGTTCGCGCATGGCGCGTACCCATCTCGGATCACCTCGTACGATGCGCTCAGCGAGTTCCGAGTCCTCACCCGTGATGGGAGGCTGCGCTCCGGGAATCTCTTTCCACGAATCCACGCGAGCGGACCCGAGGTCGGCTACCGCCTCCCACGTACGGTTCCCCGCGCGATCGTAGATCACGGCATAAGCTCGTCGCGGAACCGAAGTTGCGTGCAGCACAGCCTCTTTGGGCGGTTCATCCAGAGTAAGAACGCTGAACTCAGCGCCACGGGGCAGGCGGCCCGAATCCCGGAGGATTTTGGACGCCGCGCGGATTTCGCGCGCGCTCAAAGGCGTCAGGGGATGCACCGGCTGGGCAACTGCGCCCAGCCCGGCGGCCGCAACCAGAGCGAGCACGCGCATTGTGCTTACAAGACGTCTTCCGACCAGTCCTCGAGCACCTGCTTTGCCTTCGCCACAAACTTGTCGGCGAGCGCGCCATCGATCAGACGGTGATCGAAGGTCAGCGAAACGTAGCTGATGGACCGAATCGCGATTGCGTCGTCGATCACGACCGGCGTTTTCTCCACCATGCCGGCGCCCAGAATCGCTACTTGCGGCTGGTTAATGACTGGAGTCGCGATGACGCTGCCGAAGCTGCCGAAATTGGTGATGGAAAATGTGCCGCCTTGCACCTCCTCCGGCTTGAGCTGCCGCGCTCGCGCCCGCGCCGCCAGATCGGCAATGGAGCGCTGCAGCCCGAGGACGTTCTTCTCATCAGCATTGCGGATCACCGGGACGATCAGCCCGTTTTCCAAGGCCACGGCAATCCCAATGTTGATCTCGTTGTGATAGATGATGTTGTTGCCTTCGATCGACGCGTTCACAATCGGAAATTGGCGCAGCGCCACCACAGCGGCTCGCGTGACGAACGGCAGGAAGGTCAGCGAGAAGCCGTACTGAGCCTGGAAGGCCGCCTTGTGGCGCTCGCGCAGCTTGGCCACTTTGGTCATATCGACCTTGTGAATCGTGGTGACGTGCGCGGAAGTCCGCTTCGACATCACCATGTGCTCGGCGATCTTGAGCCGCATCGTGCTCATCGGCTCGATGCGCGTCTTGGCCTGACCAGCCGGAGGCAGCGGCGCCACTACCGGAGCCGCCGCCTTCGCCACCGGTGGCTCCGTAACGCTGGCGGCGGAACGTTCGTCCCGAATCTTGCCTCCGGTAGGCCTGGCCGGCGCGGCCCGCTGCGCCAGATACCCCTCGATATCTTGTTTCGTGATCCGCCCGCCCGATCCCGTTCCGGTTATCTGGCCCAAATCGATATTGTTCTCGCGCACCATCTTGCGGACCAGGGGCGACAAAGGCCCTGTCGCCGGAACCGCCTCTTCCAGGGGGGCAGCCACAGGCGGAGGCTGGATCGCTTCCTGCGCCGGAGGCGCTTGTTGCGGAGGCGCGGGCCGCTGCTGTGCCGGCGGCGCAGCCTGTTGTGCGGGCTTCGCACGCGCGCCCGCGCCGTTGCCGCCGTCTTCGATCCGCGCCACGATGGTGTTGATCCCCACCGTCTTGCCTTCTTCCACGAGCACTTCGGAGAGCGTTCCGGCCGCGGGCGACGGAATCTCCGTGTCCACTTTGTCGGTCGAGATCTCGAACAACGGCTCGTCGCGCTCCACGTGCTCCCCTGGCTTCTTCAGCCATTTCGTCAACGTGCCTTCTACAATGCTTTCGCCCATTTGGGGCATCACGACATCAGTCATAGTTAAACTCTCATTCTCCTGGCCCTGCGAGCACCGGCGTCTCGAGCAGCATTTCACAGTCAAAAACACGGCCAAAATGTTGGGCCAAACTTCGCGAGACATCGCTGAGATCCGCTACGCATCCCAGCTGAGCCATGGATGTGACCGGCTTGGTCAATCCGCAGGGGACGATGTATTGGAAGTAGCTCAAATCCGTGTTCACGTTCAGCGCAAATCCGTGCGACGTGACCCACCGGCTGATGTGCACCCCGATCGCCGCGACCTTGCGTTCTTCCACCCACACCCCAGTAAGCTTAGGAATCCGTCCGGCGGCAATCCCATACTCACCCAGCATGTCGATGATCACCTGCTCGATGGCCCGAACATAGCCCACGACGTCGCGCTTCCACTCCCGCAAGTCCAGAATCGGATAACCGACGAGCTGCCCGGGGCCGTGATACGTGATATCTCCCCCGCGGTCGGTCGGATAGAACGAGACCCCCGCCCGGCTCAGAATTTCCTCACTAGCCAGCAGGTGTTCCCTATGGCCATTGCGGCCGAGTGTCACTACGTGCGGATGCTCCAACAGCAGAAGCTGGTCTCCAATGAGCCCTTGCTTGCGTTCGGCAACCAGCTGTCGCTGCAGTTCGAACGCCTTGCTGTAATCGATGCGCCCGAGTTCCCTCAGTTGGCAACTACGCATTGATCGATAGACCGTAGACGGCGTTGAATGCTTCGCCCACCGCCTCGTAGAGCGTCGGATGAGCGTGGATCGTCTGCATCATGGTTTGCACGGTGGCCTCGGCGTTCATCGCCGTTACGGCTTCGGCGATCAACTCAAAAGCTTCCGGCCCGATAATGTGCACGCCGAGAATTTCGCCGTACTTTTCGTCGGAAACCACTTTGATGAAGCCCTCGTGCTTCCCGAGGATCGTGGCGCGGCTGTTGCCGGCGAACGGGAACCGGCCGACGCGCACCTGAAAGCCTTGTGCGCGTGCCTGCGCCTCAGTCAGGCCGACGCTGCCGATCCCCGGCTCGGTGTAGGTGCAGCCCGGAATGCGATTCTTGTTGATCGGCGTCGCCGGCTTCCCTGCCATGTGCGCCACCGCGATCATTCCTTCCATGGTAGCCACGTGCGCCAGCTGCGGCGTACCCGCCACCACGTCGCCGATGGCATAAACGCCGGGCTCGCCGGTTTCCTGGTACGGCCCCACCTTGATGAATCCGCGATCCAGCTGTACCCGCGTGTTCTCCAGCCCGATGGTCTCCGTGTTCGGCTTCCGGCCTACCGCCACCAGAAGCTTTTCGGCCTCGAGTTGTTCCTGCTTGCCGTCCTTGGTAGTCAGTGTCAGACGAGCACATTTGCCGATCTTCTGGATGTTCTCCGCGCGCGCTCCCGTTTCGACCCGGATTTTCTGCTTGCGAAACGCCCGGTCGAGCTCCTTCGAGACATCTTCGTCCTCCACCGGCACCACGCGCGGCAACATCTCGATCACCACCACTTCGGTGCCAAACCGCCGGAAGATCGACGCGAATTCCACACCCACCGCTCCAGCGCCGACCACAATCAGACTCTTCGGCACTTCCGTCAGGTTCAGAATCTCGATATTCGTCAGAATCGTTTCCGGATCGGCCTGCAGCCCGGGCAGCATCCGCGCCTCAGAACCCGTCGCGATAATGATGTTCTTGGCGTCCAGTGTCTGCACGCCCGAATCCGACTTCACCTCTACCCTACCCTGCCCCTTGAGAGTGGCGTAGCCGGTAATTCGCTCGACTTTGGCGCGCTTCAACAGAAAGCCAACACCGTTGGAGTGCTTATTGACGATGCCGTCCTTGCGATCCTTGACTTTCGGGTAGTCCAGCCGCGGATTCTCGCACTGGATGCCTTCTTTGTCGGCGTGGACAAATCGCTCCCAGACATCCGCGGTCTGCAGCAGCGCCTTGGTGGGAATGCAACCCACCAGCAAGCAGGTCCCGCCCAGCTTGGCTTGTTTTTCAATGAGCGCGGTCTTCAGGCCGTATTGGCCGGCGCGGATCGCGGCGGAGTACCCCCCGGGGCCGCTCCCAATCACAATCAAATCGTAGGACACTTTTTCCATTCTACCTGCTGTCACCGCCGTCTCACGCCATGCGTCTAACATAAAGATATGAAATGGCTGCTGATTCTTCTGATGCTGGCGCCCGAGGCCGGATTCGCCCAGCCGCGGCCGGCCACCCGCAAGGCGGCTCCGAAGAAGGCAGAGGCGCCCGCTCCGACCAAGTGGCCGATCGATTCTCTCCTGGTGGATGGTAACCGTATTTATAGCGCGGACCAGATCCTGGCCGTGGCCGGCCTGAAACTCGGGCAGGTGGCCGGCAAGGAGGAATTTGACTCCGCGCGCGACCGCCTGGTGGCCAGCGGAGCGTTCGAAACCGTGGGCTACAAGTTCGAGCCCGGGCCGGACCAGAAAGGGTACGTCGCCACCTTTCAGGTGACTGAAGTCGAGCCCGCTTACCCGGTTCGCTTCGAAGCGCTGGGTGTGCCTACGGCGGAAGTCGAACAAGTCCTTCGCGCTAAAGATCCGCTGTTCTCCACAAAGAAAATGCCCGCCACCAAGGTGGTGCTTGATCGCTTCGTGGGATGGATTCAGGAGTATGCCGCCTCGAAAGGCAATCCGGAAAAACTCGCGGCGCGGCTGATGCCGGTCGGAACCGATCAGTTCGAGATCGTCTTTCGCCCGGCGCGCAACTATCCCTCGGTCGCCCAGGTTACGTTCGACGGCAATAAGGGCGTCCCTCAAAATGTGCTGCGCGACGCCATCGGTGGCGTAGCAGTGGGCCAGCCGTACACCGAGGATCGTTTTCGCGAACTCCTCAATACCGGGGTTCGGCCCGTTTACGAGGCGCGCGGTTACCTCCGCGTGAAGTTCCTGCAGGTGCGCACCGAGCCCGCCAAAGATGTGCAAGGTCTACACGTCCTCGTTGGCGTCGAGGAAGGCGAAGCCTTCAACCTAGCCAAAGTGTCGATCGATGGGCCGAGCCCGATTAACCCGGATTCGCTGATCAAAACCGGCGGTTTCAAAACCGACGAAGTGGCCAACTTCGACCAGGTCAGCGAAGGCCTCGAAAAGATGCGCCAGGCTCTGCGGCGTGCCGGATTCCTCGATGCCAAACTGACGCCGAACCGGATCATCGATGATGCCAAAAAGACGGTAACTGTGGCGGTGCGCGTCGAGGCCGGCGCGCAGTACACGATGGGAAAGCTGACCATTGCGGGACTTGACTTGAACGGCGATTTCGAGATGAAGCGCATCTGGACGCTCAAGGAAGGCAAGCCCTTCAACCCCGACTATCCGCAGACATTCCTCAACCACGTTCGTGAAGAAGGCCTCTTCGACAACCTCGGCGACACCAAGCCCGACGTCAAAGTGAACGCCGAAGACCACACCGCCGATGTCACCCTGACTTTCGGCGGCGCCGCGCCGCCAAAGAGAGAAGGCCGGGGCCGCTTCGGCGAGCCTCGCTAGCCCAGCTTCCAGAGAATCTGCCGCAGCATTCCCAGTAAGACGGGCGCGTCCCGCCCCGTAATATTGAGGCGGCGCATCAGACGCCGCACCTTTTCCTCAGTGGAGTTCGCAGTCACCGGATTCACGTAGCCGCTGAGGCGCAAGGTATCGAGGAGGAGCGCGGTGATCTGTTCGTTTTCCGCAGCGAGAGCTCGCTTGATCTTCTCAGGCTTCACGGCCGGCGCTTTCGAATCGCGAACCAGTTCATAGAGACACAGAGCCACAGCTTGCCCGAGGTTCATCGAAAGATTCTGGCTGACCGTCGGAATGCGCATGAGCCACTGGCAATGGCTCAGGTCCTCATTCGAAAGGCCGAATTTTTCCGAGCCAAACAGCAGCGCAACGGGCCCTCGCGCCAGTGCTTTTCGAATCAGGCGTGCACCATACTCGAGGCGCCGGACGGAATGCTGGAGTTCGCGGTGGCCCACCGAAGTCGTGCCGACCACCAACCGGCAATCCGCCACAGCTTCGGCAATCGTCCGGCATTCTTCGGCCGTCCGTAGCAGCGGCGCCGCCCCGACGGCCGATCGCGCTTCCCGAAATGCAACGTCGTACGGATTCACTACGCGCAACCGCGAAAAACCAAAGTTCGCCATGGCGCGTGCGGCGGCGCCCAGGTTGACCGGGTTGCGGGTCGCCACCATTACCACGCGCAGGTTGGATTTGAGGGCGGTAGCGATGCTCCCAGGATATCAGCCGGTCCCCGGCCGCAGCCAGCAAGTTGCACATTCCGAATGGGTTGACGCGCACCACGAGGTATAATGCGGATTGTCGGCAGGGAATCGCCGCCACGAGCCGGATTTTCGGAGACAACCGTCTATGAAAGCAGAGCAACCAACCGCCCCGTCCACTCAGAATTTCAATTCAGTGAAAGACGTTGAAGCGTTCCTGAAGTCGAAAATGGAGAAGGCGCTCTCGGACTTGCAGCACGAGATGGCGTCGATCCGAACCGGGCGCGCCTCGGTCAGCATCCTCGATCAGATCCGCGTGGACTATTACGGGACGCCCACCCCGTTGAACCAGCTTGCCAACCTGCACGTCCCCGAACCCTCCCTGATCACCATCCAGCCATGGGACGTGTCGCAGATCGGGCCGATCGAGAAGGCAATCCGCATCTCGGATCTCGGCCTCAATCCTGCCAACGATGGCAAGATCATCCGGCTTCCGATTCCACCGCTCACTGAGGAGCGGCGCAAGGAACTGGTGAAGAAGCTGCACGCGGCGGCCGAGCATCACCGCGTTGCCGTGCGCAATATCCGGCGCGACGGCAACGAGTCGGTGAAGAAACTGTTAAGGGACAAGAAGATCACCGAGGATGAGGACAAGCGCGCACACGACGAGATTCAGAAGATGACCGACGGCTACATGGGCAAGATCGATCTGGCCTCCAAAACGAAAGAAAAAGAAATTCTCGAAATCAAGTAAGAAGGGCCGTTTTAGGGCCGCACCGTAATCAGCGCGGGCTCGCTCGCGCTGGTTCCCACGGTTACAACCAGGGGGTGATCCCCTTCCGGAAGCGCCGGGATCCGCACGTTCGCCTGCGCCAGTCCGACCAGCCCCGGCGTCATCCCCAAAAACAAAACTTCCGCCGCTTGTCCCCCCATCGTCGCCGCCACGGGCAACACCGGCTTCGACAGCGTCTCCAGGGGCGCTGCGGCGCCGGTGGCAATCGCATGGTCCAGCAATCCCTGCCCCGTCAGGTACACCGTGATCACGCTGCCCGCCACGGCTGGATTCTCCGGTCCATTCAAGCTGTAGTCGGCATTCTGGGCCAGCGCCCGGCCGAGTGAGCTTTGAAAGATTCCCGGCGCCGCGACATTCACCGTCAGCGGCGCCGGAGCACTATAAGTCTGCCCCATCGATACGATCACCTGCACGGGCCCCAGCGGCGTCTCATACGGAACCTGGGCATTGATTTGGTTCGGCCCGGCATAGTACAGCGGCGCGGCTCTTCCGTTCACTGTGACCGAAGCTCCCGCCAGCGTGAGCGGCCAGGGCATCGCCGTGGCCTGCTCGGCCCCGGTGGCCAGTTCGGCTCCGAAAATGGAGAAAAGCGCCCCCGGCGCGGTCTCGGCCGTGTAGCTGGCGGCGTTGAGGACTCCCCCGGCGCTGATGCGTGGGCCCGATCCAGCCTGCAGCGTCAGCTTCACCACGCGATCGTTGCCCTTGTCCGCCACATACAGAGCGCCGGAAGCGTACACCACCAGATCGCTGGGCTGGCTGAGCTGTGCTCCTGCCGCCGGCCCCCCGGTTCCGCCCGAACCCGCAGTTCCCGTGCCGGCCACGGTGCGAATGATGCCTTGCGGGCTGATCACGCGGACGCGATGATTGCCGGTATCGCCAATGTACACCTGCCCGGCTTGATCTACCGCCACTCCTTCCGGAGCGGATAATGACGCGGCGGTTGCCGGCCCGCCATCGCCATCAAAGCCTTGCCGACCGGTTCCCGCCACGAGCGTCACGTTTCCATCCAGATCGATTTTGAGAATCCGGTGGCTACCGGCGTCGGCGACGTACAGTATGCCCGAAGCATTCACGGTCACATCGGCCGGTGCGTTCAAATTCTGCGCCACGGTCTTTGCAGCGCCGTTAGCAGCCAATTTCACCACTTTCTTCTTTGTAGAATCGGCAATAAACACGTTGCCCGACGCATCAGCAGCAATTCCCCGCGGGTGCCAGACCGGAACCGACGTCTCGTCGCTGAGAACGGTGCTGATGACTCCCGCCCCGTTGATCATCCGAAGCCGCGAATTGAAGCTATCGGAAATGTACACATTCGTCCCGAATGCGCCGACACCTTCCGGACGCCACAATTGCGCCGCCACCGCCGGGCCGTTGTCACCGCTGAAGCCGAACTCGCCAGTGCCCGCAATGGTGTGGATCACTCCATCGGAGGACACCTTGCGCACCCGGTGGTTGCTGGAATCGGCAATATAGAGATTTCCCGCGCCATCCAGTGCAAGGCCCGCCGCATCGGCCAGAAGCGCAGCCGAGGCGCTGCCTCCGTCTCCTGCGAAACCGTGCTTCCCAGCACCGACGAACGGGTTCAAATCGTATGCCGGTCCGAGCGCCGCTGCCGCGGTTACGATAAGGCGTACGGGCACGCTGATCGGCGAATTGGCGGCGACCGGCGACGCCAGTTGGATGGTTCCCTGGTATGAGCCTTCCACCAGCCCGCTGGTGTTGACATTCACCTGGAGTGCTGCCGGCGCGGTCCCGCTGGCGGCGCTTAGGGAAAGCCAACTATCGTTGGTCGAAGCAGTGAACGGCATGCTCCATTCGGACTTCTCCAGCGCCTGCACATCCAGCTTGCGATACCCACGGGTCCCCGCAATCAAGGTGAAATTCAGAGGATCTACGGGCTTGGCCAGCGACGGCCGGACTGTGCCTTGCAGATGCCGCCACGTGGCCGCGCCATCCGTGCTCTTGTAAATGCCGTCGCTCGCGCCGCCATACATTGTGTCCGGCGCCGAAGGCTGAATCCACAGCCGTATCGGTCCGCTGCCGCCAACGGAAACACAGTTCCAGACCTGCGACTGAAAGTTGACGGTTTTGCACACGTTGTGGCTTTCCGGATACGTGTAATACCCCATCGAACGGCCGGTGGGATCGGGGTAGAAGAAGTAGGGTTCGGTGGCCGGGGCGATGTTAGTCCAGGAGACGCCGAAATCCGGGCTCGACTGCAGCCCGGCGATGTGCTGCGCACCGGTACCGTTATCCATCCACATCAATGGCCCGCGCACGGCCGCGAACACGAGCATGAAGTTAAGCGGAGCACTCACCAGGTCGGTAATAGAATCCGCGCTGTTGCCATACCGCAACGGGAGAGCGCTCATCCATTGCCAGCCGACCCCTTCGTCCGCGCTGTGATAAATGGCTCCGGCCGAGGTGGCGGCATACATATGGGAGGGGTTCCCGGCATTGATCGTAAACATTGAAGTGGCATCGGGGAGCGCGCCCTGGTGCGTCCAGGAACGCCCGCCATTTGTGCTCTTATGCACGCTGTGGGCGGTCCGGGCATACATCTGTTGCGGGTTGGACCGCAGCAGAAACAAGCTCTGGACGTCGTCGTCAGCGGGCAAGCCTGTATTCGCGGCGCTCCAACTGGCACCGCTATCGGCGCTCCGCCAGATCCCGCCGTGGGCCGAATCGGTGGCAATGAATAGGATGGCGGAATTTGTCGGATCGACCACCAGCGATCGGATAAACGGCTGCGGCAGCCCCGGCTCGTTCAGGTAAACCGGCAACCAGTTCGCGCCTTCATCCGCGCTCCGGAACAGAGCCGAGGCGGCGCCGCCCGGAAGCGGCCAGCCGGCGTATATGACCGGCGACGCGCCCTCCACAACTAATGTCTGCACGGAGGCATCGAAAGCAGGTTGCGCCCAGAGCGCTCCGCTGCACAGGAAAAATACGGCCCAGCGAATTGGCATCACCGATATCTTCGGCGGTTCCGAACAAAGGGTTTAGGTCCGCATGCACGTTATAATCGCAATCTATGTCGTGGTTTACCGTCAAGGTGCCGGCTTCGAGCGCCAATCTCGGGCCTGGATTCGACACTTTGGGACTCGCCCTTGCGGTGTACCTGACGTGCCGCTTCCGTACCAGCGAGGCGTTGTCGATCCGCATCCTGGGCAGGGACACGGATCGCATTTCGACCGGGGCCGATAATCTGATTTGGCGGACGGCCGTGACGGTGGCCGAAAATCATCGCCTCAAAATGCCGCCGATCGAGCTGGAAATCGATAACGACATCCCGCTCGGCCGGGGACTGGGTTCAAGCGCCGCTGCGTTGACGGCGGGAGTGGTGATCGCCGACCAACTGCTGGGGCTGGAATGGAAGCCGCTCCGGGTGCTTGATGAGGCGGCCCGGCTGGAAGGCCATCCCGACAACGTGGCCGCGTGCATTCTGGGCTCGATCGTGGCCAGCGGCATCGATTCCGGGGGGGTGGCGCGCGCGGTGCGTCTCAATTTACCGCAACGGATCAACGTGGCCGTGGTCGTGCCGGATTTCGAATTACCGACACCCCATTCCCGATCGGTACTTCCCGACTGCTATAGCGCGCGCGACGCCGTCTTTAACGTGCAGCGGGCCGCACTGCTGGTGGCCGCGCTGGCCACTGGTTCCACCGCCGCGTTTCCCGCTGCTCTGGAAGACCGGTTCCACCAGCCGTACCGGGCGGCGCTGGTGCCCGGATTGGACGAGATTCTCAAGTTGCGCGCGCCCGGCCTGTTGGGCTGCGCGCTGAGTGGCGCCGGCCCCTCGATTGTGGTCTTCTTCGAGCGCGGCCATGAGAGCGTGTGCGACCTGGTCTGCCAGATCTTCCGGCTGCACGGCCACAATTCCGAGATCCTGTTGGCGCAGATTGCGGAGGATGGCTTCCAACTGCGGCGCGAACAGGGGGGCGGGTAGTCGAATCTCAGTGGGCGGGGCGGGCGTATCGTTTTACAACCGCTACCGCCGCGAAGATCACGACCATCGCGACCGCCTCTTTCACGCCGAACGGCTCGCGGTAAAACAACCAGCCGAGCGCGACGGCCACAATCGCATTGACATACGAATAGATGGAGACCACGGCCACGGGAAGGCGGTCCATCACGTAAATGTAGGAGCTGTAGCCGACGATGGAGCCAAAACAGACGAGGTACAGGAGCGCGGCGACTCCGCGCGGGCTCCAGTGAATCGCGTGCTCGCGAATTCCGATCGCAAAGGGCAGCAGAATGACGCCGGCGGCCAGCTGTTGCACGCCGCCCGCAATCACCGAGTGCGCTTTGCCCGACTGGCGCCGCTGATAGATGGATCCGAACGACCAAGCCGCCATACCGATCTGAAGGAGGAGGAAGCCGTCGAGCAGTTTGCGATCGATGGTCTGGCCGGCGAGATCGTTGGTAAAGAGCAGGGACGCGCCCAGAAGTCCGACGATCATCCCGCCGATGGTGGGGACATGGAGGCGCTCGCCGCCGGGCAGCAGGGCCTCGACTCCGACCAGCCAAAACGGCGAGATGGTGGTGATCAATCCGGCCATGCCGCTCGGGATAAGCACTTCGGAGAAGACCAGACAGCTATTGCCAATCCCCAGCAGCAGAAGTCCGCTAAACGCGTTGGAAACCAACTCGCGGCCGCGCGGCAAATAAAGGCCGCGCGCCCAAGCGAACACCACCAGGATGGACCCGGAGGTCAGAAACCGTACCGAAACCAGGACCAGCGGCGGGAACGATTCCAACGCCATCCGGATGCCGAGGTACGTCGTGCCCCAGAAGAAACACACGGCGACCAGAGCGAGGTACGGCTTGAGAAGCGGATGGTGACGCAAATCTCAGCGTATCAGCCGGTCACCGGTGACACCAGGCTGGTCGAGGATGCGGCAGAACGAAGCCAATTCTTCCGGGACAAGGGTGGGGGCCGAGGGCTGGGGGTCAGGGGCCGGAGGACCGGATTCAGAGACCGGGAGTTGACGTTCAGAGGCCTGGGGCTGGAAGCCGGGGGCCGGCTGTTGGTCCGTTATGGGCTCAGCGTTGGCTTGGAGGCGCTGCAACTGCGTCAGCGCGCGAAAGTACGAGCGCTCGGCGGAATCGATGCGGCGCTGCAGGCGGGTGAACGGATCGCAGGAGCGAGCATACACGTGGCCAAGGAGAGCGTTCTGCTCGGGTTGAGGAATGGTGTTCTTGCGGGTTTCCTCGATGTGGTGGGTCCACAATTCCGCTTCCAGCCGGGCGAGGCGGCGGAGCAGCCAATCGGCGCGAACGAGGGAATCGACCAAGAAACATTCCAAATGAGTGGCTGGTGCCCAATCCTGGTGATAGCCTGCGGCGATCGCTTCCAGTTCGGCCGGATCTTCTCCGGGAATGACCTGCCCGTTGGCGTTAATGCCGGTCTTCAGTGCA
The DNA here is from genome assembly GCA_964438005.1 of uncultured Solibacteraceae bacterium. Lineage (GTDB taxonomy): Bacteria > Acidobacteriota > Terriglobia > Bryobacterales > Bryobacteraceae > PSRJ01. Next base: position 645 of record CAYTJD010000060.1, on the reverse strand, counting down.
TTGAAGCGGGAGACGGCTTTGCCCTCCGGAGTGCGAGGACCCGTGGAGAGTTGCGAATTACGACGATTCGCCTCGATTTGACGAATGCTGGACATATTGCTCTGTGACTACAGAGTAACGGGCGGGACGCCCGAAGCCGGCCGACTGAATCTGTAAGTGCTTGACGTGGTTGAGGATTCTGTTCGGCAAATGGCGTTATCGATGGATCGCGAGCTTACCGCTTCGCGGAGACGGAACGAGCGCCGGCATCGTCGGGGACGAGCATGCGGATCATGCCGTCCTGGCGCGAGGTGAGGAACAATTCGCCGTCGTGGCTGTGGCTGAGGTGCAGATCGGCGCGCGGCATCTTTTTGCCCATGGTCTTGTCGACCAGATCGCGGAAGGAGACGTCGACGCGCTTCCCATTCTCATCGCGCACGTAGAGCTGGATCTCTTCGACCGGGGCAACGGTGCGGGGAATGCCGTCGTCGGCCTTCTTCATGGCGGCCAGGTCGGAGGCGAACACGCGTCCGGTGGGGACGTCGCCGAACACGAACTTACCTCTGAGCGCGGCTATGCGCCCGTGATAGGCGAAGCCGCCGCTCACCGCGTGACCCTCATCGTGATCGTAGACCACCACGGGGTAGGTGAATCCGTCTTTCACGC